>JBMNRU010000003.1:0-196615 GCA_050944855.1 Lachnospiraceae bacterium
CGGGCGCCCTTGACATGTCTGCTTGTTTTTGCTAATAATGTAATCAGGGCTGAACGGCAGAAACTGCCGCCCAGCCTCACATCTTATCATAGAAGATCAGAATTTACAGAAAAAGTTTCACACAGCCTATTAAAAAAATGGCGGCAAGGATTTTCCCTGTCGCCGTTGTCTCAAAAGAGCACTCTCATTCTATAAAAATGTTCTTTTGCATATGCAATTATTCAAATTCCTTTATTTCAGATACAAGCCTTATTCCGTCCTGCAATCCCAATCTGTAAGCGGCTGCACCATATGCTGCTCCGCAGTCGTTGGCGGCTGAAATCGCTTTATCAATGATTGCACTCTGTTCTTTGCTTAGCCCTGCATTATCCAGTCTGTCAAATGCTTTGTCCTGATGTTTTAGTGCATCTTGGTATGCACTGTTTCTGCTGACTGCTCTGTCTAAGGCTTTGACTGTCCTGACTTTGACAAATATGTCTAATAGACATTGTGATTTTTTCCCTGCTTTTCCCATACAGCACTCCTTTTGCCAAATATATTCTGTTAAGGTAAATCTTTCAATAGTTCTTGCGGTTTTTCTGCTTTTTCAACAAGCAGATTTTCAATGCCTGTCTTTTTTGCAAAACTGATCCGCTGGTCAGAAAGCTCTTTCTGTTTTTCTTTCGGCAGGCATTTGAATATATCCCCATAGTCCATATCTTCCATTGGCGTTCCTTCCGCTAAATCAAGAAGCTGCGTATATAACCATTCACGCCATAGGTCATCAAACAAACTTCGGCTGTCTACAAAGATATATGCGGTATCAAAACCAAACTGGACATTGAAATACTGCAATTTTACAAAACCGTATCTTCCTGCATTAAGAACCAATAAGTCCTCACTTTCGTAAAGTTCTGCAAATATGTCTGCTACTTTTTGGCAGTTTATTGTTTCTTCGTCAGTGATATACTTTTGCTTTTTATTCATGGTTGCCTGTCTCCTTTAGCTGATTACTTGGCGGCACTCTGCTTCAAAGCATATGTCCGCCTTAAAGAAACATGTCCTGCTCTGCAAAAATTTCTGCTGTCATAAGAACGCCTAACCGAAAACCACGTTGAAATTTTGCCTCTGCGTCATAGCAACTCTCATCAAAAAGAGTTTCCACAAGTTCCGTCAACATTTCTTTTTCTTCATCGTTTAATTTTTCAGCTAACTTCTCTTGGAGTTCGTAACCTCTGTCAGATACCTTTTGATGCTCGGGACTTCGCCTTTCTGTCCCACTGTCTACACGAAGCTGGTCGGTCAAAAATGCCTCTAAAATCTTTCCCATTCTGTTTATCTGTCCTTTCTGATTTGTCCACAAGCCGCTTGCAAGACGTAGCCGGACAGTGTTATAATATTTGTGCAGCTCGCCTTGTGCGGGTGGCATAAGGGAAGTGGTGTAAATACGTTTGCCAACGGCACCACTTCCTTTTATTTTTTTGCATTGAGAGCCTTGATACCGTCACGCAATCCCTGTGGGCGTGATACGCCTGCTTGCTGACAGTATTTGTCTAACATCTGTAATTCCTCTTCGGTCAGACGTACATCAACTCGCATAGTCTTGGGATTGTCCGTTGTTGGTCGCCCTCTATGCTTTTCCGGCATACTTCCCTCCTTTCCTTGCCAACACAAACAGTATAATATATTACCGCCAATAATTCAAGAAATATTTTACCGCCAATAAATGCTTTTATCTGATATATGATGCTGTAATTTTGAGAAAATAAAATGGGAGCTGTTATCGCCCCCAAAATTGACAATTAGATATGTGCTTAGATATATTGTAAAAATACTTATGATTGGATGCTTGGCAATAAGGTCATTATAGTTTCCGACAATTTAGGAAATGAAGAGCATATTTCTTTAAACTGTGCCTCATTGCAATCCAATAGCTGTGACATTGTGGCAAGGTCATATTCTCTCCATATTAAAGCGGAGTTTTTCTGTGATAAAACCTCAAATAAATACATATCCTCCCAATCATCAAACACAACTCCATTTTTCCTTAAAGTATAGTACGTTTTCATAGTTAGGGCATAATCATGTCCACATATTTCGTTTAAATCATAGGCTGTTTTGTGTTGCAGATTATCTATGCTGAATATGCCATTCTGAAAGAACAGGGTATGTAATCTTGCAGGGAAATGGCAGTTGCTGAAAGCCTCTTTGATAGAAGCTAATGAGCGTATTTGGATACCGTATTTTTCACATATACTGTCAAGTTCCGGCATTGTGCTTTCACCCAAATTGCGGAACTTCAATATTTCCTCTCTGGGATGTACGGATAACTGTGAGAGGTATAGTATGTTATTGAACATAAGGACATTTTCCAACCGCCTTGACATGGGGATATCCTTAACAGATATTTCATTTTCCGGTGGGTACAGGTATCCTAATGCGTTCAGTTCATTGGCAATGGCAGTTGCATTACAGCCTTTGGGACATTTATTTGCAAATGTCAGGTAATTGAGCCCTTCAAGTTCTGAAACTTTGGTGATTTGTAAAGTCCATGACAGGGCTGCTTTGACTCCCTCAGAAAGGTTTAAGTCTTTAATATATGTTTCCATATCCTGCTCCTTTCGTATTCATTGTACTACATCGGTTATGGTATAGTGCTTTTCCTTACAGAATAAAGAAAAGCAGCTAAAATAGTGCGGATTAAAATTGATTTAACTGCATAAATCAGCTTATATCCTTATCCATATGTGTATCTGCCGGTAATTTTTCTATCAATGGTGACAATATAAACAATTCCTCAAAGATTATCAATATCCGTTGCAGAAAATGGACAATTAGAGCAGAAAACGGACATTAAAACAGCTTTACCACACATAATGGGTAAAGCTATGCAGAGAGGTGCGAAAGATATACTATACCATTAGTTCTGAAATAAAATAGCATGGTTTGAACTGATAAAAGAATGATTTAATTGCGTAAGTCAGTCCACGACTTTATCCATATGTGTATCTGCCAATAACTTTTGTATCAATGATGACAGTGCCGGAACACTGTCGGATATTATTTTGAGCTGCTGTTCACTGCAATCTGAAAGCTGCGAAACTGCAATAATCCCATATTGTTTAAATAACTGAACAGATTTATATTGGGGTAAAATTTCAAACAGATACTGGTCATTCCAGCCGCAGAGTGTCACTCCATTTTTCCTTAGTGCATGGTATGTTTTCATGGTAAGACAGTAATCCTGTTCGCATATATTATATAAATCATGGGCAGATTTGTTTCGGATATCATCTACACTAAATATGTTGCCTCTAAAGAAAAGCGGATATATTTTTTTGTGAAATTGAAATTCGCTGAATGCCTCTTTAATGGGAGAAAGGGAACGTATCTCAATCCCATATTTTTCACAAAGATTATCAATTTCTAACATAGCGTTTTTACCTACGTTCCGAAACTGCAATATTTCTTCTCGTGGATATGCAGAAAGCTGTGCAAGGTATATGATACCATTTCTTAAAAAAATATTCCGCATTTTTCTTGATATAGGGATGTCATGGATTGATATTGCGTTTTCGTCAGAAGGAAGATAGCCTAAGTCATTCAGTTTTCTTATAATCATCAGCTTATTGTAACCTGTTCGGAGCTTGTTCGCTAATGAAACGCAATTATACTCTTTCAGTTCTGAAACATTAGTAATATGTAACTCCTGCAAGGCTTTTTTGAACTGTATGGAATCGTAGTGTTCTTGAATATCGGTTTTCATAAATATTCCTTTTTTATGTATTTGGATTAATGAAATTATAACATTCTTCTTGTTACAAATAAAGAGAGAACTGGTTTATATTTTGACCAGTCCTCCGTATAAAGAAAAATATGTTACCACAATTCTAATGAATCTTCCGCATCTATCCATATCTGCATACAACCATCAAGATATAGTATTGCATATTCACGAGGATTATCTATCGCCAAAGCATTTAAGGCACATTCGGAACATGGCGTTGTTTTTAATCCTTCTTCCGCTTTTTCGCAGTCTATCCGTAAAACATATCCGTCAAAAGTGGTTACGTCAATACAGTTATGGAGCATATTATATGTTGCATGAATAAACCTCATATTTTCGTCCTTTCTTCTTGTGTTTTGGAGAAATTTGTGAAAGCATTCCAATCAGTTCTTCCTGTCCTGTTCATTTCATGTTATAATTTGTTACAGGTTTTTCTTTCCCTTATTTTTGCCCTTATGAGAGTTCGTAACATGAGGGAAAAGGATATAACACAAGGGAAAGCATAAGGGCAAACTCACTTGCTATAAATTTAGTGTTTCCAAGGGTTTGCGGACTTTTTGAAGATAAGATATAACAGTTAATAAATGCTATAAAAAGTGTCTTATCAGAAATTCAAATTTGGCTAACTGGTGAAGAAACAGCAAAATCAAAATTTGAAAGGAATTTAGCCAAAATGAAAATTCGTATTATACTAAAGCAGGCATAAAAGTTTCAGCAATAATGAGTGTAATGAGTCTGGTATCTTCTGTATTAGGATATTACATTTCTGAATCACTCATTAATAAACATGATTTTACAGTCAGTAAATACTTTACTCTTTGGTTGGGATGTGCATTTGTTGGAGGAGTAGTTTTGGGTTTGGGGGCTTATTTCTCTAACATGAAGAATGATATTTTGAAATATGTGGGAATGAATTTGCTTCCTGCGGTTTTCATATCCGAGGGAATGGACAAAGTAATACATTTAAGTGAATATAAGCATATGGTTATTGGAGTAGTACTTTCAATAATGATGGGTATAGTTTTGTACTTTATGGTAAATAGAAAGGACGCATTTCGGAAGAATAATCTGCTATCCGTCATATGCTTAGCAATTATAGGTGTGGCAGGATTTAGCTTATTATCAGCATTTTAGCAAGTGGAAATCAAAATCCAAAACCACATTTATGGTGTGAGAGGTCGGAAATTTTTCAATTAGAGAAATTTCCTCCTACTCGATCTTTACAGGGATACGGCAGGCTCATCCGCTTTGTTCCTTGTAGGAATTATTGTAAATGCTGTAAGAAGTAAGAGACATACTGTGTACAGGATTCTGTTTCCTGAAATAGAGATTCATTCCAGGGAACAGGCTGGTAACAGGTGTCTTTTGTTGCATTTATGCGATGCGCTTTATCTACATAGGTCCCCAGAGATTTATGAACTGCATAGTCTTCTTCCGGCAGATAGTAATAATCTTTATAGTTCGGATAGTAGAAGCGGAGATAACCGTCTTTTAATGACACTTTCAAAGACAGGCGGTCTTCGTTCCAGGTCAGATATTCTCTGTCCTGCCGCAGAGAGAATTGCACCGGAAACGGATAGCGGGTAACGGCCCGGATGAGCAGTTCTTTTGTATTTTCTTCCGCGGCAGAGGGAATGAGAGAAGCTTCGCACTGGGAGATATTTCCCTGTAGCAGATCCAGCATGGCATAAAAAGACAGCAAAGATAATAATCCATGGATGTCTTCCAGGTTATGAAGTAGCAATGTCTCCAGGATCTGTGGTGTCGGCGAAGCAACATATTTTTTATAGAGGGTGATGAGATCTTTTCCGGTATAGGGGTCCCTGCGTTCGGTCTGCAGATAGACTTCCAGATCTTTCTGTTTAAAAGAGGGAACCGGAAGAAGAGGTCTTAAGGGTGAAAAAATCTGATATAAATCAATTTGCTTTTTATCCGAAAAAATATTCTCTAATTTATAATGTGTGCATTTGTACTGCAGATAAGGGACATCAAAAGAACAACCGTTGAAATGAAGAAAACAGGAATAGTTCTGCGCGGTTTGTATAAATTGACAGAGAATTGTTTTTTCTTCTGCCGGGGTTTCTGCAAACCACTGCTGCCGGTACCAGGTCTGTTCTTCCCTGTTGATGCATCCGATGAGATACAGGCTGGAGTTTCTTCTTCCGAGTCCGGTTGTTTCAATATCAAAAAAAAGAATCCGGTCGATATCCGGGAGAAATTCCCGAAAACGATAAATTTGTACAGTTTGACAGGACGATAATTTTTGCTTTTTATGGATCACAAAGGTTTCCTTCTTTCCTCATAATTGTCTCTATCATACTAGAAATTCAGTAAAATGAACAGAGTCATTTCCACAAAATAAAAACAATTGTACAATTTTATGAACAGTACAGATTTGACTGGAATTTGTGTATATTTTGTTATATACTTATGTGGTAGTATTGATGCAAAATTTTACTACAGATTGTATGAAGAGCCTTTATCTCAACAATATAGAGAATGGCTTGGCACATGGAAAAATAAGTTTATTTTTAATATAGGGAGAAAGAAAAAAGGAGGAATGAACATGGGACTGTTCACATTTAAGGGCGGTATTCACCCCTACGATGGAAAAGAACTATCCAAAGCAAAACCGATCTCAACTTATCTTCCTCAGGGCAATCTGGTTTATCCATTATCTCAGCATATTGGTGCGCCAGCAAAGCCCATTGTGGAAAAAGGTGATAGAGTGTTGGTAGGCCAGAAGATTGCAGAAGCAGGCGGTTTCGTATCCGCACCCATTCATGCATCTGTGTCAGGAACTGTTAAAGGGCTGACGTCCACACTTCTGGTAACGGGCGCTATGGCTCAGGCAATTGAAATTGAAAATGATGGTTTGTATGAAACGGTTGAGTATCAGCCGGCCGAATCCTTAGAGGCGCTTACAAAAGAGGAGATCAGAAAGCGTATTCAGGAAGGCGGCGTAGTAGGTATGGGAGGTGCCGGATTCCCCACCCATGTAAAACTCTCTCCGAAGGAACCTGAAAAGATTGACTATATTCTGGTAAATGGTGCAGAGTGTGAACCATATCTGACATCGGATTACCGAAGAATGCTGGAAAATCCGGAAATGGTCATTGAAGGCCTGAAATGTATTCTGGCGCTGTTTGATCATGCAAAGGGTTATATCTGTATTGAAGACAACAAGCCGGATTGTATTTCTCTGATGCAGGATCTGGTTAAGGATGAGCCCAGAATTGAAGTGGCAAGTCTTAAGACAAAGTATCCGCAGGGGGCAGAGCGCTGTCTGATCAAGGCTGTTACAGGCCGTGAAGTAAACTCTGCCATGCTTCCCGCTGATGCAGGATGTGTAGTAGATAATATTGATACAGTAGTGTCTGTTTATAAAGCTGTTATGCTGGGACAGCCGCTGATGCACCGTATCGTTACGGTAACCGGTGATGCCATCGCTGAGCCGCAGAACTTCTCCGTCTGTACAGGTACGAACCTGGAAGAACTGGTAGAGGCAGCCGGCGGATGGAAGAAAGAACCGGCCAAGATTGTTTCCGGCGGTCCTATGATGGGATTCGGCTTATATGATCTGCATGTTCCGGTGACAAAAACTTCTTCTGCACTGCTTTGTCTGACTTCCGATGATGTATCAGCATCTCCTGAGACGGCATGCATTAACTGCGGACGATGCGTCAGTGTATGTCCGGCGCATCTGCTTCCGTCCAGACTGGCCACATATGCGGATGCACATCAGGAAGAAGCATTTGTAAAATATGAAGGTATGGAATGTGTTTCCTGCGGATGCTGCAGTTTTACCTGTCCGGCAAAACGCCCGCTGACACAGTCCATTAAATCTATGCGTATGATTGTATTGAACAACAGAAAGAAGAAAGCTTAATAGGAGGTAAGAAAATGAGTGAATTATTACATGTGTCATCTTCACCTCATATTAGGTCGAAGGTGAAGACCAGTAATTTGATGCTGATGGTAGTCATCGCTTTAATGCCGGCTACACTTTTCGGTATTTACAATTTTGGACCCCATGCATTGATGGTAATCCTTGTATCCGTAGCTACCTGTGTGCTGGCTGAGTATGCTTATCAGCATTTTATGAAGCTGCCGGTAACCATAGGAGACTACAGTGCAGTGATCACAGGCTTGCTGCTGGCTTTGAATCTGCCGGCCAATGCTACCTGGTGGATGCCTGTGATCGGCGGTTTGTTTTCTATTATTATTGTAAAGCAGTTGTTTGGCGGTCTGGGACAGAACTTCATGAATCCGGCACTGGCGGGCAGATGTTTTCTGTTAATTTCCTTCACGGGACGTATGACTGACTTTACAGTACCTGCCAATGCCTGGGGTAATATCGTGGATACAGTGTCAGGAGCCACACCTCTGGCAGAATTAAAAGCGGGCGGAAGCGTAGATGTAATGTCGATGTTCCTTGGCAATACGCAGGGGACCATCGGTGAGACATCTGTGATCGCAATCCTGATCGGTGCCGGATTCCTTCTGGCTATGAAGGTGATCGATCTGCGTATTCCATTGACTTACATAGCATCCTTTGCCGTGTTTGTACTGTTATTCGGCGGACATGGATTGGATATGTACTATCTGGTTGCACATTTATGCGGCGGTGGTCTGATGCTGGGTGCCTGGTTTATGGCTACGGATTATGTAACGACACCAATCACCAAAAACGGACAGATTGTATATGGTATCTGTCTTGGTGTGTTTACGGGATTGTTCCGTATTTTCGGCGGTTCTGCAGAGGGCGTATCCTACGCCATCATTTTCTGCAACCTGCTTGTTCCGATCATTGAACGTTTTACCATTCCGAAAGCTTTTGGCAAAGGAGGTAAAAAGGCATGAAAAAAAACAATATAGTAAAAGACACCATGATACTGACTCTGATCACTCTGGTAGCCGGTCTGCTTCTTGGTCTGGTATATGAAATTACAAAAGAACCTATCGCAGAGCAGGAACTGCTGGCAAAGCAGGAAGCTTATCAGGCGGTATTTGAGGATGCAGACAGCTTTGAACCGGTAATAGAAGGCGAAGATGCGGATCTGCAGAACTATCTGGCAGAATCCGGATTTACAGCCCAGAGTGTAAACGAGGTGATGGAGGCGGTAGACGCTTCCGGAGCAGCTTTGGGATATGTACTGAATGTGACCACATCAGAAGGTTACGGCGGAGATATCAGTTTCTCCATGGGTATCCGGGAAGATGGAACGTTAAACGGAATTTCGATTTTGTCTATCGGTGAGACTGCAGGTCTGGGCATGAATGCCGATACCGATGAATTCAAAGGACAGTTTGCCAATAAAAAGGTAGAAGAGTTTACCGTAACGAAAACAGGGTCTACTTCTGACAGCGAGATTGATGCATTAAGCGGTGCAACGATTACATCCAGAGCCATGGTAGGCGGTGTTAATGCAGGTTTATGTGCAGCTCAGTATGTGGAAGGAGGTAAGTAAAGATGAGAGAAAATTCACCTTTAGAACGTTTGTATAACGGTATTATTAAAGAAAATCCTACCTTTGTACTGGTACTGGGAATGTGTCCGACTCTGGCCGTTACAACTTCCGGTATCAATGGTTTGGGAATGGGTCTTGCTACCACCGTAGTATTGATGCTTTCTAACCTTTTTATTTCCTTACTTCGTAAGATAATTCCGGACGGTGTCCGTATGCCGGCCTATATTGTAGTGGTAGCATCTTTTGTAACCATGGTACAGTTTTTGCTGGAAGGTTTCATTCCAAGTCTTTATGCGGCATTGGGTATTTATATCCCTCTGATCGTAGTTAACTGTATCATCCTTGGCCGTGCGGAATCTTATGCTTCTAAGAACGGTCCGTTGTCCTCTCTGTTTGATGGAATTGGTATGGGTCTTGGATTTACTCTTTCCATTACCATCCTGGGTGCATTTCGTGAACTGATCGGTGCAGGTAAGCTTTTTGGCTTTGATGTGATGCCGGCAGCTTATGAACCGGCCACGATCTTCATTCTGGCACCGGGAGCATTCTTTGTACTGGCATTTTTAGCTGCTGTCAGAACCAAGATGGGTGAAAAACGTCCGAACAGTAAACTGGCACAGCCTGGCGGATGCAATGCAGATTGTGCAAATTGTGGAAATCATGCCTGCGGCGGAAACAAAGTTTCCGTTTCAGAGAAAGAATAGGAGGGACGTACAGTGGAAGCATTAAGTCAACTTTTAATTATCGCGGTTGGATCTGCTGTTGTAAATAACGTTGTACTGAGTCAGTTTTTAGGACTCTGCCCGTTCTTTGGCGTTTCCAAGAAAATTGATACGGCAGCAGGTATGGGAGGCGCCGTAGTTTTCGTTATTACACTGGCGTCTTTCGTAACCAGTCTGATTTATAAATTCATCCTTGTTGCAACAGGAATGGAATACATGCAGACCATCGTATTTATTCTGGTTATTGCTGCACTGGTGCAGTTTGTAGAAATGTTTTTAAAGAAGTCTATTCCATCTCTGTATCGGAGTCTTGGCGTATATCTTCCCCTGATCACCACAAACTGTGCAGTATTGGGTGTTGCCATTACCAACGTACAGAAGGATTACAGTATCCTGGAAGGTACGGTAAACGGATTTGCAACCGCAGTGGGATTTACCATTGCGATCGTATTGATGGCAGGACTGCGCGAGAAAATGGAATTTAACAATATTCCGAAATCTTTCCGGGGATTCCCTCATGTACTGCTGACAGCAGGCCTGATGGCAATTGCATTCTTCGGTTTTTCGGGAATTATTTAAGGAGGAGACAAAATGATTACAGGAATTGTAATAGCTACACTTTTAGTTGGTGGAACCGGTCTCCTGATAGGTTTGTTTCTGGGTGTTTCCGGTAAGAAATTTGCCGTTGAAGTAGACGAAACAGAGGTTGCAGTAAGAGAGGAGCTTCCCGGCAACAATTGCGGAGGCTGTGGTTTTCCGGGCTGTGATGGTCTGGCAGCTGCAATCGCAAAAGGAGAGGCGCCTGTGAATGGCTGTCCGGTAGGCGGTGCTTCTGTAGCAAGTAAAATTGCCGCTATTATGGGGCAGGAAGTAGGAGAGTCCACACGTATGACAGCGTTTGTCCGCTGTAGCGGTGATTGTGAAAGAACAACGGTGAACTATGAGTACACCGGTACGCAGGACTGTGATATGCTGGGATTTGTTCCGGGCGGCGGTCCAAAGGCATGTAACCATGGATGTTTAGGCTATGGATCTTGTGTAAAGGCTTGTCAGTTTGACGCGATCCATATTATAAACGGCATTGCGGTTGTGGATAAAGAAGCTTGTAAGGCCTGCGGTAAATGTGTTGCCGCATGTCCGAAGCAGTTAATTGAACTGATTCCATATGAACAGAAAGTCATGGTTGGATGTAATTCCAAAGACAAGGGAAAAACCGTTATGTCTGCTTGTAAAGTTGGATGTATTGGATGTAAGAAGTGTGAAAAAGGTTGTCCGGAGGGTGCAATTACAGTAACGGATAATGTGGCACACATTGATTACGAAAAATGTACCAACTGTGGTACATGTAAAGAACTTTGTCCAAGAAAAGTTATCTTATAATAGAAGAGTGTGTATACTAAATGATAAAAAGCGGCTTCGTTTCCCAGCGAAGTCGTTTTTTATTATTTAGGAAAGTTCGTCTCAGTGGAAATAAAGCGAACATACATTTGCATCTGTGGGCAATCTGTGTTATGATACTCTCAGTATATAAGAGGATGAACAGGTGATTATATTATGAAAAAAAGAGACGGTATCATTGTGGCAGCGGTTTTGTTGCTGGCAGGCCTGACATGGCTGCTGCCGCGGCTCTTTCTGTCAGAGGAAAACACTTGTCTGCAAATTACGGTGGACGGTGATGTTTATGGCACATATTCTCTTTTAGAAGATCAGGAAATAGCTGTGGGCGCCACCAATGTCTGCAAAATTGAAAATGGCGTGGTCACTATGATCGAGGCCAAATGTCCGGATCATCTATGTATCAAACAGAGAGCGATCGATAAAAAGGGAGGTACCATTGTCTGCCTTCCGAATCGAGTTGTTCTTGAGATTATCAATGCAGAGGAAAACGAGGTAGATATCATTGCAAAGTAGTCAAAAAAAGCTGGCAATACTGGGTCTGCTCACTGCAGTCGCGATTCTGCTTGGGTATGTGGAAAGCCTGTTTCCCGTATTTGTCGGAATACCGGGGATCAAACTAGGACTGGCTAACCTGGCTGTTATTTTTGTTTTGTATTTGTTTGGAGTTCGAGAGGCTATACTGGTTTCTGCTATCCGGATCCTGGTCATAGGATTTTTATTTGGTAATTTATTTAGTATTTTCTTTAGTCTGGCAGGCGGCCTGCTGAGTATTGCGACGATGTATCTTTTAAGAAAGATACCGGATGTCAGTGTCATCGGCGTGAGTATTTCGGGAGGGGTATCTCATAATCTGGGGCAGATTATCGTTGCCATGCTTGTGGTTGAAAATGTCCATTTGTTTTACTATTTTCCGGTACTGCTGCTGGCCGGGCTGGTGACGGGTGCGTTTCTTGGTATATTGAGCAGAGAGATTTTAAAACGTCTGCAGCCTTATGTACAGAAGCAGCTGCACGAATCAAAGAGAGGTTAGAGATGATAGCATATATAAAAGGGGAAGTAGCAGATATAGAAGAGAATAAGATTATACTGGAGAACCAGCAGATAGGATATAATATTTTTATGCCTATGAGTTATGCAGATCTGCATATAGGAGAAGAGGTCAAAATATACACCTATCTTCATGTGAAAGAAGATGCGATGCAGTTATATGGATTTCTGACCAAAGATGATCTGCAGATCTTTCAGCTGCTGTTAGGGGTAAATGGAATCGGCCCGAAAGGGGCATTAGGTATTTTGTCCGGCCTTACGGCAGATGAGCTGCGTTTTGCTGTTTTGGCAGAGGATGCTGCTACTATTGCCAAAGCACCGGGTATTGGGAAAAAAACAGCGCAAAAACTAATATTAGAATTAAAAGACAAGTTGAATCTGGAAAGCGCCTTTGAACAAAAGCTGGAAAACCAAAAGAATTCGCCTCTTTCGGAGGATGACAGCAGCCGAAATAATAAAAAAGAGGCCGTTCAGGCCTTAGTGGCATTGGGATACAGCAGCGCCGATGCGCTTCGTGCCGTGAAACAGGTAGAGGATGCGGAACATATGGAGATAGAAGAAATATTAAAACAAGCATTGAAAAAAATGAGTTTTTAGGTGGGTTCATAAAAAATGAAGAAACGGATTATTACAACGGATACACTGGAAGAGGATATAAAGCTGGAGGGCAATTTACGTCCTCAGAGGCTGGACGAATATATTGGTCAGGAGAAGACGAAGCAAAATCTTAAAATTTATATTGAGGCGGCAAAGCAAAGGGGCGATTCTCTGGATCATGTACTATTCTATGGCCCTCCCGGATTGGGAAAGACGACCCTTGCCGGCATTATCGCCAATGAAATGGGAGTACATATGAAAGTGACCAGCGGACCGGCGATCGAAAAACCCGGAGAGCTGGCTGCCATTTTAAATAATCTTCAGGAGGGAGACGTCCTGTTCATTGATGAGATCCATCGTCTGAACCGTCAGGTTGAGGAGGTATTGTATCCTGCGATGGAAGATTTTGCCATTGATATTCTGATCGGAAAGGGCGCGTCTGCGAGATCCATCCGTTTGAATCTGCCCCATTTTACTCTGGTTGGGGCCACCACCAGAGCAGGCTTGTTAACTGCGCCGTTAAGAGATCGTTTTGGAGTTGTGCATCATCTGGAATTTTATACGGATAAGGAACTGCAGACCATTATTCTGCGGTCGGCAGAGGTGCTTCAGGTAGAAATAGACGAAAAGGGCGCTATGGAAATGGCCCGCCGTTCCAGAGGAACCCCAAGGCTTGCTAATCGGTTGCTGAAGCGTGTCCGGGATTTTGCGCAGGTAAAGTATGATGGCAAGATTACTTCCGATGTGGCGGATTTTGCGTTGGATTTGTTAGAAGTGGATCAGTATGGACTGGATCAGATTGACCGGTTGGTTCTGACCACGCTGATCGAAAAGTTTTCCGGCGGACCGGTAGGCCTGGAAACATTGGCAGCTGCCATTGGAGAAGACGCCGGTACGATCGAAGATGTTTATGAGCCTTATTTGCTGCAGAATGGTTTTTTGTCCCGCACGCCGAGAGGCAGAATGGCCACAGAAAAGTCCTATCAACATCTGGGAATTGAATTCTAGGCTTGTTTTTCTGCCAGATTCGATTATAATAAACATATATGAGTTTTTCTTTGGGAGGAAGCCGCATATGGCAGTTAAAAATACAACGCAGGTTTTAATCGGAGGCAAGATCATTACCCTCAGCGGTTATGAAAGCAAGGAATATCTGGAGAAGGTTGCGTCCTATCTGAATCATAAAATTACAGAGTTAAGTGAGCTACCTGGATATAATCGACAATCTGTAGAAACGAAGCATACACTTTTAAGTTTGAATGTTTCGGATGACTATTTTAAAGCGAAGAAACAGGCAGAGATTTTTGAGGAAGATCTGCAAAGTAAAGATAAAGAAATGTATGACTTAAAGCATGAATTGATTTCTGCGCAGGTACAGCTGAACAATCTTAAAAATGAACTGTATAAAGAACGGGAAGAGAGTGAACAGCTGAAGCGTGAGATAGAACGTCTGCAAAAGAAATGATAGATTTACTGCAATAAAATCGGGGGATTGCGTCAGTAATCCCCTTTTTTCTGCTCTACAGGAAAGGTTCTGTATTGCAAAGAGTGAAAGGTTCTGGAAAGGAAAGCAGAAAATGAGGGAGCAAAAAGTGGAATTGTTGGCACCGGCAGGTTCTTATGAGGGATTAAAGGCTGTCTGCCATGCAGGTGCAGATGCCGTATATATTGGAGGAAATCAGTTTGGTGCAAGGGCTTATGCAAATAACCTGGATCGGGAACGGATGCTGGCTGCCATTGATGAGGTCCATATCCATGGAAAAAAATTATATCTCACAGTAAATACTTTGTTAAAAAATCAAGAGTTAGAAGAAAATCTGTATGAATATCTGCTTCCCTATTATGAACAGGGACTGGATGGCGTGATCGTACAGGATATTGGGGTTTTGTCATTCATACGTGAGTGTTTTCCGGATCTGCCTGTTCATGCCAGTACGCAGATGGCAGTTACCGGTGTAGAAAGTGCCCGTTTTTTAAAAGAACTTGGCGTTTCCCGGATCGTAACAGCCAGAGAGTTGTCTTTACGGGAAATCAGAGAGATAAAAAAAGAGACGGATATGGAAATCGAAAGTTTTGTCCACGGTGCGCTTTGCTATTGTTATTCCGGCATGTGTCTGTTTTCCAGTATTCTGGGCGGACGAAGCGGTAATCGGGGCCGCTGTGCACAGCCCTGCCGTCTTCCGTATCAGGTCTATGAAAATGGAAAATTAAAAAATGGACATGATTCTTCTTATCCCCTAAGTCCGAAGGATATGTGCACGATCGAACTGCTGCCGCAGATTCTGGATGCCGGCGTGTATTCGCTTAAAATTGAAGGACGGATGAAAAAGCCGGAATATGCGGCAGGCGTAACGTCTGTTTACAGGAAGTACCTGGATCTCTGGATGGAGCATCCGGATCAATACCGGGTTTCCCAGACGGATCAGAAGCTTTTGTTTGATCTGTATCAACGGGATGGATTTAATCAGGGGTACTACAAGGTCCATAACGGACGGGATATGATAGCGGTAAAGAATGAAAAACAAAACAAAGGAAAGCAGAGCCGTTCCAGTGAAGAATTGTATCAACAGATGCGCCAGCTGTATGTTGACACAGAAAAAAAAGAAAAAATTCATGGTTTCTTACGTTTATCTTTAGATTCACCTGCTACACTACAGGTAAAGTGCGGTGAGTTTCAGGCAGAAGCAGTGGGAGCCGTGCCGCAGCCGGCACAGAAACAGCCATTGTCCGAAGAACGGGTTTGCCGTCAGGTGGCGAAACTGGGAAATACGCCTTTTGTGATGGAAACACTGCAGGTAGAGATGCAGGATGATCTATTCCTGCCGATGCAGAGTCTGAATGAACTGCGGCGGGATGCGCTGCAGCGATTAACAGAACAGATGCTGCAGCCTTACAGGCGGAAAAGCTTTAGGATACCGTTAAAGGAAGCGGCAGTCTTCCATGGACAGATGGGAAATAAGCAAAAAATATGTTATACTGCCAGTGTGGAGACAAGAGAACAGTTGGAGGCCGTTCTGGCACAAAAAGAGATTTCCAGAGTCTATGTAAATTTGTTTCTATTTGATAAAACCAAAGACGGCTGGCGGATACAGAAAATTCTGGATCAGATAAAACGACAGAATAAAGAGTGTTATATAGCGCTGCCTTATGTAGTGCGTAAGCATTTAGTGACAGCGGAGCAGCTGCAGGATCTGATCCGGCAGGGGGCACAGGGATTTTTAGTACGGAATCTGGAAACTTACGCCATTTTAAAAAAGGTTGGGCTGGAAGAAAAAGCAGTGTTGGATTTTCATATGTATCGGATGAATGACCGTGCTGCTGCATTTTGGAAAAAACAGTCTGCCCAAGCCTGTACCGTGCCCCTGGAACTGAATCAGAAAGAAATCGCTAAAGCGGATAATCATAACAGTGAAATGGTGATCTATGGGTATTATCCCCTGATGATTTCCGCTCAATGCGTAAAGAAAACAGTAGATGGATGTACGCATAAAAACCAGCGTCTGCAGTTGAAGGATCGTTACAAACAGACGTTTCCGGTACAATGCTGCTGTGATGCCTGTTATAATGTGATTTATAACAGTCTCCCCACAGGGCTTTTAAAAGAAGCCGGGGAAATAAAGAAATTAAAGATTCCAATGTTGCGTTTTTCTTTTACATTGGAAGGCAAAAAAGAGACAGAAGATATTTTGAAATTGTTTCTTGGAGTATACGCAAAAGGGGAAAAAGTACCCGCACAAGGGCCTGTATTTACAAAAGGACACTTGAAACGGGGAGTAGAATAGGTGATAACGTGATTAATTTAATTGTTGAATTGTCTAAATATCTGCTGCTCATTCTGATGGCATTATATACATTGGAATGTTTTACTGTATTTAAGCAGACTTCAGAAAAAAGGAAAAAGCGTTTATTACGCAAGCAGCTGTTCATCATATTTACGATGGATTTGGTGGCTTTTCTGGTAATCTACTTAAAGACAGAGGATCAGAATATCATTATTTTTTATCTGGCACAGATCGTGTATTTCATAGCAGTACAGGTACTATACCGGATCTTTTATAAAAAGTCCTCTTTTTTGCTGCTGAATCATATGTGCATGCTGTTGAGCATTGGCTTTATCATGCTGGCACGTCTGGATATGGACAGTGCAGTGAAGCAGTTCAAGATTGTAGCGCTTTCTACGGTCATTGCATTGATTATTCCGGTGATCATCCGAAAAATGAAGTCTCTTAGAAATCTGTCCTGGCTGTATGCTGTTTTGGGATTTATGTTGTTAGTGGTAGTTTTCATTCTGGGACGTACCACCTACGGGGCAAAGTTGTCTATTTCGATTGCCGGTTTTTCCTTCCAGCCGTCAGAGTTTGTTAAGATTATATTTGTATTTTTCGTGGCCACGATGTTATGTCGGGACACCTCTTTTAAGCAGGTGGTAAAAACCACTGCAGTAGCTGCTGCTTATGTGCTGGTATTGGTTGCCTCCAAGGACCTGGGAAGTGCACTTATTTTCTTTATTACCTATACGATTATGTTGTATGTAGCAACGAAAAAGGTGTATTATCTGGGGGCATGTCTGGGAGGCGGAAGCGTGGCCGCCGTAGGGGCCTATTATCTGTTTGCCCATGTCAGACAGCGTGTGTCCGCCTGGAAGGATCCCATGGCTGTATATGATAATGAAGGCTATCAGATCGTACAGTCTCTCTTTGCTATCGGCACCGGCGGATGGTTTGGTATGGGATTGTGTCAGGGTTCTCCCGGCAGCATACCGATTGTAAAGCAGGACTTTATTTTTGCGGCAATCTGTGAGGAACTTGGCGGTATTTTCGGCATGTGCTTATTACTGGTATGTATGAGTTTATTCTTAATGGTTGTCAATATTGCCCTGCAGATCAAGAAGCCATTTTATAAGCTGATCGCATTAGGTCTGGGGACGGAATACGCATTTCAGGTTTTCCTGACCGTGGGCGGCGCAACTAAATTTATTCCTTTGACCGGTGTAACACTGCCGCTGGTCAGCTATGGAGGAAGTTCGGTACTGAGTACGATCATTATGTTGGCGATTATTCAGGGATTGTATATATTGAGAGAAGATGAGGGTGAAGAACTTGAAAAGCAAAAAGAGGCAAGACGAGCAGCTAAGAAAAATCCGCGAAGAGCAAAAAACGAAAGAAAAGTCCCGAAAAAAGAAAAAGAAACGTTCTATTAATCGGGAATATGCCATTGTATGTTATTTCTTTGTGGGTATTTTTGTGGCGCTGATCGGTTATGTTGTGTATTTTAATACGATTCGAAGCGAGGATTTTATTAACAGTCCTTATAATACCCGGCAGAATACTTTTGCAGATCGTGTCATACGCGGTTCTATTATTTCCAGCGACGGACAGACACTGGCCTATACGCAGGCGGACGAGGATGGAAATGAGACACGTATTTATCCCTATGAGAATGTATTTGCCCATGTAGTAGGATATACCGACCAGGGGAAAAGCGGTTTAGAATCATTGGCTAATTTTGAACTGCTGACCTCCCATGCTTCGTATTTCGAACAATTAGAAAATGAATTGCTGGAACAGAAAAACGTAGGAGATAATGTGATCACTACGCTGGATGCCAATCTGCAGATGACCGCTTATGAGGCGCTGGGTTCCTATGACGGAGCTGTCGTAATCATGAATGCCCGTACCGGTGCCATTCTTGCTATGGTAAGTAAGCCTAACTTTAATCCCAATACCCTGTCCGAGAATTGGGATAGCCTGGTGAGTGACGAAAGTGATTCCAGTTTGTTAAACCGTGCTACCCAGGGAGCGTATCCGCCGGGGTCTACATTTAAAATTATAACGGCTTTGGCCTATCTCAGGGAACACGGAAATCTGGATGGCTTTTATTTTAACTGTACAGGCAGTATCACGGAGAAGGAACATACCATTCATTGTTACAATGACAGTGTACATGGAGAAGAGAATCTCACAAAAGCGTTTGCCAAGTCCTGTAATTCTGCGTTTGCAAAAATGGGATTAGATTTAGGTGCGGATGTATTAAATGATGCAGCATCGGATATGCTCTTTAATAAGAAGCTGCCTTTGAATCTGGTTTACCGCAAGAGCAGCTTTGCCCTTACAGATGAGGAGGGTTCTGCCTTAATGATGCAGACTGCCATTGGTCAGGGAAATACATTGGTATCACCGATGCATATGGCACTGATCGTCAGCGCCATTGCCAATGACGGCGAGCTGATGCGGCCCTATCTGATCGAGCGTGTGGAAAATTATAAAGGGACCAAGATACGAAGCACACATACATCTGCATATAAGCAGCTGCTGTCTCCCAGTGAGGCAGAGGCACTGCAGGGTTTGATGGAAAGTGTAGTCAGGGAAGGTACCGGAAGTAAATTGAGCGGAGAATCCTATACCGCAGCTGGGAAAACCGGGTCCGCAGAATACGATTCAGCGGAAGGCAGAAAGACACATTCCTGGTTTGTGGGTTATTCCAATGTGGAAGATCCCGAGCTGGTAGTCAGTGTCATTGCGGAAGGCGCCGGAACCGGAAGCGAAGTAGCCGTTCCCATTGCAAAAAAAATTTTCAATGCGTATTATTATGATTAATTATCTTGCGCCCCGATAGAAAAAGAGGTATACTATAAAAAATACTAGAACCCATATACAGGAGGAATTGCACATGATTGAAGCAACGAGCTGTGGAGGGGTGGTAATTTATCGAGGCAAAATACTGACTTTGTTTAAGACGTACAAGCATAAGTATGAAGGCTGGGTCTTACCTAAAGGGACAGTAGAAAAGGGAGAGGACTTCAAAGATACAGCGATCCGTGAAGTAAAAGAGGAAGCCGGGGTGACGGCCACTATAATTAAATATATTGGTAAGAGCCAGTATAGTTTTGCTGTGCCGGAAGACACAGTAGAAAAAGATGTGCACTGGTATCTGATGTCAGCAAACAATTATTACAGTAAACCCCAGCGAGAAGAATATTTTGTGGATTCCGGTTATTATAAGTTCCATGAAGCTTACCATCTATTGCGTTTTTCTAATGAGAAACAGATTTTAGAAAAAGCCTACAACGAGTACCTGGATTTGAAAAAAGCAAATCTATGGGGAAATAAGAAATATTTTTAGAAACCGGGGACTGTAAGAACAGTCCCTTTTTCTTACTCTGCAGGAAAGGCCTTGAGCAGGCCGGCGGGTGCGATAGATTCTCGTAAGGGACAAAGACAGGAGGGCTTGAGAATGCTTCGTGAAATGAATATCCATAAAAGTTTGAAAAAGAAAGAAGTCAAGAAACAGATCGAAGAGCTGGAAAAGCAACTGGCCAGGCTGCAGCGAAAGTGTACGGAACTTAAGATTCCTGTTTTAATTATTTTCGAAGGATTAGACGCAGCCGGAAAGGGCAGTCAGATTAATCGTCTGATCCACCCGCTGGATCCAAGAGGATTTCAGGTGTATCCGATCATAAAAGAAAATAAAGAGGAAAACCGTCATCCATTTTTATGGCGATTCTGGCAGAAAATACCGCCTCAGGGAAGAATTCATATTTTTGACAGAAGCTGGTATCGCAAGGTTCAGATGGATCGTTTTGACGGACGGACATCGGCCGATGAATTGGATTACGCTTTTCAGGATATTTGTAGGTTTGAAAAAGAACTGACAGATTCCGGTATGGTTCTTATTAAATTTTTCCTGTATATCAGCCGGAAGGAGCAAAAGAAGCGTCTGGATCAGCTGCAGTCCTCCAAAGAAACCGCATGGCGGGTAACCAAAGATGACAGGAAAAGAAATAAACACTATGATACGTATCTTCAGATGAATGAGGAAATGCTGGAAAAGACAGATACGGATGGTGCGCCATGGCACATCATTGAAAGTATGGACCGGGAATATGCAACAGTAAAAATCTATCATCTGGTTATTGCCGCATTGGAGAGAAAAATAGAAGAGCTTTCTTCCTTAAAAGGATCGGAAACAGAAAAAGAAGAACCTGTTTTTGATTCGCCCTCTGCTGCTTGCCTGAATGATGTGGATTTATCCCTGTCTTATACAAAGGAAGAATACAAGAAACGACTGCAGGCGGCACAGGATAGGATAGAGCGTCTTCACAGTGAGCTGTATCGTCGGAAAATCCCCATGGTGATTGGATTTGAGGGCTGGGATGCTGCCGGAAAGGGCGGTGCGATACGCCGTCTGACAGAAACGATGGATCCCAGAGGTTATGCCGTGCATGCGGTGTCAGCTCCGGATGCGGTAGAAAAAACCTACCATTATCTTTGGAGATTTTGGAAATATATGCCGAAAGATGGTCATATTACCATATTTGACCGTACCTGGTACGGCAGAGTGATGGTAGAACGGATCGAAGGTTTTTGTACTGCCGAAGAATGGAAACGGGCTTACCAGGAGATCAATGATATGGAAAAAAGCCTGGCGCACCATAATACGATTATTTTGAAGTTCTGGATGCATATTGACAAAGAAGAGCAGAAACGCCGTTTTGAAAGACGGATGCAGGATCCGGATAAAAAGTGGAAGATTACAGAAGAAGACTGGCGAAACCGGGAAAAATGGGATTCTTATGAGAAGGCGGTAAATGAAATGCTTGTACGTACCTCTACTTCTTATGCACCGTGGATCATTGTGGAGGGTAATGATAAGTATTATGCACGTATCAAAGTTCTGGAAACAGTTATTCGGGCCATGGAAGAAAAACTAGGATGGGATGAGTAAATTTTTATGTTAAAATGGTATAAGAACCTGTATGTGGGCGATACTGCAAAAAAGAAGATGAATAAAATCATCTGGAAGATCAATCATGGGGCGGGCATGATCGATGTTTATCTGGTCACCCTGCCCGTCAGCGAACAGAATCAGCTTGAGATCATCTCTTCCAGTCAGATTCTGCAGAAACCCCTGCGTCGGCTCTGTCCGATGATTGTAGGGGTTGCCTGCGGGTATGCGGAGGCCGTAGATCTGGTCCTTCATATGACCCAGGAGGTTTACCAGGCGACCGGTACGGCAGAGATTCGAACTTATCTGGAAAGTAAAATGTAAATATTAACATGACAGGTGCAGGAATATGTTACATATGATTTGGGGAATGATAAAAGTAATAGGAGCAGTACTGCTCATTCTTTTACTGCTTCTTCTTTTGCTGCTGGCTTCCATTCTTTTGGCGCCGGTTCATTATAAAGGGAAATTATATAAAGAACAGGAAACTCTATTCGTAAAAGCACAGGCAAGCTGGCTTTTTCATATGGTTTTTGCGCAGATAGAGTATGACAAAAAGGGGCTGCATTGGAATGTGCGGCTTTTGGGTATCTCCATAAAAGCTTTGGGAAGATTGCTAAACAGATTAAAAAAAGGCAGAAAAACAGGGACGAAACAGACGAAACCGCAGATGCAGACGGCGGAACACGATTCGAAGCAAGAAGAGACTGCTGCAAAAAGTGTCGCACAGGCATTAGAGACCCCGTCGACATTTACAGAGCAGGAGGAACGCTCTGTCCAGGAGGAAACTGTCCGCCGGAAACCGAAAACAAACTGGTTGGTGAAAGGAAAAGAAGTTTTCCTGAAAATGATTGCTTTACCGGGTAAAATAAGTGATGCAGTCAGGAAAACAGCATTAACATTGCAGAAAATGTGTGATAAAATGAAAGCACTTCATAGTTTTCTGAAAAGCGATATGTTTCGGGATGCTTTGTCTGTGATTCTGACAGAATGCAAAGAGATTCTCTTGCATGTAAAGCCCAGGCGGATCAAAGGATATATCCGTTTTGGCTTTGAAGATCCGTCCCTTACCGGTCAGATATTGGGAATAGTGAGTCTGTGTTACCCAAGGTATCATAAGACGCTGCAGATTTATCCCTATTTTGACCGTCAGATCTTTGAGGGCGATTGTATCATAAAAGGAAGAGTATGTATGGGAAGGCTGGCCGTGATCGGACTGCGCCTGTATCGTAATCAAAAGATAAAAACAGTAGTACAGCATTTTACAAATCAGGAGGAATGATAGTATGGCAGAAAATGATTTTAAAACAACAGTAGATTCATTATTTAAAGGAATGGATGGTTTTATTACATCTAAAACAGTAGTGGGAGATGCCATTCATATTGGAGAGACGATTCTCCTTCCGCTGGTGGATGTCTCTTTTGGTGTGGCTGCCGGAGCTTTTGCAGAAGATAAAAAGAATAACGGAGCCGGCGGACTTGGCGGCAAAGTATCTCCAAGTGCTGTTTTAGTGATTCAGAATGGAACGACAAAATTAGTAAATATCAAGAATCAGGATGTATTGACTAAAATTTTGGATATGGTTCCGGATCTGGTGAATAAGGTGACAGATAAAGTTACCGGTTCCAAAGAAGAGGACTTAGATGAAGAGGCAGTTGCAGAAATGATGGAAGAGGCAAAGAAAGCAGAAGACAAATAGTCTGTAAAGGAATCGTAACGTTAAAAGCAGCATATAGTAAAGTAAGAGGAGAAACGAGGCTTTTTTATGAATCGGGTCTTAGGATTTATGCTGTTTTTTATCGGAGTGGGAATGTTAATAGCCTTAATTTTCCCCAAATGCTTTTTTATGCTGATTGTTGCCGGCGTGTTTTTGCTGGTAGGATATAACTTGTTTTGCTGAATATCATAAGGCCGGTGCGTGAAGAGAGAGCATGCGCCGGCTTTTGTTTGAATTTTGTCATAAAAAAATGCCTTGTCTTTCGACAAGGCATCACACGCAAATATTATGCTCTTTCAACTTTACCGGATCTTAAGCAGGATGTACATACGTACATTTTCTTTGCATTTCCGTTCACGTTTACTCTAACAGATTTGATGTTGGATTTCCACATTCTATTGGATCTTCTATGAGAATGACTCACGTTGTTTCCAAAATGAGCAGCTTTTTCACAAATTGCACATTTAGCCATGATTGCACCTCCTTGACTCTGCATATAATAAGCCTAATGATTCCCAGGCTCACAACACTGTATATTTTAGCAGATAAAATACCGTTTGGCAAGTATAAAATAAAAAAATAAAAATTATTATTTCATTTTCCTGAAAAAAAGGTTATACTATTAAAAATGGAACTATTATGTTATAATGATATTCCTAATATTGAAATAAAGTGGAGGTGTCCGGTATGAATGGATGTATTGAAACATCAATAGGAAGGATCATCATCGACTCTGATGTAATCGCTACTTACGCAGGTAGTGTTGCCGTTGAATGTTTTGGCATTGTAGGCATGGCGGCTGTCAGTATGAAAGACGGTCTTGTCAAGCTGTTAAAAAAAGATAGTTTGAAGCATGGAATTAATGTGTTTGTTACAGATAATAATAAAATTGAGTTGGATTTTCACGTAATTATTGCCTATGGTGTGGGTATCCGGGCTGTGGCTGATAACTTAATCAGCAATGTGAAGTACAAAGTGGAAGCGTTTACCGGTATGGAGATTGAAAAGATCAACATTCTGGTGGAAGGCGTTCGCGTGATTGATTAGTTAAGGAGGAAACTGGTTGTGAGTACTAATACCATAGATGCACAGATGTTAGCCAGAATGTTTCTGGCGGGTGCAAAGAATCTAGAGGCAAAAAAAGAATGGATCAATGAACTGAATGTGTTTCCGGTTCCGGATGGAGATACCGGAACAAATATGACGCTTACCATTATGTCTGCGGCAAATGAAGTGAGCGGTCTGGACAATCCCAGCATGGAAAAGCTGGCAAAAGCCATTGCTTCCGGATCTCTGCGTGGCGCAAGAGGTAATTCAGGCGTTATTCTTTCTCAGCTTCTCAGAGGATTTACAAAGGTAATTGGTAAATATAAGATATTGGATGCACTTATTTTGGCACAGGCTTTCGAAAAAGGCGTGGAGACTGCATACAAAGCAGTTATGAAGCCGAAGGAAGGCACCATTCTTACCGTAGCAAAGGATGCGGCAAACAAAGCAGCCGAGATCGCAGAAGAAGCAGAGGATCTGGAAAGCTTTTTCGCAGAGATCATCGAACATGCAGAATATGTTCTTTCTCAGACACCGGAGATGCTTCCCGTCCTGAAGGAAGCCGATGTGGTAGATTCCGGCGGACAGGGTCTGGTGGAAGTTTTAAAAGGAGCCTTTGACGGTTACCTGGGAAAAGAGATTGATTATACTTTTGAAAAAACGGCAACTTCTTCTGTGACCAAGATCACTCCCCAGGCGGAAGCAGATATTAAATTCGGATACTGTACAGAATTTATTATTATGCTGGACAAAGAATTTCCGGAGTCTGAAGAATTGGCACTGAAAGAATTCTTAACATCCATCGGGGATTCATTGGTGGTTGTGGCTGACGATGAGATCGTTAAGATCCACGTACATACCAATGATCCGGGACTTGCGATCCAAAAAGCGCTCACCTATGGTTCTCTGTCCCGTATTAAGATTGATAATATGCGGGAAGAACATCAGGAAAAACTGATCAAAGATGCAGAGAAGCTGGCTGCACAGCAGGCGGCAGAAGATGCAGCACGTATTGAGAAAGAAGTGGGCTTTATCTCTGTATCGGTAGGAGAAGGCATGGGCAATATCTTCAAAGAACTTGGTGCGGATTATCTGATCGAAGGCGGACAGACGATGAATCCAAGTACCGAAGATATGTTAAATGCCATTGCAAAGGTACATGCAAAGAATATTTTTATCTTTCCGAATAATAAAAATATTATTATGGCAGCAACACAGGCGAGAGATCTGACAGAGGATAAGAATATTATTGTGATTCCCACCAAGACCATTCCGCAGGGGATTACCGCTTTGATCAATTATGTTCCGGAAAAGTCTGCAGAAGACAATGAGGCTGGTATGTTAGAGGCCATTCAGATGGTAAAGACCGGACAGGTAACATACGCGGTAAGAGATACGCATATTGAGCAGAAAGAAATTCATGAAGGTGATATTATGGGTATCGGCGATCATGGACTGCTTGCAGTAGGCAAAGATGCTGCAGAAGTAACAAAAGAAATGATTGACGCTATGGTAGATGAAGATGCGGAACTGATCAGTATCTACTTTGGCGAAGAAGTAAGTGCAGAAGACGCAGAATCACTTTGTGGTGCGATAGAAGAATCTTATCCGGATTTGGATGTCGAAGTGAATGAAGGCGGACAACCGATCTATTACTATGTTGTTTCTGTAGAATAGATGTGAATCATAAACAGCGACAGAGGGGTATTGTACACAGTTTGTATGATGTCCCTCTTTTTATAATATTAAAAGTTAACGTCCGTTCAGCCCGCGCCATTCGCAAAATGTGCTCATTCATGCGATCATGATTCGCCCATTTTGTGAAGCATGGCTAAACTTTTATATAAAAATTTTGTTAAAAATGGAGTAAAGTATGGAACTTTCAGACAATCTGCGTAAAATAAAAGGTATTGGAGAGAAAACTGAAAAGTTGTTGCAAAAACTGCAATTGTATACCGTGGAAGACTTGCTTCATTATTATCCCCGCGGATATGACAGCTACGAAGCGATAAAGGACTTGTCGGCATTGCAGCCGGACGAGATCGCTGCCGTTTACTGCCGCCTGAACCAGACTGTACATGTTCGCAATACAGGAAGGCAGACCATTATCACGACTGTAGTGAGCCAGGGCGGACACAGACTGGAACTGATCTGGTTTCATATGCCGTTTCTGCGTTCTGTATTAAAACCGGGTGGTGTTTACATATTTCGTGGAAAAGTAAGTGTAAAAAATGGCAGCTACCGTATGGAACATCCGGCGATTTTTTCTTTATCCGATTACGAGAAAGTGCAAAACAGCATGCAGCCGATTTACGCACTGACTGCCGGTTTGACCAATAAATTTATGACGAAAACGATACACACACTGCTGGAGGAAATTCCTATACAGCAGGAGTATATGCCGGAGGATCTGCGGCTTTCCTGTGAATTGGCAGAATACAACTATGCACTTAGACAGATTCATTTTCCTAAAACAAAAGAAGATTTCTTGTTAGCCAGAAAGCGTTTGGTATTTGATGAATTCTTTTTCTTTCTGCTGGCCATCCGGCAGATGAAAGAACGTACGGAAACAGCAAAAAACTCCTTTTCCATCCGGCCTGTATGGGAAACCGAAGAGGCGATGGAACTGCTGCCCTATCGGCTTACCAGAGCACAAACGCAGGTCTGGCAGGAAATTGAATGTGATATGACCGGGCATACGCTCATGTCACGGCTGGTGCAGGGAGATGTGGGAAGCGGAAAGACTATCCTGGCTTTTCTTGCCATGCTGCTGGCCAGTGCAAACGGTTATCAAAGCGCTATGATGGCCCCCACAGAAGTTTTGGCCAAACAGCATTACGAAGCTTTGTGTGAGATGTTGAAAAGACAGAACTTATTGGAATCCTATGCTCCGGTTTTGCTGACAGGTTCCCTCACAGCAAAGGAAAAGAGAGAGCGTTATAAAATGATTGCAGACGGAAGCTGCCGTATGATCGTGGGGACCCATGCACTGATCCAGGATCCGGTACAATATAAGAATCTTGCACTGGTAATTACCGACGAACAGCACCGTTTTGGCGTGCGCCAGCGGGAGATTTTCTCAGAAAAAGGAGGAAGTCCTCATATTCTGGTTATGAGCGCCACGCCAATTCCACGTACCCTGGCCATTATTTTATACGGAGATCTGGACATTTCCGTTTTAGACGAACTTCCCGCGCGCCGTCTTCCTATCAAAAACTGCGTCGTGGATACTTCCTATCGTCCCAAGGCGTATCAGTTTATGGAACGTCAGATTCGAGAAGGGAGACAGGTATATGTGATCTGTCCTATGGTAGAAGAAAGCGAAGGGCTGGAAGCGGAGAATGTATTGGATTATACGAAAAAATTAAAGAAAATTTTACCTTCGGATATCAATATAGCCTCTCTTCACGGGCGGATGAAGGCCAAAGAAAAAAATGCGGTAATGGAGGCATTTTCCAGAAATGAAATTCAGGTTTTAGTATCTACAACGGTCATTGAGGTGGGTATTAACGTTCCCAATGCTACGGTTATGATGGTAGAAAATGCGGAACGATTTGGTCTGGCGCAGCTGCATCAGCTCAGGGGCAGAGTAGGCCGTGGGGAACATCAATCCTATTGTATTTTCATGCAGGGAACCTCTCAGGCGGAAACTTCTAAGCGGCTGGAGATTTTAAATAAATCCAATGATGGATTTTATATTGCGGGAGAGGATCTGAAATTACGGGGTCCGGGAGATCTGTTCGGAATCCGTCAAAGCGGAGTAATGGAATTTCAGCTGGCAGATATTTACCAGGATGCTGCTATCTTGCAGCAGGCCAGTGAAGCCTGCAATATGGTACTGGCATTGGACGAAGATTTGAGTCTGCCGCAGCATGAAGGCATAAAAGAAAAACTATCTTATTATAATGGAAAACAAATGGAGAATCCGGGACTGTAAACGGAACATATCTGTAATATAAAAAGCAGAACATAGAGGTGAATATATGAAAGAACTGGTCAGATTAAAACAGGTAAAAAAGACCTACCAGATGGGGGAAGTGATGATCCCGGCTGTAGATGGTGTGGATTTCACCATATATGAAGGGGAATTTGTGGTCATCGTAGGCCCGAGCGGTGCCGGGAAAACTACCGTATTAAATATTTTAGGAGGCATGGATAGTGCCACTTCCGGTGAAGTGTGGGTGGATGGATGTGATATCACCTCTTATCGTGGAAGGCAGCTGATCGGATACAGAAGAAATGATATTGGCTTTGTATTTCAGTTTTATAATCTGATTCAGAATCTGACTGCCCAGGAAAATGTAGAATTGGCTACCCAAATCTGCAAGGATCCTCTGGATGCGAAGCAGGTACTGTGCGATGTGGGACTGCAGGATCGACTGCATAATTTTCCGGCTCAGCTGTCCGGCGGTGAACAGCAGAGAGTGGCAATTGCCCGTGCGCTGGCCAAAAATCCAAAACTGCTTCTCTGTGATGAACCCACAGGTGCGCTGGATTATCAGACAGGAAAAGCCATTTTGCGATTGCTGCAGGATACCTGCCGCAAAAAGAAAATGACGGTAATTGTGATCACTCACAATCAGGCGATTACGCCAATGGCAGACCGTGTGATTTCCTTTAAAAATGGACGCGTCAGCAGGATCACAGAAAATGACAACCCGACACCGGTTGAATTAATTGAATGGTAAAAGCTATGAACAAGAAAGCACTGATAAAAGATTTTTTTGTAGAAATTAAAAAGACATGGACTCGATTCCTCTCTATTACCGTGATGGTAATTCTGGGTGTTGCCTTTTTTTCCGGATTAAAGGCCACCAGCCCGGATATGGATCTGTCTGCGGATGTATTTTATGACCATCAAAATCTTATGGATATCCGGGTTCTTGGGACTTTGGGGCTGACACAGGACGATGTGGATGCCATTTCGGATATAAAAGGTATGGAAACGGTACAGGGAGGCTATTCCTATGATGTTTTCTGCAAATTGCCGGATACACAGCCGGTGATCCGCCTGATGACTTTATATGAGAATATGAATGAGGTGAATCTGAGTGAAGGAAGAATGCCTCAAAATGCTTCCGAGTGTGTGGCAGACAATAAATTTCTCAGCAATTATGGATACCAGGTGGGAGATACCATTACCCTGTCCGCAGATGGGGATGAAGATATTTCTGATATTGTCAAAAATTCCTCCCTGACAATTGTAGGATCAGGCAGTATTCCTCAGTATCTCAGTCTGGAGCGGGGTACCACCAGCATTGGCAACGGAGAACTGGATAGTTTCCTTTTGCTGCTGCCGGAAGCCTTTACACTGGATGCCTATACGGAAATCTGTATGACAGCCGCCGGCAGTAAACCGCTTTTGTATACCTCGGATGATTATGAGGATATGATCGAGGAACTGAAGGATCAGCTGGAGGAAATTTCAGGCGGACGATGTAAGATCCGTTATCGTTCTGTTATGGATGAAGGGGAAGAAGCCCTGGCGGATGCCCGCAGCGAAGTGGCCGAGAACGAACAGAAACTGTTGGATGCAGAACAGGAAATTGCAGATGGCGAAGCAGAAATTGCAGACGGCTGGTCTCAGATTTACGATCACGAAAAAGAATTGTCGTATGCAAAGGGAACTATAGACAACAGCCAGAAACAGATTGCAGACGGTAAAAAGCAGATAGAAGATGGATATGCACAGCTGGAGACGGGACAGCAGGAACTGGATCAGGCCCAGGCAGAGATTGATCAGTACTATGAAGCAAAAGAAACTCTTTTGTCTCAAAAACAGGAGTTATCTGCCAACAAAGAACTGCTTCTCGAAAAACAAGAGGAACTGGAATCGCAAAAGTCCATTGCCATGGAGAGTATTGCAGCAAAAGAAGCAGAACTGGAATCGCAAAAAGCATGGATTCAGGAACAGATGAAGGATCCATCCGCAGATCTGGAAACCCTGCAGATGCAGCTGGGTCAGATTGTGGCCGGGATAGAACAGCTGGAAAATGAAAAACAGACGCTTTTGGATGCAGAAACAGAGCTGAATAATCAGCTGATTTTCATTTTGGAAAATGAAAATAAAATAGCGGAAACGGAAGTTTATTTACAGCAAAAAGAACCGGAAATCACAGCTGCAGAGCAGCAGTTAAAAGCCGGCAGAGAAGAGCTGGAGAAAAACCGTCGGCTTCTGGAGGAAAAGTCTGCGCAGCTGGAAGCAGGAAAACAAAAGCTGCAGTCGGGAATTTCAGAATATAACCGGGGTGTAAATCAGCTTTCAGATGCGAAGAACACTCTTCAGGAAAGCGAACAGGAGCTTCTGGACGCAAAAGAAGAATTTTTAAAAGAGAAAGAAGATGCGGATGAAAAAATTGCGGATGCGAAGGCAGAAATTGCAGACGCACAGAAGGAACTGGATGAGCTAAAGGAACCGGAGTGGTACATATTAGACCGAAATACTATTGCAACCTTTGTGGAATATGGTCAGAATTCGCTGCGGATTGAAGCCATCGCAAAAGTATTTCCTGTGATTTTCTTTTTGGTTGCCACTCTGGTGTGTCTGACGACGATGACACGTATGGTGGAAGAGGACCGTATTCAGATCGGTACATTAAAAGCACTGGGCTACGGAAAAGGTGCCATTGCTTTCAAGTATCTGAGTTATGCGTTTCTTGCCACGCTGCTGGGCAGCCTGATCGGGCTGGTACTGGGACAGAAATTGCTGCCTGTTGTCATCATCCAGGCATATGGCATTATGTATGATAATCTGCCTGAGGCATTGGCACCGTTACATTTAAGCTATTCCATTTCAGCCACCTGTCTGGCCGTTTTTTGCATGAGCGCCGCCACTATATTTGCCTGTTATAAGGCACTGTTGCAGACACCGGCATCTCTTATGAGACCGGAAGCGCCAAAAGCTGGAAAAAGAGTATTATTGGAACGAATAGGATTTATCTGGAATCGTCTCAATTTCACAAATAAATCGACGATCCGTAATCTGCTTCGTTATAAAAAACGGTTTTTTATGACGGTTTTCGGAATCGGCGGATGTATGGCTCTGCTTTTAGTTGGTTTTGGTATTAAAGATTCCATCAAAGCGATCGGCACGCTGCAGTTCGGAGAAATACGAATCTATGACGGTGAGATTGCCATGGAAGAGGATTTGGAAGAAGCAAAGAAAGAAAAAATTCTGCAGACAATAGATGAGGATGCGCGTATTTCATCCTATCTTCCGGTTTATGAAACTTCTATGGACATCAGTGATGAAAACGGAGAGAACACCAAAAGCGCCTATGTGCTGGTTCCCTCCGATAATGAGGCATTCAAGGATTATGTGTCCTTGCGTGACAGGGTGACACAGGAAGAATATACCCTGGATGAAAGCGGTGTCATTATTTCTGAAAAACTGGCAATTCTTCTTGATGTAAAAGAGGGGGATACAATTTTGCTGCAGGAGGATGAGATGAATCAGACAGAAGTCACGGTATCTCATATTGCAGAGAATTATTTCTTCCATTATATCTACATAGATAAGGATTTATATGAATCTCTTTATAAGCAGACACCGGAATTCCGGGAATTGTATACGAAAAATGCAGATAACAGCGATTCTTTTGAAAAGCAGCTGCAAAAGGACTATATGGATATCGCAGGTGTAGAAGGAGTTTCTTTCATTACCAAAACGGCAGAACATATTATAAAAATGCTGGATAGTATGGATGTGCTTATTTATGTTATCATTTTGGCGGCGGGCATGCTGGCATTCGTAGTGTTATATAATTTAAACAACATTAATATCAGCGAAAGAAAGCGGGAGCTGGCTACGCTGAAAGTTCTTGGGTTTTATGATCCGGAAGTCTCCAATTATGTATTTCGTGAAAATGTACTTCTTACGGTAGTGGGAAGTGTCGCCGGAATATTCATGGGAATTGCCCTCCATCGATTCGTTATTCTTACTGCGGAGATCGACAATATGATGTTTGGGCGGAACATTCAATGGCAAAGCTATATATATAGTGTTCTGCTGACATTTCTGTTTTCCTTACTGGTAAATGCTGTCATGCATTTTCAGTTAAAACGTATTAATATGGTAGAGTCACTGAAAAGTGTGGAATAGAGGGGACTTGCAATTAAGAGTGAAATGGTATATGATGTACTTTGTTTCAAACAGGTTCACTTAAAAAGCATTCAGGGACTTTTTAAGTACATAAGGAGGATTTATCATGGCAGTAAAAAAAACAACCACAAAAACAGCAGCAAAAAAGCAGACCGTATATGTTCAGTTTGGCAATAAAGAGATTCTGCCCAAAGAAGTCATTGCAAGGGTAAAAAAAATCTGGACAGAAGAGATGGGCAATAAAGTAAAAGATATAAAAGATTTAAAATTATACATCAAACCGGAAGAATCTGCAGCTTATTATGTGATCAATGAAGAAGTGACCGGAAGTATCGAATTATAAAACAAAAAGGGATATTGCTGACGGCAATATCCCTTTTCTGATCAAAGTGAAATTACAGCTGGCTTGTTCCGCCCATACCTGCAGAACCGGACATCTGACGTTCCTGTGCTTCAATCATTTTCTTAACCATATAACCGCCAACAGAACCATTCTGTTTGGAAGTTAAGTTTCCATTGTAACCATCTGTAAGAGGTACACCTAATTCATTAGCTACTTCAAATTTAAAACGATCTAAAGCTCCTTTTGCTTCCGGCACTGCCGCCGTGTTAGAAGAACGATTTGACATAATTCATTGCCTCCTTAAAACTTTTTGTGTTATCGTGTTACAATCCTAGTATGTGAAATAATCATTTTTTTACACTAGAAATTATTGTATGGATTAGTAATTTTTTCTGTCATTTCGTATAAAATACAAAATTTAATTGCGTTTCTTTTGGCTATTTGTTATAATATGCACGATATATTAGAAATGAGGTGTCCACATGAATGTTGGAATTATTGCGCATAACAGCAAGAAGGCATTGATTGAGGACTTTTGTATTGCATATAAAAATATACTTGCAAAGCATGATATCTATGCCACCGGTACAACCGGAAGAAGAATCGAAGAAGCCACAAACCTCCACGTGCATAAGTTTTTACCAGGGAGCATCGGAGGAGACAAGCAGTTTACAGAAATGATCGAACGTGGTGATATTGATCTGGCAATTTTCTTTTACAATCCGGCGATGGTCAATCCCAAAGAGCCGGATATTTACCAGATTTCACGCGTCTGTGATCAGTATAATATTCCCTGTGCTACAAATATCGCTACGGCAGAATCTCTGATCTTAGGACTGGCAAGAGGCGATTTGGACTGGAGGACACAATTTTAATATGAGAGTAATAGCGGGAAAGGCAAGAAGTCTTCCTTTAAAAACAGTTCCGGGGATGGATACCAGACCCACTACGGACCGCATTAAGGAGACGCTGTTTAATATGCTGCAGCCCTATCTTGCAGATTGTCATTTTCTGGATCTGTTTGCGGGAAGCGGAGCCATTGGGATTGAAGCGTTGAGCAGAGGAGCTGCCTTGTGTGTATTTGTTGAGCAAAACAAAAAGGCGTCTGCCTGTATTAAGGATAACCTTCGTTTTACCAGGCTGGAGGAAAATGCCCGGGTTATGACCACAGATGTCATAACGGCCATTCGCCAGTTGGAAAGCGGAGGGGTTTTTGACTGCATTTTTATGGATCCGCCATATGAGAAGGAATGGGAAAAGCAGGTTCTGGCTGCCTGCCGATATGCTTCTTTTGTCACAGAGGATACCTTATTCGTGATAGAAGCATCCCTGCATACGTCTTTTTCCTATTTGGATGATCTGGGATATGAAATCATCAAAGATAAGAAATACAAAACCAATCGGCATGTATTTGTCAGAATAAAAGGAAAGGAACAGACATCATAGGATGTAGGAAAAAAAGATGGCAATTGCAATTTATCCGGGAAGTTTCGACCCGGTTACTTTCGGACATTTGGATATTATAAGGAGAGCATCAAGCCAATTTGAGCAGGTTGTAGTCGGAGTTTTGAATAATTCTTCAAAAACGCCGTTGTTTTCTGCGGAAGAACGTGTTAAGATACTAGAAAAGGTAACAGCAGATATACCGAATGTGGTAATCCGTGCATTCAGCGGTCTGTCTGTTCATTTTGCAAAAGAAAGCAACGCCACGGTAATTATTCGGGGATTGCGGGCGATTACCGATTTTGAATATGAATTACAGCTGGCTCAGACAAACCGGGTACTAGATAAAGATATTGATACTATGTTTTTGACCACCAGCCTGGAATATGCATATTTGAGTTCTTCCACAGTGAAAGAGGCGGCATCTTTCGGGGCTGATATTTCTCAGTTTCTCCCGCCCTATGCAGCGGAGAAGGTACATGAGAAATATCAAATGATAAATAAGGAAAGTACAAAATAAGGAGTGTGTTTCATGAGCAGCAGAATTGAACAAATTATTGAAGAAATTGAAGAATATGTGGAGAGCTGTAAATATCAGCCATTGTCCACCACAAAAATTGTAGTAAATAAAGAGGAACTGGAAGAATTATTAAGAGAACTTCGCCTGAAAACACCGGATGAGATCAAGAGATATCAGAAGATCATCAGCAACAAGGATGCGATTCTGGCGGATGCACAGGCAAAGGCAGATGGTCTGATCGCAGAAGCGCAGGCACAGACTAACGAAATGGTAAGCCAGTCTGAAGTGATGCAGCAGGCATACGCACAGGCAAATGAAACCATTAACAACGCGAATCGTCAGGCTCAGGAAATTCTGGATTCTGCACAGAATGATGCCAACTCCATTCGTTTAAGTGCCATTGCTTATACAGATGATATGTTAGCAAATCTGGGACAGATTATGAGTACGGCATTGGAAGATGCGGCAGGCAAATATAATACATTTGTACATTCTTTGCAGAGCTGTTATGATGTTGTAAACAAAAACAGAAGCGAACTGGCACCGCAGGTAGCACAGGCGCAGGCTTATACATCAACAGCCCAGACAGAACAGCCGGATTATGATGATTTAGAGGATGAAGAGTAAACAAAGACAGGCAGTGATCAGCATATTGCAGCATTTGGCAAAAAAATAGGGTTTTAACGATAAATCCGTTTCCTGAAGCATAGATTTTGTCTGTGCCAGGATACACAGCCCGCCAAAGGCAGTCATACTCATTGCAGTTACATAACAAAAGAGGAAGGAACCACCGGAATTGACAAGAATGGTAATACCGGTGGTTATTTCTGTTGCACACAGAATAAGCGTTTTCAGGATTCCCCAATCCGGAAGCAGCTCTTTGGCAAATCCGCTGAGAATAGAGAATAAAATGATATACCCGCCAAGTTTTGTGATCGTTTCAAAACCATTCATGATCGAAGTGTCCAATGCTTCCATCCAGGAGCTGTCAGGGCGGGATGCTGCAGGAGAAACCTTTCTTTGATCGGATGGGCTTGGACGGTAGTACAGACGGAACACGACGGAAGTGAGATAATTGGCCAGATAATACAGGATACAACTGGTTTTCAGCAGCTGAGGACTCTGCAGTGTCTGACACAACACAAACGAAGCAAGAAATGCAGGGCTTGCACAGTTGGAAAAGGTCAGAAGATACTGTGCCTCCTGTTTTGAAATCGCTTGCCTGCGATAAAGGTCTGCGGTTACTTTTGCCCCCATGGGATACCCGCAGAAGAGCCCAAGGCAAAACGCATAGACACCATTGTGGCTGAGCCCAGTCAGAAATCCCATCATGTGTGAAAACCAGGCAGGGATATAGCGAAATGCAAAGATGGCTACCAGAAAATTAGACAGGATCATAAAAGGCAGCAAAGACGGCAGCAGTGTCTGAAACCACATCAGCAGTCCTGCTTTTGCGTGAGTGAAAGAAATACCGGGATGCGAAAGCAGTAAAAGGAAAAAGAAAACAGCGAAAATCAGGAAGAATTTTTGTTTCAATCGATTACTCCGGTTTTTTCTATAATATATGTGGGAAATATAATTTTTAAGCATCAAAGGATATTGTTTAAGGAGGTTATCAAATGGCAGTTTTAAATACCTTGCAGCCAACCAGTTTTTTTCATTATTTTGAAGAGATCACACAGATTCCTCATGGATCAGGCGACATAGACCGGATCAGTGATTATCTGGTGGAGTTTGCCCAAAAACATCATCTTTTCTATCTTCAGGATGAGATGAAGAATGTTATCATAAAAAAACCGGCATCTCCCGGTTATGAAAATGCACCTGTGGTTATCCTGCAGGGACATATGGATATGGTATGCGCAGCCACGGCAGATTCTTTGCACGATTTTAAAAAGGATCCGCTAAAGCTTTATATTGACGGAGACTGGGTACGTGCAAAGAACACCACGTTAGGTGGCGATGACGGTGCAGCGATCGCATATGCACTGGCAATTCTGGAATCGGATACCATCCTTCATCCTGCACTGGAGGTTGTCATCACTGTTGATGAAGAAATAGGATTGCTGGGCGCCAGCGGTCTGGATATGTCCGCGCTGGATGGCAGGATCATGATCAATCTGGATTCGGAAGAAGAGGATTGTCTTATTGCAGGCTGTGCCGGAGGCGTAAGGTCAGAAAGCAGAATTCCCATACAGTATACAGAAATGGAAGGATATGGCTGCCGGCTTGTTCTGGACGGATTAAAAGGAGGACATTCCGGCGGAGATATTGACAAAATGCATGGAAATGCAGCTCTTCTTATGGGACGTTTTCTGTATGAGCTGCGAAACCAGATGGAATATGGTTTATGCGAATGGAACAGCGGCGCACAGGATAATGCCATTCCCTGTCGTGCAGAAGCTTATATTTTAATAGATGAAGGAAACAGGGATCTTCTCTTGCAGACAGTACAATCCTATGAAGAAACCCTTCGCAGGATTTATCGGGAAACCGATGGAGATATGCATCTTTGTGTAGAATTTGAAGGACATCAGATACAGCCTGCGCTGCATCCGGCCAGTTTTACAAAAGTGCTGTTTCTTATGATGCAGATTCCAAGCGGCATTCAGAAAATGAGTGGAGACATAATTGGTATGCCGGAGACTTCTTTAAACCCCGGAATTGTCAGTCTGCAGCCGGAAGTATTTTCCGTACACTGCTGTATCAGAAGCAGTTTTGAGACAGAAAAAAGAGCGGTTGCAGATAAAATTGCCTTTCTGACAGAATTTCTGGGAGGAGAATGTATTTTATCCGGTGACTATCCGGGCTGGGAATTCGTGAAGGATTCCCAATTGCGGGAAGTGTGTGTAAAAGCTTATGAAACTCTTTTTGGTAAAACGATGCGTGTGGATTTGATTCATGCGGGATTGGAATGTGGAATCTTCGCAGCTGCACTTCCGGGTCTGGATTGTGTATCATTTGGCCCGGATATGCAGGACATTCATACAGTAAATGAAAGATTAAGTATTTCTTCTGTGCAGAGAGTCTGGGATCTTTTACAGGAAGTATTAAAAAATATCCATTAAAAAGAACTGTGAAAAGTCATCATAAAAGGAAGTGCCGGAGCATATGGTAGAAGAATGGAGGGGATTCTTTGAAAAAAACCTTCTTTTCTTTTGCTGCGGTGCTCCTTTTTGTTGTCGTGATACAGCTGAAAATACAGGATGCAGCTCAAAAATGGAATCTTTTGTCCATTCCCGAAAGTTTGCTGGCTTTGCAGGAAGAAAATGTATCCGATGAGGAAATACGGCAATATGCGGTATTTTGGAGTGAACTGCAGTGTTTTCCCATACCGGAGAACCGGCAGATGGAGAGTCCGTCTGTTTTCTTTACGGATACCTGGATGCAGGAGCGCAATTATGGAGGAAACCGGAAACATGAGGGCTGTGACCTGTTCGGAGAAAAACCAATTTCCGGATATTACCCGGTTATCAGTATGACAGATGGCACGGTGGAAAAAATAGGATGGCTGCCGCTGGGCGGATACCGGATCGGAATTCGGGGCAACAGCGGAACCTATTATTACTATGCGCATCTGACATCCTATGGAGATTCTTTTCAGGAAGGGGATTTGGTTCGTGCGGGAGAAATCCTGGGATTTTTAGGGGATACCGGATACGGTGAGGAAGGAACTTCCGGGCAATTCCCACCCCATCTTCATGTGGGGATTTATATACGAACGAAAGAGAGTGAAGAATATCCGGTAAACCCTTACTGGCCGTTGAAATATCTGGAAGATAAGAAGAAAATCTATGCATATTAAGGCACCAAAGAGGGAAAGTATGCTATAATGAAGAATGGCAAAACAGTATAACGAAGATAGGGGATCACTACATGGAAATACAATTATGGCGTGAGTTACTGACGCCTTATGAATTGGCAGTCCGGGAATTGATTGTAAAGTTTAACCATCTGATAAAAGAACATAAGGAACAGGATTTGTATTCACCGATTGAACAGGTAAGCGGGCGGGTAAAAAGTATTAACAGTATTTTAGAAAAAATGCAGCGGAAGCGGATTCCCTGGGAACATCTGGAAGAGGAAGTCGAAGATATTGCCGGTATCCGTATCATCTGCCAGTTTTATGAAGATATTGAAAAGGTAGCAGAGATTATCCGGCACCGCAGTGATATGACAGTAAAGTCGGAAAAGGATTATGTCACGCATATGAAAGAAAGCGGCTATCGCAGTTATCATATGATTGTTTCTTACCAGGTGGAAACTTTGCAGGGAAGCAAACAGATTCAGGTGGAGTTTCAAATTCGCACTCTTGCCATGAATTTCTGGGCGACCATTGAACATTCTTTGCAATATAAATATAAAGGAAATATGCCGGTGCATATTAAAGAACGTTTAAATAATGCCGCGAAAGCCATACTGGCATTGGATAATGAAATGTCTCAGGTGCGAAATGAGGTCATGGATGCACAGAATTCTTTCTTGTACCAGTCCAGTCTGGTATCGGATATTTTAAATAACATAGAAAATCTATATCGATATGCAAATAAAAGAGAAGTATCTAAAATACAGGATGAATTTTATCGAATCTATCAGAAAAAAGATCTGGAGGAACTGGAGCGCTTTCATAAGCAGCTGGATATGATATCCGAAGGCTATCGGGCGCAGGCAGTGACGATTGATCTCACTTAAAGGACGACAGCGATGAATGTATTACCAAAAGAATACGAAAGTGAAATGAAAGAACTGTTGCAGGAGGAATATCCGGAATATCTGCGTACATTTTCTGATCCTCCTGTTTATGGTGTGCGTGTAAATAACCGGAAGATATCCACAGAGCAGATGAAGGAAAAACTGGGACTTCCTTTAAAAAGGATTCCCTGGATTCCCAACGGCTTTTATTACGAGAAGGAAAATCTTCTTTCTCAGCATCCCTATTATTCTGCGGGGCTGTATTATCTGCAGGAGCCCAGCGCTATGACGCCAGCCAGCCGGCTGCCGATTACGCCGGGGGATAAGGTTCTGGATCTGTGTGCGGCACCAGGCGGGAAAGCCACAGAATTGGGAGCACGTCTGCAGGGGCAGGGGATTTTATTTGCCAATGACATCAGCAATTCCCGCGCCAGGGTGCTGTTAAAAAATCTGGAACGCATGGGACTTGGCAATATTTTCGTTACCAGCGAGACACCGGAAAAATTAGCAGCAGAATTTCCCGGTTATTTTGATAAAATCTTATTGGATGCTCCCTGCTCCGGTGAAGGTATGTTTCGGCGGGAGCCTTCTATGATTGCCTATTGGGAAGAAAAAGGGCCTGATTTTTACAGTGCTCTGCAGAAGCAATTGCTCCTTACGGCCTGTCAAATGTTAAAACCCGGGGGACAATTATTATATTCTACCTGTACTTTTGCTTTAGAAGAAAACGAAGAAAACATTGCGTATGTCCTTCAGGAAAATCCGGATATGGAACTGCTGCCTATAGAAAACTATGATGGCTTTGAGCCGGGCAGAAGTGCGGAAGGAATGGATTTATCCGCCTGCGTACGTATTTTCCCTCACAAAATGAAAGGAGAAGGTCATTTTCTGGCATTGCTTCATAAAAAAGAATCTACGCCGGCTACCGACCTTCCCATCCGTTCTGTATCGGGTTTACAGCTGTCTGATCTGCCAAAGGCCTGCATAGAATTTCTCAAACCGTGTGCCGGTTTGTTTCGTTCGGGTTCTTTTTATATGCAGAAATCACTGGTTTATTATCTTCCCAAAGGCGCAGCAATGCTTCAGAAGCTTCGCTATCTGCGCACCGGACTTTTTCTCGGAGAATGCAAAAAGAATCGTTTTGAACCTTCTCAGGCCTTTGCCATGTATTTGAAAAAAGAGCAGTATCCCAATTTGGTGGAACTGCCGGTGGATGATATTCGCACGATAAAGTATCTAAAAGGAGAAACGATAACCCTTTCTCCCAAGGAATGGCAGGGAAAAGAAGGCTGGCAGCTGGTGTGCACCGATGGATTTCCTATGGGCTGGGGAAAGCGAAGCAAAGATAGTTTAAAGAATAAGTATGCGCCCGGCTGGCGCAGGCAATAACAGGAGAATGACTATGGCGGTATTGCGTCTGGATAAATACCTGGCGGACATGGGTGTGGGTACCCGGTCTCAGGTAAAGCAAAAAATCCGAAAAGGCCTGATTCAGGTCAATCAGATAGTGGTAAAGGAAGCCGATTATAAGGTGGATCTGTCAAAGGATAGGATTCTGGCGGATGGACAGCAAATTTCTTATGTGCAGATGGAGTATTATATGCTGCATAAACCGGCAGGATATGTATCTGCGACAGAAGATAAAAGAGAAAAGACCGTGTTAGAATTGCTGCCCGAACAAAAGAGGAAGGATCTTTTTCCGGTAGGACGTCTGGACAAAGATACGGAAGGCCTTCTTCTGATTACCAACGACGGGGCTTTGGCACATCGGCTGTTATCTCCCAAAAAACATGTGGAGAAAACTTATTTTGCCCGTATCAGAGGTATGGTTACGGAAGCGGATGCAGCTTTGTTTCGTGAGGGACTGGATATTGGAGATGAAAAGAAAACCCTTCCCGCCTCTTTGGTGATTCAGGAAGCCGGGGAGGATATCTCCCAGGTATGGATTACCTTATGTGAGGGCAGATTTCATCAGATAAAAAGAATGTTTGAAGCAGTAGGGAAAGAAGTGGTCTATTTAAAGCGCTTATCTATGGGTCCGCTTACCCTGGATGCCTCTTTGCCGGTGGGCAGCTGTCGGCATCTGACACAGCAGGAGATAGAAAGGATACAGACTTATGATAGAAAATAAAAAGGCAATGCTTTTTGACTTGGATGGTACTTTAGTAGATTCTATGTGGATGTGGAAAGATTTGGATATACAGTATTTGAAAACCATCGGACGAACCTTGCCGGAAACGCTGCAGTCCGAAATAGAAGGAATGAGTTTTACAGAAACCGCTCACTATTTTAAGAAACGGTTTGACATTCCGGAATCCATTGAGGAGATTAAGGAAATCTGGCTTTCTATGGCAAAGCATAAATATCAAAATGAAGTGCCTTTAAAAAGAGGTGCCTATGAATTTCTGGAATACTTAAACCGGCACGATTATAAAGTGGGGATTTGTTCCAGCAACAGCATTGATTTGATTCAGGCAGTTCTTGAGGCGCATGGTGTTCTGGGCTTCATTCATCAGATCCGCACTTGCTGTGAGGTGAAAAGGGGAAAACCGGCACCGGATATTTACTTAAAAGTTGCCGAAGATCTGCAGACAGATCCCTGTGATTGTCTGGTTTTTGAAGATATTGTTCCGGGGATCCTGGCCGGGAAAAATGCGAATATGACAACCTGTGCGGTGGAAGATGCGTACAGTATCTATCAGAGAGAAGAGAAAAAACGGATTGCCGATTATTATATTCAGGATTATTTTGACATATTACATAACTTATAAAAGGAGCACATATGAAGCAAGGATTTTTACCGGTTTCCAGAGAAGATCTGCGAGAAAGAGGAATTGAACAACTGGATTTTGTTTATGTGATAGGAGACGCCTATGTAGATCACCCTTCTTTTGGTCCTGCGATCATCAGCCGCCTTTTGGAGGCAAAAGGGTATACCGTTGGCATCATTGCCCAGCCGGACTGGAAGGATAAAAACAGTGTCTGTATATTAGGCGAACCCAGGCTCGCCTTTTTAGTCAGCAGCGGTAATATGGATTCCATGGTAAATCATTACAGTGTTTCTAAAAAGCATCGTAAAACGGATGCCTATTCTCCCGGAGGGCAGATGGGCTGCCGTCCGGACCGCGCAGTTATCGTATATGGAAATCTGATTCGCCAGTCCTATAAGAAGATCCCTGTGATTATCGGAGGTATTGAAGCGTCTCTGCGCCGTCTGGCTCATTATGATTACTGGTCTGACCGGGTACGAAGATCGGTTCTTCTGGATTCCGGAGCGGATTTGATCTCTTACGGAATGGGAGAACATTCTATTGCAGAGATTGCTGATGCCTTAAACAGCGGTATCTCCATTGGTGATATTACTTATATTCCGGGAACTGTTTATCGCAGTAAGACAACCGATCAGGTATTTGACGGCATCTTTTTGCCTTCCTATGAAGAAATGTGTGCCGATAAGAAAGCTTATGCAAAAAGTTTTATGCTGCAGTATGAAAATGCCGATGCATTTGCGGGAAAAACATTGATAGAACCTTACGAAAATCAGGGATTCGTCATACAGAATCCGCCTGCAAAACCGTTGTCAACACAGGAATTTGATGATATTTATGAACATCCTTATCAATATACTGCTCATCCCATGTATGCGGATCAGGGGGAAATCCCGGCTATTTCTGAAATCAAATTCAGTCTTACCAGTAACCGGGGCTGTTTTGGAGCCTGCAATTTTTGTGCGCTTACGTTTCATCAGGGACGTATCGTACAGACCCGCAGTCATGCTTCTTTGCTCAAAGAGGCACGGCAAATGACCGAAGATCCGGAATTTAAGGGATATATTCACGATGTGGGAGGACCGACAGCAGATTTCAGGCATCCTTCCTGTGAAAAACAGCTGACAAAAGGGACCTGTAAAGATAAACAGTGCCTTTTTCCGGTACCATGCAAAAATCTTCGTGTGGATCACCGGGATTATCAGGAATTATTGACAAAACTCAGAAAACTGCCGAAGGTAAAAAAAGTTTTTGTGCGTTCTGGTATTCGTTTTGATTACGTTATGGCAGATAAGAACCGGGGATTTTTAGAGGATCTGGTCAAATACCATGTAAGCGGGCAGCTGAGAGTTGCTCCGGAACATGTATCATCAGCCGTTCTTTCCTGTATGGGAAAGCCGGAGCACGAGGTGTATCAGTCTTTTTTAAAAGCCTTTGCACTGGCCAATAAAAAAGCGGGGCTGGAGCAGTATGCGGTTCCTTATTTCATGTCGTCTCACCCGGGATGTACGATGAAAGAAGCCGTGAAATTAGCAGAATATGTTCGTGATATGGACTTTATGCCGGAACAGGTGCAGGATTTTTATCCTACGCCGGCCACGATTTCTACCTGTATGTACTACACAGGTTTAGATCCCAGAACCATGAAGCCGGTTTATGTTCCCCGTAATCCGCATGAAAAAGCAATGCAGAGGGCGCTGATTCAATATCGCCTGCCGGCCAACCGGGAACTGGTGCGGGAAGCATTGGTGTTATCCGGAAGAAAAGACCTGATCGGATATGATAGAAAATGTTTGATCCGGCCGCAAAGAGGAGAGACTGCAGGCAGGGATCCTTCAACGAAAAGGACTAAAAAGAGAAAGGCCATTCGAAATGTGCACAAAAAGAAAGGGTAACAACAGAATATGAAGATTGCACTGATTACCGGAGCTTCTTCCGGAATGGGCAGAGAATTTGCCCGCCAGATTGCAGAAAACTACACATTTTTGGACGAAATCTGGCTGATTGCCAGAAGACAGGAAGAATTGGAAAAGACTGCGCGTCAGATTGCCGTTTCCTTCCGTATTCTGCCTTTGAATCTGCTGAAGGAAGAAGATTGTCAGTATTTGAAAAATTTATTAAAATTTGAAAAACCTTTCATCAAGGTATTGGTAAATGCAGCGGGATTTGGTAAAATTGGCAAAACAGGAGATATGAAACAGCAGGATGTTACGGGCATGATCCAGTTAAATGCCATCGCATTGACCCGGGTAACACATATGTGTCTTCCCTATTGCGGCAATAAAAGCCGCGTGATACAGCTTGGCAGTGCGTCTGCCGTGATACCGCAGCCCAATTTTGCCATCTATGCGGCCAGCAAATCTTATGTGCTGAGTTTTTCCAGAGCGCTGGCCAGAGAAGAGAAAAAAAGAGGCATCACAGTGACCTGCGTGTGTCCCGGTCCGGTTAAAACGGAGTTTTACCGGCAGACAGGCAGCTCGGTATCACAGATTTCTTTGTTAAAACGCCTTACGATGGCATCCCCGGATAAGGTGGTGCGCCAAGCGGTAAGAGATGCCGCATCCGGAAAAGAATTATCCATTTACGGATGGCCTATGAAACTGGTTTTTGTGCTGTGCAAACTGCTTCCCCATAAATGGATTTTGTTTTTGATGGGACTTTTTTTATAAGAAATTCTCATAAGACAAATGAGGTGCTATATGAACATACGAAAAATTAAAAAAGGAGATTATGGATATATCCATTCTCAGAAAATTATTAGAACTCTGATCACCTGTATTACATTAAGTATACCGGTGGCGGCATTTTTTATCGGGCGTTATATTAACGGGACGGAAAAGAGCCTGATCACGGTGATCGCTATTTTAGGCTGTCTGCCGGGATGCAAATTTGCTACGACTATGATTATGATGTTTTTGCAAAAGCCTATGAAAAAAGAAGAGTATCTGTCTATTCAAGAGCATCGCAGGGATTTAACCGGTGGTTATGAATTGGTGATCTCCGCTTATGAAAAGCAGACTTTTATTGATTCTCTGGTCGTTGTAGGAAATACGATCGCTGCTTATTCCAGCCGGGAGAAAACAGACGCCCGTTTTGCAGAAAAACATATACAGCAAATTTTAAGGGATCACGGATTTTATATGAATGTCAAGATTTTTCAGGATTTAAAACACTATCTGGACCGGCTGGACAGTTTGAATGCCAACAGAGAAAGCCTGGAAAAGGATATTAAATGGCAGCCGCGGGAAGCTAATCCCCACATAAGCCGCAGTGAGTATATTCTGCAGATTATTTATGCCATTTCTCTTTAGGAGCAAAAAGTATGCGTGAAATCATCATACAAAGTAACGAGTCCGGACAACGACTGGACAAGTTTTTAAGTAAATATTTAAAAGAAGCCCCTAAAAGTTTTTTATACAAGATGCTTCGTAAAAAAAATATTACATTGAACGGAAAGAAAGCGGAAGGCAGGGAAATACTGCAGGAGACAGATGTGATACGATTGTTTCTGGCAGAAGAAACGATCGATAAATTTTCCAGTCACCAGATTGACCGGGGAAGCGGGAAACTGCAGATTATTTATGAAGATGAACATATCTTGCTGGTTAATAAGCCGGCGGGAATGTTATCACAAAAAGCACAGGAGACAGATGTTTCCCTTGTAGAGCATATTACCGGTTATTTGTTAGACAGCGGATCTCTTACAGAAGAAAAGCTTCGAAGCTTTCGGCCTTCTGTATGCAACCGGCTGGACCGCAATACCAGCGGTCTGGTTGCGGCGGGAAAGACTCTGGCCGGCCTGCAGCTGTTGTCGCAGCTGTTTCGGGAGCGTACCATAGAAAAGTACTATCTTTGCCTGGTAAGTGGTGTGATCACCGGTTCTTCTCATTTAAAGGGATATCTGAAAAAGGATGAAAAAAGCAACAAAGTAGAGATCAGACCCCATGCGTTTGCCGGTGCAGCCCTCATTGAAACGGCTTATCAGCCGGTGATCCATAATGAAAGGGTGACATTATTAAAGATAGAACTGCTTACCGGAAAGCCACACCAAATCCGCAGTCATTTGGCCAGCATTGGTCATCCTGTTGTCGGCGATACCAAATATGGCAGCAGTACGGTCAATAAAGTATTTCATGAAAAATACAAGCTGCATTACCAGCTGCTTCATGCATGGGAATTGGTGATGCCAGAATTTACAGGAGAATTTAGTTCCCTGTCCCATAAATGTTTCAGAGCACCATTGCCTGAAGTGTTTATCCGGGTTCTGCAAGGGGAAGGAATCGAGGAGCGTATATATGAGTAATCGTGAGAAAAAAAAGAAAATTGGAAACACTGTTTTGCGGGAACTCTGGGAATATATCAAGATGATTATTATTGTGGTACTGGTGGTATATGTTGTCAATAATGTACTGCTGATCAATGCCCAGATTCCTTCGGAGTCTATGGAGAAAACGATTATGACGGGAGATCGCATTTTCGGCAACCGCCTGGCCTATTTAAACAGCAAACCAGAACGCTTTGATGTGGTGATTTTCCGTTATCCGGATAATGAGGAACAGCTATTTATCAAGCGTGTGATCGGCCTTCCCGGGGAAACACTGAATATAATAGACGGAAAGGTATATGTTGACGGTAGCGATACGCCGCTGGATGACAGTTTCATTCCGGAAGCAGCTGTGGGCAGTTACGGCCCTTATGAAGTGCCGGAAGGCTGTTATTTTATGCTGGGAGATAATCGGAATTATTCTAAGGATTCCCGTTTCTGGATCAACACCTATGTAAAAGAAGATCAGATTCTGGGGAAAGCAGTCCTGCGTTATTTTCCATCTGTAAAAATCATTGAGTAAGGATAGGTGATATTATGGGAACATGGAATTCCAGGGGCCTTCGCGGATCCACATTGGAAGATTTCATTAACCGTACCTGTGAACAATATCGGGAAAAGCATTTGGCACTGATCCAGAAGGTACCAACTCCGATCACGCCGATTAAGATTGATAAAGGAAACCGCCATATTACTCTGGCATATTTTGAGAAAAAAAGTACCGTAGATTACATTGGCGCCGTACAGGGAATTCCTGTCTGCTTTGATGCAAAAGAATGTCATACAGATACTTTCCCTCTGGCAAATATCCATCAGCATCAGGTGGATTTTATGCAGGGCTATGAGGAACAGGGCGGAATTGCTTTTCTGCTTTTGCTTTTTACGCACAGAAACGAATTTTATTATCTTCGGTATGAAGAAATGCTCTCGTACTGGGAGAGGGGGCAAAAAGGAGGAAGAAAGAGCTTTCTCTATGAGGAACTGAATCCGTCCTTTTTCTTAGAAAGCAAAGGTGGATATCTGATTCCCTTTTTGGAAGGAATTCAGCGGGATCTGGACCAGAGAGAATCATAAATTGAGAATAGGGCAGACAGTGGAACGCATGAAGAAGGCGTTCCTTTTTTTGCGCGAAAATAAGTCTTGTGAAAAATATACAAAACCAAAAGAAAATATTGTCGAAGATGTTAAAAATGATGAAAATTATTGACAAACGGGAACGCTGAGGTGTATATTATGTTCAAGAAAATTGTTTAGGAAAACTGTTTAGTAAGGACTTAAGGAACAGGAGGTGCTGAAAATGACGATCAGAGATATTGCTGCTATGGCGGAAGTATCTGTATCTACCGTTTCCAAAATTCTGAATCATAAAGATAACGATATCAGTGAGGAAACCAGAAAAAAGGTATTGAAAGTCATTAAAGAATGCCAGTATGTTCCTTATTCCAAAATACGGGAAACAGCCAATACCAGAAGTGGAATTCTGGGAGCGGTTCTCTGCGGGGAAGCACGCGAGAATCAAAAATTGACGTATTACTTGGAACAGATTGCCAGAAAAAATGGTTATAGTCTGCTGATTCAGTTTTTACATACAACCGAAGAGCCGGAAGAGACTGTCAGGGAACTGCAAAAAGCATTTCAGATCCTGCAAAGTAAAAGGGTGGAAGGTGTTTTTCTGCTGCCTCCCGCAAAATGTGTGATGCAGGCTGTGGCAGCTGCGCAGAAAGAAAAGCTGCCGTTGGTGGTATTAAAGTATTCTCAGAACACACAGGTGCCCGGCGTTAGTTATGGGGAAGTACATTCCGGTTTTCTTGCCGCAGAGACGCTGATACAGGAAGGGCATCGGAATATAGGATGTATTTTTTATAAAGAAGACGCAATCGGTGAGGAAATACGGAGCGGTTATGCATCCGCTTTATTTCAAAACAATATTTCCATGGAACGGGATAAAATTGTTACGGTAGAGACGGCCCAGGATGCAGGTGTGATTGCAACGAGAGTTCTTTTGAATAAAAACGTGAGCAGTATTATCTGCCAGGATGGTGAGATTGCCTGTTCTGTCTATAACACACTGCACGCTATGAATGTCAGGGTTCCCGGAGAAATATCCGTTATTTCGGTCACAGATTCACAGATCTGTACCCTTTTATCGCCGCCTTTGCATGCAGTGGAGATTCCTTATTTGCAGATCGCAGAATATGCAGTGGGCAAGCTTCTCGCTATCTTAGAAAAACAAAACAGTCTGAAGCAGTTTGCAGATGAGGTTCTTCCATTTTTACAAAAGAGAGCCAGTGTATCCGTTCCTCCCTTGGGAAAAGCAGGGGTTCAGGAAAAAATAGTAGTAGTGGGAAGCATGAATATGGATATGCTTATTACAGTTCCAGAGCTGCCGAAAGACGGACAGACCATGCTGGCAAGAAATGTGCAGCTGGCTCCCGGAGGAAAGGGCGCCAATCAGGCTGTCGGCGTGGGCAAGCTGGGTGGTTATGTATATGCCATCGGACGCCTGGGCAGTGATAATGAAGGAAAATCTATTTACAATAATCTGATACAAAGTTCAGTTAAGACAGATGGAATTGTATTTGACACGAATGCCATCTCAGGACGGGCCTATATTAATGTGGCACCTTCCGGTGAAAGTTCCATAGTTGTTCACAGAGGGGCCAATGAGAATCTGGACATTCGGCAGATCCGCAAATTCAAGTATTTATTTGAAAATGCCAGGTTTTGTTTGTTGTCTCTGGAAATACCGGAGCAGACAGCCGCATATACGTTGTCTTTATGCGAGAAATACCAGGTAGAGGTTATGATAAAGCCTTCCACTGTTCTTCAAATTCAGGAAGACTGGCTTTCGAAAATCGCATATTTTATTCCCAATGAACAGGAGATTAACCGACTGTATCCGGGAGATATGGGCATCGAAGAGAAGGCAGAATATTTTTATCAAAAAGGAGTTGCCAATGTGATCGTTACTTTGGGAAGCAAAGGCGCTTATATCAGAAGCCGTCAATATACCGGTTATGTTTCCAGCATGGATGTAGAGCCTTTAGATACCACCGGAGCAGCAGATGCATTTATCAGTGCCTTAGCCGTGTCCTTAAGCGAAGGATGTGATCTGCCGGAGGCCATTGGCTTTGCCTCCTGTTCGGCGGGTATCAGTATTACCAGAGAAGGTGTGCAGCCTGCTCTTCCGGATCGAATGACGATCAATGGCTATCAGGAAGAAATGGTCTTATTAAGTGAAATCAGGGAGGAAAAGTGAAAGGATGAAACAAGTTGCAGTAGTAGGCAGCCTGAATATGGATCAAGTGATAAATGTGAGAGAAATGCCGCAGAAAGGCGAAACCATATTGGGACTGGGCATGTCTAAAGCTCCGGGTGGAAAGGGTGCGAATCAGGCCTATGCGATTGGTAAGCTGGGCGGCAGCGTGTCTATGATCGGAGCAGTCGGTCAGGATGAAAACGGAAAGATATTAAAAAATAATCTGGAATCTGTAGGTGTGAATACGAAATACGTAGCAGAACTGCCGGAGGTACCTACAGGGAATGCGGTCATTATGGTAGATGAGGCGGCAGAAAACAGCATTGTTGTTATTCAGGGAGCCAACGCAGAACTTACAACGGCAGATATTGATGCCAGAAAAGAAGTGCTGCAGCAGTCCGATGCGGTAGTGATGCAGCTGGAAATTCCGTTAGAAGTAGTAGAATATACGGCAAAGATGGCAAGTGAAATGGGAAAAACGGTCATTCTGGATCCGGCGCCTGCCGTGCCAAATCTGCCGGATACTCTGCTTGCTTATGTAGATATTGTAAAACCCAACGAGACAGAACTGGCAACCTTAACCGGGATGCCGGTAACGAATGCGGAAGAAGCAGAAAACGCTGCGAAAACGCTGCTGAAAAAGGGAATCAAACATGTGATTGTGACGATGGGCGAAAACGGAAGTATGCTGGTGACTGACCAGAGGGTACAGCGATTTGCCAGCGAAAAGGTGAAGGCTGTAGATACCACGGCAGCCGGTGACAGTTTTACGGCAGCCTTTGTGGTAGCAGTCACAAGCGGCAAGAGTTATGAAGAAGCGATCGATTACGGCAATCGAGTTTCTGCTATTACCGTTACCCGAAAGGGAGCACAGACTTCTATTCCGGACAAAGAAGAAGTTATGTTATAAATTTCCTTTCGTGTGCGATCTGCAAAATAAGAAAAGCGGATCTGTGAACGGGGAATTTATATAGAGGGAAAAAAGAACAAAGTTTAAGGTACACTAGAGAAAGGAGAGATATATGGAAAAAGTACCGGTGATTATTGATTGTGATCCAGGCGTAGATGATGCGCTTGCCATCATTCTGGCACTGCATCATCCAGGCATTGAGCTTAGAGCTGTATGCAGTGTAACCGGAAACGGTGATCTGGAGAACACTACCAGAAACGCAAAGGATATACTTGCTTTGTGTGGTAGAAGAGATATTCCTGTTTATCGGGGATGCGACGTTGCTCTGGACGGAGAACAGCCGGAAACCGTAGAGTCTTCTTTTGGAGACGACGGATTAGGCGGCTGCGCTGCAAGTATTGCTTCCGATAAAGAAGTGGAGCAGGAACATGCAGTAGATTTTCTGTTGAAAGAAGTATCGGAACATCCGGGAGAGATCACTTTATTTGCAATTGGCCCATGTACCAATATTGCACAGGTGTTAAGGAAGGATCCTTCCTTTGCCCAGAAAGTCAAGCACCTGATTGTTATGGGAGGAGCCAAATACACCGGAAATATGAGCCCGGTGGCAGAATACAATTTCTGGGCAGATCCTCTCGCAGCAAAAGAAGTGTTCAAAGCAGGATTTCCAAAGATAGACGTGATAGGTCTGGATGTAACCAATAAAATCGCTCTGGGAGCCGATGTAAGAGAAATAATGCGTATCTTTGATACGCCGATTTCCCGCTTTATTTATCAGGCTACGCAAAAAGGGGTAGATGATAACTGGGATTTCAGAAAACGTCCGGTAGCGCCAATGCATGATGTGTTGACGGTAGGATATCTGATCGATGAAAGTATTCTGGAGATGAAAGATGCCTACATTGAGATTGAGACCGAAGGTCTTGCCAAGGGGCAGTCCTTAATCGATATCGGCGGCTACTGGCATGATAAAAAGTGCAATGCCCGTTATGCGGCATCCGTGGACAGCCGGAAATTCTACCAGCTGTTTCTGAAAACAGTATTTCATGAAAAAGAAAATGAAATCAACGAATTTATTGAAAAAGAATGGAGATAAGAATATGAGCAAAGAAAATGGTTTTTTCAAAAGTAACTTTCCTTTAATGGTTATTTTATTAATCCCAATTGCAATTGCAATTAATGTTGTTGGCGGAACAATGACTTCTGCATTAAAGCTTCCGATTGACCTGGATATGATCGGTGTTATTCTGGTAGGCGCTCTGGCTGGTCCTATTCCGGCAGCTGTTACCGGTATTTTAACTAACTTAATTAACGGTATTTTTGACCCAAGCTGGATTCCTTATGCAGTAACTGCTTGTGCGATCGGTATCGCGGCAGGTTTATTGGGTAAATATGATATGATGACAAAAATCTGGAAAATTGTTGTTTCCGGTCTGATTATTGCTTTGACAGCTATTCTTTTTTCTGTACCGATTACTGTATTCGTATTTGGCGGTTCTTCAGGCGGCGGATCATCTATGATCGCAGCAGGTTTGATGGCAACTGGTAAAGGTATTTTAGAGTCTATTTTATCTGTTGTTCTCGTAACTGAAACCATTGGAAAAATGCTCTCCATCTTTGTTGCTTACTTTGTTATCAAAGCAATCCCGGAGCGTTCTCTTGTAAAATTCAAATACGGCGCAAAATATATTAAAGAGAAATAAGAGGAGAATCAATTATGCAAAGGAAAGAGAAGCAGAAGAATAAAATTGCTGCCCTGTATCCATTGACAAAATTTTATCTGGCTTTGGTGGTGGCTATCATTACGCTGCTGCTGCCGGGAATCTTAATGAAGTTTATCTGTTTTGTATGCCTTTGTATCTTGGCAGCAGCAAGCGGAGTAGGAAAACTGTTTTTCAAAAGAATGAGTCGGTCTGTTGGTATTATCATTATTCTTATGATTGTGATTCAGACTCTCTTTTATCCCACGGGAGACCCCATCTTTTCTATTTGGGTCTTTACAGCTAAGTGGGATGGGTTGTATTTTGCACTGCGTCTCGGCTTAAACTTTGCCGGCGCAGGCGGTGCCCTGATCTGGAACTTCTGTGTGACAACAGAACGTGATTTTGTGCTTGCACTGGAAAAGGCAGGTATGAGCCCAAGAGCTTCTTATGTGGTGTTGTCAACCCTGCAGATGGTGCCGGTTATGAAAAAACGTTCTCAGGTTATTATGAATGCGCAGAAAGCGAGAGGCGTGGAGACAGAGGGTAACCTGCTGGTAAGAGCAAAGGTATTTGTGCCTACTCTGGTTCCGTTGGTGCTCAGTTCCATACAGGGAACTGAAGAGAGAGCCCTGACACTGGAAGCCCGCGGTTTCTCCGTAGAAACACCTTCTACGCACTATTATGACATTCATCCGGAACCGATAGATAAAACTGTAAAGGTAATCATTACAATTGTACTGATCCTTGCGATAGTTGGGAGGATTCTGCTATGGCTTATATAGAATTAAATAACGTAACCTTTACCTATATGTTGGCAAAACAGCCGACAATGCAGAATATTAATCTGACTCTTGAAAAAGGGAAGTTCTATGCGGTTTTGGGAGCAAACGGAAGCGGCAAGACGACTCTGTGTAATATTATCCGCGGATTTATCCCGAACTTTTACGAAGGGGAAATGAGCGGAGATGTGCTGTTGGAAGGAACCTCTCTGCATGATTACTCCATGAGCGATTTGGCACCGAAGATGGGATATGTATTCCAGAATCCTTTTAACCAGATTACGGGAGCAAGGGACAATGTGTTTGAAGAAATTGCTTATGGTCTGGAAAATTTCGGAGTACCGGTAGATGAAATTCAGACAAGAGTAGAAAAAATCATGGAAATGACCAATACGGCTTATCTGGCAGACAAAAATCCATTTGAACTGTCAGGCGGTCAGCAGCAGCGTGTAGCGCTGGCCTCTATTCTGGTTCTGGAACCGGATATTCTGGTTATTGATGAGCCAACTTCCCAGCTGGATCCTAAGGAAACAGAAAGAGTGTTTGATATCATCCGCCGCATGAAGGAAGCAGGCAAAACAATTATTCTGGTAGAACATAAAATTGAATTGGTTGCTGAATACGCAGACGATATCATTGTACTGGAAGACGGCAAACTGATCGACTTCGGGGAAAAACATGAGGTATTGTCAAAACTGGAACTGCAGGAACATGGAATTGTACTTCCGCAGTCAGCGGTACTGGCAGACAAAATGCGCAAGCGCGGTATCGCGGTAGCGCCTAATGTGGTAACCCGTGCAGAGTTAACTGAGGAACTACATAAAATATACGGCAGATAAAAAGGAGTAATGATATGGCATTGATTGAATTTAATGATGTAAGCTTTCAGTATCCTAATGGCTTTTCTGCTGTAGAACATGTAAATCTCAGCGTAGAGCGGGGAGAAAGCATTGCAATTGTAGGACAAAACGGAGCCGGCAAGACCACTACCGTTAAGATGATGAATGGTCTGCTGAAACCAACCGAAGGAACCGTAATCGTGGATGGTATGAATACCCGGGATTTCACAGCTGCCCAGTTATCCAGAAAGACGGGATATGTATTCCAGAATCCGGACGATCAGATTTTCCACAACACGGTAGAGGATGAAATTCGTTTCGGCCCTCAGGTTCTGAAATTTGACAGCAAAAAAACAGACGAAATGGTAGCATTTGCGGCAAAACTTACCGGCTTGGAAAACAGCCTGGATGTAAATCCTTATAATTTGCCGCTGTCAATCCGAAAGTTTGTAACCATCGCATCCGTGATCGCAATGGACGTGGAGATCCTGGTTTTGGATGAACCAACAGCAGGACAGGATCAGTATGGTATCCGAATCCTGGAAAACATATTAAAAGTTTTATTGGAAAAAGGTAAAACGATCATAACGATCACTCATGATATGGAATACGTGGTAAATAACTTTGAGAAAGTAGTAGTAATGGCGCATAAGAATATCCTGGAGATTGATCATCCAAGGAAAATATTTATGGAAGATGCATTACTGGAAGAAAGTATGCTGACACCTCCCTATGTAAGTTCTCTGGTGAAAGATCTGGGAATTCAGGAAGAGATCATTACTCACGATGAACTGATTCATTACCTGGTTTCTCATAAGTAATAGTAAGATAGCTGCCATGATGTCAAAGCATTTAGATAAATTTCTAAATACTTATTGACATCATGGCAGTTTTTTTGTAAAATATATTTAGAAAATTTTCTAAATACTTATGAAACGGGGTGATCCATTGTCATTTGCAGAGACATTTAAAGCACTGTCAGATCCTGTACGCCGGGAAATCCTGCAGCTGTTAAAAAACGGAAAATTGTCTGCGGGTGAGATAGGAAGTCATTTTGATATGACAGGCGCTACCATATCCTATCATTTAAGCGTACTGAAAAAGGCTGATCTGGTATGGGAAACAAAGGTAAAAAACTATATTTATTACCAATTAAATACCACGGTTGTTGAGGAAATCTTGTTATGGCTCACAGAGCTAAAAGGAGGAAATGAAGATGATAAAACGTCATAAAACTTCTATTATTATTGGCTGCATGATCATTTTGCTGCCTGTTGTAATCGGCTTGCTTCTCTGGAACCAGTTGCCGAATGAAATTGCTACGCATTTCGACAGCAACGGCCAGCCGAATGGATGGAGCAGTAAGGCATTTACCGTATTGGGAATCCCGGCAATTTTACTTTTGATCCATCTTGCCTGTGTATTTTTTACCGCTGCAGATCCCAAAAAGCAAAATATCCATGATAAACTGTTTACTCTTATTCTATGGATTGTCCCTGTAATATCTCTTTTGGTATGTCCTGCCAGCTATGCGATTGCATTGGGAATGGAGCTGAATATAGAAAGTCTTACAAGTGTTTTAGTGGGAATCATTTTTATTCTCAGCGGCAATTATATGCACAAGGTGAAGCAAAACTATACGATCGGCATCAAAATCCCATGGACTTTGGACAGTGAAGAGAATTGGAACCGCACACACCGTCTTTCCTCCTGGCTTTGGATTTTGTGCGGAATCCTATTTCTGGCCAACTCGTTTCTGAGAATAGGCGTTATTTTGCTGCCCTGTATTTTGGTTATTGCTTTTGTACCGATGGTGTATTCCTTTATTCTTTATAAAAAGGGAATTTAAAGGAAAAAGTCCTGTGCATAAATTCCAACGGATGATACTCTCATGACTAAAAAAATGCAAGAAAATACGTACTTGAAGTTATCCCTGAGAGTGCGTATAATGATTAGAGCACAAGTCAAAAAATGTGCAATACTTGCAGATACCGAAAGGAAAGTAATGAGAAAATTAGCATTAAATGATGAAATATTACTAAAAATCGAGAAACCCGCAAGATACATCGGCAATGAGGTTAACAGTGTGATGAAAGACGCTGAAAAGATGGATATCCGCTTTGCGATGTGTTTCCCGGACGTATATGAGATCGGTATGTCACATCTGGGCATCCAGATTCTTTACGATATGCTGAATGAGAGAGAAGATATCTGGTGTGAGCGTGTCTACTCTCCATGGCCGGATCTGGATCAGGTCATGCGCAGGGAAGAGATCCCCTTATTTGCACTGGAGAGCCAGGATCCGGTAAAGGATTTTGACTTTTTAGGCATTACCATCCAGTATGAGATGTGCTATACCAATATTTTACAGATTCTGGACTTGTCACAGATTCCACTGTATGCGAAAGACCGTACCGAAGAACATCCTCTTGTGATCGGAGGCGGTCCCTGTACTTATAATCCGGAACCGTTGGCACCGTTTTTTGATCTTTTCTATATTGGAGAAGGAGAAACGGTTTATTTTGACTTGATGGACGCTTACAAAAAGAATAAAGCAAACGGCCAAAGCCGGGAGGAGTTTTTGCATAAAGCAGCACAGATTCCGGGAATTTATGTGCCTTCTCTTTATGAACCGGCTTATCATCCGGACGGAACGCTGGCTTCTTTTACACCGAAATATCCGGATGTTCCGGCAACTGTAGAAAAGCAGGTTGTTATGGATGTTACCCATACGTATTATCCAAAAGCACCTGTGGTGCCGTTTATCAAAGCGACGCAGGACAGAGTGGTTTTAGAGATCCAGAGAGGATGTATCCGAGGCTGCCGTTTCTGTCAGGCCGGAATGTTATATCGTCCTACCCGGGAAAGAGATGTGGAATTCTTAAAGCAAACCGCAAAGGATATGCTGAAGAATACAGGACATGAAGAAATCTCGTTAAGTTCCTTAAGCTCCAGTGATTATTCTCAGCTGCAGGAACTGATCCGTTTCCTGATTGATGAATTTGAAAAAACAGGGGTAAATATTTCTCTGCCTTCTCTGCGTATTGATGCCTTTTCTCTTGATATTATGAGTAAAGTGCAGGATATCCGAAAAAGCAGTCTGACCTTTGCTCCGGAAGCAGGAACCCAGAGACTCCGCGATGTGATCAATAAAGGGCTTACGGAAGAAGTAATCCTGGAAGGTGCCGGACAGGCATTTGAGGGCGGCTGGAACCGGGTAAAACTATATTTTATGCTTGGACTTCCTACCGAAACCCAGGAAGACATGAAGGGGATCGCCCATCTGGCAGAAAAAATTGCCAAACGCTATTATGAAATACCAAAAGATCGGCGCAACGGCAAATGCCAGATCGTAGTCAGCACCTCTTTCTTTGTGCCGAAACCATTTACTCCGTTCCAGTGGGCATCTATGCTTCCGGAACAGGAATATCTGGATCGGGCATATATTGTAAAACAGGAAATCAAAGATCAGTTAAATCAGAAAAGTATCAAATACAATTATCACGAAGCAGACATTACCATTTTGGAAGGGCTGTTGGCGCGAGGAGACCGAAGAGTAGCGGACGTGATCCTTCATGCCTACCGAAATGGTGCACTTTTTGACTCCTGGACAGACTGGTTTAAAAGAGAAGCATGGGAAAAAGCTTTTACGGATACCGGATTGGATCTGGGCTTTTATACCCTGCGGGAACGTACACAGGATGAACTGCTCCCCTGGGATTTTATCAATATTGGTGTTACAAAACAATTCCTCTGGAAGGAATGGATAAAAGGAACCCAACAGGAACAGGTAACGCCTAACTGTCGCGAGCAATGTTCCGGCTGTGGTGCCAGGGTATATAAAGGAGGTGTCTGTATTGAACATTAGAGTGAAATTTTCCAAAACAGGTTCTATGAAATTTATCGGACATCTTGACATCATGCGGTATTTCCAGAAAGCAATTCGTCGGGCAGGAATTGACATTGCCTTCTCCGGCGGCTTCAGTCCTCATATGATCATGTCCTTTGCTGCGCCATTGGGTGTGGGGATCACCAGCAGCGGGGAATATTTTGATATGGAAGTAAACAGTACGTATTCTTCTGAGGAATCCCTGCGGCGTCTCAATGAAGTAATGGTAGAGGGAATTGAGGTCCTCAGTTACCGGAAAGTACCGGAAAGCAAGGCAAGTAAAGCCATGTCACTGGTAGCAGCGGCCGATTATCTGGTTACTTTTCGTCCCGGAAAAGAACCGGCACAGGACTGGAAAACAAAGCTTGCCGAATTTTACAGTCAGGATTCCATCACCGTGTGGAAAAAAACAAAGAAAAGTGAAAAGGAAATGGATATCCGGCCATTTATTTATCAGCTTTTTCTTCAGGGTGATGCCGTATTCATGCAGCTGGCAGCCGGAAGTACATCTAACACAAAACCGGAACTGGTGATGGAGGCATTTGCTGCTTATGCAGGTATCGCGATGGATGAATTTGCATACACAGTACACCGCCTGGAAGTATATGCCAATACCGGAACCGAAGAGAAGCCTGTATGGATACCATTAGAAGGCCTGGGAGAAGAAATTGAGTAAGTTATTGATCACCACCATGGAAATCCATAAGGTTTCCTGTATTGTCACTGCCCTTTGGGAAGAGGGCAGAATTTTACAAATACATCTGTACCCGAAAGAAAAAAAAGATATTTTAGGAAATATTTATGTAGGCAAGGTAGAAAATATTGCAGAGAATATACAGGCAGCGTTTGTAAGGATCCAGGATCAAACCATCTGTTATCTGCCGCTTTCCGACCTTGCATATCCGATTTATACAGTTCCAAAGAAAGATCAAAAACTGCATGTGGGAGATGAATTGCTGGTACAGATTCATCGGGAGGTTATTAAACACAAAGCCCCCTGTGTCACCACAAAATTGAGTTTTACCGGAAAATATCTGGTGTTGACCACAGAAAAAGGAAAATTTGGTGTTTCTTCTAAATTAGATAAAGAAACTCGAAAACGGCTGAAAGAGTGGCTGATACCGGAATCATCAGACGCTTATAGCATGATCGTGCGAACGAATGCACAGGACGCTTCCAGAGAAGAACTGTTAGAAGAATTGAATTATTTGAAAACACGCATGGAATATGTTCTGCAGTATGGACCCAGCCGTGTCAGCGGCAGCCTGGTAGAGGAAACGGCACCCGGATATTTGCTGGATATCCGGGATATATACCATCATGATCTGGAAGCGATTGTTACGGACTCTGATCTTTTATATCCGGTCATAAAAAATTATCTGCACCGGTATCAGCCGGATGATGAGTCGCTTCTGCAGCTATATGAGGATAAGCTGCTTCCTCTTATAAAACTGTATCGTCTGGAAACTTCACTGGACACTGCATGCCGGGAAAAGGTATGGCTTCCTTCAGGAGGTTCTCTGATCATACAGCAGACGGAGGCATTTGTAGCAATTGATGTAAATACGGGGAAATATAACGGCAAGAAGAAAGCAGAAGAGACCTTCCGAAAGATTAATCTGGAAGCGGCACAGGAAATTGCCTGTCAAATACGGCTGAGAAATCTCTCCGGGATGATATTGATTGATTTTATTAATCTTTCTGATCCGGATCATGAAAAGGAATTGCTCCACGTTTTGCAAAAATATTTGAAAAAAGATCCGGTAAAAGCCAATGTTATAGATATGACAGCGCTTAAGATTGTCGAAGTGACACGAAAAAAAGTACGGAAATCCCTGGAAGAAGAACTGCAGTCCCTGCAGTAGGACAAGAAAAAGAATTGTAAAAGAATTTATCGAATTATGTTGACTTATACTTGCATGTATGCTATTATTTAACAGATGCCGCACAAAGAGGTCATAAGCGCTGTGTTGACACAGTCACCGTATTTGGCGAGTAATGATAATAGGAGGTGCCATATGTACGCAATTATTGCAACAGGTGGTAAACAGTACAAAGTAGCCGAAGGCGATATCATTAGAGTAGAAAAGCTTGGTGTGGAAGCTGGAGAGACTGTTACATTTGATCAGGTACTTGCAGTAAGCAACGATGGTTTAAAAGTTGGCGACGACGTAGCAAACGCTACCGTAACAGCTTCTGTTGTTGAAAACGGTAAAGCCAGAAAAGTTATCGTTTACAAGTATAAGAGAAAAACTGGTTATCACAAGAAGAACGGTCACAGACAGCAGTTCACAAAAGTGAAAATCGAAAAAATCAATGCTTAAATTCATGTAGCTATATGATTACCATTACAGTATATCAAACGGAAGAGAACTATACAGGATTCCTTTCCAAAGGACATGCAGAATATGCGGAAGAGGGCAGTGATATTATCTGTGCCGGTGTATCTGCATTGACTGTGAATACGATTAATTCCATTGAGGCTTTTACGGAAGATGATTTTTCTGTAGAACAGGATGACGGATATATCAGGTTTCAGTTAAAAGGAAAGGCAAGTACTGCGTCATATCTCTTCATGAAATCATTAGTTTTGGGGTTAGAGACAATCCGAGATAACTATGGAAATGAATATATTGAACTGATATTCAAGGAGGTGTAAGGACATGTTAAAAATGAACCTTCAAATCTTCGCTCATAAAAAAGGAGTTGGTTCTACCAAGAACGGTAGAGATTCCGAATCCAAACGTTTAGGTGCGAAAAGAGCTGACGGACAATTCGTAAAAGCTGGCAATATTCTTTACAGACAGCGCGGTACAAAGATTCACCCAGGTGTGAATGTAGGCCGTGGCGGCGATGATACATTATTTGCATTAGTAGATGGTGTTGTTCGTTTTGAAAGAAAAGGAAGAGATAAGAAACAGGTTTCTATCGTTCCTGTATCAGCTGAATAATTTTACTTATGTACATGGAACCATGCAATCTTTTGTTGCATGGTTTTCTTGCTCTATAGGAAAGCAATTTCGATTGAGAGTTTTAGGAGGTTTCATATGTTTGCAGACAGAGCAAAAATATATATCCGTTCCGGAAAAGGCGGCGACGGACATGTAAGTTTCAGAAGAGAACTCTTTGTCCCAAACGGCGGCCCGGATGGCGGTGACGGCGGAAAAGGCGGCGATGTGATCTTTGAAGTGGACGAAGGAATGACCACCTTGGGAGATTATCGTCACAAGAGAAAATACACTGCGCAGGATGGCCAGGAAGGCGGCAAAAAACGCTGCCATGGATCGAACGGACAAGATATCATACTGAAAGTTCCGGAAGGAACTGTGATTATGGAAGCCCAAAGCGGCAAAGTAATTGCCGATATGTCCGGTGATTGTAAACGGCAGGTCATTTTAAAAGGCGGAAGAGGCGGCAACGGCAATATGCACTATGCAACGGCAACCATGCAGGTGCCCAAGTACGCACAGCCCGGACAGCCGGCGCAGGAACTGGAAGTTCGCTTGGAACTGAAGGTAATCGCTGATGTAGGGCTTGTAGGATTTCCCAATGTTGGAAAATCTACGTTTTTGTCTCGTGTGACCAATGCAAAACCGAAAATTGCCAATTATCATTTTACCACCTTAAATCCCAATCTGGGCGTGGTAGATATGGAAGGCGGCGGTTTTATTATTGCCGATATCCCGGGATTGATCGAGGGGGCTTCCGAGGGTGTAGGACTGGGCCATGAATTTCTGCGCCATATTGAGAGAACACGGGTTATGATCCATATCGTAGATGCTGCATCCACAGAAGGCAGAGATCCGATCGATGATATCTATAAGATCAATAAGGAATTAACTGCCTACAATCCGGAAATTGCTGCCCGTCCTCAGGTAATTGCAGCAAATAAAATAGATGCGATCTATGATGGGGATGAAAGTCCGGTAGAATTGTTAAAAATGGAATTTGAACCCCAGGGAATTCCGGTGTTCCCCATTTCGGCAGTGAGCGGACAGGGCGTAAAAGAACTCCTTGGAGCTGTTCAGAAGATTTTGAATGAATTGCCGAAAGAGAGAGTGGTATTTGAACCGGAATACTTCCCGGATGAAGAACTAATTTCCGAAAACCTCCCCTATACGGTGGAACGATCCGAAGAAGATCCTCATACCTTCCTTGTTGAAGGACCTAAGATTGAAAAAATGCTGGGATATACAAACCTTGACAGTGAAAAAGGATTTGCTTTCTTTCAGCGTTTCTTAAAGGATGGCGGAATTCTGGATGATCTGGAAAAAGCCGGTATTGAAGAAGGGGATACGGTCCGTATGTATGGACTTGAATTTGACTATTACAAATAGGAGAACAATAAGATGACAAGCAAACAGCGCGCATATTTAAAAAGCCTGGCAATGACCATGGAGCCAATCCTGCAGATCGGCAAATTCGGCATTACACCGGAAAACACGGCATCCGTGGCAGAGGCTTTGGAAGCCAGAGAATTGATTAAGATCAATGTTCTGCAGAACTGTATGGAGGATCCGAAAGCTTTAGGACAGATGCTGGCAGAACGTACCTCTTCTCAGGTAGTACAGGTGATCGGCAAAAAGATCGTACTATATAAAGAAGGAAAAAACGAGAAAAAGAAAATCCAGCTGCCCCGGTAAACTTACCCGCCAATAGTCAGGGAGCATTATTTATGGAAGATAAAAAAAGAAAAATCGGAATTATGGGAGGAACGTTTGATCCTATCCATATAGGACATTTAATACTGGGCGAAACAGCCTATGAACAGCTGCAATTGGATAAAGTATTCTTTATGCCCGCCGGCAATCCTCCGCATAAACAAAATCGTCGGGGAAGAGCCAGCGATGAACAGCGGGTGGAAATGGTATCCCGTGCTATCGCATCGAATCCCCATTTCGAACTGTCTTTAGTGGAAATGAATGAAGATGGATATACTTATACCTATCGAACCCTGGAACAGCTAAATGCAGCTTATCCCGACGTGGCATTTTACTTTATACTGGGTGCAGATTCTTTATTTAACTTTGATACCTGGATGGAACCGCAGCGAATCTGTGATGCCTGTACCGTAGTGATCGCTACCCGGAATCATACGTCCAGCCAGGAACTGGATAAAAAAATACAGGAACTGTCCCAAAAATATCATGGTACTTTTGTGAAATTAGAATCTTTGAATATAGATATTTCCTCCGGTACCCTGCGGGAATGGATCAAAAACGGAAAAACCATTCGCTATTATGTATCCGATTCTGTGATCGACTATATCCGGGAAGAAAAAATGTATAAAGGCTGTGGAATGATTGAATAAAAAATATGACTTAAATAAAATGGAAAAAACTTTAAAAAAGTACCTGGATGAGGATCGCTTTGCCCATACGATCGGTGTTATGTATACAGCGGCCGCATTAGCCATGGCCCATAATGGGAATATAGAAATGGCACAGACAGCAGGTCTGCTTCATGATTGTGCCAAGTGTATTCCGAATAAGAAAAAATTACAATTGTGTGAAGAATATCAGGTCTCTGTCACCAATTTTGAAAGGGAACATCCATTTTTAATTCATGCAAAATTGGGAGCAGCAATAGCAAAAGACAAATACGATGTGAAAGACAGGGAGATTTTAAATGCAATTGCCTGGCATACGACAGGAAAACCGGATATGACGCTTCTGGAAAAGATTATATATATTGCTGACTATATTGAGCCACACCGGGATAAGGCGCCGCATCTTCCCTATATTCGCCAACTGGCATTTTCTGACCTGGATGCCTGTATGTATGAAATCTTAAAGGATACGCTGGAATATCTGGGATCAGCTCCGCAGGAAATCGACGAAACAAGCAGACAAGCATTTATGTTTTATAAAAGACTTCAAGAGGATAAAAATAGAAAAGGAGAAGTATATGGATAATCGTGCAAAAGAAATGGCCCGTCTTGCCTGTCAGGCATTAGAAGACAAAAAGGCAATGGAACTTCGTATCATTGACATTACAGAAATCTCCACATTAGCGGATTATTTTATCATTGCAAGCGGTACCAACCAAAATCAGGTACAGGCTATGGCAGATCATGTGGATGAAGTTTTAGGACGCGCAGGGTTTAATGCAAAAAGTACAGAAGGCTATCAAACAGCTAACTGGATTTTAATGGATTACAGGGATATTATCGTCCACGTATTTGATGAAGAAAATCGTCTTTTCTATGATTTGGAAAGAATCTGGAGAGACGGAAAAAGTATTACAACAGCAGAATTAGAAGAGCAGTAATGAGAAGGTGCCAACAAATACCAATTTGTATGGCACCTTTTTCTACCATATTAATAAGAGATGGATCAAACCAGTCTTTTTTATCTCATAAATCGAAAGATACCGATTACCTTTCCCAAAATGGATAATTCATCATGAACAATAATCGGATCCATATAATCATTCTCAGGCTGCAGACGATAATAACCATCTTCTTTGTAAAAGGTTTTTACCGTTGCAGAATCCTCTACCAGGGCAACGATCATTTCTCCATTGGATGCAACATTTTTCTGCTCAACCAGTATGTAATCCCCATCAAAGATTCCTGCATTCACCATACTTTCTCCCTGTACTTTCAGCATGAAGATCTGCGCATTTGGCATATATTCCGCTGGGACAGGAAAATAGCTCTCGATATTCTCTACCGCTAAAAGCGGCTGACCGGCAGCTACCTTACCTAATAAAGGAACATTTACCATTTCACGTCTGGTGAGATTAAACGTATCATCAATGATCTCAATAGCACGGGGCTTGGTAGGATCTCTTCGAATATAACCATTCTTTTCCAACGTTTCCAAATGGGAGTGGACAGACGACGTGGACTTTAAATGGACAGCTTCGCAAATATCCCTGACAGAAGGCGGAAACCCGCGATTGATAATCTCGCTTTTGATATAATCTAATATTTCCTGTTGCTTTTTAGAAATCTTTCCGTAACTCATATATATACAAACCTCCTCAAAAGTTTAAAGATAGCGTAAATACTTTATCTAATTAGATAATAACACAAGCTTGCTTGAAATGCAAACAAATATTCGGAATGTTTGTTCGATTTTTTTAATGGATTCTATTGACAAACATTTGTTCTAATATTATAATACAAACATAGCAAACAAATGTTCACGAACAAATTTTCGGAGGGGTTATACATGAATGCACGGAGAAAAAGAAAATTACAGATTCTTGTTTTTTTATTTATAGCTTTTGTTTTTACAGCCGTATTACTGGTACGCAGCTGTGTGATCGTGGCAAATGCAGGTACAAAAGAAACTACATCCAATTATAAATATTATACCAGCATTGAGATTCAGCGCGGCGACAGCCTTTGGTCCATAGCGGAAACTTATATCAGTGATGAATATGATTCTGTTCAGGATTATATTGACGAGATCAAAAGTATCAATCATATAACAGATGATACCATAACACAGGGAAGTTATTTGTGTGTTCCTTATTATGCAGCAAAAACAAAATAGAATACATACAACTGAATAAGCGATAAAAAATGTCCTGTAACGCGCAATTTTGGCCCTTAAGGACATTTTTTAATTAGACCTAAGGAAACTTATGAAAGCTGTCTAAAACCCCTTAAAATTGCCCTTGACAAGCGATATAGTTTTCGTATATGATAATTCCAGGTTCATCTATTCGAAAAACTCGTGTTTGTAGAATAGATGGATTCATATACAAGAACTGCTTATTAACATAAAATTATTATGGTAAACTAATACCATTCTTTTTTTCAGGGAGTTATTACATCTTATGGCAAAAAATCTTACTTATCGGGAACAGACCGATACAGAAAATATTATGAAGCTGAGGGAAATATTAAAGACACTTCCGGAATTCACCCGGGATTATTTCCGTGCGGCAAGTACGACAACTACAACGAAAACAAGAATTTCCTACGCCTATGATATCCGTATTTTCTTTCAATTTCTCATTGAGGAAAATCCCTTATTTAAAGGAAAAGAAATTACAGACCTGACAATTGATGTTCTGGATCAGGTAAAGGCGCTGGATATTGAAGAATACCAGGAATATTTAAAAGCCTATTCAGCCGGGGAGGATCCGAATGTAACGACCAATGGAGAACGGGGATTAAAGAGAAAGATGTCTTCCCTGCGCAGTTTTTATGCTTATTATTTCAAACATGAAATGATCACTACGAATCCTACTCTCCTGGTGGACATGCCGAAAATCCATGATAAATCCATCATTCGGTTGGACGCAGATGAAGTGGCTGCTCTCTTAGATTATATAGAACACTGCAGAGATCAGCTTTCCGGACAAAAGCTTGTCTATTATGAAAAAACGAAGGATCGGGATTTTGCACTGGTCACTCTCCTTCTGGGAACCGGTATTCGTGTCTCCGAATGTGTGGGGCTGGATGTGGAGGATATTGATTTTAAAAATAATGGAATAAAGGTCACCCGAAAAGGCGGAAATGAAATGATCGTTTATTTCGGTGAAGAGGTGGAAGAAGCGCTGTGCTCCTATCTGGAAGTCAGAAAAGGAATTACGCCTGTCGCGGGTCATGAACATGCTCTCTTCTATTCCACACAGAGAAAGCGTATGAGTGTAAAATCGGTGGAAAATCTGGTCAAAAAATATGCACAGGCGATTACTACTACGAAGCATATTACCCCACACAAACTGCGCAGTACCTATGGTACCGCACTTTATCAGGAGACCGGCGATATTTATCTGGTAGCCGATGTATTGGGGCACAGAGACGTAAATACGACCAAAAAGCACTATGCTGCTTTGGATGACGCCAGAAGGCGTACCGCTGCCACAAAAGTAAAATTGCGGAAAGACTGAGAATCAGAGAAAACCCGGGTGATAGACTTCTTCTATAGCCCGGGTGATCACTCCTTCATATTATGCAATATTGGTCTGAGGAAATTTTAGACGGGCTTTAAACTGATCACAGTCAATCTGAATATCAAATTCTCCGCCCAGAGCGCCGGCATAGGTGCTGACGATGGCAAGTCCCAGGCCATTTCCTTCTGTACTTCGTTCCTTATCTCCTCTCGCAAATCGTTCTACAATATCTTCCTTCTTAAAATCCATAAAATATCCGGCAGTATTGGTGATTTCCATGCAGAGGAATTGCTCCGGATACGGTTCTTCTTTTTTCTGTATATCCGTTTTAATAAAAACGCGGGTATCCTTTGCCGAGTATTTCAAAGCATTTTCCAGCAGATTTTGGCAAATGCGATAAAAATACATATTATCTGAAATAAGTTCCGTGTTTTCTTCTGTCAGCTGTTTTACGAAATGCAGTCCGCTTTCCTGGATCCGATCCTCCATATCAGCAAATAATTGCTCAATCAGCCGGTTTACTTCAAATTTTTCCATATGAAGTTCTGTGTTTCCACTGCTGACTTTCGCCAGGGAAAAGAGGCTTTCGATCATCTCTTTGAGTTTTTCCGCTTTATTAGAAATTACTTCCAGATAGTCATGGGCCACGTCACTCATAGTTTCTTTTTTCATCAATTCCAGATACCCCACCATAGATGTCAGTGGAGTTTTTAAATCATGGGAAACATTTGTGATTAAGTCCACGCGCAGCTGGTCACTTCTCGATACTTTCTCCAAACTGTCTCTTTCAATTTCCAGCGCCTTCTCCAGACTCTGTCTGTTAATTTCTGTCATTTGTTCCATGAGAAGATTCAGCTTGCCGTTCATAAAGCGTATCAGCAAAATCTGACAGATAATAAACTGTATCAAAACGGTAAGGATCGCCATATATCCTGATGCATAATTATAATAAGATCCACCAGTCCAGTACCATGGTGGAGTTCTTATAAGCATGGATAAATACCAGCAAGACAACAATAATGCAAAAATCCCGATAAGCAGCAGGCGTCGTTCCAGGCGACTCCAGGTACTCTTCCATTCCGTATAAAAAGCTTCGTTTACCGGCATCCAGTTTTCATACTTTTTATTTAAAATATAGTTTCCCAAAGGAATTACTCCCATAGAAAAAAGAAAATTGCTCAGAAAGCCTAAAAAGATAGTTCCCGTTGTCGTATGATAATGACAATAAATAATCATAATATAAAACCAAAAGATACCGGCGGCCATACACAATATTCCTGCCGAAACTTTTCGTTCGCGAATCAGGGTTCTGAATAATTTTTCAGTTGAATTTTTCCATTTTGTAGCCAATGCCCCACACCACCTTTACATATCTTGGTTTTTTCGAATTGATCTCTATTTTTTTACGAATATGACGGATATGAACCATAACCGTATTTTCTACCGCATAACTCACAGTTTCCTCCCAGACATTTTCATAAATCTGTTCTGCCGAAAAAACCTGTCCGGGATGTTCCATAAAAAGCTGCCGAATTTTATATTCCGTAGCTGTAAGTCTTACGCTTTCCCCTTCTACGATAACAATACGCTGCTTTTTATCCAGCACAAGTCCGCCATTTACAATTTTATCTTCATCCGTTTTCGGTGCTAAAGTCCCCCACATATGGTATCTGCGCAGATGTGCTTTGACTCTTGCAATTAATTCCGCCGGATTATAAGGCTTTTCTATATAATCATCGGCTCCCAGAGTCAATCCGGATACCTTATCACTTTCTTCTGTTTTGGCCGATAAAATGATAACCGGAATTCTTGAACGTTCTCTCATTTTCATAAGTGCCGATAATCCGTTCATTCTCGGCATCATTACATCCAGCAGAATTAAATCTATTTTATTTCCCTCCAGTGCGCTTAACGCTTCCATGCCATCATATGCGCTTATCACTTGATATCCCTCATACTTCAATAGCTCACTGATGGAATATACAATTTCTTTATTATCATCTACAACTAAAATAGTTTCCCTTTCCATGTTCGGTCTCCTCAAATTGGTTTATCAGAATCTCGCCCTGTTTGATACATAAATCATATAATCAGGAAATTAAGAAAAACTTCACATATTTCTTAAATATTTCTTATCGAATAAAAAGGAACTGTATTCTCAGGAAATCACAGATCCATTGAATAAAGTTCCTTTTATTTGTTCGTTACGGTTTTACCAGATAATTCCATGGACTCACATAACTTCCATCCACGGATACGCCAAAATGAAGGTGGTTGCCTGTGGCAATGCCGGTCATTCCCACATATCCGATCACCGTACCGGCTTTTACTTTTGCACCTGCTTTTGCTACGGGATCTACTTCTCTCATATGCATATAAATCGTGTGGAGGCCGTTTCCATGGTCTATCTCCACGTAATTTCCCATGCTGGTACTATAGCCGCTTCTTAATATCGTGCCGTTTACTGCAGCTAAAATCTTCGTACCGGCGGGTGCTGCCAGATCAATTCCCTGATGATAGGTACTGGCACCATTGGTAGGCGCATCACGATATCCAAAATCACTGGACAAACGTGTGTAATCCGGACACGGCCATATCCAGCCTTGTGTATTCGCCGAAACGACAGTTCCGTCCTTTCCTACATAAACGTCTCCGATCCATTGACTCACTGCCATTTCACCGTTGCTGTTCACATAGTAAGTACCATTGATCCAGGTACTTGTCTGCATCACACCTGTTTTCGGATCCAAATAGTAACGTTTGCCGTTTACTTTAACCCATCCTGTCTGCATCGCTCCACTGCTGTCCAAATAATACCAGTTTTTATTTTGAAGGAGCCAGCCCGTCTGCATGGCTCCGGATCCATTGAAATAGTAATTTGCAGGACCAACCTTATACCATCCGGTAACCATTTCTCCATTACTCTTTAAGTAATACCAGATATTATGTAATGACAGCCATCCTGTCTGCATGGCTCCGCTAGCATTTGCATAAAACCAACGTTTCTGGCTGTCCTGAAACCAGCCAGTCAACATCTTGCCGTCTTTATCCGCATAATACCAGACTCCGGATAACTGAAACCAGCCGGTTGTCAGAGCACCGGAAGAATTCAGGTAATACCAGGTCTGATCGATGAGCTTCCATCCGGTCTGCATAGCGCCATCGCCATTCAGATAATAACGTTTCTTATCCTTATCGATAATCCATCCGGTCTGCATGGCTCCGCTGCTATCAGAATAATAGTATACAGAACCCACTTTATACCATCCGGTGGCCATTTCTCCATTACTTTTTAGGTAATACCAGGTGTTATGCAATAACAGCCAGCCCGTCTGCATGGCTCCGCTTCCATCTGCATAAAACCAGCGTTTCTGATCATCCTGAAACCAACCGGTCTGCATCTTACCGTCTTTATCCGCATAATACCAGACTCCGGACAGCTGAAACCAGCCGGTTGTCAAAGCACCTGAATTTCCCAGATAATACCAGGTATTATTAATAAATTGCCATCCGGTCTGTATGATCCCATCGGCATTTAGATAGTAACGTACCTTATTTTTATCGGTGATCCAGCCCGTCTGCATGGCTCCGGACTCAGGGTCCAGATAGTACCAGACTCCGTTTAGCAAAATCCAATCGGTCTGCATTTTCCCATCGGAAGCCAGATAATACCATTTATTGCCAACCAGGATCCAGCCGGTCTGTATCGCGCCGCTGGTGTTTGCATAATACCAGCGTTTGCCGTCTTTGACCCATCCCGTCTGCATTTTTCCGGATTCTTTATTCAGATAGTACCAGGTCTGACCGACGAGCTGCAGACCGGTTTTCATAGCGCCGGAGCCAGGATCCAGATAATACCATGCCTGATTTACATTCAGCCATCCGGTATGATAGGAACCATCACTTTTGGCATAATACCAGGTATCATTTTCCAATACCCACTGATTGGTCGGTTTTTTATTTGCTTTTTCTGTGGCGGGTACCTCGACTACGCTTGTCACTTCGGTTTCTGTACCGGTCACTTCTGTCTCTTTTGAAGAAAGTATAGAAGCGCTGTTCTGCTGCTCTTCTTCCGAAAACGATACCTCTGCATCGCCTGCTTCCGGTTCTGCGGCATAAACAGAATGAGACATAAAACAGCAGCATGCCAGTATCAGAATCCATTTCATTCTTGTTTGACCTTTTTTCTTCATCCTACTTGCTCCCCTTTATTTTGTACTTCTAATTATTATTAAATAAATCTTCTTCTAACAGAATGGTAAACGGCCCGCTGTTTAACAGTGACACTTCCATGGATGCGCCGAATACTCCCGTTTCGACAACTGCTATTTTCTCGCGTACCCTGTCCACGATATACTGATACAATTCCTCTGCTTTTTGAGGATCCCCGGCATGTACAAAACTTGGACGATTTCCTTTTCTGCAGTCAGCATAAAGTGTAAACTGAGAAACAATCAGAAGTTCTCCCCCTACATCCTGTAATGAAAGATTTGTTTTCCCGTTTTCATCTTCAAAAATCCGAAGACCTAATAACTTTTTTATATATTTATCAGCTATTTCTCTGGTATCGTTTTCTCCCACACCCACAAGCACCAGAAATCCAAGGCCGATTTTTCCCACGCATTTTCCTTCCACTGTAACCGATGCGTGCTTTACTCGTTGTATTACAAATTTCATGTGTCATCCTTTCCCTGCTGATTCTCTATTTTATCGTTCTCTTTCCTTAGTTTTTTCGGAGACATCTGATAGGTCTTTTGTTCGGCTATACTCTCTTTCGTATAGGGAACCGCCCGTTTGGTATCCAGATCAACAAAATCCATCTCCTGATACTCTTCCGGATCATCCGGCAGAGCCCGTTTTCGAAGCCGATTATCACGTCTTGTTGTCACGATCGACCAGATAACAGCGGTAACCGGTACGCCGATGATCATACCAAATATACCCATCAAACCGCCAAATATCAAAATGGCTATAATAACCATCAGACTGGATATTCCTGTGGATCCTCCCAGGATCTTAGGCCCAAGGAAGTTTCCGTCAAACTGCTGCAGTACCAGAATAAAAATGATAAAATACAGGCACTGTATCGGACTCACCATTAAGATCAGAAACGCAGATGGAATGGCACCCAGATAGGGGCCAAAGAAAGGAATGATGTTGGTAATGCCCACGACCACACTGACCAATATTGCATAAGGAGTTCCGATCAGAGACGTTCCTATATAGCAAAGGAATCCGATAATAACGGAATCAATCACTTTTCCGCTGATAAAACCTCCAAAGGTATTGTTCACAAAACGTAAGTTGCGGATAAAATGATTCGCAGACTCCGTGTCTGTGCAGGAATATAAAAACATCTTTCCCTGTGCGATCAGCTTTTCTTTGTCAGCCAACAAATAGATCGACATGATCGCACCCAGTATGATATCCCAGAGAAAGCCCAGAATATCAAATACGCCAGCCGATAAATGACCCAAAACATTACTCATCTGCGGAAGTACATTTTGTGTGAGAAAATCTTCTATTCTTTCGGAAGTACGATCAAAAAATATAAATGCAATATCTTCCAGATTGGGATTGCTCTCTACCAGTTTTTCGATCCAGTGTTCCACATTATCTAAATAGTAAGGGAAATTATTGATAATACTGATGATACTTTCTATAATAGAAGGCGCTATCATAGCGATTAATGCATATATGATAGATGCGCCAAAACATAAGGAAAGCAAAACACTGCAGTATCGAATTACTTTTTTCTTCCCTTTTGTTAATTCCCGGTTATTCTTTTCAAAAAGTTTGAAAAAGACCTTTTTCTCTAAAAAGTTAAGAATCGGTGCTAATAAATATGCAATTACTAAACCGCATAAGACAGGCATCAGAATATCTATGATCGTCGACAGGCCATTTAGCAGCTGTCCCATATGGAAAATGCCAAAATAAAAAAGTAAGCTGGCTGCTATGACCAGAAATGCGGTAACTCCCCAATGTAAATAATTGCTGTCCCATCGGAACTTTTTCATATGATCACCCTTTAAACAAATTCTGATATTTATTAAGTATAACATAAGTTGCTAAGTATTCCAAATATTTTCTGTTCGGAAACCATATGGCTTCTCTCTTTTGGATGTGCTATAATACCGAAAGAAATACATACAGCCAGCAACAGAAAGGATTGCCATATGAAATTACAGCAATTATTAAGTTATACGAGAAAAGCAGTAGATGAATATCAGATGATTGAGGAGGGCGATAAGATCGCCGTGGGTATTTCCGGCGGAAAAGACAGCCTTACCCTGCTCTATGCGCTTCATGGATTGATGCGTTTTTATCCGAAGCATTTTACAATAGAAGCGATCACCGTAGATCTGGGACATCCCGGATTTCATACAGAACCGATCCGTCAGTTATGCGAAGAATTACAGGTTCCTTATACCGTAGTCCCTACGCAGATCGCACAGATCATCTTTGATGAACGAAAGGAAGGAAATCCCTGCTCTCTTTGTGCCAAGATGCGGAAAGGTGCGCTTAATGAGGCTGTAAAAGAACGGGGATGCAACAAAGTCGCCTATGCACACCACAAAGATGATGTGGTAGAGACCATGCTTTTGTCTCTTATTTTTGAAGGCCGTTTCCACTCCTTCTCTCCTCGAACCTATCTGGACCGGATGGATCTCACAGTGATCCGTCCCATGATGTATGTAGATGAATCGGATGTGATCGGATTCCAGCACAAATACAACCTTCCCGTGGCAAAAAATCCCTGTCCGGCTGACGGTTACACGAAACGGCAGTATGCAAAGGATCTGCTCCGTACTCTGTCCCAAGAACACCCAGGCACAAAGGAACGTATGTTTACTGCCATTTTAAACGGTAATTTACAGGGCTGGCCGGAGCGTGTTCCGCCTCACAGATAATCATGATAAGAAAAAGGATTGCCGGCTAATGTGGTCCGGCAATCCTTTTTGATTCGTTTACTATTTATTTTCCATAATATTTACTGCATTTAAAATCATCTCAACACAGCCTTCTTCGCCTAATGATCCACTGTTCAGGCACAGATCGTAGCTTTCGGCATCCCCCCATTTTTTACTGGTATAGTAATTATAATGGCTGGAACGCTGCTTATCTGTCTTTGTAATCTTTTCTTTTGCCTGTGCATCACTGAGCGTATATTTTTTGGCCACTCTTCGGATACGGTCCTCTATATCAGAATGAATAAATACACTCAGACAATTTTTGTAATCCGCCAATGCATAATCAGCACAGCGTCCTACGATGACACAGGGGCCTTCGTTAGCCAATTCTTTGATGGTATCAAACTGTGCCAGGAAAATTTTATGATTCAATGGCATATCTGAAAATGTTGGCATGGAATACCCAAAAGAATAAGTATCCATAACCAGGGAATACAGAAAACTGTTCGTAGGCTTTTCGTCATGATTTTCAAATAATTCTTTACAGAAGCCGCTTTTTTTCACTGCATGTTCCAGTAATTCTTTGTCGTAAAACTTAATTCCCAGGCGTTCCGCTACCGTCTTTCCTATTGTTCTTCCACCGCTGCCGTACTGTCTTCCTATGGTAATAATTGTATTGCTCATACAAACACCCCTTTCTTACACCCAAATATAGTTTTATTGTATGATATTATTATAATATAGGTCGCAAAAAGGTGCAAGGCAGATTGTCACAAAAAGCGGGGAACGTGTTTTATACCTATTACCGCAGTTTTTCTATTAATTTTTGAAAATATTCCGGCAGCGGAGCAGAAAATTCCATGTACACTCCGGACTCCGGATGAATAAAACCTAATACCATAGCGTGAAGCGTCTGTCCCTGCAGACCGGGTACCGGGCACTTTTTAGGGCCATATACATCGTCTCCTAGCAGAGGATGCCCAATACTTGCCATATGCACACGAATCTGATGGGTTCTTCCCGTTTCCAGCTGACATTCAATATAAGTATAGTTTCCAAAGCGTTCCAATACGCGGTAATGAGTCACCGCAGGTTTTCCGTTTTTTGCATGGACGGCCATTTTCTTGCGGTCTGTAGGATGACGGCCAATGTTTCCTGACACCGATCCTTCCTCTTCACGGATATTGCCATGTACGATCGCACGGTATTTTCTGGTAATACTGTGTTCCTTTAACTGCTCCGCCAGACTCTGGTGTGCTGTATCCGTCTTACATACGACCAAAGCACCCGTGGTATTCATATCTATTCTGTGCACAATACCGGGACGCAATACCCCATTGATCCCGGAAAGCTGATCTTTGCAGTGATACATCAGTGCATTCACCAGGGTACCGGAAGCATGGCCCGCGCTTGGATGTACAACCATCCCTTTGGGTTTATCAATGACTAGCAGTGCAGTATCTTCATATAAAATAGAGAGCGGAATATTTTCAGGTAAAATATCCGGTTCTGTCTCTTCCGGTATATCCAGGCACACATTATCATCGGTCTGCATTTTATAATTTGCTTTTACGGCAGAGTCATTTACCGTGACCGCACCGTCCTTCACTAATTTCTGCAGATAAGTCCGGGAATGTTCCGGCAGCTGTAAAGATAAATACTTGTCAATACGTATTCCTTTCTGTTCATTTGTCACCAGAAAATGATAGCTTGTCATGGATTTTCTCCTTTTCCTTTTTTCAGAAACAGAAAATCGTCTTCTTTGTAATAAAACATGAGGAATAAAAAGCCCAGTATACAAGAGACAACCACATAGATATCCGCCACATTAAAAATGGGGAAATCGATTAGAGAAAAGTAAATAAAATCTACGACAAAACCTCTGAAAACACGGTCAACAGCATTTCCTACAGCTCCGGAAACTAACAGCATCAATAAAATGTGCAGCGGCAGATAGCGCTTCGTACGGGGCATATGAAAGAACAGATAGCCCGCAAACAGTACAAACAGAAAAGCAATACTCATAAAGATCCATTGCTGATTCTGCAGCACGCCAAAAGCGGCACCCCGGTTTTCCAGATACTGCAGCTTAAGAACACCCGGAATCAAAAGGATACTCTCCTGATTGGCAAGGTATCTGACCGCAAGAAGCTTGGTTATCTGATCTCCAAAAAGCAGAACTGCTATTCCCGCTGTGATAAGTAATATATGGCGTATAAATTTTCTGTCTTTTTTCATATCTGCCTTTATACCTCTTCGATTACTACAATACCGTCCAGTAATTCTTCATCGGTTATGGTTCTGTCAATATACGCTTCTCCGATTCGTTTTAATAAGATAAACTGAATCTGTCCGTTATTCATTTTCTTATCCGATTTTGTGGCAGCTAAGATATCCTCTGCTTTCAGAGTTCCAACCCGGGTCGGCAGACCAAAAAAGCGGAAGTCTTTTTGTATCTCACGGAATTGTTCTGCCGTAATATATTCCTTTTTGAAAGAGAGATACAGCGCAGATACCATGCCGATGGATACACACTGTCCGTGGAGAAGCCGAAAATCCATTAATTTTTCTACAGCATGTCCGATGGTATGCCCAAAGTTTAACAGAGCTCTTTCTTCCTTCTCAGTCGGATCATTTTCCACCACGATCTTTTTTATCAGATTACTTCTTACAATCATTTCTTTTACTGTTTCCGGGTCTCTTTCCAGAATCTGCTTCTTATGGAAGGTAAGCCATGCATAATAGGAAAAATCCCGAATCAGGCCATGTTTTAATATTTCGCCCATGCCACAGGCATAGAGTGCATCACTTAACGTATCTACTGTAGAAATATTCGTGTATACCAATAAGGGCTGGTGAAAAGCGCCAACCATATTTTTATAGCAGGAAAAATCCACTCCCGTTTTTCCGCCAATACTGCTGTCTACCTGTGCAAGTAAAGTCGTTGGGATCTGGATGAAATCAATTCCGCGCAAATAGGTGGCTGCGGCAAATCCGGTCATATCACCGATGACGCCGCCGCCCAGAGCAACTAACATGTCTTTCCGGTCAAAATGCTCTTCAATTAAGTGAGTATAAAGTCTTTCCACCTGCTGAAGATTTTTATTTGCCTCTCCTTCCGGCAGAATAAAGGAAGTCACATAGGAAAAAGCCTGTTTTAATTCCCGTTCCACCTGTTCTAAATATAAGGGAGCAACAGCCGTATCGGTAACGATACATACCTTGTTCAAAGGATGATTGAGTTGTCCGCATGCCTTAGCAAGCTTAGAAAAATCATACTCATATAAAATGGAATACGCAAATTCCTCTCCTCTTTTTACATCTAACTGATTCATATTCATATGTTTCTCCTATACATACCGATACAGTAAAATACTATATCGATTTTTCTTAGTTTTATTTAATATTGTTTCAAACTGAAATTTGCCTTTTCCACGAACGGAAACGATATCCTTTTCCTTCAATACATATCCATTGGATACCACCATCTTTCCATTTACAAACACTCTTCCCGATTCGATAAGAGGCAGCATACTGCTTCTGGAAGCAGAAAAAGCCATGGCAATGACACTGTCCAGACGAACGGATGCCACGGTTCCCTGGATGGATTCCAGTTGAAGCTTAGGGAGCAGTCCCGGATCTTTCACCACGGATGTTGTCACCGTTGTGTGACGGACCCGACACAATTCCTGTACCAGAAAATCAGCTATCTTCTCGTGACAAAAAACGTAAGCGCCCTTTTCATTTACAAGAATATCTCCAATTTTTCCCCGGTCTATGCCAAGATTCAGAATAGCTCCCAGGTAGTCTCTATGTGTCAGCGGTTCAGAAAACTTCACCGATTGGGGAGAAATGTGGACACAGCAGATCGGATACGTCCAGCTATAAGAAAGAGCATCAGGAATGAATACTACCATCTGACGCTCTGACATTTCATATCCGCCGGAACTTTCCAGCGTTACCCCTCCCGAGGTACTTTTCCGACAGTTTGCGATATGTAATTCATGTAGGCCCAGAAAATCTGAAAAAGTAACAATACCTCTCTGGTACGCCATTCTTTCCAATTCCAGAAGCCTTTTTTCTAATAATTCATCTTTTTCCATAAGCTTTAGAAGTCTGTACGAATAGAAGGAAAATCAAATTCTTTTCCTAAAATGGTCTGAAAATCTCCGGATAATTCCACAGATGCCGGTGTCAGAATAAATATGTAGCTGGCTACCTGCTGAAGAGTACCGCCCAGTGAATAACAGGAACCGGAACAGAAGTCAATAATACGCTGCGCCAGATCCACATCCATTCCTTCCAGATTCAACAAAACCGTACATCCATCAATCAGGTTATCTGCAATCTCTCTGGTGTCTTCCATAGAAGTAGGCTTGATCACACAGACTTCCATTCCTGTGGTCGGTTTCTTTGCAGAACGCATCGGCGTAATCTTCGAAGAAGATTTTGCCGGTTTTACTGCTTTGCTCGTTGTCTTTTCAGACTTTGCAGTAAAGGCTTTGTTTGTCTTTACCGGTTCGTCGTCTTCATCATCCAAATCTTCTTTCATTTTATTAAAAAATCGTTTACGAGGCTTTTCATCTTCAAAATCATCTAATTCATCATCAAAGAACTCGTCGTCATAATCGTCATAGTCATCATTTAGTTTAATGGCATCTAAAAACTTATCTAATACACCCATCTTTATCTCCTATATTTGCTATTTATCCTTTTCTTCTAAACCGTATAATCTCTGGCACCAAATATACCGGTGCCCACTCTAACCATGGTTGCACCCTCTTCGATAGCCACTTCGTAATCACCGGTCATACCCATACTAAGGACGTTCATAGTAACATTATTAATGTTTTTTTCCTGGATGTCAACACTTAATTGTTTCAATGTTCTGAAAATACCCCGGTTTTCCTGGGCATCTTCTACATAAGGTGCAATGGTCATCAGACCTTTCACCGTAATGCCGGGAAGCGTTGCGATCTCCTGAATAAAAGGAAGCGTTTCCGAAACTGTGATGCCGAATTTACTGTCTTCCTCTGCCACATTCACTTCTGCCAGCACAGGCATCTTAATCCCTTTCTTGATTGCTTCTTCACTGATCGCCTCTGCCAGACGCAAAGAATCAACGGAGTGAATCAAGCAGGCTCTCCCAACTACATATTTTACCTTATTTCTCTGCAAATGTCCAATCATATGCCAATTCAGATTTGTGGGGAGCACTTCATATTTGTCCCGCAGTTCCTGAGGCTTGTTCTCTCCAAAATCTATGGTTCCCGTAGGAAGAAGCTCTTCGATCATCGATACCGGTTTGGTTTTGCTGACTGCAATCAAAGTAACCTCACTTCTGTCCCGTCCTGCCCGTCTGCAGGCTTTCTGCACATTTTCTTCCACTCTTGCCAGATTTTCTACAATGCTCATTTTTCTTTCTCCTAATATATAATTTCTTCTTCTTTTACACTGCTTTCATTTAAAACAATATTATCGAACTGAGCAATTCCGTATGCTGTATTGGATTCTACAATGCAATACTCTTCATTTTGATCGATGATATTGACCTTTCTGAAAACTGCATATCCTTTATTAATGTTGTAGACTCCTTCCAGTGTGGCGGTATCTTTTACGGTAAACTGTTCATTCGAGTCCGAACGTATCAGAATGTCTCCCTCTTCAAAGACTGACTTATCAATATAATAATAACCGTCTTTCAATTCATAGAGAGCCGTTGTGATAAACTCTGCACGGGTTTCCCCTTTCTTATTCTTCGTTTGTTTTAAAAAACCGGCTTCATCCCGATTATCCCCCTGCGTCATAAAGCTTTCCGGAATAATGTAAAACTCTTTGGTAACTACGGATGACATGGGGATTTTTAATCCGGTCTTTGTATTGGTTACTAACTCAATATCTACAAACCGGTCAGAGGCATAGCGAATCATACCATTTACGAAATCCAGCTTTGCCAGCTTCTGCCCCTCTTTTTCCATAATGGAAATCTGGCCGTTCTGCGTTGCTCCGTCTTTCAGAAATTTCACGCGGATGCTTGTCCTGTCTTCTAATACCTTAGCCTGTTTATCTGTCAGCGGTATCACCACCGACCATTTTTCACTTGTAATTAATTTGTAGACATCATCACCGGTTTTGATCTTTTTAGCGGTAATCAGATCCTGTTCCTTGTATGACGCCTTATTGAAATCATCAGCGGTAATATCCTCAGCAGATTTATTTTCATATCCATCTTTAGAATAAATGACAATGCCGTCTGCACTGGCATTATAGAGCGTTTTGCTGCCAAAGGCAACCGATTCACTGTTTCTTACATCATCCACAGAAGCCAGAACCGTTCCCTCTAATTCATATTTCAGACTGTAGGTGTCTGAAAAATTATTGGACGAAAAATTAGCGGAAAATTTTGCAATCTGAGAACGGATCCTTGACAGATCCTCCTCTCCCAATTCCACATTCTGGATAATTTCCTGGGTATCTCCCACGGCATAGACGGTTCCGGTCTTTCTTACTTTACTGCCCTCTCTTGCATAATAAGTCACATAGCCCGGACTTCCTGACTGAACGAGCTGTTCTTCTCTTACTATAATACCTGTATACGTCTCATTCTTCGTCAATGGGCCGGAGATTACCTGATAGGTGGTAACTCTCTCTGTGGTCATATACATAAACATAGTACTGATCAGATAAATAAACAGCGCACCAAACAATAAAGTACCTATATTTAACGTAAGTACTTTTTTGATTCCCGTTATGATCTTCTTTATCAGATTAAAAATCTTATTAAAAAATGACAAGTTCTTTACTCCTTAAAACTCTTACTTAAGTAACTATTTTACCATTTTCTATCGGCCAATACAACCTTAAAAATAATGGTATAAATTCTATCATCTGGGTAAAACTAAAATCGAACCCATTGATTATAAGTGATAAGGAGGTATCTACATGGGAATAAAAGGACTGGATTGCACTGCCCTTACTTTAGTAATTGTCGGGGCGTTGAATTGGTTGTTAATCGCACTTTTTCGATTTGATCTGGTGGCATTTTTATTTGGAGATATGAGTTGGCTTACCCGAATTGTGTATGGACTGGTAGGGGTTTGCGGACTGTATCTTTTTACATTTTATGGAAAAATAAGTGGGAAAGAATAAAATTGCATCGTTTTTGCGTATATAAGAAGCGGTACAGCTTAGGCTGTACCGCTTCTTATATACGCATCGGCTTTGGCAAAAACCTGTCTTTATTTCATTTAAGGAAGTTACAAAGCTACAACAACCTTCTCTTTCCATTCATCAGATAATGTTTCTTTGTTCTTTGACATGCTGATGATAAAAGTAATACCATACTGCTTACCAATATTCTCAAGCTGTTTCAGGGTACCTTCAATTTCATCTTCACGATCTTCTAATTTGGCTACTTTTAAAAAGCTGTCCAGATATACCTGCTCCAGATCGTGATCCTGAGAAATAATGCCGCAAACAAATCCAACAAATTCATCACTGTTCTTTAATGGAAACTGAGATACCTCAATCAGTCTAATTTTGTTGTTGAGCTCATACATATGTTTTGTACTTTTATCTAAATACACGATATTTCCATTTACCGTTTTGATCGCTGCATTCGCTCTGTCTAATAGTTCTTTTGTTTTACCTTTTCCTTTATCTCCAACAATTAACTGAACCATCGCAACTTCCTCCTTAGATCGATTAGTATGTATTTTTTACAAAAAGTGTGTTTTGTTACGTTTAATTATAGTGTATATTCACAAAAATTACAATGGTTAAATTAAAAAATCTGTAAAATTTATGAATTAATATAACTCAACAGTTCATTCATACGCTCATAAAGATTATCCTTTGTTTTCGCATTTAATACGATCGATATATAGGGTTTTCCGTATTCATTCTGCGTCATAATAGCCAGACAGGCACCGGCCCGGCTGGTGGTACCGGTCTTTCCTCCAAGCAAAGTGACTCCCTTGGGAGCAGTCACTTCACCGGTAAGATATTTATCGCTGGCTTCCATATAAATGGATCCCGCACTGCCGTCCGCCTTGGTATAATTTACCGTATAATTGCTCAGCTGTGTGATTTCAACAAATTCTTTATAGCTCATAGCTTTATTCAGCATTAAATAGATATCATACACGGTCGTGTAATGATCTTCATTATGAAGGCCGCTGGGATTTACAAAATGAGTGGAAGTCGCGCCCAATGCCTTTGCTTCTGCATTCATCATATCCACAAAAGCGGAAATGTCTCCTCCGCCCACATGTTCTGCAATGGCCATAGCCGCATCATTTCCGGAATATACCAACAGACAGTGAAGCAATCGATCCATGGTAACGGTATCCCCTGCAGAAAAGCCAATATTCTGAGAGCCTTCTTCCAGATTCATCGCGCTTTCAGGAATCGTAACGATATCATCCATATTCACATTCTCAAGAGCTACAATGGCGGTCATAATCTTTGTAATACTGGCCGGATAAGCTTTTTTATAAATTTCATCCGAGAACAATATGGTATGATCACTCAGATCAAAAAGTCCGCTCATTTCGTTATCCGAAGAATGGACACCCTCCAATGTAACGCCATCGGCTCCCGTACATAGATCATGGGCAAATCCTGCCGCTGTCTGCGAACTGGCATCCAGGGTCTTTCCAAAAATTTCCGTTTCTGCTGAAAATGGCAGTACGGTATCTACTTCCTTCTCCTGCCGCAGATTCATAATGGCCAGAACTCCGGAAAGTCCTGCTATTACCATAAACAAAAGGAGAAACAAGGTTCGGCGGATCTGTCGTTTCCGCATCTCTTTTTTACGGAGTTCACGTTTTGATACTTGTTTTTTATTTTTATCTGTACATTTCACGCCAGTCTAATTCTCCTCTGTCTAATGATTTAATCAGTAATTCTGCAGATGCCAGATTTGTGGCCAGCGGAATGATATGGGTATCGCAAAGTCGGAAGATTCTATCTTCATCCGGATCATGACGTCTTTTGGAGACTGGTTCACGAAGGAAAATGATCAAATCCATTTCGTTTTGTTCAATCAGAGCTCCCATTTGCTGTGCTCCGCCCAGATGTCCGGCTAAAAATTTGTGTATTTGCAGATTGGTAACTTCTTCGATCAGTCTGCCTGTTGTGCCTGTTGCATATAAAGTATGTCTGGAAAGAATGCCTCTGTATGCAATACAAAAATTTTGCATCAATTTCTTTTTTGAATCATGGGCAATTAATCCGATATTCATGCTTTCTCCTCCTTACTTTTTATCATTTATGAAATCGTTTTGTTTGTATAGGTAGGATTTCTCTGCAGGCCAACATTCAGCACCAATCCCATACCAATATATAAACTAACCAAAGAAGTCAATCCGTAACTAAGAAATGGCAGCGGTGTTCCGGTATTAGGCATAATTGCCGTTGCCACGCATATATTTAAAAAGCTTTGAAGACCGACCAGTGTTCCTACACCGCAGCAGATCAGGGTTCCCGACAGATCCTTAGCCCGCCTGCCCATCCGTATGCACTCATATAGGATCAGCAGCAGCAATCCTAATATACAGCAGCAGCCTACAAATCCAAGCTCTTCACCCGCTACTGCAAAGATAAAATCTGTATGGATCTGAGATACAAAGTTTCCTTTATTGGCAGAAGAAACTTCATTGTTATTCAATCCTTTTCCGGTTAATTCTCCGGAACCGATAGCCGTAACGGAATTTGTCTGTTGGGCGATATCATCTGAATACTCTTCATTTTCCGGATACAGAAACGCCATAATACGATTTCTCTGGTATTCCTTTATCAGTTTCTGATCCGGCTGCACGACAATGGCAAGAAATATGACGATCAGTGGTATCGCAATCAGTAAAACACCACCGATAATCTTATAGCTTAATCCTGCGATATACATCAGAACACAGAAAAGTATAACAACAGTGATCGTATTTTTCAAGTCCGGCTGGATGTAAATCAGCAGCAGAGGAACGATTAACAGACCAATGGTTTTTAATATCGTTTTCGGTGTATTTAAGGTTTCTTCATGATCCATCAGATACCTGGCAAAAAATAGAATTAACAGAATTTTTGACAATTCTGTAGGCTGAAAACGAACAAAACCCAGATCAATCCATCTGGTAGCGCCGCCGGAGCTCTCTCCTGCCAGTCTGACTGCACCAAGCATAACAATATTAACAATATAAATGATCCAATGAAAGTTAAGAATCCAGCTAAAATCCATAAGAGAGACGATTACCATTACAACAATTCCCAGGATAACGCCCATCAGCTGTTTGGTCTGGAGGGAAGACTCCGCACTCCCTACCAACAGGACACCCAGGGCACTAATGGTAATTAACCATAATACTAATCTGAAGTTGTAGTCTTTTAGCTTGTAAAGTTTTATCATGTCTGCACCTTATTTCTATTTCGTCCTTATCTACGTTAAAATATTTTCCTGCTGCCTGAACCACATCATTTTTTAACATGGTCATCATCTGGGGTGAACAGTTTAATCTTTCCGAAACCAGTAAAAGCTTCAGTCTATCTTTTGCAATGAGACCGGAATGACGCTTCCTGTTTAGAAACACAAAACTCCCCCCTATTTACTTCTGAACATATGGCTGATACGTTTCAGGACACTGTTTTTTTCCTGCAGATTTAAAAGAGGAATCTCTTCTCCCACAAGACGCCTGCAGATATTATAAAACGCCTGTCCGGATAAATTATCACTTCCGCATAAAGGTTCTCCCTGATTGGTGGCAATTACCACTTTTTCATCATCCGGAACGGCACCTAAAAGCGGAACAGCCAGAATATCTGTCACATCTTCCACCGACATCATCTCCCCGCGGTCGACCATATCCATACGGATCTTATTGACGATCAGCTGGATATCGCTCATTCCGCCGGCTTCTAAAAGCCCTATGATCCGGTCTGCGTCGCGAATGGCAGATACTTCCGGTGTGGTCACTACAATGGCTTTTCCTGCACCGGCAACAGCATTTTTAAATCCCTGTTCGATTCCTGCCGGGCAATCCAGTAAAATATAGTCAAATTCTTCCTCCAGTTCCTGCGTCAGTTTGATCATCTGCTCCGGAGTTACTGCATTTTTATCTCTTGTCTGTGCGGAAGGCAGAAGGAACAGATTATTCATCTGCTTATCCTTGATCAATGCCTGTTTCAGACGACAGTTGCCCTCAATGACATCAATCAGATTGTAAACAATTCGATTTTCAAGGCCTAACACCACATCCAGATTCCGCAAACCAATATCGGTGTCCACAACAACTACCTTTTTGTTCAACGCGGCAAGTCCGAAACCGATATTTGCCACCGCAGTGGTCTTTCCCACTCCGCCTTTTCCTGACGTTACTACTATTATTTCGCTCATATACCATCCTCCTGAAATCTAAAGTTGTATTTATCTAACGGTACATTAGAAATCATCTGCGGTATCTTAATCGGTCTGTTCTGTACTTACATCCTCAAATTTAGCGGTACCTGTGAGAAGCGTTGCTTCATCCTCCACTTCAAAAGCATAGCTGAAAAAGTCTCTGGCTGTAGAGGCCGCATTTGCGGATGAATATCCAAATGCAATACGCACCGCCACTGCAATTTCAGGATTATCAAACGGTGCATATCCCATAAACAATCCATGGTCAGGTCTTGTCTTTGACATCTGTGCAGTACCGGTTTTTCCAGCGACAGGAAGATCAAGATCCATAAATGCGGAATGGTTCTGGATCACCATGCGCATTCCCCTGTGAACACGATCCCAGTTGTCCTGAGAAAGTTCCAGTGTGCTCTGCACAGACGGAGTATAATCTTCCAGTATATTCCCTTCGGAATCAGTTACCTTATCCAGTAAGGATATGTTATAGCTGGTTCCGCTGTTGGCAATCGTAGACACATAGCGTGCCAGCTGAGAGGTTGTATATGCATGAGTACCCTGTCCGAATGCAGACCGGATAGCACTGTCATCCGATACCTGAGGCGCCGCCTCTGAAATTTCAATACCAGAATTTTTATCCAGATCAAATGCCTGTGCATAAACTGACAGCTTCTGTAATGCGGTGGTTTCACTGAATACACCGTTGGAATCCAGACCCATATCATATGCCACCTGTGAAAAGTAAACATTACAGGAATCCTTTATGGCATGTTCCAGATCCAGCCAGCCATGGCCGGCCCGATACCAGCAGTTAATGGGAGGATTTACCTTGTCAAACACACCATTGCAGACAACGCCGTTATCCTGCTGCGTGATAGAAAGATTTTCCATTACGCCTGCCACTGCCGTAACAATTTTAAAGGTAGATCCTGGCGCTGTCTTCTGCTGTGTTGCTTTATTATAGAGCGGCTCTGACAGATCGGTTACCAGCTGATTCCAATAAGCGGTGTCCATCTGGTTCGACAGACGATTATTGTCATATCCCGGATAAGACACACAGACTAACACCTCTCCGGTATTAGGATCTGTTGCCACCAAAGAGCCGGAACAGGGATCCAGCGCCAGCTGCGCAGGTGTGATCTCCAGATTGCTTAACTTACGGATCATAAAATTGTAAGCAGGCGTCTGTCCCGACAGCAAACCTTCATAATCTCCGTCATCTGTGGAAAGAACCCCCTGATCATAGAGCACAACACAGATCTGCGTACCGGAAATCATGTCCGAAAGAAGCATGTATTTATACAGCAATTTACTAAAAGCAGTGTCATTGGCCAGATATTCGGCCAGGTAATCTGCCAGAGCATTGTATACCTCCTTAGAATCCAGATATTCTCCCTCCAGTTCTATCTTGGAGATATCGATCCAGTTCTGGCTGACGGCATAGGTTAAAAACTCCTGAAGGCTGATAGAACCTTCTTTTGTCCATGCCTCATAAGTGGCATCGGAAGTATCAATGGCTTCACTGCTTAAGATCCCTTTTTTGTTCATCAGGTAATCTGTTACAATATAGCTTAAATATTCCTGCATTTCACTGCTCAGATTTTCATAGGGAACAGGAGACGATCCGGTCAGCTCTTCCCGTATCTGTGCAAATACTGCCTCCTGCTTTTCCAGAAAACGGGCATACAGTTCCCGTTCCGTAGAGGAAGCCTCTATATCGTTAAAATGCTCAATATCGATTACGGAGTTATTGATCAGTGCATAATACACATCATAAATAGGAATACGAATATCGCTGGCATCCTGCACGGCTGTTTTATCAAAGGTCTTGCCGGATACAATATTTGCTATGACAATACCTGCGATCTTTTGCTCCAGCAGCTTGTATGCGGCAATCTGCAGTTCTTTGTCCAAAGTAAGATAAACATCGTTTCCCGCCTGCGGCTGTACAATGGAATCTTCATCGATCTGAAGCACCTTGCCCAGATTGTCCACATACACATTTTCGGAACCGTCGGTACCCTGCAGCTGTACTTCCATATACTGCTCTATGCCTGCTTTTCCCACAATGGAAGTATTGGAATACTTACCGCTTTGTTCCTGCAGATCCTCCAGCTCATCCGTCGATGCTTTTCCCGTATATCCGATCACAGAAGCAAAATACTCTCCGTCCACATAGACACGTTTTGTTTCTTCGGCAATATCCACACCCTGAAGATCGCCTTTATTTTCCATAATAGCAGATACGGTTTTTTCACTGACATCCGTAGCAATATTTACCGACAGATATTTCTGGAAGCTGTTCGTCGACAAGGTATACCGGATAGAAACGATCTCCAGCACCTCTTCTTTGGTAAATTCCGCCGGAAGGCCATAAGCTTCCAATTCCTCTTTGGTGTACGGCCGATCCGGATTCGTCAGCGCATAGCATCCGCTTTTCGTGGAACACAGGTGATCGATGATTTCCTGTGCGGTAGTGTCTGCCTCTTCTTCTTTTAAGTCTTCAATCCGGGCTCTTCCGAAAACATCCGCACGAAAACGGTTTAAAGTCTGTCCGGATACATCAAAAGCATAATTGCCGTTTTCATCAAGGATAATATGAAAATTCTGATCCGGACTATCTCCGTTTTCTTTTAAAATCTGCAGTACTTTGTATGCTACACTGTTTAACGTCAGATTTCTCTCGCGTGTGGTGGAATAGCTTCCGTTATCTTCCAGTGTCACCGCATAGGCCAGCTCATTATATGCCAGCAGATTGCCATTACGGTCATAAATATTGCCTCTGGTACTTTTCAGTGTTCTTTGCTTTGTTATGCGTACCGAAAAATTCTCCGCGTACTCACTGCCGTGAATAATCTGCAAATCAAAAAGGCGGTTGATTAAAACCAGAAATAGTGCGGCAAAAAACAGCATCAGAACGGTCGTTCGTTTAACGGCCAACTTTTTCAGTCTGTTCTTTATTTTCTTAACCAAATAGATTCTCTCTCCTTTATCTCTTTCTCCTGCAGTCTTTGATTAATCCGGAAAAATAACCGATACAGAAGCAAGGTAAGCAAAACTGTATACAAAATTTCCGGTATTATGATCCGTCTCAGATAATATAAAAAATCTAATCTGCCACGAAGCAGGAATAAAGCACCATATATCAGAATATTGTAAATCAGATCACTGGCAGCGACCAGTACCATGGGTACTTTGATATCTTCATCATAAAAAATCTTATAGCAAAAACCTGTGAAATATCCTGCCATCATATAGATGAGGGCATAGAATCCTATCAGTTGCCCATAAAAAAGATCGATCAGAATACCGCAAAAAAATCCGGTCCATAAGCCAGAACTCTTTCCTCTCATAAGCCCGAAGGAAACCGTAAGGATTAAGAGAAGATTAGGTGTGATCGAGCCGATGGACAGCCATTGAAATACTGTGCTTTGCAGCAGAAAGCAAACCAGGATCAAAACTGCCATAATGATTCGGCGCCTCATGACTCCTCTCCTTCCTGCTGTTTTAATGTGGTGATAACCAACACTTCCTGCAGATGGGCAAAATCAACTGCAGGTATCAGTCGACCGGTACGCGTCAGATTGTTGGCATCAGTTTCAATCTCACTGATATACCCGATCAAAATTCCTTTTAAGAACTTATCACTGATATGAGAAGTTACGATTTTATCTCCAACCTGTACTTTTTCTTCTTCATCGTTCAGCTGAATAAAACTCAGCTTATTTTGATCCATTAACTCCAGATTCCCGGTGACAATACACGTGTCAGAAGTCGTAGCCGTCATAGCACTGACATTACTGGAATCATCTATAATGGAACGTACCGCAGCCCAGTGATCGCCCACTTTGGTTACGATTCCCACCAGTCCGCTTCCGGAAATCACATTCATATCCACTGCAATTCCATCTTCACTTCCCCGGTTGATCACAAATGTACTGTACCAGTTGCCCGGATCCTTTGAAATCACCTGAGCCGCTACTTTTTCATATTCTGTATACTGCTGATCCAGGCTGTATAACTGTTGCAGACGATCCAGTTCATACTGATTCTGGATCAGCTGACTGTTCTCTGCCGTCAATTCATCTACCTTTTTCTGGAGAGCTTCTTTTTCTTTGATCAATTCTTCTTTGTCCTGAAATCCACCGCCTATTTCAGTCAGCCAGTTTCCTACATGATTCATACCATTCTGAAATGGCACAATCGCATAACTGGTCACCTGCCGGATGGCTTTTGACGGAAAATGATCCGTGAACGTAAGCAGGATCATGCTGACGCATAAAATGGTCATAACAGTGATAATATGTTTACTTTTAAACGTAAAATTATGTTTTTTCTTCATGTAATACCTCGATTGTTTTTCTCTACTTTGACCATTTCTTCAGTTCATCATGTGATATGATTTCTCTCAAGCCATAAATGGTGCATAATTCATAAAAGGCTGAAAGACGGATCTCATATCCGGTTTCCTGCTGCAGATACCAATCAATATCCGGCAGGCGGGTCGTTCCTCCTGTTAAATAGATCCCCTGTTCTATAATACTGTGATAGATCTGCGGCGGAGTCCTTTCCAGGAAAAACTTGATTTCACGCCCGACCACATCCATGGAATCACATAAAGCCTCATGGATCACCAAAGAGGATACCATTTCTTCCCGGGGAAGACCGGAAACGCTGTCTATTCCCCACACGGTTCTTTCTTCCTTTTTTTTCAGGCGAAAACTCCCCATAGAAATTTTCAGCCTTTTTGCAGTACGTGTCCCAATATGTAAATGATATCGCCTGCGTACGGCACTGACGATCGCTTCATTCAGCTGTTTTCCTCCTATTTCAACAATTTTGCTGATAATCACCCGGCCATCTGCAATGACAGATATCTCCGTACTCTGCGCACCCACATTAACGATCATCGCGCCTCTGGTGGTTTCGATGGGAATGCCTAGAGCAATGGCATCCGCAATAGGCTTTTCTACCGTGTGAACCGTATCCTTGCGGCTGCCTGATGCGATGGTGTAATAGGCTCTTTTTTCAATCTCTGACATATCTGCAGGCACACTAAGATAGAGCGTACTTCCGGATAGCGAATTACGCCCTTCTTTCTCTAGTAGTTTTTTCAAAACAGCTTCTGTATAATTTACATTTGCAATCTTTCCATAAGCCATAGGAGACTCTACCTGGATATTGACAGGAGCCTTTTCATACATCTCATAGGCTTCGCTGCCAATTGCCAGGATCTGATTCCCATTGCGGATTGCAATCATATTTTTCTCTTTAATAATCGTATCTTTCTGGTCAGAACAGATTTTAATAGTGCTGGTACCCAAATCTATTCCTAAAGTTTTATGACGTGGCATACCATACTCCCCTTTTAGTATTTGTTAAGGATATCCCGTTCACAAAAGCTTATGTACCTGCAGTCACCGATGATAATGTGATCCATCAGCGTAATGCCCAGTAGTTCTCCCGCTTCCCCTATGCGTTTTGTCATTAAAATGTCCTCCCGGCTGGGTGTCGGATCCCCGCTGGGATGATTGTGTATAAGAATAATATGAACAGCATGATACGACATGGCAGTTAAATAAATCTCTCTCGGAGAGAGTATGGACGCATTCACAGTCCCTTTACTGATAACAGGATCGCCCAGAAGATGATTCTTCGTATCCAGCATCATACAGATCATAAGTTCCTGTTCCTCATGTCTTAGCTGTTCCATATAATATTCTGCAATCGTTTGTGGGGACTGGAAGGAAAGACTTCTTCCTGCTGATGTCCGGGCAATGCGCTTTGATAACTCCCCTATGCATTTAATCTGCAGCGCCTTGACCATACCAACCCCTTTTAGAGCCATCAGCTCTTTCACCGACAGCTGATGAATACTCAATAGTCCTTCTTTATCTTTTGACAGGTTTAATATCTGAGTTGCTAAAGTAACTGAAGAAATTCCCTGAGAACCCGTACGAAGGATCACTGCCAGCAGCTCGGCATCCGTCAGATATGCAGGACCAAACCGACAGCACTTTTCATAAGGCCTGTCCTCCGGTGAAATTTCTTTTATCTTATTATCTTGTTCCATTATGCTCCTCCCTGCCACTCTCTTAAAAATAACAGGGATCCCCGAATAAAATCCGGATATATTATATTTAAAGCAAATTTAATTTTATCATACTATACCTTATGTTGACAAGGGCTTCAGTCCACCATATTTTTTCAAAATAGCCTCTGCCACTTTTAGGCCGTCCATTGCAGCGGAAGTAATCCCCCCTGCATAACCGGCACCTTCCCCACAGGGATATATGCCCGCAATGCGGCTCATAAACTGCTGGTCACGTACCATCCGCACAGGGGACGAAGTACGGCTCTCCACGCCGGAAAGCACCGCATCCGGCCGCGCAAATCCATAGATTTTTTTGTCACAGGCACAAATGCCTTCTGCCAGGGATTCGGCGATCGTGTCCGGAAAAATACTTCTCACATTTCCCAGCAAATACTTTCCTTTGATAGAAGGCGTAATGGCACCTAAGGTATCGGAAGGGTAATTTTTTATAAAATCTTCCAGCAGCTGTACGGGTACCCTGCCCTGTCCGGCTTCAAAGGCCTTTTTTTCCAAACGTTTCTGAAATTCCACACCGGCAAGTACATCATCGAAACCAAAATCCTGTGGTGATATGGTAACGATCATGGCACTATTGGCATTTTCTCCCGCTCTTGCCTGATAACTCATACCATTTACTGCCAGATGGCCTTCCTCTGATGAGGCGTTTACTACATAACCGCCCGGACACATGCAAAAACTGTAAATGCCCCTGCCGTTTGGCAGCTGATGTGTCAGTTTGTAGCTGGCCGCACCCAGATTTCCCGGCTCTTCTATCCCATACTGAGACAGATTGATCATTTTTTGCGGGTGTTCGATGCGAACCCCCACAGCAAAAGACTTCTGCTCCATGGGAAGATTTCTCCTTTTTAACATGGCGAAGGTATCCCGGGCGCTGTGTCCCACGGCCAGAATACATACCTCTGTGGGAATCTGTTCTTTATCATTGATTTCTACTGCCCGCAGGCAATGATTTTCTGTGATCAAATCCGTTACCTGACTGTTGAAGTGAAACGTTCCGCCCATATCTGTGATCATTTTACGGATATTGCCCACGATCATCACCAGCTGATCAGTTCCCAGATGGGGTTTCTGCACATAGAGGATTTCTTCCGGTGCACCGGCCTTTACAAACAATTCCAGAACCTTCCGATTTCTTCCGAAGGCATCTTTTACCATGGTATTTAATTTTCCGTCAGAAAAAGTACCTGCTCCGCCTTCTCCAAACTGTACATTGGACTGGGGATTCAACCGTCCAGTGTTCCAGAAGGTTTCCACCGTCTTCTGCCGTTTCTGTGCTTCTTCTCCACGTTCGAGCACCATGGGCCGCAAACCGCCTAAAGCCAATAGATAAGCACAATACAGGCCTGCCGGTCCGCTTCCGACTACAACCGGGCGATGTGCCAGAAGATCTGTTCCTCTCTCCGGCATCTGATATTCGCTTTTCTTGATTAACATAATATTATTATGGTTAACTTTTTTTAAAATCTGATTTTCCTTTTTTGTGGAAACATCTATGGTATAAACATATCGCAGATCCGGTTTCTGCCTGGCATCTATGGACTGTCTGATAATTTCGTAGCTTTCTATTTCCTTCCAGGGAATCCGCAGGGTTTTCGCTAATTTCTTTTCCAATTGTTCTCTGCTGTGACTGACAGGCAGTTTTAATTGTGAGACTCGAATCATAATATCCTCTCTTCTCTACGACAAAGCAGCATGACGGCCGGCGACCGCTCCGCTTGACCATGCCCACTGCAGGTTATAGCCTCCGCAGGCACCATCCACATCTACCACTTCACCGGCGAAATAAAGCCCTTTGATCTTGCGGCTTTCCATCGTATGTGCATCAATTTCTAAGGTATCAATTCCACCGGAACAGACCTGTGCCTGGGCAAAGCTGCCGCTTCCTTTCACCGGCAGTTCCCATGCTTTGCAGTTTGCGGCAATGCTTTCGATCGTACAGCCCTTAGGCGCCAGAACACCAATGAGTTTTTCCGGCAGCAAACCAATCAGCAGCTGTTTTTCCGACTGATAGGGACAATTTTCCTTCCTTCTTCTTAAAAATGCTTCCAATTCTTCCCGGGTAAAATCCGGCATGAAATCTAAAATAACTGATGGCTGTACCCCCTCATCCAGCAGACGGACTGCAAAACGGCTGATCTGAAATACCGGAATGCCGGATACCCCATAATCGGTAAGCTGCAGTTCTCCTCTCTCGGTAAGGAAAACGGTATGATCCGCAGCCAAAGACACGGCACCTTCTACACGAACACCAGCCCATTTGAAGAAATTTCCTTTGCATTTCAGTGCTACCAGAGCAGGGAGCGGCTTGATCAGATGATGTCCCAGTTCCAAAGATAAGGAATACCCACTGCCGTCAGCTCCCTCTATGGCAGATGCGCAGGAGCCACAGCAAAGGATCACGGCTTCACCGGTATACTTCCAGGTCTGCGTTTCAACCGTAAATTCCTCTCCCTTTTTGCTGATCTTTACTACTTTTTCTTTCAGTTTTATCTTCACATGCCAATACTCTGCCTGCATTTTCAGCAGCTGCACCACACTGGCAGCCTGCTCACTGGATGGATAAAAATAACCGTTTTTATTCTTTGTGTAGACACCAATGGACGTGAAAAAAGAGAGTGTCTCAAAGAGAGGAAACTGTTGGAGCACTTCCTGCGGAAATTGAGGGCTGCTGCTGTGATAAAACTGAGCTTCCTGCTTCTGATTGGTCAGATTGCAGCGCCCATTCCCTGTGGATAAAAGTTTCTTTCCCACTTTATCATTTTGTTCCAGGATCGTAACCGACGCACCGTTTCGTGCAGCCATAATGGCTGCCAGAAATCCGGAAGCGCCGCCGCCGACCACAATCACTCTTTTCCCCATAAGGTAAACCGCCTTTCTGCATCTTATCTTTGCGGAAGCACTGCAATATGTGCCTCTGTCAACTTCTGCAGAGACATAAGGATTCCCAGCTTTGCATGTTCATACGTAAGACCGCCCTGGAAATAAACTGTATACGGAGGTTTGATCGGCCCGTCTGCACTCAGCTCAATGGAAGATCCCTGTACAAAAGCACCGGCAGCCATGATCACATCACTGTCATATCCCGGCATGGCCCATGGTTCCGGATCCACATAGCTATCTACAGGTGCAGCTGCCTGAATACCCTTGCAGAAGGCAATGACACCCTCCGGTTTTCCAAAGGTGATCGCCTGAATAATATCATGACGGCTTTCTGTTCCGTTGGGAACAACAGAAAAGCCAAGTTTTTCATAGATATTGGCTGCGAAGATGGCTCCCTTTAACGCGCCTGCCGTGACCGTCGGCGCTAAAAAGAACCCCTGGTAAAAGGACTGGTTTACGCCCAGCGTAGCGCCAACTTCCTTCCCCAGTCCCGGTGAAGTCAGACGATATGCCGCGCGTTCTACACATTCCTTTGTGCCGGCAATATATCCGCCGATGGGTGCCAGTCCGCCGCCGGGATTTTTGATCAGAGAACCTACGATCATATCGGCTCCCACCTGAGACGGTTCTGTGATCTCTACAAATTCCCCATAACAGTTATCGACCATACAGATCACGTCCGGCTTGATTTTTTTCACAAAGGCAATGAGTTCGCCAATACGTTTTACGGATAAGGTAGGACGGGTCTGATATCCCTTCGAACGCTGGATGGTCACCAGACGTGTTTTTTCATTCATTGCTTTTTGGATATTATCATAATCAAAAGAACCGTCCGGCAGCAAATCTACCTGCCGGTAGGTGACCCCATATTCTGCAAGAGAACCCACAGACGGACGAATTCCGATGACCTCTTCCAGGGTATCATAGGGTTTCCCTACGGGAGAGAGCAATTCGTCTCCCGGACGCAGATTGCCGGCCAGAGCTACGGCAAGCGCATGCGTTCCGCAGGCGATCTGCGGACGTACCAGCGCCGCCTCGGTACCGAAAACGGAAGCATATACCTCTTCTAAGGTATCTCGTCCTATATCGTTATAACCGTAACCGCTGGAAGCATATAAACAGGCCTCACTGACTCTGTGTGCCTGCATGGCATGCAATACTTTCAGCTGATTGTATTCTGCTGTTTTCTGGATCTGTGCAAACCGTTCCTGCAAAGATGCTTCTACTTCCAGTCCAAATTGCAGAACCGGTTTACTGATTCCCATTTTTTCGTACATTTGCTCCATTGTTTCTATCATGTTATGACTCCTCGTTCTTTACATATATTTATCATAAATTCCAGGATTTTTTCATCCTGATAAGAAAAATCCGGTTTATTGACCCAGATCACATCCGGTTCCCGCCGAAACCAGGTCAGCTGGCGCTTCGCAAAATGACGGGTATCCCGCTTCAGGATATAAATGGCCTCCTCCAGGCTGTATTCCCCTTCCAGATAAGACAGCAATTCCTTATAGCCCAATCCCTGCATAGAAACCATATTTTTTGTATAACCCCGGTCTGCAAGCTGCTTTACTTCATCTACCAGGCCCTCTTTCAGCATATCGTCCACACGGCGGTCGATCCGCTCATACAGACGTTTTCTGTCATCATTTAACACAAAATAAGCAAAGGTATAGGGTGACTCCTTTTCCTTTTCCCGTCGATTATGATCAGATATTTTTTCACCGGTCAGATGATAATACTCTAGCGCCCGGATTACCCGTTTTACGTTATTTTCATGAATCTCTTCTGCCGCTGCCTGATCCACGTCCTGCAGCATGTGATGCAGATAAGAAGCGCCTTTTTCCTGAGCCAGCGCTTCCAGCTGCTGCCGATAGAGGGTATCTTCGCCATTTTGAGTAAAATCAATGTCTTTTACCAAAGCCTGAATATAAAATCCGGTGCCTCCGGCAAGAATAGGAATTTTCCCCTTTGCATAGATTGTTTCCAGAGCCTTTTTTGCACGCCTCTGGAATTCTACCACATGAAACTCTTCATCCGGTTCCATTTCATCGATCAGATAATGGGGAATCCCCTGCATCTCCTCCGGCCGTACCTTCGCGGAACCGATATCCATATACCGGTATACCTGCATGGAATCTGCGGAAATAATCTCGCCGTGAACGGCTTTGGCCAGTTCTATGGATAAACTGGTTTTTCCCACTGCAGTGGGACCGGTTAAAATAATCAATGGTTTTTTCAATACGTTCACCTTACACAATTCGTTTAAACTTCTTTTCTAATTCATATTTTGTCATGGAAATAATCGTAGGACGTCCATGGGGACAGTGATACGGATTCTCCAGGGTCAGCAATTCATCGATCAGCTGATCTGCTTCCTGATAGGAAAGTGTCTGATTTCCTTTCACCGCTGCTTTGCAGGCACAGGTGGCCAGACGGGATCGGATAATCTGAGGACTCTTTTTCCCTTCCTGTCCCAACTCATCCAGCAATTCTACAAAAAGCTGTTCATCCGCAATTCCCATAAAACCATCCGGTACGGCACAAATACTGTATTCCCGGCCGCCAAACGGCTCTATCTCAAAGCCAAAAGACAAAAACAGATCTTTATTTTCCTCCAGCAGCTGCACTTCCTGCAGAGTCAGCGCCACGATCTGCGGAGGACTGATCATCTGCGATTGTATCCGATTTTCTTCCAGTTCTTTCATAAAACGCTCATACATCACCTTCTCATGGGCTGCATGCTGGTCAATAATATAGAACTTATTCTCATATTCCACCAGCCAGTAAGTTTCAAACAGCTGACCAATGATCCGATGACGTGCCCGGGCCTCTTTTGACAATAATTTATCATCAAATAATTCCATCTGCTCCATAGGCTGGGACAGCGTGGCTGCCGGTTTTTCCGTTTCCACAGGCGGCTTTTGTCGAATGGTTTCCCGCGGCTTTTCCGGCTTTGATGGGATGACCGGCTTTTCTTCCGGTTTTCGAACGGTTTCCGAACGTCTGGGAAGCTGCTGCGGTGTACCGTAGATTCCGGTCTCTCGAATCTGCGCAATCCTCTGCTTTTCAAAGGGCTCCGGTGCATTTTCCTTTTTCGGCGTATTTTTCTCCTCTTTTACAGGCTTCTGATCCAGTGTTACCTCCGGTATCATTTCCTTTTTTGTCAACGCCTGGGTAATGGCTGTCACGATCTGACGATACACGTTTTCTCCCTGAGAAAAACGTACTTCCATCTTGGTAGGATGCACATTTACATCCAGCCGCTGGCCATCCATAGTAATATACAGTGACGTAAACGGATATTTGTGTTTCATGGTATAGGGTTTATAGGCATCCTCAATGGCCTTTGTGATAATCTTACTTTTTACGTATCGGCCATTGATAAAATAGTTTTCAAAATTCCGGTTGCCTCTGGATACCGTGGCTTTGCCAATATATCCGCTTATTGTAATTCCCTCTTCCTCAAACTCTACTTTTTCCAATTCCTTTGTAATATCCCGGCCGTAAATGCCATAAATAACATCCTTTTGCTTGCCGTTTCCGGAAGTGTGCAGCTTCAACTGGCCGTTGATCATATATTTAAAGGAAATATCACTGTGGGATAACGCCAGCTGCTCCATATAATTACTCACATAACCAGCCTCTGTTGCTGCACTTTTCAAAAATTTACTACGGGCCGGCGTATTATAAAATAAATTATGTACCAGAAAGGTAGTGCCATTGGCCGCACCAATATCTTCCAGAGACTTTTCCTGTCCGCCCTGGATCACATACCGGGTTCCCATCAGGGAACGAGGCGTCTTGGTTAATACTTCTACCTGTGCAACGGCTGCAATCGAAGACAAAGCTTCTCCCCGAAATCCCAGCGATGTGATGGACAGCAGATCTTCTACCTGGGATATTTTGCTGGTGGCATGACGAAGAAAGGCCAGGCGTATCTGGTCTTTCTCAATTCCCATTCCATTATCTGTGATGCGGATCAAGGAAGTTCCTCCGTCCTTAATCTCCACGGTAACCGCAGTGGCCCCCGCGTCAATGGCATTTTCCACCAATTCTTTCACTACAGAAGCAGGCCGTTCCACCACCTCTCCTGCTGCTATTTTGTCAATGGTATTCTGATCTAATACAGCTATCTTTCTCAATTGCTCACCACCGGTTCTTCAATTTATTCTGCAGCCGGTAAATGGTGTTTAACGCATCCACCGGTGTCAGGTTGCTTACATCGATCTGTTTGAGTTCTTCCAGTATATCATTATCCTGTACGGTATCAAACAGAGAAATCTGCTCCAGATCCACTTCATCGTAATGAACGGCCTTTTGTTTTGTACTGACCTTTCTGCCCTCAGATGCAATATCCTTTACCGCAGCCGTAATATCTGCATCCACCAGCTCTTCCACCAGTTCCTTAGCTCGTTCAATCACAGAATCCGGTACCCCCGCAAGTTTTGCAACCTGGATTCCATAACTCTTGTCTGCACCGCCTTTTACGATTTTTCGCAGAAAGACGATATCGTCTCCTTTTTCTTTCACCGCAATACAGTAATTGTTCACGCCAGACAGCTTGCCTTCCAGCTCAGTCAGCTCGTGATAGTGGGTGGCAAATAACGTCTTTGCACCCAGAATACGAGGATTGCTGATATGTTCGATCACAGCCCAGGCAATGCTCAGACCGTCAAAGGTACTGGTACCCCTTCCAATTTCATCCAGGATCAGAAGGCTTTTGGACGTAGCATTGCGCAGAATATTGGCTACTTCGGTCATTTCCACCATAAAAGTACTCTGTCCGCTGGCTAAGTCATCGGAAGCTCCTACTCTGGTGAAAATGCGGTCTACAATGCCGATATTGGCCTTTTCGGCAGGCACAAAGCTTCCGATCTGGGCCATTAATACAATTAAGGCAGACTGACGCATATAAGTAGACTTACCCGCCATATTCGGCCCTGTAATGATGGAAACTCTGTTTTTGTTATTATCTAAATAGGTGTCATTAGCAATGAATATACTCTGGGAAGCCATCTTCTCTACTACCGGATGACGCCCGTTTTTAATATCAATGATACCCTTTTTATTTAATTTGGGGCGGACATATTGATTTCTCTCCGCCACAAGCGCCAGAGAAGCATAGACATCAATGCGGGCAACCGCTCTTGCCGTCCGCTGGATCCGCAGCACTTCCCTGCTGATGGTTTCTCTCACTTCTGTAAATAATTCATATTCCAGAGCGGACAGCTTGTCCTCCGCCCCCAGGATCATATCCTCCAATTCTTTTAATTCGGGAGTAATATAGCGTTCTGCATTGGCCAGCGTCTGTTTTCTGGTATAGTGTTCCGGTACCAGATTTTTAAAAGAATTCGTGACTTCCAGATAATAGCCGAATACTTTATTGTATTTGATACGAAGGTTTCGAATCCCGGTCGCTTCTCTTTCTTTGGCTTCCAGCTCGGCAAGCCAGTTTTTGCCTTTTGTTTTTGCCTGACGGTATTGATCTACCTCTTCATTATATCCTTCTTTAATAATCCCGCCTTCTTTCATTGCCAAAGGCGGTTCTTCTACAATGGCAGAGTCAATGAGCTGGCACAGATCCTCCAGAACATCCATCTCTTCCCGTATATTCGTTAATTCCGGGGAAGAAAACTCATCTAAGATCTGACGGATATGAGGCAGCATGGACAAAGAAGTCTGAAATGCGATCAAATCTCTTGGATTGGCGCTTCCCAAACTTACTTTTCCCATCAAACGTTCCAGGTCATAGATGGGATTTAGATACTCCCGGATCTCTTCTCTGGAAATAGCAGAATGATTCAATTCTTCTATGGCATCCAGACGTGCTTCTATCTGCTCTGTCTCAATCAGCGGCTGCTCTACAAAAGTTCGCAGCATTCTGGCACCCATAGCCGTTTTGGTCTTGTCCAATACCCACAGAAGAGAACCTCTCTTTTGCTTTTCCCTTAAAGTTTCCACCAATTCCAGATTCCGTCTGGTGGAACTGTCAATCATCATATATTTATCCGCAATATACGGCGTGATACGGGTCATATGGTTCAAAGAAGTTTTCTGCGTTTCCAGCAGGTACTGAAACAGTGCTCCCGCCGCAATCGTGCCACATTCATAATCTTTTAATCCCAGACCTTCCGTTGCAGATACATGAAACTGTGTAAGCAAAGTCTTCTTACACATATCGTCGTCAAAATACCAGTCTTCCAGAGAGGAAACGGTAATTCCCAGCCGGTGCTGAATATCCTCCAGATCCACACCGCTCATGCGAAAAGCCTCATTACAGATAATCTCCCGGGGAGAAAACTTATTGATCTCGTCGAGCAGTTTTCTGGCCTTATCCACCTCTGTTACCATACATTCCCCTGTGGTCACATCGGCAATCGAAATACCGAAATGATCTGCGATGTATACAATACACATAAGATAATTATTTTTTGTCTCATCCAAAGACTGGGTATCCAGGTTGGTTCCCGGTGTCACAATGCGGATCACTTCCCGTTTCACAATACCTTTCGCCTGTTTCGGATCTTCTACCTGCTCGCAGATCGCAACTTTATATCCCCGTTCGATCAGACGGTTAATATACGTATCTGCTGCGTGATAGGGGACACCGCACATGGGAGCCCGCTCCTCCATCCCACAGTCTTTGCCGGTAAGTGTAATCTCCAGTTCTTTTGTCACAGTCAGGGCGTCGTCAAAAAACATTTCATAAAAATCCCCCAGACGATAAAATAAGATACAATCCGAATATTCTTCTTTTGTCTTCACATAATGCTGCATCATTGGTGAAAGCGCCACGTTACTTACCTTCCTGTTCTATAAATTTGTCCATCTATTTATCATACATCAAGAAAGGGCATTTCGCAAGCAATCTTCCTGCTGCCAAACGCCCCTTTTCGCTATGCTTCTTTACTTTCTGATGCGATAGTTCCCATATAATAAAATCCTCTGCATGTTTCTAAAAACACAGGCAGTTCCTGCCCGATCATGGAAGGATCTCCCGGAAAATGTACTAAAATATTATTCCTCATACGTCCTGTCATCAAACCTTCCTCGTGATCGTTGATGCCTTCTACCAAGACCTCCTGTACGGTTCCGGTATAACGGGCACAGGTCTCTCTGGAAATTTCCTGTACTTTATCTAAAAGCCGCTCAAACCGTTCTTTTACTACATCTTCCGGCACCTGATTTTCCATGGCTGCTGCAGGCGTTCCGCTTCGTTTGGAGTAGATAAAGGTAAAAGCACTGTCAAACCGCACTTTTTCCACCACATCCATGGTTTCCAGAAAATCTTCCTCCGTCTCGCCCGGAAAACCCACGATAATATCCGTTGTCAGAGAAATGTCCGGATTTGCCTTACGGATTTTATCTACCAGACCCAGATACTGCTCTTTTGTATAACGGCGATTCATCTTCTCCAGAATATTTGTACTGCCTGACTGTAACGGCAGGTGAAGATGCGGACAGATCTTTTTGCTTTTTGCCATAACCCCAATCAATTCATCGGACAGATCTTTGGGATGTGAAGTCATAAAACGGATCCGTTTCAGACCTTCTATCTGCTCGATCTGTTCCAGTAATGCAGCAAAACTGATCGGTTCCTCCAGATTTTTTCCATAGGAGTTTACATTCTGGCCCAGCAGCATGACTTCTACCACGCCATCTGCCACCAGCCCTTTGATTTCTTTGATAATATCTTCCGGTTTACGGCTGCGTTCCCGCCCCCTTACATAGGGAACAATACAGTAACTGCAGAAATTGTTGCAGCCAAACATAATATTGACTCCGGATTTAAATGAAAATTTACGCTCGCTGGGAAGATCTTCCACAATCTTGTCAGTATCCTTCCAGATATCGATCACCATCTTTTTGGAATCTAAGGCGCACATCACCAATTCTGCAAATTTGTAAATATTATGTGTACCGAAAATCAGATTTACAAAGGAATAGCTTTTTTTCAGTTTCTGAATCACATGCTCTTCCTGCATCATACAACCGCACAGACCGATCATCATATGCGGATTCTTCTTTTTCAGACTATGTAAAAACCCAAGCCTTCCATATACCTTCTGGTTTGCATTTTCTCTTACCGTACAGGTATTGTAAATAACAAAATCCGCATCTTCCGAATCCGCCTCCACATAACCGATCTGCTCCAGAATTCCTGCCAGTTTCTCAGAATCTCTGGCATTCATCTGGCAGCCAAAGGTTTGCGTGAAAAAACATGGACGACGTCCGTTTTTCTGTTCAAACTCCCGAACCCATTCCCGGCATTTTGCCATAAAGTAATATTGTCTGGCAGGTTCTTCTGTGGGGGGAACTGCAGTTATGTCTATTTTATCCAAATTCATTTCATTGTACATTTCTCTTGACTTTTTTACCTTTCTATCCTATAATCACATCAAGAAATGAGTTTTTAACCGTACAGCCTTATGGCTCAAGCGGGGTACTCGTTTCTTTTTTTATGTTTATAATATCATATAAATATAATTTTTTATTCTCTGCATGTCTTATAACAAGCTCTACACGGAACACATTATAATGCAAAATTTCATCATCATCATCAAAAACTGGAAGTGCAAATCGGGAATCATACCGATACCATCCGAATCTGGCATTTTTATCATGCTTTTTTGCCAAATTTTCCCGAAAATTCTTATATTCTGCAATCTCAATCATTTCCGGAATTCCTTGTGCAGCATTCGCTTTTGCTTTTGCAAGAGTACCTTTCAATTTTGCTGTATAATTGGAACCTGTATATTCATCAGGAAGGTCATTCCCTATATATATGATTTCTTGACTATCAGCAATTTTGATAAATTCTCCAACATATTGTTTTAAATATTGTTCAACTTCATCCCAGTCAATGTTCTGTCTGCCTTTAAATCGTATATCATTTATCACTACAATCTGATTCCCATTAGTATCTTTAATAACGTTTATATTTCTATTCATAATCCTCCTCTTTATGTAATTGATGTGAAAATTCTCTCACATCTGATGTATGCCATTATATCAATCCCCTATCTCACTTTCAAGAAAAACTTCATTTCATTTCCAGCATTTTAAGCGGGATCATACGGATCTCTTCGTAGGTTTCTTTCTGATATGCAGTGTTTAATGGAAAGGTTGCTTCGTCCTCTACCGTTTCGATCGTAATCGCCGGCAATTTTAAATATTCCGAATAATATTGGACAGAATTGCCGCCGCTGAAATTCGTAATCATTTCTTCCTCTTTTTTCCCCAGATGGTAATGGGAAACTTTTTGAAAGGATCTGGCCAACCGATGACTGTGCAGATTATACCGCACCGGCATGGCTTTCCGATAATAGTAAATTACCTTCCCCCTGGAATGAAAATCCAGATATCCGATGGAATCATAAGACTGAAAGATCTGGATCAGCGCCTGTGTTTCATTTTCACTGGCCGGATATTCCCATGGCTGCTGCCTTACATACGAGGCACAGGGGAAATTCCGGTTAATATCAATGCCTCTGGCATTGTATTTCCAGTAATGGGCATCCATCTGCTTCATACGGATTTCCTGACGCAAAATAGGATTTTGTATTGCCGAAAATCCGTTCAATGCAATTTCATACCCATCCGGATTCACCAATGGAATAAAACAAATCGAATATTGATCCAGCATAGAACGAATGGGATATCTGTCCTCCATTTTTTCCTGTTTTTCATAATACGTACAATATTCTTCTATCATTTTTAATAAAAGAATCGGATTAATGGTTTCTCTTCCATGAATACCGGCCGTGCAGAATAGGACTTTCTCCCCTAATCCTATCCGCAGCATGGGAATGGGCCTGGCATCATGACTTTGTCCTATCATACGACAGATCACAAAATCGGAATATACTTCTGCCATCTGCATCATATGCGTAAGAATGTCCTCATAGGAAAACCGGGTTCCCAATGTGATCATAAAAAATCCCCCTCCATATATGTTTTGGTAAATACTCGCCAAAACACTATATGCGAAGGGGACATCTTTTATGCCAAAAGCTTACGGGCGAACCTGTCCGTTTCCGTAAATAATATATTTTGTTGTCGTCAGTGCCAAAAGACCCATCGGTCCTCTTGCGTGAAGCTTTTGCGTGCTGATACCGATCTCAGCACCATAGCCGAACTCAAATCCATCGGTAAAACGGGTAGATGCATTGACATAGACTGCCGCTGCGTCTACTTCATCCAGGAATTTCTGCGCATTGGCATAATTCTGGGTGAGAATCGCTTCGGAATGTTTGGTATTATAACGGTTGATATGTGCAATGGCTTCCTCCACAGAACCCACCGTTTTGACAGAGATCATATAATCCAGGTATTCTCTTCCCCAGTCTTCTTCCGTTGCTGCCTCACAGCCCGGGATCAGGGCAACCGCATTTTCATCACCGCGGATGGCAACCTGCTTTTCCTGCAGTTTTTTGCCGATCACAGGAAGAAATGCATCTTTTACTTTTTCATGTACCAGCAGAGACTCACAGGCATTGCATACGCCTACCCGCTGTGTCTTTGCATTGATCACAATATCGGCTGCATTGTCCAGATCTGCGCTTTCATCTACAAAAATATGGCAGTTTCCGGTACCTGTTTCAATCACTGGAACTGTACTGTTATTGACAACGGCGCGAATGAGCCCTGCACCGCCCCGGGGAATCAGCACATCAATATACTGATTCAGTTTCATAAAGGCAGCAGCTGTCTCACGGGAAGTATCCTCAATCAGCTGAATGGCATCTTCTGTCACACCGGCCTCAGCCAGCGTATGGCGCAGGCACTTTACAATGGCCTGATTGGAACAGATCGCATCACTTCCGCCCTTTAGTACCACCACATTGCCCGTCTTAAAACATAGGCCAAAAGCATCTGCGGTAACATTGGGTCTGGCCTCATAAATAATACCAATTACGCCAAGAGGCACACGTTTCTGTCCGATCAGCAGACCATTCGGTCTTTTTTTCATGCCCAATACTTCACCTATTGGATCATCCAGTTCTGCAATCTGGCGCAGGCCTTCTGCCATACCTTCAATTCTTTCTTCTGTCAGCATCAGACGATCGATCAATCCGTCCGGCATGTTATTTTCACGTCCCTTTTCCACGTCTTTTGCATTAGCTTCCAGAATTTCTTTGGACGCGGCCACCAAATCTTTGGCAGCCTGACGCAGTACCTGGTTTTTTACTGTAGTAGAAAGATTTCGCATCACAGGCTCCGCTGCTTTGGCTTTCCTTCCCATTTCTTCTAATATTGTCATTTTGTATCCTCCACTCTATTCTATCGTTCTTTTTTCTGTAATTACTTTTGTCGGGAAAATATCGGTCTCTTCTGCCGGCGCTTCCGGAACAATCTGGAACTCAAAGGCAATGGCTACCGTCGGATGCTTGGTATGTACACTTAAATAACGGTCATAGAAACCGGCTCCATAACCTACGCGATGCCGGTTTGGATCAAACGCCACACCGGGAACGATAAGCAATGCATCTTCTTCCTCTGCTACTTCTCCCGTTACCGGTTCCGGTACATGAAAATTGCCCGGCTGAAGCTGATCGAAGGTTTCCAGATAATAATATGTCATATGGTGTCCATGGGTCTTGGGAACCGCTACCCTTTTGCCCATCTCCCATGCTTTTTCGATCAGTTCCTTTGTGCTGGCCTCTTTATTATAGTCTGCATAGGCATAAATGCAGGAGGCCTGCTGAAACTCGGGAAGACTGCATACCGTTTCACAGATAATATGACTCATCGCCGTAACTTCTTCCGGCGTAGTCTCCCGTCTCTTCGCAAAAATTTTTTTCCTAATGTCTTGTTTTGTTTCCATACTTATCTCCCAGATTTATAATGGTTCCGTCTTCCTGTTCCACATCAATATTGTCCAGCTGGCACTTCAGATTCATCTTAAAACTCTCTATAAACTCTCGCCTTAAGTGCTGCTGCTCCACTTTTTCCTCTTCGGTCAGCCCCACACTTTTCGACTTATGAGCCAATTCATTGATCCGCTTGATCTTCTGTTCTTCCATTTTATCTCTAACTCCTTCTACAGCAACTTCTCAATATAATCGATCAGATAAAACTCTTCTTTGGCATTTCCAAGAAACAGAGTTCCATAATCCTTTCCCTGTATAATTTTATGGATCACATGAAAATCCTCTCCATTGGCAATGACCATGTCTGCACCGGCCCCTGTGGCAATGGTGGCGGCTGACAATTTCGTGGCCATGCCTCCGGTTCCCACTGTGCTGGTAGGACCTTTACCCATCTCCATCAGATGGTCGTCCAGAGATTCTACCAGATCGATAAATTTCGCATTTGGATTGGTATTGGGATCATCTGTGAACAGTCCGTCAATATCCGACAAAAGCAGCAGCATATCGGCACCGATCAATGCAGCTACCACGGCTGAAAGGGTGTCATTATCACCAAACTCAATCTCATAAGTGGAAATGGTATCATTCTCATTTACGATGGGGATCGTTCCCATGCGCAGCAGTTCCTGGAAGGTACGTTTTGCATTCTTTCTGTTCAGATCATCCACCATGGTGTTTTTGGTCATCAAAATCTGTGCAGCGACCTGATTGTATTCGGCAAACAGTTTTTGATAGATCATCATCAGACGTGCCTGTCCCACTGCTGCACAGGCCTGTTTCTGTGTAAGATCCTCCGGTTTCTTCTGATGTCCCAGCGCCTTACTGCCTACTGCGATCGCTCCGGAAGACACCAATACTACGTCCTTTCCCTGATTCCGCAGATCGCTTAGCTCCCTTACCAGAATTTCTAACTTAATTAAGTCCAGTTCCCCCGTATCTTTATGATGCAAAGAGGATGAACCTACCTTTATCACAATCCGTTTTTTATCCTTCAAGCGTTCTCTTATGTTGTTCATGATGCTTTTAGCTCCTTACTCTGTCCATTTAAGTTATCTTACAACATTTTTCTGTATACGTCCAGAGAAATTGACCAGGATCAATTAACTGGAATAGTTCTCTAAAAAGCTGTATAAAGCATCTGAAGATTCTATCTGTTTTCCTTCCTGCAGCTCTTCCTGCAGCTCTTGGGGCAGTTCGGTCACGGCAATTGCCGTATATTCAAACACCGTAGTTCCATCCTCTAAATACACGGTCACATACCCCTGATCCTCTTTTAGTAAAAAGCTTCTGTTTTCTTCTTTCATCTGACGCAAAACCACCTGTTCAGAAGAATAAGAAATCAAACGGTATGCTTCGGTATCATATTCCCCCGTATCCGCGTTGTAATGCTGAAATGTATACATGGTGCCATTTTCCGTCATCTGCGGCTGCGCTGCCGTCTGACTGGCCTTCAAACTGCGCATTTCCTTCCTTAATTCCGTCAGTTCTGTATTCGTATGACGGATGGTATACGCTCCCGTAAATCCCAATATAAGCAAAAAAACTGCATAAAGTAAGCCGATACCATAGATTTGTTTTCTCATAAAACCACTCCTTTTCTATAGTATCGGCCTATTTTCTGCTTTTATTCAGCTGTTGTTTCCTCAGTTCCTGTTACTTCTTCTGCTTCCGGTATTGCCTGCGGTTCTGCATTGATATCACGAACTTCAATGCGTCCGGCATCGTTGTTATTCACAGCACATACCCAGGTCTTGCCCGTGTTCAGTGTGATTTCATTGCCGTCGGCATCATAATAACGGGACGGACCCCATTCACTGTCTTTTTTCCAGGTAATATCTATGGCTTTTCCATCGGTAATATAAATACCGGTGCCCCCTGCTATACAATCTAAATCCAGATATCCATGATCATCCAATGCAATGGTAGAAAAATTCTGAATGATAATATTCTTATAGGTTAACTGCTCATCTGTCAGCTGATCGATCTGTGCTGCCCCATACTGAAATCTTTTATACAGCCCTGTTTCCTCATCATATTCAAACCAGGGATCATTGACAGCATAATGAGGAGACACATACGTAGCAGCGTATCCGCTGTCCATATTGACAGACTCTCCCACCTTCGCGAACTGATAATGTCCGGTGTAGTCGTCCGCATACTGTGTTCTGTAACCATTTTTTTCAATAGCTGCTGCAATGCCCTCGGCACTGGTATAACAGTTATGCGGTGCCTTTCTGTCCGTGGTACGATAAAAAATGCCTTCCCCTGCGTAGCCGCTGACCGGTCCTACGTCTTTCTGTGCTGCCAAACCGCTGATATTATCCACACCGTCCCGGTTCAGATGCTCTACCGCATAAACAGCCTGTCCAAAATGAGTATAAATGGCATCAAATTCTCTTGCAAAATAAATATAATACGTACGGCAGCTTCTGACGGAACCGATCTTATCCAGATCGTCATAATCTTCAAAAATACCCATCAACCGGGTGATATTGCCTTCTACCGGCGCTTCGTATACAACCCCTGCTTTTGCAATTCCGGCCTGGGGCACTGCTGCCTGAATATTATTCAGCATCACGGCTACCGGTCTGCGTGTTCCGATCTCTTCCGGCACGTATTCACCGGTCAGATAGCTTTTTACCTGGCCCTCAGGTATTGCTTCCACATCAGGATCCTCTGCTTCCAGAACTTCTTCCTCCGGTTCTTCCTGCACTTCCTCTACAGGTTCTGCCGCTTCTTCTTTCTTGCCGCATCCGGCCAGCATAACAGCTGCCAGTGCAAATACAAGCAATCCCTTATAATGTTTCATTCTTTTGTCCTCCCTCATCTTTTGATGTCCAACATATTTAATATGGCTCTCTGTCTTGCTTCCATCTCAGCCGCCTCATTTTCTTCCATGTGATCGTATCCCAGAAGATGAAGCATACTGTGGGCAATCAGAAAGGCGTATTCCCTTACCTGACTGTGTCCGTAAGCTTGGGCCTGCTCCATCATCCGCGGAACCGAAATCATAATATCACCCAGCATCAGTTCTCCCGTATCCGGATTAAAGCAGTCATCCATGGTTTCAATTATATCATAATCTGCGGGAAAAGGAAACGGAATCATGGGAAATGACAAGACATCGGTTTCTTTATCAATATTTCTAAACTCCCTGTTTGTCTCCCGAATGACTTCTGCTGTTGTCAGAACCAGATTCACTTCCGCTTCATAAGGACATTTTTCATAATCCAGAGTACCTTCGATCACCCGCTCGGCAATGGCCTCGTAATCCAACTCTAATGTTCCATCATATTCATTATCAATTTGAATGGTCACTGGTTCCCCTCCTTCGTCTGCCGTCTGCTTTATTCGGTTTCGCCTTTTTCTCATAAGCATCATATGCCTGTACGATCTTTTGTACCAGCGGATGACGCACAACGTCTTTGCTGGTCAGCTGACAAAAGGCAATGCCTTCTACCTTCTTTAATACCTGACAAGCCACATCCAGACCGGACTTTGCCCCGGAAGGAAGGTCTTTCTGAGACAGGTCGCCGGTAATGATTACTTTGGAACCGAATCCAATTCGTGTCAAAAACATCTTCATCTGTGCCGGTGTGGTATTCTGCGCCTCATCCAGAATAATAAAGGCATTATCCAATGTTCTTCCCCTCATGTAAGCAAGAGGAGCCACTTCAATCAGCCCCTTTTCCATATTCTTGGCAAAAGACTCCGATCCCATGATCTGATACAAAGCGTCATACAGCGGACGCAGATAAGGATCCACCTTACTTTGCAGATCCCCCGGAAGAAATCCCAGCTTTTCACCCGCCTCAATGGCCGGACGGGTCAGTATGATACGGCTTACTTCCTCGTTTCGAAACGCAGTGATCGCCATGGCCATCGCCAGATAGGTCTTGCCGGTTCCCGCCGGTCCCAGACCAAATACGATCATTTGCTCACGGATCTGATCCACATATTGTTTCTGACCCAGGGTCTTTGGCTTAATAGGACGTCCATTTATCGTATGGCAGATGCAGTCCCTGTCTATTTCCACCAGTGCAGACTCTTTTTCTTCCACCGCCAGGGCCAGCGCATAATTTACGTTTTGTTCTGTAATGACATTGCCCCGCTGGGAAAGTTGGATCAGCTGTTCCAGAATTCTCTTAGCGCTTCCCGCGCTGGCAGGGGTGCCCAGAATCTTTACTTTGCCATCCCGCTGGATCACCGTTACATTCAGCGTCCGCTCCAGCTTTTTTATATGCTCATCAAACTGCCCGAATACATTTCTGGCATGGTCTGCCGGCAATTCCATCTGTATTTCCACGATATTGTTCATTCTGTTTCCTGTGTCCTTTCTTCCACTACTTCCGTATCCTGCGGCTTTCCTGTTTTTTCAATCACACAGATCCGACCTTTTGCAACGCAGCAGGAATCAGTCACATTTATTTTAACATGATTACTGCAGATTTGAACCCCTTTTTCTTTTAATTTTTCTAAAAAATAAGACAATTCCGTTTCTGCTTTTTTTCTGGCTTCCTGACCGGACATGGTGACCGGTATCTTTTCATATTCCAAATTGGTAACGGATCCGTAAGTAATTGGCAAAATAAAGTTTTCTGTCAAATGTACCCGTTCTGTATGGGTTACACTGTCAAAGGCAGCATAAGGAGCATGTCTGGTACCGGTTGCTGCCCGTACAGATAAAATCTGTAAAAAATAGTTTTTCTTTTTTTCTCCTGTATAAGTCCTTTTCTGGCTGGTGAGAGGAAATTCCTGATAATATTGATACGCCGTCTCCAGATAAATATCTGCATCGGAATGGACATACTGATATCCGGCCACTTCTCCGTTATCACCCATAATATCCACCCTGCCCTGCACAAGGATTTCCCCTGCCTCACAGGTATCCCCTTCTTTTTTCAGCGGTGTTCCGCTGCGGGTGACGATAGACACAATGGTTCCGGTCTTCCCGGCCACAAGATCAATGGCACTGGTGCTGTCGGCATTTTCTTTGACTGTATAACGATCTGTATTTTCCTGTATCTGCAGAATCAGTCTTGTACCCTGTATTTTGGCAGATACCCATATAATGTCCGGAAAGTTTCTCCGCAGTTGACCGGCAATCTGCGTACAGTCAATTTTCTTTTTTAATATGCCGTGACGGATATCTTCTTCCTCCAGAAACGCAAGAATACTCTGTGTGGTATAGGTGAGATTTCCTTCCACGTGAATATTCCAGATATGACGGGACAGAACAAATAGTAAAAGCAGGCACACGACAATCCCTGTTAAAAAGGCCTTTCGTTTTTTATTGCGGTAAAAAAAGAAAGGCAGACCTTTTTTCTCCAGAATTTGGATCCGTGTATGCGTTTTTCGGCATAAGGGTCTTAACCGATAAAAGTTCCGCACGCTGATTTCCGTTTCATAGTAATTGTTACTATTCTGCAAATTCCATAATAAAATACCATGATTTCCGCATAAATTGATAAAACGTTCCGGTTCTCTGCTTAACAGCCTGATGCGCAGATATCCCTTACAATATTGTTTCCAGTCAGCCATGGCAGTTCCTCCGTTACAAACAATATACGATATTCCGGATACATCCGGTAATTTTCATTTCTTCCTTGGTATAATACGTAATCTGCAGATGCGTTCCTTCAATGCGGATGCAGCTTTTTCTGAGCTGTATCATCAGATGATCTGCTTCATATTCCATGATACATTTATAATTCTCTACAAATACCTCACGGGCGCCGGTAATTGTAACGATGGGATCCTGATATGCCAAATCTCCCGGGATCTGCAAGGCGTTCACCAGATTGCCGGCCAGGGAATGTTTCTTTTTCTTCACGGGATCACTCCTGGCTTTTATTCCCTACTATATGAAAAAAGAAACGGCCCTATTCCTGTTTTATCAGGAAAAGGAGCCGCCTAAAAAGAGAATCCCAAACCACAGGATCTCCTGCATACTTAACATATACTCCATATGAAATTTTTCAGCCAGTTCTGTTACAACGATCCCATGGCTTTCAATACAGGGATGCATCTGATCCAGATGACGGCATGGGCCGTTGGGCCATGCACACGTCTCACAAATATCACAGGAATCGGAAGACAAAGCCAGACAGTCTACGTCATGTTTCTTTAAAAAATTTTCCAGCTCTGTTACAATTTTTTCATGCCCCATGCGGGTTTTTAACATTTCCTGCATGTCGGTGATATCTGAGATTTCTGCCACAGTGGAAAAAAACACCGCTTTTTTATAGGCCTTGCACTTTTTTTCACATTCTGTCACACTTCCCACCGCCGGCGGACACGCCCAGGTAGAATTATATCGTTCACATTCATTTTGACAGATCATACGCACCCGCTCTGTAAATGTCAGTTCTTCAGGATCAAAAAAGTGATACTGAAATATGGGAAACTGCGCCATATATTCCTCAAGTTCTTTTTGCTGCATAGTATCATTGCCCTCCTGTAGGTGAAATCAACTGTTTCAATGTCAGTTTCTGAAACAGTTCGTCTACAATGGCTATATAATCGCTTAGCCGCTGTGTTTTTCGTATTTTCTTTGCATACTTTTCCGCATCGGCAAACAGGCAGATCATATACTGCCAAAGTTCTTTCATTTTAAATAAAACCGGACGTTCTCCGGACATGACATCCTGGTATCCCGTAAAAATCAGGTCATGAAACTGTCGCAGCTTCTCTTTATCGGGACGTCTCATCCCTCTGATCTCCAATGGCAAAAAAGGATTTTGCAAAATGCCTCTTCCCATCATGATGATTTTTGTCTGCGGATAAGCTGCCCTCAATGCCCGATAATCCTCTGCCGTGCAGATATCTCCATTATAACAGACAGGGATCCGACTATGATGCAGGGCGTATTCATAATACTCTTTTCTGGGTGAACCGTTGTAATAGTCACACTGCAGACGGGGATGCACGATCAATTCTTCTATGGGATATTTATTATATACTGCCAGTAAATCTTCGAATTCTGATGGAAATTCCATACCCAGACGGGTTTTCACAGAAATTTTTATCTCAGTTTTTTCAAATATGGCGTCAAAAAATCGATCCAGAACAAGGGGATCTTCTAAGAAACCTGCCCCTCTTCCTTTGGATACCACCGTTTTGGAAGGACATCCAAGATTTAGATTTACTTCCTGATATCCCAGGTCCTGCATTTTTCGAACCGCTAACAGAAAATCATCTGCCCGGTTGGTCAAGATTTGAGGGATCAGAGGAATTCCTCTGTTATGTTCCGGCAAAACATCCTGCAGTTCTCTTGGATGAAATTCTCTTTGAGAATGCGCTGCCAAAAAAGGGGAAAAATACTTTTCCATCCCTCCAAAACAAGTTTGATAAGAATTTCTAAAAATATAACCGGTAATGCCTTCCATGGGCGCCATATAAAATTTCATATCTACTCTCTCCTCTAAAGTTTCCCCATCAGGCTGGCAAGCATCAGCCAGTTAGCCCGAAATGGACGCATCAGGTTCCAATATCCCACACCGTAAAAGCCATAACTGTCCGCAGTCCTTAATTTGGCATCCATACTCCGTACATCTTCAAACCAGACTTCATGCATCACGCCGCCTGTCTGATACGTAAAATAAGGACTTTGCGCAACCGGATCGTATAGAATTTCTGCTCCGTACTGGGCAGCCAGCTGCACAGCCTCCACATTTCCAATTAAATTGGCCTGCGTTTCTCCCTGGATAAAAGGAAGCGGCCAGTCATAGGCATAGTTGGGGATCCCCATAACAATTTTATATGCGGAAATTTCCGTAATCGCATAATCCAGCACCTGCCGCACTTTATTCAGCGGCGCCACTGCCATAGGCGGTCCATACTTATAGCCCCATTCATATGTCATCAGAAAAACATGGTCCGCACTTTCTCCCAGCAGTGCAAAATCCATACCCTCATACAATAATCCGGGCTGATCCGCAGAAATTTTGGGAGCCAGTGCCACGGTGACCGTATAACCGTTGGCATTCATCACGGTTCTTAAATTCCCCACAAACTGCGCATACAGTTCCCGATCTTCCGGAAGAATAAATTCAAAATCCACGTCCACTCCGGTATATCCCTGATTCTTTACGGTAAACAAAAGATTTTCAATCAAACGCTCCTGTAATTCGGCATTTTCCACAACTGCTTTTACCAGATAATTATTAAACTGCCCATCCACGCCAAAAGGAGTCAGCACTAAGACAGGACGCACTCCTTGCTGCCAGGCCGTTTCTATCAGGGGAAGATCGCTGAGAGGAGGCGGTATCAGTTCTCCCTCCGGGGTAAAACCATAGGAAAATACTAAAAGTTCATCCAGAACGCTCAGCGACTCCTGCAAAACGGAGGGCTGAATAAAGGGATATGCATATCCATTCACATACATATCCCTGATCTGCTCTTTTTCATCGCCTGCCTGAATCCACAAAGCCTGCCCCACTACCAGATACGGCTGTTCATACAGCTGATTATCATAGAGCAGCCGGGCTTCTGTCGTTTGGAATTCGGCGGCAATTTTTTGCAGAGTGTCCCCTGCCTTTACTACATATATCATACCAATGCCCTTTCTTTTTAGTATATGTAAAAAGGGGCATATGGTTTTTGCTACAGAGTGGCAAAAAATAATTCGTAAAAGTCATCTTCGCCTTCCAGCATAGGAGAATTTTCGCCTCCTCCATTGGTACTTCTTCTCATGGACGCATAGAATTCTTCTCCGGCATTTACCAGATCCATGGGATAGATTTCATAACCTAACTCCTGACAGACTTTACAAAATGCATGCAAAGGATTTGGTTCCTCCTTTGATCGAATCAAACGTTCTTTCCATTCCGGATTTTTTTTTGCTTTTTTTTGTAAATCATCTAATAATTCTACTGTACTCATGATGCTACCTCTCTTTTCTCAGGCCAAACACTTTGTTCTGCATTCATTATAAAGCAACATTTCTATTTTTGACAATCCTTTATTTTACAGTGATCCTGCGGAAGTTTTTCTTACCTCTCTTTAACACAATCCCTTCTCCCTGAAGCATCTCACCGGATACCAGGTGTCTGATATCTGTAATTCTTTCACCGTCAATGGACACACCGCCCTGTTCTACTGCGCGGCGGCCTTCGGAACGGGAGGGTACCAGACCGGATTTCTGCAGCAGAGAAATAATATCAATACTTCCCTCTGTCAGATCTTCCTGAGTCAGCTCAGCAGACGGCATATTGGCTGCATTGCCGCTGGTAAATAATGCTCTTGCACTTTCCTGTGCTTTTTTTGCTTCTTCCTCACCATGTACCAATGCGGTCAATTCATAAGCCAGGATTTCTTTTGCCTGATTCAGCTGACTGCCCTCCCATGCTGCCATTTCCTCAATCTGTTCGATCGGAAGGAAGGTGAGCATCCGCAGGCATTTTAAAACGTCAGCATCCGCTACATTTCTCCAGTACTGGTAGAATTCAAACGGAGAAGTTTTCTCTGGATCCAGCCATACCGCACCCTTTTCTGTCTTGCCCATCTTTTTGCCCTCTGAATTCAGAAGCAACGTAATGGTCATAGCACTGGCATCCTTGCCCAGCTTGCGTCGGATCAGTTCAGTTCCGCCCAGCATGTTGCTCCACTGATCGTCACCGCCAAACTGCAGATTGCATCCGTATTCCTGAAACAGTTTGTAGAAATCGTAGCTCTGCATGATCATGTAGTTGAATTCCAGAAAGCTCAGTCCTTTTTCCATACGCTGTTTGTAACACTCGGCACAAAGCATACGGTTTACGCTGAAATGAGCACCCACCTCACGCAATACTTCCACATAGTTCAGATCCAACAGCCAGTCTGCATTATTCACCATCAAAGCTTTCCCTTCAGAAAAGTCAATAAAACGGCTCATCTGCTTTTTAAAACATTCGCAGTTGTGCTGAATGGTTTCTTTTGTCATCATTTTACGCATATCTGTTTTTCCGGATGGATCCCCGATCATAGCTGTACCGCCGCCAATTAATGCGATTGGCTTATTGCCTGCCATCTGCAGACGTTTCATCAGACACAATGCCATAAAATGGCCTACATGAAGACTGTCCGCCGTAGGGTCAAATCCAATGTAAAACGTTGCTTTTCCGTTATTGATCAAATCTCTGATCCGTTCTTCGTCTGTTACCTGGGCAATCAGCCCACGTGCCTGTAATTCTTCGTATAATTGCATAATATCTCTCCTTTTGTTTGCATATTCTTGTGAAAAGTCTTTTATAAAAGTTCCCCGGAATATAAAAAAGCTCTCGTCCTTATATAAGGACGAGAGCTCACTCCCGTGTTACCACCTTCATTTACAAACAGTTCACGCTGTCTGTCTCAGCAAGTACAGCCCTTCGGCAATACTCTGGCACGATAACGGATGCCCATCCGCCGCAGCCTACTTACTGTTCGGTGCGATGCTCCAAGAGGTATTCAAAATCCGCTTACCTGTGCGCCTCTCACCAACCGGCAGCTCTCTGTACTTTCCACGAATTCCTACTTGTTCTTTTCTTTGCATTTACGATAAAAAGAATAGCCCTTTTATCTCAAATTAATCACAGTATACCTATCCGCATTGCATTTGTCAAGTAGTGGATTTCAAAAAGAGGATGACCGTCTTTTGTCGTTACCTCATTCTGTTTTTGCGCTGACGTACTGCAAAACCGCCAATCACGCCCAGCATAAGCAGGGAAATGAAAATCCATACAAACGGATGAGAAGTATCACCTGTTTTCGGCGCGTTTGCACCAGTCGATGTTGGATTTATCTTATCGCCCTGTATTACTTTTTCATTCGCCTCCGCATCAACGATTCCATCTCCGTCTGCATCAATGTTGATATCCGCTATGCCGTCTCCGTCTATATCAATATTCACGTCTGGTTTGCCATCTCCATCTATATCCACATTGATGTCCGGTTTGCCATCTCCGTTTGTATCGATATTAATATCCGGTTTGCCATCTCCATTCGTATCAATATTGATGTCCGGTTTGCCATCGTCATCTGTATCAATATTGATGTCCGGTTTGCCATCGTCATCTGTATCAATATTGATGTCTGGCTTGCCATCGTCATCGGTATCTACATTCACATCCGGGTTGCCGTCGTCATCCGTATCAATATTGATATCCGGGTCACCATCTCCATCTGTATCCACATCTACATCCGGTTTGCCGTCTTTATCGGTATCAATATTAATATCCGGGTTGCCGTCTCCGTCTATGTCGATATCGGTTGGAAGCTTGTCATCAATTACAACAACAACCTTATGATTTCCGTCTGCAGACAGTGTGATCGCATTTTCTGTCAACAGATCCGTTCTCACAACCCCGTCAACAATTACATACTTAACCTCGTAATTATGACCTTCTACCGGTGTTACTTCCCACTTCACTTCTTTCGTATTGCCTTCGGCAATAGTCGTTGAGTTTGTGATCGTACCTGCACCGCCGACAAGTTCTGTCTCTATATTATAGGTCTTAGCTCTATAGTTCGGCGTGATCGGATCGTTCGTTGCACCCGTTTTTTTCAGTGTAACAACAACGTCTTTATTTTCATTGATGCCTTCAAAATTCCATGCGTTTCCGCTGACTTCTACAGGCTTGCCGTTGACAGTAACACTCTCCAAGGTATATCCAGTTGGTACGCTCCATCTGACTGTGCCGTCAGAATTAGCATCATAATAACCCTGGCCCTCTGCAATTTCTCCAGGTCCTCCCTGGACTACTGCAGAAACTTTAAACAGATCTTCTTTTTCCGGAGCCGGTATCACACTTCCGTCTTCGTTATTCTTCGTAAAGAATACTTCCACTACATGATCTTCCCGTGTACGATCTACTTCCATCATAAAGCTGGTAGCAGATGCATTCTTAAGGTTAAGATCCTCTTTTGTAACTGCACTCAGATCGGTTCTTACCTGATAGGATCCGGTCTCTTCTGTTTCACTGGCCTGTGGTGTATCTCCCTTTACATGAGTATTCACTTCTTCTGTCTGAACACCATTTTCCTCTGGATTTCCTTCCTCAGCCTGAGGTACCGCATCATTTTCCTCCGGATTTCCTTCTTCTGCCTGAGGCAGCATATTGTTTTCAACAGAAAGCTCGTTATCCAGAGAAGCGTCTTCTAAACCTTCCGCATCTGTTGTCGGAATATCCTCTGGAACAGATGTTTCAGCTGTTTCATTTGTTTCCACTGTTTCCTCTGTTGGAAGAGAAGCTTGTTTCACATCCGGTACCCACTCGGTATACAGTACCTGCGTACCGTCTACAACAATCTTAGTAATACTGTAGCCAGCTTCCGGAGCTGCATTGATATTCATATAAGATTGGCCCTTATAAACAGTCTTGGAAGAAGAAATGGTTCCAGAACCATATTTGTAAAGATCAATGTCATAGAATACCGGTGCGACCTTAACGACAACCTCGGCATCCTCTGTCAGATTCTTCAGTACGACATCCGATAATTCACTTCCCTTGCTTTCGCCATTTACTGTTACATCTACCACTTCATAATACGTATAATCAGAAGCCGTCGGATCGGAACTATTGCTGCTGGATGACCAGTTAACCGTATAATCACTGTCAGATTTCAAAACAGCGCCTCCGGTAATTTCACCAGGTCCTCCCACAATCTGAGTCGTAACCTTTATATACTCATCTTCCGGATAAGTAGGCACTACAGGATCCGGATTTTCAGGATCTGTGCTCTTCTCTGCAAAGTATACGTCAATGACCATATTTTCTTTTACTGTATAAGTTCTGGATCCGCTGTCTTTTGTAAACATGGTTCCTGTCTGCTCTACACCGTTTACATAGATCTTATACAGATTATGGTTCTCTCCTGCATCCCATGTCAGGACATATTTATCGTTACGCTCTACCGTCGCACTGTTGCTTACACTGGATTTCTCGTCACCGCCATAACGGTTTACCGTAACTGTATATTGTCCTTCTGTCTTACCGCCGCCAATCGTCGGCATCTTAGAAACAGTTACCTTAACCGTATGATTTGATCCAAGTGCTTTGAAGTCAATGCTGCTTGCTGATAAATTCGTATATTCAATTCCGTCCACTGTAATACCTGTAACGCTGTAACCCTCTCCCAGAGTCCACTCAACGCTTGCATCTTCTCCAGCCTGGATACGACGGGTATCTGTAATTGTACAGCTGCCGTCTGTGCATCCTACGATGGAAGTTGCGATCTGGTAGAAACTTAATGCCGGCGGTACCGGATCGTCTCCACCCGGATCCGGTGTAGGTGATGGAGAAGGTTTTTCTTCTGTCTGATCGGAAACGAATACCACATACACCTCATGATTCTCATGAATGTCTGTTTCTAAAGTATATCCGTTCGTCGTAAGCAAATCGTCACGGACTCTTCCATCCACCATTACTTTAGAAACATGGTAGCCGTCTGCTGCTTTCCAGGAAACGCTCGGCTTGCTGCCTTCTTTCTGTCCAACGGCAGAGTTCAGGGTTCCATGAGAGTTATTGCTGCTGACTTTTACATCAAAATATCTGTCATAATACAGTTTCAGTGACAAGGTCGGATTACCGGTAACCTGACCGGATAGAACATTGTTTGCATGATCCGCATTATACCAGTATTTTGCCCCATTCACTGTCAGTTCAGGAGTTTTTTCTCCTTCCTGAACGGATACATTACTTTCTGTTGCTGCGGTGTGATTCTTAGAAACCCCCGCATCGTTTACTTTGGTATAGATATAATTGCCGGACGCATCTTTGTTTCCGGAATTAATATAATAATCTACCGTGTAACGTGTACTGCTGCTCGGGCTCCATTTCGCAATAAAGCTGTGGTTTGCCTTCTTGATCAGAGGTTCCGTGCCAACATAGCGAGTATCGCCAAAGGAAATATTTCCTGAGCCATCGTCAATCTTCTCATACCAGCCCTGGAAATCATAGCCGGCTCTCTGCGGGGTCTGGAAAGTTACATAATTACTAGCTGAAGCTGTCAGGTAAGCCTGATCCGTAATCGTATTTCCGCCATTGCTGTCGAAGCTTACGATAAACTTGCTCGTATCCTGTTTCCAGACAGCATAAATTGTCTTATCGGATGCTGGCATGGTCGGTGAAGCTACCGGAGTAATGCCACTTGCAGCAGTTGAAGCTTTGAAGATCTTTGTCGTATCATTCGTATTGGTTTCAGACCATCCCTGGAATATATATCCCGGTTTTGTCGGAATCTTAATACCGCTGGTTGGAATCTCACTGGCTCCGGTCATATTATTTAACACGGTGCCATAAGTAATATTCTCAATCTTGCGCAGACTGCCGAGAGATCCGCCGTTTGCATTCAGGTTCAGTGTATAATTTCCGATCTCCCACTGAGCGATCAGATAATAGGTATCGTTCAGCACATCCCCTGCATCATTCTTTGTGATGGATGCAATCTGATCCTTCAGTTCTTCCAGATTGGCTGCATTATTAATATAAGCATCGTCATTGGAATTTGTCGTATTTCCGTTCTTCAACAGTTTCCAACCTGTAAACCGATATCCCTCTTTCGTCGGTGTCTGTGTAGATTCATCAAAATCGGTGGATTTCTTCAAAATACTGGAATTTTCAACAACCTGCTGTTCTTTGCGCAGTGAACCGTCATCAAACGTACCGCCGTTGGTCTTGTAAACCAGCTTCGCATACTCTTTTGAATAAGACGGTTTAATAACGATAGTATTATCATCCCCGGTAGGAACATCGGTTCCCGGTGTCACAGGATCACCGCCTTCAATTTCCCAACCGCTGAAATGTTCATCTTCATCTTCCGGCTTATTCGGAATATCATCCTCTTCGGGCAAAACAATAATCGGTTTTTCACCAATTACATAATATTCATCAATAATATCGCCTGCAGGATCCTTTACCACAACGCGGGTAGGCTGGAATACTGCTTTCTGGCCCTCATTACCACATTCATCTCTGGTCCAGACTACGATCGGCAGAGTATCGTCTATGTCCACATCAAAGGAATAACTATGCTGCACTGCCGGCAAGGTAATCCAGTCATCCGACGTCGGTTCTGCATTTTTATCATTGGTAACCCAGTATGAAGCAACACCGGAACCTCTGCCGTCTTCGATGAATGTAATACCGTCATCGTCAATACCCATACCGGTATCTATCAATGTAATCGTTGCCTTATTCTTTCCTGTATTCGCACCCGTGATCTCCGGGAACTCATCATCCAGGAAAGCAACTAAATAGGTCTGGAATGCCTTTGATTCATAATCATTGTTATCCCGAACCGTCAATTCAAAGTTCCAACGGCCCGCTGCACTGTTGGATTTAAATACGTAATCTCCAATCTTTGAAACATCGTCTACCCAGCCGGAATCCTGTACAACTGTATTATTCGGGTCATAAACTTTCAGACGCCATTTTGCGATTTTTCCATTGTCACCTGCCAGTGTTCCAGGACGGGATTTGTCCACGATGTTGACCGGAACTGTAGTCTGCGCTGGCGTTTCTGTAGGATGCTCCTGATTATACTTCTCTGCATTTACCAGATGCTGCAGGTGAATCGTCATAATCTGCTCATCCTCGGTGTTTGCATCTCTCAAATAGAAGTTTGCCAGCGGCAGATCTGAGGTAACTTTCTGTTCTTTAAATTTTCTTCCCTCCAGATAGCCTTCATAAATATATTTCGCAATCTGAGATGTATAATCATCGCCATTGGCAATAAAACCATTTTCAGCGCCAAGGCCCTGCTTTATAATATTGCCGTCTTCATCTACTTCACTGTCCCTGACAATTTTACCATCGTCTGTGTTTGAGATATAGAATATCTCGTTTTCATTCATACGGTTAATGCCGTCTTTATAATGCTGATTGTCTGTCTCAGGAATTCCAGGGTCATTGTTTGTACCTGTAAGGTTAATAAAATACTTCTGATCAGCTCCCTGGTAATACTGTACATTCTGCAGCGCATCAAAAGCGCTGGCCTCATAGCTCATGGCCAGGTTCGTAAACACGAACATGGAAAGAGCCGCGCATCCATGATTTGCATAACTAACAACCGGGCCAAATCCATTCAGCGTCTCACCGCTGACAACCTGCGGAAGCGCGAAGTTCCGGTAAAGGTCTTTCGCCGCACCCAGATTGCCCTTGGCATCATAATCCTGCTGCTGCACGGTAACTGAATCACGCTTCAGTTCTACCGTGATATGTACTTTTCTCTGGCTACCGAGCGTATTTGCCTTATCACTTCCGCTGACCGCCCAGGAATTAAAGCTCTGTGCTTTCGCCTCCGGATCAACGCCATTCAGTTTGGCAATACATACTTTTGTGGGCTGATTATTACCGTCCAATGAATAGAAATACAAAGCATAGCCATACAGTTTCCCTCCGATAAGTGAAGAATTCATCAGAAAGCCGCCGCCAAGCAGTGTATGATTGTTCAAAACAGACGCATCCAAATCAAACTCAAAAGAACGGGTAGAATCACTGGTCGCCGGATACAGCATAAAATCCATCCATCCCGGCGTCGCATATCCTACAAAGGCCATGTTTGACATTCCATCTTTTTCATAGGAATACACATGATGGTTGTAGTTATAAACCGTATTTGGAAACTTCCCGTTTTTAAAATAATCTTCAATATTAACTGCCGTATTCGTATAACTACTGTCCGCTGAACGTCTGTCCGGCTGCATTTTTTTCTGTGCATCTGACAGACCCAGACCATTATAAACAGACGCATCACGGTAGTGATCATAGACATACCAGCCATTCAGATCTGTCGTATCAATATCTACTTTCGTATTTGTAATACGGAAAGAACCCGGCTCCATGCCCTGTTCAATCAGTTTTTCTGTGAGTTCCTGTTTAAAATCCAGAAATGTTCCCGGATAATCACTGGGTACATTTACTGCAATATCAACAGGCGGCTTCGGATTCGCGCCCACATCAATGCTGGCCGCCTGCACAGACGACGGCGAATGTAATGTAATTCCAGTTCCCAAAAACATCACAAAACATAAGAGTAAACTTAGTGCTTTCTTTAAATTTCTCTTTTGCTTTCGCATTTTCTCACATTTCCTCCTTTTAAAAAAATAAGATACTAATCTAATCTAAATTTTACCCCCCCCCCACTATATTTTGTCAATTGAAAATCTCCGGTTTTTCGCAGTTTTTCGCCCTTGCCCGCATTTCCAATATTTGTTATGATAGTAGAACGATTATAGTTATGGAGGTATCTATTGATTATGAAAAAGGACTTTGTAACGGGGGCCCGCATTTCCCTTCCTATCTGTATGGGTGTTATTCCTATCGGTATCTCTTATGGGCTGATCGCAGTACAGGGTGGTTTTACCAGTCTGCAGGCAATTTTAATGTCTGCATTGGTGATCGCAGGTTCCGCACAGATTATGGCCGTGGGTATGGTTGGACAGGGAGCCGCTGTCGGCACCATTGTTCTTGCCACATTTTTACTGAACCTGCGGTTGATCGTAATGAGCAGTTCCATTATGAACACATTGAAAAAAGTGCCTTTCGTACATAAACTGGCAGCCGCTTTTACCATTACAGATGAATCTTTTGCCCTGTTTTCTTTTTCTCAGGAAAAGAATCTTCCCTTTCTTTTGGGCGCCAACCTTACTCTGTATGTGGCATGGGTAGGTGGCTCTGCGGCAGGATGTATGATAAACGCCTTTTTACCGGATATCGTCGCAGACAGCTTCGGCATTGCATTTTATGCTGCCTTTCTTGGCATGCTGATCCCAAGCGTAAATAAAAATATCCGACTGCTGCTTCTGGTCTGCATCACTGCACTGATGAATACTTTGCTGCAGCTATTCCTTCCATCCAGCTATGCCATCATTATTTCTATGATCCTGGGCGCAGCGATAGGAACTTTCTTTGTAGATTTAAAGGAGGAGAAAACAGATGGACAGTAATAAAATCATGCTTTTAATCCTGGGTATGGGACTGGTCTCCTATCTTCCCCGGGCACTTCCGGCAGTGATCATTGAGAAAATGCGCTTCGGCGAACAGATGGAAAAGTTTTTAAAACTAATCCCCTATACTGCAATGGCAGCTCTGATCTGTCCGGGTGTCTTTCGCGCGGATGCCGATCATCCCATTATCGGTATCGCGGGCGGCGGAATAGCCGGTATACTGGCCTGGTTCCGTTGTCCGGTTATGTTATGTGTACTGGCTGCCATAGCAGCTGATTTTACCCTTTACCTGGTTTTGTAGAACCATTTTTCAACACAAAAAACCCGGATGTGTGAAATGTATCATCCCACACATCCGGGTTTTTATCTATTCCCTGAGATCAGAATTTCTTCCGGCATTCAGCACTTTTCTTATATTTTCTTCCATTCTGCTCTGCAGCTGCAGATATTCTTTTATCTCTTCCTCTGTAAATCCCTGAAATCTGACATCATCATAATCCGAAAAGGCATTCTTTAATTCTTTTATAACAGGTTCTCCCTCTTTCAGAATACAAACTTCTAAGTATTCTTTATGTTCTGTCACATCAATCATCTTTTTCCGGACCAATTTCTGCAAAATACGATTGGAAGTGGACACTGCAACACCGGCATAATCAGCCAGTTCTTTTCTGTTTTTCATAACATGGATCTGACTTAAATGCGCCAGTATCTTAATATCATTCAGAGTAAGTTCATATCTTAAACCAATTGCCTGATAATACCGGTCCAATAATTTCGTGTTCCGGTAAAGATCCGTCAGATATCCGCTTCCTCCTATCGCATGTTCTGCTATGGGAACCCGTTCCTGCCCCAGCTTCGTGGAATTTGAGAAAAATCCCGGCATCACCACAGAGTCTCCGGCCGCATCAATAAGGTAACGATAAAGACCGGGGCGTTTTTTTAAATATTCCTTTTCATCATATACATTTTTGAAAAAGTTATTATAATATTCAAATACGTATAGTTTTGTACGCACAACATGGCTCATACTCTTAGCCTGCGATACCAGAGAGCCTTCTGTTTTCATGTAATAGTAAATGGGAACAGTTAAGACAAACACATGATCCACATGCAGGATATACTCCAGGTTAAACAAGAAATCTTCACACCAGCTGACCTTTTCGTCCATCCTGATACCATTCTCTATGATAATATCCCTGGAAAACAGTTTATTCCAGAGGACTCCATAATAAAAATCTGCCGGATTATCCTTCATATGTTCTGCAAATGCTTCCCGGGTCAGAAGCCCTTCTTCTTTTATCGAACCTTTATGGGAAACCCGATCTCCCACCACACGATAAAAATCAGATATCACCAGCTCGCATTTTCTTTCCACGGCTTCTCTTACCATAAGTTTTGTCGCATCCGCTGTGATCCAGTCATCTGCATCCACAAACTGCAGATATTTTCCTTCCGCCATTTGGATCCCGCAGTTTCTGGTATCCGAAACGCCTGTATTTTCTTTATGCAGCACCCTTACCCGGGTATCCTGCGCTGCATATTCGTCACACATGCTTCCCGACAGATCGCTGCTTCCATCATCAATCAACAACAGCTCAAAATCTGTATATTCCTGGTTCAAAATACTTTCCACACATCTTTTTAGTGTTTTTTCTGCGTTATACACAGGCATAATGATACTTACTGTCGCCATAAACATACCTCAAATCTCGTTTTTTATTATGTCTCCATATATGTTTTATGGATCATCTGAATTTCTTCTTTTAATTTCTGTTCTTTTTCCTGAAACAGGATGGCGTTGCTGTAATGCACATAAGCCGGACATCCATATTGTTCTATAAATTCCAATATGTTTTCATTTTTGGACAGATCGGTCACAAAAATCGTCATTTCCATTTCTTTTCCCACAGCACGTTTTAAAAAACGAAAAGCGGATTCCAACATAATTTTCAGCGACTTGCTCTCCTGTGCCCTCGTATCCAATGTTTCCTGAAAATAGGTTCGTATCTTCTGAAAGATTTCCTTTTCCGGCACGCGTTCCTGTTTGATCCGAAGCTGGTATTTTTCCAGCACATGCAGAACTTCATGAGTAAGGGCCGCCTGCTTTTCACTGATAAGCCGCGCATCCAGCTTTACCTGCAGCACATTTTTCTGTGACTCCAGAAAGGCAGATAGGTCTTGTCCCTTTTCCAGCTTCGGTTTTGCCGTAAGCAGCATCTGATGCAGGGCTTCTGTGATTTCTTCCCGTTTTTTCCATTCCATAAAACTTTGGGCAAGGTAACTGTTCATAAGGCCAACAACGGTAATACGTTCGTCGATCTGGGCATTTTCTAAAAGCTGTTCCTTTTCCTTTTGTTCCTCCCCTGATATGCTGCCCTGTAAAATATCATCAATACGATAATCTTCTTCATACTTCCTATATAATAAGTAAAAATTAGCAAAATCACGGGCGATCTCTTCATTCTGCAGATATTGGATCATCAGGTCATAGCCAAATTCTATTTTCAGGTTTTCATATGCGAATAAAATCTGGGACAGATCTTCCCATCCTCTGGCCGTCACAAAAGATTTTTCTACTGCATTTTGCTCTGCACGGTAAAAATTCCCTTTTTTTGTATTCAGATAAGCCAGAATAGCACCGTGTATGCCTCTCTGATAGGCATATTCCTTCCAAACGGCATAATCCTCTGTAATCGTAATCTTTTTTACCCGGTCCAGAGTTACAATGTCAAATTCTCTTACTGACTTATTATACTCCGGTGGATTTCCCGCCGCTACAATGATCCAGCCATCCGGCACCTTATGGCTGCCGAATGTCTTACATTGCAGAAACTGCAGCATCGTAGGCGCTAACGTCTCCGATACACAATTGATCTCATCAATAAACAAGATGCCTTCTCTTTTTCCGGTTTTTTCCATGCAGTCGTACACAGAAGCAATAATCTCACTCATGGTATATTCGGTCACGGTATATTCTTTTCCGTCAAATACTTTCTTTTCAATCAGAGGAAGTCCGATGGCACTTTGCCGGGTATGATGGGTAATGGTATAGGCGACCAGCCCAATGTCACATTCTTCCGCAATCTGCTCCATAATGGCAGTTTTTCCAATGCCTGGCGGCCCAATGAGTAAAATAGGACGCTGCCGCACTAATGGAATTTGATAACCATTCTGTTCATTTTTCATGGTATACGCCTGTATCGTATGGATAATTTCCATTTTTGCTTCTTTGATATTCATTTGTACTCCTTTCTCACAGTCTTACTTTTTGTTTCCTGCGGCATCGATACGGTATCATCCACGACCAGCTTCACTGCCCATGACGGTATCGATTCATTCAATCGTACGTCTTCTAAAAATACAAACGCCGTTTCATACTCTGGTTTTTCCTGGGGATATATGCCGTCTCCGTCTGTAAAATATAACAAACCTTTTAGATTCCTTAAATATTTATCCTTCCTTAATTGCTCTACATAACGGAAAACCGGTCTGAAATCCGTTCCGCTTCTGCCCTGGATCACCAGATTTTTCATATATTCTTTCCAGTCTTCTTCACAGGTAATATGTGCCACATCCTGCACGTAACAGTCACATTGAATAATATAAACATTCATTTTTCGGAAAAAGTTTTCTTTTTCGTTCAGAATACTATACGTTTGTTCCATGAACCGCTGTACGGTTTCCTTGGAGCAGGAACCGGAGGTATCAATGGCAATGACCATTTCTTCCAATTTATTCATCTCAGAATATTCTAACGGCTCGATCAAAGGAATATTTCCATATCGCTGCAGGCCATAGTGATAAAAAATATAGTCAAAGCTATCCATATCCAGAACGACTTCTTCCCGCAAAACAGCAAATCGTTTTAAAAAGCGACGGTAATCGTGCCTCTTTTTCCATTCTGCGGACATTTCCTGGGATTCCTGTCCTTTCTGACTGCCGCGATTATGACTGCTTCCCTTGACGTCTTTGCCCACGGCGGAAATGATTTTGTCCCATTTTTGCCAGATCTCTTTCAGCTGTTCCAGCGTAATTTCTTCCATCCAAAACTTATGATCATCCACAAAGTATTCCTGTTCCAATGCCAGAAGTTCCATATGGGAATACTGCTGTTTTAATAAATATTCATAAATAGAGTCTGCATTCTGATATTTTCCGTGAAGCCGCAAGGACTGATTCATTTCCTTTCTGGAATCTGTGATTTCTCTGTCAAAGGAAGGCATGTCCAGCTGATCGATACTGTATTCCACTGAAATATCACAGGCCAGACTCCAAAGTCTTCTGTTCTCCTTACTTTCCAGAAAATGGAGAAACAGAAAATGCAGCAGCATATGCAGAACGCTTCTATTGACATTCTGCCTGCCCGACGCGAACCGGGACAGCAGATAATCTGCACGATAATACAAAATCTGACCATTACAGCCCAGCGTGCTGATATCCCGGGTCTCCTGAAACTTCAGAGCACCTGCTGCCTGTCGAAAAAAGGGCAGACAGACAGCCAATTCATCCCGTGCCATACACAGGACTTCTCTTGCCATATAAGATAATTTATCTCTTGTTTCTTTTTGCTCTCTCATCATTTCTCCCCGTCACAAACTAAAATCTTTACCCGCAAAAGAAAATCTCTCTGTTTTACGCTGCATCAACCATACATGTGCCTGTAATTTTCCCATTTCTCTGGCATACTGCAGCCCCCGTTCCAACTGATCTTTCGTGATCCAATTCTGTTCCCAGACAACCTGCAGCTTTTTCAGATCTTCTTTTTCGATCAGCATTTCCATAGCAGGCCAGATGCGATACTGCAGGTAGTCACCATATATTTTCTTAAAAGGGTCATCTTCCGATACTTCAAAATAACGTTTCAGTGCAATCGTAAGCTTTACCTTCTCCTGGCTGCTGTTTTGAAACCGTTCGTCTTCTTTTGTCATAGAAAATCCTCCTCCCTTTTATCTCAACTATGTTTAAAAAATTCTCCGTTAAGGATACATAAATGATACCATTTTCATCCAGTTTTTTCTGTTGCGCATGCAACATTTCTCATGTTTTACCAACATCTCATACAGAGAAATTCACGTTTTACGTTCTGAAAATACCAAGGAAAATCTTTCTTTTCCACAGACTGCTGTATCACCACCGGGTATTGTACCAAAAGCAAATCATTCTGAAAATAGGATACAGTTCCTATTTGAGTCCCTTTCTGCACCGGCGCCTGCAAAGTTTTTTGGATTTCTTTTTTCACCGTCACCTGCTCCCCGTCATGAAGCAGCAAAGATAAGGTGTGCTCTTCTGCCTGTACCGATGCCATCGCCTGCTCCTGTACCCCATCATTGACCGGCAGTGCCCAATTCTCCTGTTCCTCCCAGACATCCCGATAGTGAAAATTTGCCATACCATATTCCATCAGTTTTCTGATATCTGACCACTTATAACTTTTATTGTTCGGCCATCCGCATCCCAAAAGAGCCACAATAAACGTACGTCCTTCACTTTCCAAGGCGCCGACATAACAATAGCCTGCATTGGCAGTAAAACCTGTTTTTCCCGTCAGCGCTCCCTCCATCATCTGCAAAAAGGCATTATGATTACTGCAGGAAAAGCTGCGGGTTCCTTCTGTATCGGAAAACTGATAGGACGGGGTTCGTGTGATTTCTAAAAACGCGTCTTTTTGCGGTGACTCTTTGATACAATATTTTAAAATCCGGGCCAATTCTGTGGCAGTCGTTGCGTGAGTCTTTGTCACCGTCTGTACTGTCCCGTCTTCCTGCGTTATTTCTACTTCCTGGCTGGCATCCAACCCGTTAGGGGTAATAAAATAAGTGTTTTCAAGCCCCAGCTGCGCTGCCTTTTCGTTCATCATAGCGGCAAATTCTTCTATACTGCCTCCCACATGCTCTGCTATCGCTGCCGCAGAATCGTTATGGCTTTCCAGCATTAAAGAATATAGCAGATCGTTCAGGTAAAAGGTCTCGCCTTCCTGCATTCCCAGTTTTACTTTCGGTCTGGATGCCGCGTAGGATGATGCAGAAACTACATCCTGAAGATTTCCCTTTTCCAGAGCTATAATGCAAGTCATAATTTTTGTAGTGCTGGCCATAGCCCGCACTTCCTGTCCATTTTTTTCATACAAAATCCGTCCCGAATCACCATCCATTAAAACAGCCGACAGAGAATATAACGAACCCGGACCTTCCTCTTTGGCGAATACTGTGATCGGCCGCAAAGTAACTGCCGCCAACATACTGACACAGATACAAAAAGAGAAAAAAAGTCTTTTCATGGAATCTCCATATATATTCTTCATTTAAAACATATATATGTGTCAGACTTCATAAAAAGACTTTTTCCTTATTTACACTTCCCTGCTTTTCGGAACATAATAAAGCCAAAAATGAACATGACTCCCAAAAGCGCTACACCCGTCTTAGAACTTCCGCTGATCTGCGTGGAGATTCCCATTAAAGTCGTTCCAAAGAAAGCCGCGCCTTTGCCAAAAATATCATAAAATCCAAAATATTCACTGGACTTCTCCTTCGGTATGATCTTCGCAAAATAAGACCGGGACAATGCCTGGATCGCGCCCTGGAATACGGCAACACACACTGCCAAAAACCAGAATTCCCATGCCTTGTCCAGCTGCAGAGCAAATACAACGATGCCAATATAACCAATAATACAAATCTGGATCAGATTTTCGCTCTTAAACTTTTTGGAAAATCTGGCAAACAAAATGGAACATGGAAATGCTACGATCTGGGTCAGCAAAAGTGCCAGCAACAGATGGGTATCCGTGATCCCCACGTCTTTTCCATAAGAAGTAGCCAGATCGATAATGGTATAAACACCGTCAATATAGAAGAAAAATGCGATCAGAAAATAGAAGATCGGTTTGTTTTGGGGAAGCCTTTTCAGCATTGCCCACAAACGCTGCATACTTTCTTTCCATGCAGAATCTTTCTTTTCTATCCCATGGATCTGCTGATAATTTTTTATCAGAGGCAGGGTGACAAAAAACCACCAGATGGCAGTAATGGCAATCGCTCCCATGGTGGCAGTCACCGCGGAAATGCCGATTTTATCCGCAAAAAGGATCAGAATCAGACCCGCTACGAATGGAATACAGCTTCCGATATAGCCCCACGCATATCCGTGAGAAGAGACCACATCCATTCTTTCATCTGTGGTAACATCTGACAGCATGGAATCATAAAAGATCAAGCTCATGTTATAACCGGCTTTCGCCAGGATCAGCACCAGCAAAAAGGCAAGCCATCCCTTGGGAACAGACAGGCCCAGGCATCCCACAACACCTATCATGAAAAAAGTGCCAAACAATGGTTTTTTATATCCGTTTGTATCCGCCAATGTACCTAAGGTCGGTCCCAACAATGCTACGATTACTGTACTGATGGACAAGGCATAACTTAAATATGCCGTAGAGTCAGCCAGAGACATCCCTGCCGATGTAGCCAGATTCTTGAAATAAATTGGTATGATCGTGGTGCATAACATGGTAAAAGCAGAATTCCCCACATCATAGAGAATCCATTGCTTCTCCAGCTTTGTCATTTTCCCCATATTGTTTCCTCCTGGTTTTTCTTATGTTTGTTTTATGAATCAAAATTCCGCTGAAAGCGCGAAGAGAGTTCTTCCCGTCCCCTCATCACATTCCACAGATTTTCAACCGCATCTGCTGCTTCCGATATAGCCCCCTCAAACAGAGAAGCCAGCTTTTCATTGGATTCTTCACAGGCAGGGATCACATGTTTTCTTAAAACCTGTCCCTCCAGACTATGATAACATCCCAGCAATCTCAGCAAGGTAAGCAATATTCCCCTTTTTAAACCGTTGCGGGTAATCAGCAGCCGAATATAAAACTGCATGCCTCGCAGAGCACGACGGATATCTTCCGATTCCAGTCCCTGAAATACAGAAGCGATCACGCGATTTCCTCTCGGTGTAATGCAAAGCCCGGAAAGAGGATCATACGTAAATGGATCTTTATCGTTTTTAATCTTTAAATATCGGTCCAGCTCTATCTCGATCGCCGCGTGCGAGACGCCGGTATCTGCTTCAAAGGTATTGACATAAGGATGGCAGGTACTGTCCAAAATGAAATGACAGACAAATCCCATCAAATAGGCTGCCAGCGCATCATCGGGATTTTCCCGGTACTGCTGTGCCATTCTCTGAAAAAACGGAGCGGCAATTTCCTTATGCATATGATATCCTACGTCACTGATGGGATTCTTGCAATACGGTTTATAATAAAACAAAATGTCCGGTCCATGCAAACCGATCAGATACAGGCTGCGTGCCTGGCGGATGACTGCTTTACATTCTTTAGGCAGTCTTTTATATACTTCTTTTCCAAATAAATCATGGGCATACGTTGTAGGCATATCAATTCTCCTTATACATTCAGGCGAAGCTGGATCTCTTCTTCTGCTTCCGCTTTAAAGTCTTCCATCTGCACCGGACTTACCACCGGCAGCTCTTCCAGACCCTGCACGCCAAAGTTTCGCAAAAACTCTTCGGTCGTGCCAAACAGAATCGGCCGTCCCGGCGCATCCAGTCTTCCAAGTTCTTTCACAAGGTTATATTCAATCAGTTTATTGACGGCATGATCGCATTTCACACCACGGATTTTTTCTATCTCCAGTTTTGTTACCGGCTGTTTATACGCAATAATAGACAGAGTTTCCAACATGACATCCGTCAATACTGCCTGTTTGGGCTGCAGCGCCAGCTTCACCAGATATTCATAGTATTCCTGTTTTGTACACATCTGATAAGCATCTTCCAATTCAATAATGCGTATTCCACGATCTTTTTCCTGATACCGGATCATCATATTCCGAATAATCTTTTTTGTGGTGTCCACATTCTGATCGATCGCTTTCGCCAGTTTACTTACCTCCACAGATTCTCCCATCGCAAACAGCATGGCCTCTATGGCACCTTCTACTTCTTTTATCTCCAATTTGTATCCTCTTTTCTATGAACGCTCAATATAGATATCCTCAAACAGATGATCCTGCCGAATCGTAATATCTCCCGTCTTCATCAGCTCCAGGACTGCCAGAAATGTGACCACCAGCTGGGTCCGGCTGCATTGTCCTTTCAAAAGACTGCTGAAGCAGAATTTTTTATGATCTTTTGCGTATTGCTGAATAAACTCTATTTTATCCGGAAGGCTTACTTCCTCTTTTTCAATCTGTCCAAATTTACTTCGTATGGGATCAATCTTATTTTCCTGCTTTCTGATGATCGACTGGAATATTTCATGCAGACCTTCCAGCGTCAGCCCGTCCAAAAGCAAAGAAGTATCCACCGGTTCCCGATATTCCAGCACTTCCTTCGGCAAAGTAGCGGTTTTGTAAATACTGTGGGAAGCATCCTGCATACGGCTGCGCAGTTCATAGGACATATATTTATACATCTTATATTCCAGAAGCTGCTGCACCAGTTCTTCCCGGGGGTCTTCCTCTTCTCCTTCTTCATTGATTTCTTTGGGAAGAAGCATTTTGCATTTGATGGAGAGCAGTGTGGCGGCCATAACCATGAATTCGCTCATAATATTCAGGTCCGCTTCCTGCATCTGACGGATATAGTCCAAGTACTGTTCGGTAATCTCCACAATGGGGATATCATATATATTCACTTTATTTTTGTCAATCAAATGCAGAAGAAGGTCCAGCGGTCCTTCGAACACCTGCAGTTTTACGGGTATTGCCATGATCTTTCCTCTCACTTCTCTTCCAGTGGATAAAAACGGAGCACTAATAACTCTCTCGGATTAAACAGCCGCAAAGGAATCGTATGTTCTCCCATACCGGCACTTACCAGCATGATTTTCCCGTCCTGTTCAAAACGTCCATAACTATAAGGGGGAAACAAGGTGAAATAAGGGCTGATCACCCCTCTTTTCCCCAGGCGCAGCATTCCGCCATGATAATGACCGCTTACGGTCAAATCAGCACCCCAATCAAAATATGACAGGGCAAAACGAGGATTATGAGCCATTAAAATCTGATAGGAGGACGCATCGGCCTGTCCGATCAGCTGCTGAATATCACTGCAGTCTGCATGCTGATACCGAAACTTTTTATAGCATGCTTGGGGAAGTGACAGTCCATAAATAGAAAACTTCGTCCCCTGCAGCGTCACAGAAGCCACTGCATTATCCAACAAAGTGACGTTCTCCTCCCGAAGTACCTGTTCATATTCCCGATACTCCGGTGTCATGCCTTGGGGGTGGTACTTCATACGATATTCATGATTACCCATGGCATGAAAAACAGGGGCAACAGAAGAAATCCTGCGGATCAGCGTGCACGCAGTATCCACAGAATATCCGCTTTTTCCGATAATCATATCTCCGCCAATTAAAATTCCATCCGGCTGCAGCAGTTCGATCTCCCGCAGCAGATGGCTGTTATCTGTTCCAAAACTATGATTGTGCAGGTCGCTTAACATCACCATGACAGGAACATTCCCGGACATGCTGATTTTTGAAGAATATAATTGATACTCTTTTTGTATGAAGTTCTTCACCATTCATTTCCTCGCACCTATTGTTTTATACGGTACACCTTCTCTCATAATATAATATAGAGAAAGAAGCTTTGGAAGTCAAATAAAATCTCTACAAAAGCCAGGAAGCAGCCACTTCTTTCATCCATGCCTTATATCCCGCTTTTTCCACGTCCTCCGTAAAAAGAAGCCGTATGCTTCCAATCTCTTCTCCGTTTAAATAATAATGTGCACTGCCCGCCACATCTCCTTTTTTTACGGGTGCTGTCACATTTTCTTTCAATTTAACTTTCTTTTCTATCTGTGTCAGATCCATTCCCTGGGTATCCAGATATTGAAAATCCTGTTCATAACGACAGGCACCTTCTTTTTCTACGGACTGTTTTACGGGAACGGCGGGCAGCTCTTCTTCATTGTGATCTACATATAATTTGCAGCTGCCAAAGCCCAGATTCAGCATGGCCGCCGCATCCTTAAAACGTGCTTTATAATCCGGGGCTGTCATTACCACGCTGATCAACATCATGCCATCCCGCTTCGCGACTGTAGAGACACAGTATTTTGCCAGACTGGTACTGCCTGTCTTTAAGCCCACACATCCCTCATAACCGCGGATCAGTTTATTGGTATTCGTAAGCGTAAACGGCTTGCTTCCCTGATTGGTCACATGGGTGATATCTTCCATCCATACGGAAGAATATTTTAATATGTCAGGATATTTTGTGATCAATTCCCGGGACATGAGTGCCACATCATACGCCGTCGTATAATGGTTGGTGGATTCTGTCAGGCCACAGCAATCTTCAAAATGGGTGTTCTTCATTCCCAGGCTTTTAGCACGTTCGTTCATCCGTGCGACAAATTCGCTTTCACTGCCGGCAATATGCTCTGCCATAGCGACACTGGCATCATTTCCTGATGCAATGACAATACACTTTATCATAGTTTCCACATTTTGTTTTTCTCCCTCTTCCAGAAACACCTGGGAACCTCCCATAGATTTCGCATTGGCACTGGTCACCACCTCATCTTCCATGGACAATCTGCCTTTCTCTATTTCATCAAAAATAAGGATCAGCGTCATGATTTTCGTGATACTGGCGGGGCTAACCTGTGTATCTTTGTCTTTTTCATATATGACAGTACCGGTAGAAGCTTCCATTAAAACACCGTGGGGCGAGGTGATCAGGGTCTCATCTGCCGCCAGTACCGGTGTGGAAAACATGTGCAGCACTGTAAGTATAAGAAGAAAAAATGCCGTCTTTTTTTTCATTCTTCCTCCTTCTATATAGGTACTCTTCTATAATATATTTTCCTGCAAAACAAATATGCAAAAAGGAACAGACATTGTTGCTTCTGTTCCTTTTCTTTACAGCATCGGTGCAAATACCCGCATAATACTCTGCACCGTCCGCACAGCTAAATTTTGTTTTCTGCAGAATTCCAGTGTGATCTCATTACATACTTCGTAGGTTTCCAGCATGTCTTCCTTCACTTCCATAACTGCCTTACTCTGATACATCCAGGTTGCACACTCAAAATGCAGATATAAACTCCGGTAATCCAGATTGATCGTTCCCACCACGGCTACTTCATCGTCACAGACAAAGCTTTTTGCATGTAAAAACCCCGGTATATATTCATAAATTTTTACTCCCGCCTCCAAAAGCTGTTCATAATAAGACTGCGTCAACAGAAATACGATTTTCTTATCGGGAATGCCCGGCGTCATAATCCGTACATCCACTCCGCTTTTGGCCGCCAGACAGAGAGCGGTCATCATTTCGTTGTCAATAATCAGATACGGGGTACAGATATATACATATTTTTTCGCACTATGAATTACATTCAGATAAACATTTTCTCCCACTACTTCGTCATCCAGTGGGGAATCACCGAAGGGCTGTACATATCCGTCTGTTTCATAGGAATCGCTGTGATAACGCTGCGGTGTATACATAGCATAATCGCTCTCGATTCCTGTGATCATATTCCACATCTGAAGAAACATGACCGTCAGATTCCAGACCGCATCACCCTTTAACATAATGCCGGTATCCTTCCAGTGTCCGAAGCGCATATACTCATTAATGTATTCATCTGCCAGATTGATGCCGCCGGTAAAACCTACATGACCGTCAATCACCAGAATCTTGCGATGATCCCGGTTATTCAATATAATATTCAGAATCGGCTTCAGCGGATTAAAAGCAGCACACTTAATGCCCTTGGCCTGCAGATCCTTATAAAAATGATGCGGCAGCGTAGTTACACAGCCCATATCATCATAAATCAGACGCACATCCACCCCTTCTCTGGCTTTCTGTTCCAGTACGTCCAGTACGGTCTTCCACATACGCCCTTCACTGATAATAAAATACTCCAGAAAAATAAAATGCTCTGCTTTTTTCAGTTCATTCAGCATATCAATAAACATATCATCCCCCACGGGATAATACTTTGTCTGGGTATTCCTGTGCACCGGATAACCGCCATAATCTCTGATATACTGAGATGAATGTGCCATTCGCATATTCTGGACTTCCAATTCTTTATGAACTTCTTCTTTTTCTTTAAAAAATCCCTGGATCTGTGTTAAAGTTTCATTGTACTTTCTCTCACTTTTTTTTGCCACTCTGGATTTGCCGAAAAGGAAGTAAATCGTCACGCCAAATAAGGGAAGCACAAGAATCAAAATGGACCAAGCCAATTTGTAAGAGGGATTAATCCTCTGATTCATGATCCACAATACAATGACAATACTCGCTATGGTGATCAAATTACGAAAAAGTCCAGACAACTCTGCGAGTCCCCATACCATGGTAATAATCCACATTAACTGTAGGAGAATACCCAGGGCAATTACAAATATTCGATTTGATATGGTTTTTGATAAATGCTTTATTAAATCTTTCATAACACCCTTTAGCAAAAAAGTCCCTGGAAACCCAGGGACCTTTTAACTGCACATTAATTATATTTACGTTTTCTAGCAGCTTCAGATTTTTTCTTACGACGAACGCTTGGTTTCTCGTAATGCTCTCTCTTGCGGATTTCCTGCTGAATGCCGGCTTTCGCACAGCTACGCTTAAATCTGCGTAAAGCACTATCTAAAGTCTCGTTTTCTTTCACGATTACATTTGACATAGTCTCACACCTAACCTCCCTCCAGCTGTAAATTGTGCATAATACAACTGTGTGGGTATTTTTTACTGCACAAAAACATTATAGCAGATTTTTCACTTTCGTCAACTAATTTCCAGATATTTTTTCAAAAAAACACCCCCGCTCCGGACTTTCGGTTCCATAGCCGCATTTTTCCGTCTTCTACATCAAAAGTTAACGTCCGTTCAGCCCGCGCCATTCGCAAAAACTTGCTTAAAATTGACGAAATTTTGCACTTGACAATTTATGGGAATCTGCTATAATAACGTCCATGGGGATGTAGCTCAGTTGGCTAGAGCACCTGCCTTGCAAGCAGGGGGTCGTGAGTTCGAGTCTCATTATCTCCATTTTTTTTTGCGCCTGAGGGCGCTTTTTTATTGCACAAAATACTTTTCTTCACATGCTTGGCAAAAAAAGTGCTGCTGCTCCACGGATCCATCCTATCTGTGAGCATCAGCACTTTTTATTTTATTTTTATTCGTCTATTAAGACTGCTTTAATACGTCTTACGCCGGCACCGGAGGACTGCTCTTTTTTAATTTTGAAACGTCCCAGTTCGCCGGTTGAAGCCGCATGCGGTCCACCGCAGATTTCTTTGGAGAAATCACCAATAGAATATGTTTTAACCATTTCACCGTATTTGCTTTCGAAAATACCCAGGAAATCCTGTGCTTTTGCTTCTTCTAAGCTAAGCTCTTTCATAACAACAGGAATATCCTGCTGAATTACTTCATTGACACGATCTTCTACTTTCTTAATCTCCTCTTTGGTCAATGCACGATCGAAGGAGAAATCGAAACGAAGTCTTTCTGCCGTAATGTTAGAACCTCTCTGATAACAGTCTTTTGAACAGATCTCTCTCAATGCTGCATGTAACAGATGCGTTGCTGTATGCAGTTTTGTGGTCTCTTCTTTATTATCTGCCAGACCACAGGCAAACTTCTGCTCACTGCCTGCCCGGCTCTTTTCCTGATGCTCGGTAAATGCAGCCTGGAATCCCTCAACATCTACCTTTACCCCCTGTTCTTTTGCCATTTCGATGGTAATTTCGATAGGGAATCCATAAGTATCCAGTAAATGGAATGCTGTTTTTCCGTCTAAACAATCACCCTGCAGTTTACTGATGGCTTTGTTAAATTCCTTGGTACCGCTCTGCAGAGTCTTTAAGAACTTCACTTCTTCTTTATCGATCTCTGTAATGATTCTGTCCAGATTCCTTGTCAGTTCCGGGTAAATATCTTCGTATACTTTTGCGTAGATCTTACTTACTTCAGACAGTTTGCCCTGCGGAATATTTAAGTTCATTCCATAACGGATGGCTCTTCTTAAGATTCTTCTGAGGATATATCCCTGATCAACGTTGGACGGAGAAATACCTTTTTCATCACCGATCATAAAGGTAGCTGTACGGCAGTGATCTAAGATGATTCGGAATGCTTTTGTTATGTTTTCATCCTCACCATAGGTATGTCCGGAAACCTCTTCTAAGTATGCCTTTGCCTCATCAAAGATATCAGTATCATATACGCTGTCTTTATTCTGCAGGATACATACGGTTCTTTCCAGTCCCATACCCGTATCTACATTCTGCTGAGACAGTAATTCGTATTTTCCTTCAGCTGTCTTGTTATATTCCATAAAAACGTCATTCCAGATTTCAAGGAAGGCACCGCAGTCACAGGCCGGAGAACAATCCGGTCCGCATTTGGGTTTTCTCATAATAAACATCTCGGAATCCGGTCCGCATGGGCCAGTCAGTCCAGCCGGACCCCACCAGTTGTTTTCCTTCGGCAAATAGTAAATATTTTCTTTTTTGATGCCGCATTCTTCCCAAAGCTTAGCAGATTCTTCATCTCTTGGGGCATCCTCGTCACCTGCAAATACAGACACTGCAATACGTTCCGGATCCAGTCCCAGATACTCCGGGCTTGTTAAAAACTCATAGCTCCAGGGAATCATTTCTTTTTTGAAATAATCTCCTAAAGACCAGTTTCCCAGCATCTCAAAGAATGTGCAGTGGGAAGCATCACCTACTTCGTCAATATCCCCTGTACGAACACATTTCTGAGAGTCTGTCAGTCTGGTGCCGGCCGGATGCTTTTCACCCATAAGATAAGGTACCAGCGGGTGCATACCTGCAGTGGTAAATAATACAGTAGGGTCATTTTCCGGGATTACAGATGCAGATGGTATAATAGCATGAGACTTACTCTCAAAATACTTTAAATACATTTGTCTCAAATCTTTACTTGTGATTTCCATTTCGCATAGTCCTTTCATCGTAAAATATTATTCTATAGTTTATCATCTTTCTATAACCTTGTCCACTTTATTTCCAACATTTTTTGCCAAAGAAATTTCCAACATTTTTTGCCAAAGAAATGCCGGTTTACAGCGTGATGGCACAAAAACAGTCACGCTGTAAACCGGATGGCAAGCAAAAAAGCATCTTTACAGCAAAATCTGAATTTTATAATGCTCCAGCCAGTAATTTACCTGCAACAAAAATGCCAGCATCTGCGGTCCGGCCATCAGCTGTCCATACCAGGGTCTTCCATAATCTGATGGACTTTTCAGGAACTGCTCCACCTTTTTTCTGTCAATCAGCTGTCTTACGGGCGCCTGAGGATCATGCAGGACCTCTTTTAACTTTTCTCCCAGCATTTTTTCATATCCCGGATGATACGTCTTAGGATAAGGGCTTTTCTTCCGATACAAAACCTCGTCGGGCAGGATCCCCTCCCCCGCCCTGCGAAGAAGGCCCTTCACCAGTCCATCCGGACATTTCATTTCCCAGGGCACATTCCACACATATTCTACGATTCTGTGATCTGCCAGAGGAACTCTGGCCTCTAATCCGGAATACATACTGGTTCGATCCATGCGGTCTAACAGGGTAACCATAAACCAGCGCAGATTCAAATATGCAATCTCTCTTCTGCGCTTTTCTGTTTCGGATTCCCCGGGAAGCACCGGCGTTTCCCCTATGGTTTTTTCATAAGCGGCGCCGGCGTATTCTTCCAATGGCAGAATCTGCAGCATTTCTTCTTTCAGCAAAGCTTTTCTGGGTTCCATATCCATCGACCACGGGAAAGCATGGGCTTCGAAACATGCTTTTTTATGAAACCACGGATATCCTCCGAAAATCTCATCGGCACATTCTCCCGTAAGTGTTACCTTGTTAAAATCCACAACCTTGGAGCAAAAATATAAAAGGGAAGATTCTACGTCTGCCATGCAGGGAAGATCTCTGGCATCCACTGCCTTGTATAAATACTCTTCCAGCTGGCTGTTGTCACATTCCAGATAAATATGCTGCGTTTTCGCATCCTGCACCATAATATCCACGAATGGGCGGTCTTGTGACGGCTGAAAAGAATTTGCCTGAAAATATCTGCTGTTTCCCTGAAAATCAAAGGAAAACGTGTTTAGTTTCCTGCCCTGACGGGCCAGTTCTTTTGCACATACCGCCGTAACCAGACTGCTGTCCACACCGCCGGACAAAAAAGTACAGATTGGAATATCCGACAACATTTGGCCGGTAATCGCATCCTGCAGAAGCCAGGATGTTTTTTCCACGGTCTCCTCCATCGTATCTTCATGAGGTTTGCTTTGCAATTTCCAATAACAGAAATCCCGTGCTCCTTCTGCAGAAAATGTCAGATAATGGCCGGGGAGTACTTCCTTCATATCTTTAAAAACACCTTTTCCATAAGACTTGGCAGGCCCAAGAGCAAAAATCTCACACAGTCCATCCCGGTCTAAAACAGGCGAAAGTCCCGGATAACAAAAAATTCCTTTCATCTCGGAAGAAAACACAACGCCGTTCTCTGTCTGCTGATAAAAAAGAGGCTTTACTCCCAGCCGATCACGGCAAAGAATCATCTTTTTCAAACGATCGTCCCAGATAGAGAAGGCAAAAATACCGTTTAAACGGGAAAAAAACGTTTCTCCTTCTTCCATGTAGCCTGCCAGAATGACTTCCGTATCACTGAAAGTTGTAAAATGACAACCCTTTTTCAGCAATTCTTTTTTCAGTTCATGCATATTATAGATTTCACCATTATAGGTAATCGTACAGGAATATTCCCCCACCTGCCGGGTCATAGGCTGTCCGCCGGTCTGCAGATCAATGATCGACAGTCGTACATGGGCCAAGCCGCAATGTGCATTTAAAAAGATTCCGTCTCCATCCGGTCCCCGATGCTTCTGCGCCTGATTCATCTGACGCAATACCTGTTTCCATTTATTTTCTTCCTTGGTATAGGACATCTGTGGATGATAAAATCCCGCTATGCCGCACATAATCACACCTCTTTCTTCTGCTCATTACAATGGACTTTTTATGATCGGCTGCAGCTGCCTGCCGTCCAGGGCAGCTTCTATGGAAGGCAGAAACAGGCGCACATCTGCGATCATAGAATTTGGCTTTTTCTCCGGATTATCCTGCCCAAAGGGAACAAAATAAATGTTTCGTGAATTCAGTAAAAGACCGATATTTTTCATATTCAGCCCCAACGCATCATTCGTAGAAACAGAAAGCAGCAAAGGCTTTTCATTTCGAAGATGTGCCTTTGCCGCCATTAGAACCGGTGTATCGGTAATACCATTGGCTAATTTTGCTGCGGTGTTGCCGGTACACGGGAAAATCGCCAACAGATCCAGATAACTTTTCGGACCGATGGGTTCTGCACCTTCTATGGTGCAAATGGGAGTATGACCGGTAATAGCCTCCGCTCTCTGCAAAAATTCTTTTCCCTCTCCAAAGCGGCTTACGATACTTGCTGATGCAGGGGAAAATATAGGAATCACATTGGCTCCTGCCGCCGTTAAATTTTCCAATTCCGGAAATATTTTACTGAAAGTACAAAAAGAACCGGTAAATGCAACACCTATGGTCTTTCCATTGACTTTCATGCTACACATCCTTTCTCATAATCATGATACAAATTCTTGCTGCAATACGCATCGCACCAGTGCTTCGGCTGTGGATTTCGGCGCATATTTTCCCGGAAGACCGAGAGCGGAAACCGCCTGAATTCCCAGCCGCATAGCGGCATCATAATCAATTCCGCCCGGTTTGGATGCGATGTCAATGATAATGGCATCTTTTCGCATCTTTTTCAGACTGTCTTCTTTTAAAATCACACTTGGCACGGTATTAAAAATATATTCAAATTCATTTAGATGTTCTTTCCAATTAAGAAAAGCAAGCGTATCGTATCCGAAAGCATCCGCCAGCGTACGATCTTCTTCACTTCTGGCGCAAATCGTAACATTTGCTTCCATTCCTCTGATCTTTTTTGCCATAACCTTCGCACATTTTCCATATCCCAGGATCAGGCAGCGGGAACGGTGCAGATTGGTGGGCTGATGCAAAAGCGCTTCTGCGATTGCCCCTTCCGCCGTAGCTATGGTATTAAACAGGGTCAGACTTTCATTTTCCATAAAATCATAGACAGAGACCTGGGAATTTCTGCAGTATTCCCAGAAACTTTTCGGGATACATCCCGCATAAAACCTCTGTCCGGGTGTCAAATATGCTTTCATAGATTCCAAAGTCAGATCTTCTTCTGCTTTCATGGCGCAGATCGTCAGCTGATCCCTGGTAAACGGAATACCGCTGATAACGATTGGGGAGCGCATCGCCTCCTGCAGAGAAACTGCAGACCGGACACCTCCCCATCCATACGTTACAACACAATACCCTTTTTGTACCAATAGCTTTTCAATATATTGCTGACGGAGATCTCCTCCGATCACGGCAAAATCATAGTCCATAGTTCTACTCCTTTCGGTGCAGTTCTATGGTTTACTATATGACAAAAAAATCAGTTGGTTACAAAGAATCTAAAGATACGGATCCCTTGCTTTTTATTCTGTCTGTATATCATCAATTAAAGAATTACCGTCAGCCGCACTTGTGGCAAGCTGGTCGCATCGTTCATTCATCTCATGTCCGTCGTGTCCTTTTACCCAGATAAAGGTCACCTGATGAGGTTCTTTCGCCTTTAACAGCCGCTTCCACAAATCTATATTTTTTACGGGTTCATTTTTTCCCCGTTTCCATCCCTTTTTCAGCCAGCTGTCAATCCATTTCTGATTAAATGCATCTACCAAATACTTAGAATCCGAATACAATTCCACCTGACAAGGACGATTTAAGGCTTCCAGTCCCGTGATCGCTGCCATCAGTTCCATACGGTTATTTGTGGTTTTTTTATATCCCTGAGAATATTCACGCTCGTGAAGTACTCCCCTTGCGTCCACATAGTGTAATATGCAGCCATATCCTCCGGGGCCTTCCGGATTCCCTCTCGCTGCACCGTCTGTATATATTTTTACCAGCATATTATCCCCTTTCTGAAATTGGCGTCCAGACGCCGGTTTGTTCAAATTCTTCTGCTGCCGCCTGTGCTTTTATTATGATAGACGGATCATATCCGGTGACAGACAACAGACGGATGGCATTTCGTGTGGTAGATCTTCCTTTTTTCAGAAGATAATCAAACACCACATCCTCTTCTTCTATTTTCTCTGAAAAATGATAATTTTCATAGAGATCTTCTAATATGTACGACAGTTCGATATCATGAGTAGCCGCAAAAGGCAGTACATGGGGCCGATTCAGCTCAGCTAAAATCCTGGAAGAAGCGGCGATTCGTTCAATAGTATTCGTTCCCCGAAGCACCTCGTCAATAACACATAATAAAAGACCCGGCTTTTGGGATTCTTTTAAAATACGGTTCAAAGACTTAATCTCCACCATATAATAGCTTTCTCCTCCCTGGAGATTATCATGCAGTGCCATGGAAGTCATCACCTTAACGTAACCGCTGTGCAGCCGGCTGGCAGCACAGGTATGGATCGTCTGTGCCAGAATACTATTCACAGCAACCGCCTTAACAAAAGTGGATTTACCGGATGCATTGGAGCCCGTTATGATAACGCCTTTTCTCACATGAATCTCATTTTCCACAGAATGTTGTAATAATGGATGGTACAACCCCTCTGCTTCAAGAAAAGCAGTCTGACTGTCCTCCTCTAATATGGGAATACACCAGTTTCCCATAGCCTGCCTGAAAGAAGCAGCCGCAATCATGGCATCCACATATCCTAAGGTATCTGCCATTTGACGTATATTTTCTCTATGACTGTGCACTTTTTGCAGCAAACGATTGTACTGAAAAAAATCCACATGCAAAAGCATCCGCAAATAATCCAGGAGAACACTTTCCAGACCGCCTGCGCCGTCTGCCTGATACAAAAGCAGATGACTTCCCCGTCTGGCCTTTCGCAGCACAGAAACGGTTTCAGACAGCATTTTTTCTTTCTTTTCCATTCCGGGAATCGAGAACTTTCCCAGATGCTCTGCGGCATCCAGCAGGCTAAAAATAATACGAAAGCTGAGGAAATAAGGCTCGATCCAGGTTTTATCTTTCATATAGGTGATCACATTGAAAACACTGACACCGAGAAAAGCGATCAGTCCCCACAGGGACTGATAAAAGAACAATCCCACTGCCGCTGCGATCAGAGCAACAGCTGCATAATCCCAAAACAGATTTTTTTCTTTTACCTCATCTAATATGGCAAGCAGATCATCACAGGAAGCTCTCGATGATTTTCCAATGGCCGATAAAATCTTTTGTACTTTTATCCTGTCCTCTTCTTCCTGGGAAAAATACTGTATCACGTTTTCTCTCAGCAGCAGTTCCTGTGACTCAAATACGGGTCTGTGCAGCAGTGCATAGAGATATTCTTCACCCGGCGCAGATACGGTTTGATTCATCTTCTCAAACAGACGATCCATATCCAGGTCTCTCCAGGTAATATCATCAATGATAAACCTTTCTTCTGCACTTCTTCGCATGTGATAGTGCCGTATTCCCTCCATACGGCCGGGATCCATTTCCGGTGCCAAATGGCCCCAATCTCTTCGGAGTTTCTCCTCCAGCAGTCTTTTATTCTTTCTGTTATTTTGTAAGATACAAACGAACAGAATGATAAAAAACAAAACTATCATACCTAACATAAAGACTTTTTCCTGCATGTTTCCTCCTGTTTAAAATCAGTACATCATTCTATTTCCCGGCTGCTTGTTCCATCATATCACACGGCTTTCAAAAGGAAAAGGCAATTCTGTCGCCCACTTTCATTCCTGTATTTGACAAACCCCTCCTGATAGGATTACAATATGTACGTTACGATTGAATAACAAAAAAAGGAGTTTATTATGAAAAAAAATCAAAAAACAATCATTGCCACAGTTTGTCTGGTAGCGGTGATACTGGTACTGGGAGCCATTTATTTTCTCACGAAACCCGGAACACAACAGGGTAATAAATCTATCACCATAGAAGTGATCCATAAAGATAGTTCTTCAAAAGAGTTTGTCTGCAGCACCTCTGCTGAATATTTAGGGGAAGTGCTGAAAACAGAAGAGATCGTAGAAGGAGAAGATGGTCCTTATGGACTTTATATCACTGCCGCTGACGGAGAAACCGCCGATGAATCCAACCAGGAATGGTGGTGTATTACCAAAGGCGGAGAGCAGGTAAATACGTCTGCTGACGAAACCCCAATCGCGGATCAGGATCATTTTGAGATCACATTAACCGTCGGCTATTAAACCGTATGAATATCCGACAATACTATTCTGAAAAAGGAGATTTTCATGAATACTCGCCGAATCATTCTCACCGGGCTATTAAGTGCAGTTCTTATACTGTTGCAGGTTGCATTGTCGTTTTTACCAAATATCGAAGTTGTGACCACTTTAATCATTATCTATACCCTGGTATTTGATAAAAAAGTATTTTATATTATCTACACTTTCGCCCTGTTAGAAGGCATTATTTATGGTTTCGGCATCTGGTGGATCAATTATCTGTATATCTGGACAATACTGGCCATTATTACGATGGTTTTCCGAAAAAATTCTTCTGTTATCCTATGGGCTGTGATCAGTGGATTTTACGGACTTATCTTTGGTTTACTCTGCTCCATCCCCTACTTTTTTATCGGCGGTATTGGTGCAGGCGCTGCCTATTGGGTCTCCGGTATTCCTATGGATATCGTGCATTGTGCAGGAAATGCAGTTTTAACCTTTATCCTTTTCCAACCGGTATATCGAATATTGGTTAAATTAAATAATAATATGTTTCCGGTACACCCCGGAAGCCATGTGTAGAACAAACAAAAGGACGGAAGAATAACCCGTCCTTTTTTCTCTGTCATTTTCTGATCTATCCGTTCATTCTATCTTTTTTATCACAGTTACCTGTTCTGTTCCCTGTTTCCAGAGGGATTCATCCACTGTAATCTCATATCCACAGGCATTTTTTGCCTGCCAATGATAATACTCCTCGTGGGGATTGGCCATGGCGTCCAGGATACTCATGATCGTACCTCCATGAACCACCAAAGCCGCCGCATCTATGTGAGTGCTGATACAGTGTTCCACACACCAACGAAAACCTTTCAGACTTCTCTGCATAAATTCCGTCCTGCTTTCCCCTTCCGGAAATGGCAGCTCTCCATTGCTGTCGATCCATTCCTGGTATCGAACATCACCCTCCAGTTCTTTGTAATTCTTATTTTCGAAAGCTCCAAAATCACATTCCGCCAGCTCATCCACGATCTGTGAGGGTTTATCCGGATAAATATGCTTTGCCGTTTGCAGGCATCGCAGCATGGGGCTTACAAAAACCTGCTGTACCTCCGGATACTGCCGGATATTCAGCAGCTGTATTCCCTCTTCGCAAAGAGGCTCATCGGTTTGTCTTCCGATATAGCGTCCCAGGGTATTCCCATAAGTTTTGGAATGACGGATCAGATATAGCTTAATCATGTTTGATCACCGTCCCAATTCCGCATACAACCCGGTGCACTTCTTTCGCCCGCGATGCGAGCCAGGTACAGATACGTCCGGTGGCTTCTCTGTATTCTCTGTCAAACGCATCCACCGGCACTACGCCGTATCCCAGTTCATTGCTGATAAGAATCACATCCGGATTCGTCTGCCACAGCTTTTCTGCTAATGGAACCGATTCGCTGCCCTGCGCGATCATTCGTTTTATCCATTCATGAAAGTGGCTGACACAAACTGCGTGGTATACTGCATCCAATTCACAGGTGGCACCATCTGTGATATCGGTATCTGAAATGCCAAACTGCTGCTTTGTATATTCTTTTTTTCCCTGAAAAGCTCCGCCTATTACTAAGATCATCTTATAACTCCTTATATCGTTGATTCTTAAGTTACTCAAATTCTACATTCCATTTTTTTAGGGTTAATGCTATGGTAATCCCGTCTTTCTCATATTTTCTGCGGAGAATCCTTCCAAAGTTACTTCCCAGCAGCGCACTTCTCTCACAGATATTGTCAACTCCTGCAACGGACTGTTCACATTCCACAACAGAAAAGCTTCCCTTGACCTCATTTAATTCTTCTGCCGAATAGGTCGTAAACGGAATATTTCTTTCTTCACAATATTCCCGAATACCCCGTTCTTCTCTGCGTTCATGAATGCTGACAACGTTTGCCATAGCAACAGAAGGAATCAGTTCCTCATCACAAACACTATGGATGGCCTGCTCAATCCTGTCTTTTTCTGTTCCAGGCCTGCAGTCAATTCCCATAACGACCACCCTTGGGATTAAATATAAGGTATGTACAAACGGATGTTTCATATAACTATGGCCTATATAAATGCCCAGCTCCGGCTTCTGCTCATCGGTTTCGTCCCAGAGTTTCAGCCCTTCCGTTACATTGCCGATCCATGGATATTCACTATAAAATCCCACCTCGTCACCAGCTAAAACAGCCGCTGATATCTCCTTTGCAAATACCATGTCAGACACAAAGAAACCATTTTTTTTGCTGAACGCATCTACTGTAAATTTTTCCTGCAAATCAACAGCGGAAGTAACGATCGGCATCGCATCGATCATGCCTGCCAATTCATTTGCCAGCTCATTGGCTCCTCCTATATGTCCGGAAAGTAAAGGAATCGCATACTTTCCCTGTTCATCCAGCACAACAACCGCCGGATCCAGCTTTTTATCTTTAATAAATGGTGCGATACTCCGTACCGCAATTCCACAGGAGCCAATAATAATCAAAGCATCGGCTCTCTGAAACTGATCACTGGCCCAGGTCCGCAGAGAAGTATCCACAGGTTTTGCAAACTGTTTTACATTCCGTATGGAATTCTGTTCTTCATCCAGCTGGGATTCATCCAAAACCTTGCGGGTATACTTACTTTTCGTATATGTGTGCACCTCATATCCCGCTTCAGACAGTTTCTGATGTACAACTTCTCCTGTATGGTAACCGGACGGGCTAAAACTAATAACTGCTATATTCATGGCGTTCTCCTTTTTCAGAACACAATCATTTTTGACACTATACTTTTATATGTAAAAGAATCTGCTATCCTGTGACAGCAGACTCCTTTCTCTTGCATTCGATTTGCTATGATTGCTGCACCCATTTACGGAAGAAGACATGTCCGTGATCCAGATTCGCATCTCCCTGCTTTGGTACATATAATGCATCACATCCAGCTTCATCCAGATTCAGACCTCTGAACGCAGCGGGTGTCATAAAATAACAATAGTCAAATTCCTGACCTTCCGGAAGTGTAATACCTGCGATCTGACGGGTTCCCGTACCTGCCAGATATTTTTGATAAGTATTTAATGCATTCTGCACAGCGACTCTTGTATTATTTCTATAAGTGGAAGCAATTGCTGCATTTCCATTCTTTAAAAATCTGGTCAATGTTCCGGTTCTTGCCGGCTGATACTGACTTCTCTGATATACTACTGTGCGAAGATCATTAGGGTAGCTTTTTGAGTGCATTCGGTTCAGAATACTCATGGTTACCGCTGACATTCCTGCCAATCCCTGATCCCCTGCCTCTGCATAGACAATGGCTGTCCAAAATTCAAGATCACTTACCTGGGGATCTGTAATATACTGTTTTTCACAGGTATAAGTTTTTCCGTTAGAATCCTTTACTCTTACATAATTCCATTTTCCAGCGGAATTTACATAATAGTCATCAATCCACTGGTCTTCCAGCATCCAGCCCTCTTTATCAAAATAGTAGCAGTCATCCTTAATCTTTATCCAGCCGCCTGCCGGATAGGTTCCGTCTGTGAATTTGAACCACCATCTTCCGCCAGTCAGCTGCCAATCGCCTTTTTTCTCTAAATCCTGGGCATTCTGCGGCTTACTGTATACTTTTCCGGTTGTATTATTCTCTTTGTAATCAGGAATCCACTTTCCGTCAGTTCCCACATAATAGTCGCCGATCCACTGATTCACTGCCATCTTTCCATTCGACTGTACATAATAATCGCCGATCCAGGTGGCGGAAGCCATAGCTCCGCTGCCCTGCAAATAGTACCAGTCACTTCCCAGCTTGTACCAGCCGGTCACCATCCAGCCTGCTGCATCAAAACAATACCAGCTGCCGTTAATCAATTTCAGCTGAGATACAGGATAGCTGCCGTCTGCATTTTGATACCACCAGCGGCCATTGGTCTGCTGCCAGCCTTCTGTCACTTTCTGCTTGCCGGGAATCCACTTTCCGTCAGATCCCACATAATACTCACCGATCCACTGGCTGACTGCCATGTCTCCATTTGACAATATGTAATAATCTCCGATCCATGTAGAAGAGGCTATGGCACCGCTTTCGTAAAAATAATGCCATTTATTCTTCAGCTGGTACCAGCCGGTCACCATCCAGCCGGCCCCGTCAAAGCAATACCAGCTTCCATCGATCTTCTTTAACTGAGATGTAGGATAGCTTCCATCTCCGTTCTGGTACCACCAGCGGCCATTGGTTATCTGCCAGCTTTCTGTACCGATTCCATAGTCTTGTTCCTGTTCCTTTTGTTCTTCCTGTACATCAATCTCAACTTGTCCTTCTGTCTCTGCTGCAGATACAACAGAAGGTACCAGTAAATTCACACACAGTACCAATGACAGAATGCTATGTATCATACGTTTTCTCATAATTCTCCTTTACTGAAACAATTTATTTTTGCGATATTATTATATAGTTTTACAGAGAAAAAGTCAAATACCCATATAACCAGTAGTGATTTTGACAAAAATATGAGCTGCTGCACCGGCAAATCACTCTGTCTCTGCAACAACTCATGAATGTCCCTTTATATAATAATACAGACCATTCCGCCTCTGGAATCGTTTACGATCTTCTGCATCGTATCCTGTAATTTCATCTGACTTTCATCACTGATCTGTACCAGTTTTGTGTGAATGCCGTCTTCTACTAACTGTTCGATTGATTTGCCAAAAATATTGGTCTCCCAGATATTTTCCTGCCTGGACGGACCGGATTTGATATATTCGATCAGATCTTTGGCCTGCTCTTCATTTCCCACAATAGGTGCAATCTCAGTTTCAATATTGGCTCTGATCATATGAATCGAAGGACTGAGCGCTTTAATCTTCACACCATACTTGCTTCCCTGTTTTATCACTACCGGCTCTTCCAGCGTGATTTCTTCTTTATCCGGTGTGACCACCCCATATCCTTTTCCTCTCACAGAAGCAATGGCATTTTGTACTTTTTGGTATTCTTCTCTCATAGATGCCATTTCTTTCATCGTATGGATTAATTGGTATTCATCTTTGATAGGAACTCCCGTCATTTCACTTAGAATCTCGTAATAATAAGCATCGTCCATTTCCATACGCACTTTTACTTTTCCGGTAGCCAGATCCAGGTGATCCAGAACCGTGTTCTTTACATAAGGACACGCTATCTGTATGGATTCTTTCGTAATATCCTTTACGTATCTTATTTTTCCCAGTAACTCGCGAATACAGGTAATGATGCTGCCTTTCAGATAGTGATTCACAGGCAGCATCTCTACCCATTTCGGAATATAAAATTCCATCTGTACGACAGGAAATTCATACAATATTCTTTCTAATATATGTATAATATCATCTTTTCGCAGCTGTTCACAATTCACAGCCATAGCCGTAGTCTGATACTTATTCTGCAATTCTTCCACCAACTGCAGAGTTTCTTCTTTATAGGGTTTCTGCGAATTAATCAGGATTAAAAATGGCTTTCCCTGTTTTTTCAATTCAGATACCGTCTTTTCTTCACTTTCTATGTAATTCTTTCTCGGAATCTCTCCAAAAGAGCCATCACAGGTAACCACCAGACCAATACTGGAATGTTCCTGAATTACTTTTTGTGTTCCGATTTCTGCCGCCTGATGAAAAGGAATTTCATAAGAAAACCAGGGCGTTTTTACCATTCTTTCCTTATCATTTTCCATATTTCCGGCTGCTTCCGGAACCATATAACCCACACAATCGATCAGACGGATTTTGGCGGTCATATCCTCTCCCAGATGAATCTGCGCTCCTTCTTTTGGAATAAATTTAGGCTCTACCGTAGTAATCAGTTTTCCGGAACCGCTTAAAGGAAGCTGATCCCGAACTTCTGCACGTTTTTCCTCCTCCATGTTAGGCAGACCTGCTATTTCCATAAAACGACGGACAAACGTGGATTTTCCTGTTCTCACCGGTCCGACAACACCTATGTAAATCTCACCTCGTGTACGGGCTTGTATATCTTTATACACATTGAACGTCTCCATCACAATACCCCCTTATTTTACTGATAATATATATGCACGAAATCTTCTGTTTATGTTTTCGAATATATGTTCGATTTTTTCTTGCATTTTCTTCATGGATATGCTATACTGTTATATATAGAACATTTGTTTGCTTTAAGGGGTATTTGTATGGAAATTATGACCAGTCTTACACTTCAGGAAAAATTAAATATACTGGCAGACGCTGCCAAATACGACGTAGCCTGCACTTCCAGCGGCATAGACCGCAGGGGAGAAAAAGGAAAACTTGGCAATTCCTGTGCCTCCGGCATCTGCCATAGTTTTGCATCCGATGGACGCTGTATTTCCCTGCTGAAGATACTGATGAGCAATGACTGTATTTATGACTGTAAGTATTGTCTGAGCCGTTCCAGCAATGAACAGATCCGCACCACCTTTACACCGGATGAGGTCTGCCGCCTGGTTATCGAGTTTTATCGAAGAAACTATATAGAAGGTTTGTTTTTAAGTTCTGCTGTATGCAAAAATCCCACCTACACGATGGAATTAATGTACCAGACATTGCTTTTGCTCCGTACCCGCTATTGCTTTCATGGATATATTCACGTGAAAGCAATTCCCGGCGCCCCTGCAGAACTTCTAAACAAAATCGGATATCTTACTGACCGTATGAGTGTGAATCTGGAATTACCCACCGCACAAAGTCTGGAAAAACTGGCTCCTAATAAAACATACAAAAATATCTTAAAACCAATGGAACAGATTCGGGACGGTATTGCAGAATATCGACTTCAGACAGGAAAAGCACCTGCTCTTGAGCGTCACTCTATCAACCGTACTCTGACAGGAACTATTTTTGACAGTAATCCCTATGCCTCTTTGGAAGAACGCAGGCTATTATCTCCCAGACAGTCCGCTTCTCTTTCTTTGCAGACAGAATCCGAACCCTTTGTGCCTGCCGGTCAAAGTACGCAGATGATCATAGGCGCATCACCGGAAAACGATTATCAGCTTTTAACAGCCACGCAAAAATTATATCAACACTATGATTTAAAAAGAGTATTCTTTTCCGCATACATTCCTTTAAATGAAGAATCCTGTCTACCCGCACTGGGTACACCCCCTCCTTTGCTGCGGGAGCACCGTCTCTATCAGGCGGACTGGCTCCTTCGCTTTTACGGATTCCATGCGGAAGAACTATTAAGTCCGCAAAAACCGAATTTCAATATTCTTCTGGATCCTAAATGTGATTGGGCACTGCGCCATCTGGACTTATTCCCGGTAGAAATCAATACTGCTACTTCTGCAGAATTACTTCGCGTGCCAGGCATCGGTATCAAATCCGTTCCCCGCATCCTCCAGGCAAGAAAGCAAACCCGGCTGGACTTTCAGGATCTAAAGAAAATCGGTGTGGTTTTAAAACGTGCCAAATACTTCATTACCTGCAGTGGAAAAATGATGTATCATATCCGCATTGATGAAGATTTTCTGACCCGTCAGTTGACCGGGGAGGATTCGCGCACCGCCTGGGAAATAGAACATCCGCAAACCTACCGGCAAATGTCACTTTTTGATGATATGCACCTTACCGTTCCCCCAACCAGAGAAGATTCTGCTAAAAGTCTTCTGGGGCAGCTGTAACGGCTGGGAACTTTCCATTTTGATCAGGAGAATGACTTATGACTATCTTTACCTGTAACGATACATTTGAGTCCATGATGACTTGTATTTACGACGCATGGGATTCTCATCTCGGACACGCAAATATCCGATTAGAAATTGCTCATGAAGGGAATTTGGAATTGTTTTGTGAATACCGCCATATTTCCAGTGATGTCCATAAGGCACAGAAGGTAATCCGTTCCATTCAAAACAAAATTTCCTGGAAAGCGTATTCTATGATTTATGCAGCTTCCCTGTCTCCATCCCCGGAAAAAGTAGACATCATATATCGTTTTCTCCTGCTTGGCTTTTCCTATGGGAAACATATTACCGATCAAATACAGCATCCTCTGGTAATGCCATTATTTGAATTACAAAGAAAGGTATTCAACGAAGCACACTATTTTAAAGAATTCATTCGCTTTTCAGATGTACAGAATACCGTTCTTCTGGCCAAAATAGAGCCCAAATGTCACGTACTTACTTTAATAGCCCCTCACTTTGCAGATCGGATGCCTTCAGAGAACTGGTTAATTATGGATGCCATACGACAGCAGGCGATTGTTCATCCGAAAGATTGTGCCTATTATCTGACACCGCTTTCATCAGAAGAAATACAGTATATAGAAGAAGCCATGAATCTTCCGGATCCTTATATCGATCTCTGGAAAGGATTTTTCCAGACAATCGGGATAAAAGAGAGAAAGAATGACCGGTGTCAGAGAAATATGCTTCCTCTGTGGTATCGCAAGAATATGACGGAGTTTATTCGTTAATTTTTTCCCTGCATAGGACGCCAAAAAGCTGCCATACCTTCGTACGACAGCTTTTCTAATTTACATTTCTTATGCTAATGTTCTCTTAGCAGCTTCTACTACATGTCCGACTAATACGGAAGTAGTAACGCTTCCTACTCCACCCGGTACCGGTGTGATTGCTTCTACAATCGGTTCTGCTTTTGCATAGTCAACATCTCCGCAAAGCTTTCCTTCCGCATTCACATTGATACCTACGTCGATCACGATCTGACCGGCAGACAGATAAGTATCATCCACAACACCTGCGCGGCCTGCTGCTACAATTACGATATCTGCTTCTCTCACTACGGACGGCATATCTACCGTTTTCGTATGACACATGGTAACCGTTGCATTTTTCTTAACCAACATCATAGCTGCCGGTTTGCCTACTACCAGACTTCTTCCCACAACTACTGCCTTTTTGCCCGTACAATCAATTCCATAATGATCTAAGATTTCCATACATGCCTGTGGTGTACATGGAGGGAAACCAACGTTCTTGCCAGTGAACACACCAGACATAGAACCGTCTGTCATACAGTCAACATCTTTTGCCGGATCCAGAGCATTTTCAATCACTGCCTGATTTAAATGTTTTGGCAGTGGACGGAATAATAACACTCCATGAATATGGTCATCTTTGTTTACTTTATCAATGGTAGCCAGTAACTCTTCCTGCGTAATGTCAGCAGGAAGTAAGATTTTTTCACATGCTACGCCTAAAGTTTCACAACGTTTTGTTGCTCCTCTTTCATAAGAGATATCGCTTTCGTTTTCGCCTACACGAATAATACACAGCGTTGGTTTTACGCCTTTGCCCTCTAATTCTGCTACATCTGCTTTAATTCTCTCATTTAATGCAGCAGTAACTTCTTTTCCTAATAACTGTTTTGACATGTTTTTCCCCTTTACTTTTACTTCAACTTTCCTAATACGCTTTCAAAAATCGCATCTGCTTTTGCAGGATATTCTGCCAGCATTGCATCCGCTTTTTGGTTCAGTTCCTCTGCATATTCTCTGTTTTTCATAGATTTTGTATTAATATATACATTTAAACTTGCACCTTTTAATGCGGCTTTACAAAATGCAGCACCTACCCCGGCATCACTGATTGCCAGTGAGGAACCTTTTGCTGCAAATTCTTCGATAACATCGATGGCTTCACAGCATTTTTCCATAATTTCCATTGGTACAGAGCACGCCTCTTTTAACACAATTTCCATTACTCTGGCTTTTTCTGCCTTTTCTTCCTCTGTTTCTCTTGGCATCCCATAAGCTTTTGCCAACGGTTCAAATACTTCGGCATCCCGCTCAACCAAAGTGAGAAATTCTTTCTGCAGCCGGTCGCATTTTTCTTTTAATGCATACATTTCTTCTTCCACATCTGCATACTTTTTCTTGCCTACGGTAAGGCTTCCCACCATATTGCCTAATGCAGTGCCAATAGCACCTACCATAGCCGATGCACCACCACCGCCCGGTACCGGTGCTTTGGATGCCAGTACTTCTACAAATTCCTTACATGGTACTGTAGAAAATCCCATTCTTCTCTCCCTTTCATGCAATCATTAATTATTTTTAAAAGACAGGAACGCCTGTAAAGACGTTCCCGTGCTTTATCAAATAGATCAGGGCGCCAAAAATGCTTACGGATCATTAATTAGAATAATCCTGAAATCTTACCAGTTTCATCTACATCGATTTTTTGTGCAGCCGGTGCTTTTGGCAGACCAGGCATCGTCATAATTTCGCCTGTCAAAGCTACGATAAAGCCCGCACCTGCAGAAATCTTCAGATTACGAACAGTAATATCGAAATCTTTTGGTGCACCCAGTTTCGTCTGATCGTCCGTTAAACTGTACTGTGTCTTCGCCATACAGATCGGACAGTTGCCAAATCCCATCGCTTCCAGTTGTTTCGCCTGTTTCTGTGCATTTGCTGTCAGAACAACACCATTGCCGCCATATACTTTACGTACGATCTGATTCAGTTTATCTTCAATGCTTCCGTCTAATTCATAAGAATAGGTGAAATCATTTGGTTCTTCACACAGACGGATGACTTCCTGAGCCAGGGCAATACCGCCTTCTCCGCCTTTTGCCCATACTTCAGACAGAGCTACATTTACACCCAGTTCTTTGCATTTTGCTTCTACCAGATCTAATTCAGCTTTTGTATCGGTTGGGAAGGCATTGATAGCAACCACACATGGAAGATGATATACATTCTTGATATTGTCCACATGTTTCAATAAGTTTGGAAGACCTTTTTCCAGTGCTTCCAGATTTTCGTTATTCAAGTCTGCCTTTGCAACGCCGCCGTGATGTTTCAGGGCACGTACCGTTGCTACGATTACAACAGCATCCGGTTTCAGACCAGCCATACGGCACTTGATATCCAGGAATTTTTCTGCTCCTAAGTCAGCACCGAATCCGGCTTCTGTGACAGCATAATCGCCTAATTTCAGAGCCATCTTGGTTGCGATAACAGAGTTGCATCCATGAGCAATGTTTGCAAATGGTCCGCCGTGAACAATAGCAGGCACATGCTCTAAGGTCTGAACCAGGTTTGGTTTCAGGGCATCTTTTAACAGTGCACACATAGCGCCCTCTGCTTTCAGATCACCTGCTGTTACCGGTTTCTGCTCAGATGCTTTTCCATAGGTATAACCGATGATCAGTCTGGACAGACGTTCTTTCAAATCTGTAATGTCATTGGACAGACACAGAACTGCCATAATCTCAGATGCTACGGTGATATCATAGCCATCTTCTCTTGGAGATCCGTTTGCTTTTCCGCCCAATCCATTTACGATGTTTCGAAGCTGACGGTCATTCATATCTACACATCGTCTCCAAGTGATCTTTCTTGGATCGATATTTAATTCATTACCCTGATAAATATGGTTATCAATCATGGCTGCCAGCAAGTTGTTCGCTGCACCGATTGCGTGAAAGTCGCCGGTAAAATGAAGATTAATATCTTCCATCGGCACTACCTGTGCGTATCCGCCGCCTGCTGCGCCGCCTTTTACTCCAAACACCGGTCCCAAAGATGGCTCACGCAACGCTACCATAACCTTTTTACCCAACTGCTGCAGGCCGTCCGCTAACCCTACTGTAGTAGTGGTTTTACCTTCACCAGCTGGGGTTGGGTTAATTGCTGTTACCAGAATTAACTTACCATTCGGAGCATCATTTTCTTTCAGTAAATTGTAGTCAATTTTGGCTTTGTACTTACCATACTGTTCCAAATATTTCTCTTCAATTCCTGCTTTGTCTGCAATCTTAACGATTGGCTCCATGGTACATTCCTGTGCAATTTCGATATCTGTTTTGAATCCCATATGTATTTCCTCCTTTTCTATAAAACAAACGGCTTACCGTTTATTTTCATGAGTTGTGTGTCATTTCCCGGGCATTCCCCAATACCCCAACACTTCTGGTTACCGTACTGGTCAATGGACTCTTATATAAGAAGTATACCAGAACGGAATTGACTGCTGTCAAAAGCAATGTCTGTACTGGACGTGTGGTATATAAAACCACCCATGGTGTTCCATAATAGAGATGAAGCCCCAATGTGGTAAATCCTAAAGATCCCACAAGACCGTGTATGCCCACTACCACGATCACACGCCACAGATCCACTTTCTTCAGCAATGTTTTCTTAAATAATCCAGGCAGTACACCACATAACACCGATGATACCAGAATAAGCGGATTCGGTGCATAACCGGATAAAATACAGCCTAAAATGTCGGATACCCCTCCGCAAATACCACCAATAGCCGGACCAAACCATAGGCCGGCAAGGTAAATAGGCGTTGAACTAACGGTGAGACGCAGTGTGTTTCCAATAGGAATCGCTACCACACGCGCTAGCACAATGCTCATCGCAATGAGTACCCCAGAGAACGCTAGAACTCTGCTATTTAGTTTTTTCATGATACAAGTTTCCTCCTTTTTGGGGCTTAATGCCATTTATATGGTATAGCAGATGACTACACCAAAGAGGAGTGTTTGTACCACTTTAATGTAGTAGCGGACGCAGCATTACATCGTGGAAGTTTATTGCATCCTTCCTTCGTTCACAGGCAACTTCCCATCCCATGACACTTTACGCGCAATACTTACTCTACTATTGCCATTCATCTTAAATACCTGATTTTAAATCAGGCCATCTGCTTTTCCAGCGTCTTAAGCAAGCCGATAGAAATATCCCCCATTACAGCCAAATCTTCGGCGGAAAAGGCAACTGGAAAATTATCAGAAAAAAGAATTTGCGAAGATGGTGGGAATTCATCATCACCTTCCCATAACAGAAAACGTACATACAGTCCGTTTATAAACTCAAATTGATATCCCGCATCTCCGGATTCAATCTTGTCTGCACCGAGACGATCCATGAGTTCCTGAAATTTACTCAGCTTGTTTCCGTATCCAAACGCAAGACGGAACAGGCATCTTCCCTGAAACTGACGAAAATATACTTCACCCCAAGGGACATCACGATAAGTAACAAATTCTCCGCTCCAGGGAGACGCCTTACCGTCTGTCAGATAGCGTAAAATCAGGATTTTCGCATTCATATCTGTTTCTAATGGATAAATGCCAACGGAATCATCTATATGGTGTATTTCATACTCTGGATAAGAAACTTCGTAGGTACATCCCATTAAACGAACTGTGAATGTTTTCTTGTCTATATTGTACGACAATTCAGTACGTTTTGCAATCTCCAATGGGTCCATTTGTCCATATCTTTCCATATAATGTTCATACGGACGCTGTTCTTTGCTGTCCTTTGCATAATTAAACTCCATAGTATCTTTGTACTCCTCTATTCAGTCATTACTGATGGAAACAATGTAGTATCCGTATGCGGAATAAAGCATGCCGCAACAAACTCATCCATATAGGTGGGAACTGCACTTAATTCCAGATATGTCATATTGGATGCCAATTGATAGCATTTCTTTTCTGCTTCTTTGGATAACAGCATATTATAGGCTCCGGTAAGGGAAGAATTGCCGATATAATGGAATTTTTCAAGAGGAATATCCGGGAACATACCAATTCCGACAGCGTTTTTCATATTAATCCCGCTTCCGATTCCACCGGCTACATATACGTCGTCAATCATACTGATATCAAAGTCCAAAGAATTCAGCATCGTCTGAATTGCTGAAAAAATAGCGCCTTTTGCACGGATAAAGTTATCAATATCTGTTTCTGTGATTTCAATATCCTTCACAGATGCTGCCTCTTCCTGAAATGCCAGAACATAGCTTCCTGTACCGTACTTGTCATGGCGAACACGGCGTCCCTCACGGACAAATTTACCTTTTGGATTAATGATTCCCGTCTTAAATAATTCACAGATCACATCAATAATACCGGATCCGCAAAGTCCGATGGGCTTCTCATCCTCATCACCGATAATTTCGAAGGAAGGTTCCATCGTTTCTTTGTCAATGACACAGGCTTCAATCGCACCGTCCATGGCACGCATGCCGCAGCTGATATCGCCGCCCTCAAAAGCCGGTCCCGCAGAACAAGCACAGCTCATCAGAAATTCAGAATTACCAAATACCAATTCCCCATTGGTGCCCAGGTCAATAAATAAAGAGAATTCCGGGCGATTCCAGAGCATACTGACTAAGGTACCTGCAGTAATATCACCGCCTACGTAACTTCCGATGTTAGGAGCAATGATAATATGTGCATCCGGATGAATTCGGATCGCAATATCGGAGGCATATAAAGAATTCGTTTTAAAGAAGGTTGGAATATAGGGTTCCATACGAATCGGATCCCCTTCCATTCCTGCCAGAAGATGATTCATGGTCGTATTCGCGGCAACGCACATACGATAAATATTCATCGGATTGATTTTATTGGCATGACACATCTGCTGAATTAATGGATTCAAAGTCTCATCAATAATTGCGCTCTGAAGCTTATCAGCGCCTCCCGGCTTCATGGATTCAATAATACGGTTGATCACATCCGCTCCATAACGGATCTGACCGTTGCCGGCGGAACCTTTCCCCACAATCTCACCGGTTAACATGTTAACAATAATCGCCGATACGGTGGTAGTACCAATATCCACGGCCAGCCCCCCAACAAATACCTCCGTATCCTTGGGGAATATATCATATACAAAGACAGCTTCGTTATGCCGCCCAATGACTGCCTGTACTTCAAAATCACTGGAGCGAAAAGTCCCTGCCATTTTTTTCAACACAGTATAAGGCACGCGTACTTTTTGCATGCCGGTTGCTTTTTTCACAGCACGGCTGAATCTTTCATTATCCGGCATTGTATCATCTAATGTCGGTTCTGCCATCGCTACTGTGATCACCTGCAGATCATTTTTCATAGAGATTCCTGCATTCTCGATATCCGCTTTAGCATGTTCAAAAATAGCAATCTCATCTTTCGAACTTAAATCTGCAACCTTCATTCTGCTTCTGTAAGCAGAAGCAATGTCCGGTACTTCTACCGCCACTTCACCAATGATCTTACTTGCGCAGGCAAGTCTCCATCCCTGTGCATATTCTTCATCCGAGATATGGCTTGATTTTTTGGAGTCTACTTCTCCATCTACTAACTTTACTCTGCACTTACCACAGGAAACATTACCAGAACAAGGAGCATCTATTGCTACATTGGCTTTTCTCGCTACTTCCAATAAATTTTCTCCCTCTGTAGCAAAGGTTGTGACGTCATCACGATCCGCAAACCTAAAAGTCACTCGATACATAGATTTTCCCTTTCTCTTCTTATATTCGTAGTTTTAAAAATACGCTCCGGCGGCAATGCCGGAGCGTACCCGATTTCAATACTTATCTCTTACCGGCTGTTTACAGTTCCAGATAAGAATCTGCATATAATGTATTGTTTTTGAATACATCACAAGATTTAATTGTTTCCATTAAACGTAAATCACATGGATTTACAATAGCAGATGTTAAGCCCTGCATCATACACATAGCTACCAAAGCAGAGTCCATGATCGGTCTGATGTTTTTCGGCATACCGTTGGAGTTATTGGAAAGACCACCGGTAGAATTCAGACCCATGTCGCTGAACATTTTAATTGCTTCCAGAACTTCCATCTGTTTGTCCTGCATACCTTTTACTACGATAAATAATGGATCAAACCATAAGTCTGTTGCTTCCATGCCTAACATTAAACCATGCTCTAACATATTCTGGCAATGTACCATACGCTCATCATTATCTGCTGCAATTGGTCCGTTGGAGCAAAGAGCAACAACGATAGCATCATTAGCTGCTGCCAGATCAATATAGCTGATTCTGTCACCAGCATCTGCAGAGTTAACGATTGGTTTTCCTTTTGCTCTGTTATATACAGCAATACCGGCTTCGATAGCAGCTTTATTCGCTGTATCCAGTGCCAGAGGAACATTGTCAAAATTTTCCTGCAGTAACTGAACTGCCCACTGCATTAATTCCGGTCCATCGTTTTCAGCAGGTCCGATATTTACGTCAAGGTATGTAGCACCAGCATCCAGCTGTTCTTTTGCTCTTTTTAAGATAGCTTCTGGATTTCTTGTTGCCATAGCTTCACGAATTGCAGGTGAGATACAATGAATTCTTTCACCGATTGTTACAAATTTTGCCATATTCGTTCTCCTTTATACATTATTTTATAAAAAGGGCAGTCACTGGAACTGGTGCTGCCCTCTATTAGTTTTTCCTTTACGTCTTTATCAGACGGAAATTATGCATTCATATCTTTTAAGAATTTTACTAATTCTACAGCTTCACGCGGACCAACAATGATCTCCCATCCTGGTAATTTTGCTTCGATATCACCCTTTAATACAGCAACTTTACCTGGAATTACCAGTTTTCTGCATGCAATCTTATCTTCAACCTGCTCAGCGATAAACTTAGCTACGGATGTAGAAGATAATTTGCCGGCAGCCCAGGCTGTTAATACAGATAATCCGCCTGCATCGCTGATCAACAGATTACAAGGAACACCGGAACGCTCTAACTCACCGGAAACAACAAAGTATGTAAGAGCAAAGTCTACTGTTGTTAAGCAGATAGAGTTTTCATCCGCACCGTTAATTGGGTAAATACCCGGCTCAACTTTCATTGGCTTCTGAGGATCTGTAAATACGTTCTGTCTTAAGCCGAACAATGGCAGCGCTTCTGCATATCCCAGTTCTTCGCAAACAACGATAGAACCATATTTTACAGTAAACAGGGACAGTAATGCCTGCTGCATATATTTATCGCCGCGAGCTAATTTAGCTACATTAACGATAGATGGGTAGCCAAATGTTCTGTCTTCATTTTTAAGAGCAGCACGTCTAACCTGAACTGCATTTGCAAATGCTTCTTTGATAGAAGCTACACCGGCATCGATCATCAGATTTTTGTTGCCTAATTTTTCAAGAGCTGCAACTGTGTCATGCAGTTCATCCAGATTTGCTCCGGATACGCCAAGAACAACGCCTGCTTCTGTAGCAACGGCATTCATAGCCTCATAGTTAGAAGCATTTGCACCGTTTAATACAGGTTTGCTGTCTTTGCATACTGCTAAAGCAGCTTTTGCAGCTTCTACATCGTCACAGCCTAATACTAATGTTCTGTTTAAAGCTGCAGCCTTCTCAACAACAGCTACATATTTATCAACACCTGAATCTGCACAGTAGTCTACATAGATCATTTCTACATGCATATGCTCGCCGATACGATCGTAAGAAACCTTCTGAAGGGAAGCTAACTTCTCTTCCAATACAGCATCATCCATGCAGTTGCAGATTTCTACAGCATAACGTGTTCTGCTGACAAAGGTTTTCTCATGTCTGTAAAGAACTGTTTCTCCGCCTAATGTATATTCATTTTCGCCGGCACCAACTTTGACCGTCTTCATTGGAGGAGCTGTAGCCTCAGATAACTGAGCCAGTGCTTCTTCTGACATATGCGGACAAGCGGAAATATCCATAGCACCCTGAGCAACTTTCATAGCAAAAGCCATACATGTAGGACAACCGCACTCTTTACAGTTCGTTTTTGGTGTCATTTTAAATATTTGAATACCATTTAAAGCCATAATCTTTTATCCTCCTATTTCTACAATTACATTAATTCTTTAATCATTTTTGAAATGGTTGCAACTGACTGAGGATGTCTTAAGATAACAGCGTTAGAACCAGATGCAAGATCTGCTGCGGCTGTCATGATTTCCATAGCGATTCCTCTTTCTTCCTGTGGACCCCATTCAGGCATGTCTTCTTCGGAAGCAACAGATTCCTTTACAGACCATGCATCACCAGCCACCGGTGTTACGATAGGCATCTGAAGGGTAGCATCACCCTGAGATAAAGCAGCTGCCTTAATTCTGTCCATTGTAGAAACTACATATTCATAACCGTAACCGGCTGCTGCTGTACCAACGTTCATAACAACAGAAGCAGGTTTCACACCTAACTGTGTAAGCACTACATTTAACTGTTTTGCAAGGTTGATATCTACTGCAGATTCAGCACCTAATTTCTGTTCATAAGCCAGGCCTACTGCCGCACCTACTGTTTTGTAATCTTCTTCTCTTGCAGACATGATCAGAGCGTTTTTGCCCTGTAAAGCTTCTGCTACTTTTGGCAATAATGCACTGTCTTTTTCCACATTTTTAGAACCTTCCACTACGATTGGAGCTGTGACAGCTTCCGCAACCGCTTTTACTACCTCAACTAATTCTTCGACTGATTTGTCTGCACCGTTTGGATCTCCGCCTTCCAAACTTAAACAGATAAAATCCGCACCTTCTGTAGCCTCAGCCTTCTTAGCGGCCTCAACTACATCTGCCTCCATGTCGGAAACCAAAATACCAACCTTGGGAGCATTTTCAATCGGATCATCAAAAGTATACAGAGGGAATACACATTCTCCTCCTAATTTGATTGCTTTTTCTCCGCATCCAATTTCAACAGTATTAATAGCTGCGTTGAATTTTTGTGGTTTGTGATTAAACGGCATTCTAATGAGCCTCCTTCTTATAATTTTCATGTGCCAATCCGAGGAAATGCACACATTTATAACATACTTTTATTATACTACACGCCTGACTTTATTTACAGTATTTTCCGCAAAAAATCAGACTGTTTTCCATGAGATTTTGCATCAAAAACAGTCTTCACGGCATTAGCATCCAACGAGCAGATGCTAATGCCTGAAAACCTATATAGCCAGTAATAATTACATCATTGGTTCCATGCCTAATGCAGGATGACCTTTTTCTGTTAAGAATGCCAGCAATGTCTCCGGATCTTCTGCAACGGTCTCATCACCGATCATATCCGTAAAGTTTTCAATTCCATATAATTCCTTTGCTGTCGCATTCAGTTTATCAGCAACGGTTTCCTTCAGTTCTTTTGGCATCCATACAATACGCTCTACGCCGCCTTCTGCCTTCATGAACTTCTTAGAAGCAATGAAGTGTTTGCCGTGTCCCATGAAACCAGGAGTCTGCACACCACCGCCTGTCATAGAAGCCAGTTCCGGGAAGGTCATACCAAGTGGTGTCATACCTGCATATTCACGGTTAGCAATGATTACACCATTGGAGAATGGCTCGATACCACAGATACATTCGAAACATCCGCAGGATGTCATAGGATCTTCCATGATAGAATACAGAGTAACTTTTTCCAGAGCGCCCATGGAGTACAGTTTTACGGCTTCATTAACATCTTCATAAGCACCTGTTCTCTCATCGATCAGTCTTTCCTTTGTGATAACCTGACATGGGCCATTTGGATCCAGTTCATTGGTAGCTTTTGCATCTAACCATGAAACGGCACCACACAGACCAAGTCTTTCCGGTGTAACCACACATACGTGGGATGGAGAAAATGCCTGGCAAAGGATACAGCTGTAGTATACGTCTACAGATTCATCTGTCAGAGTGGACAGACGGTCATCACGTTTATCAAATGCCGGAATTGCCAGTTCATGACGAAGTTTTGTACAATCTTCTGCGTTTGTGTAAATCTTAACCTGACATTTATCAACAACAGCATCGTAATCGCTCTTGATTTTTGCATAAAGCACTTCACCGATATGTTTTGCGGTAAATCCTGCTTCGTAAGCCTCTTTGCTGATACGGATACGGATCATATCACGCTGTCCTGTATGCATAACACCTTCAATACAGTTTATGTAGCTGTGGAATTTACGCTCGAATACCGGCTCAAAGTCAGAGTTCATGTTCTTGCCGGCAACTTCTACCACGTAACCGATAGACTGTTTGCTTCCCACTGGGAATTCGTCAATATCCGGTCCGATCAGTTCGATCTTATGATCTTCTACTTCCGAAACGTCCTTCGTCTGTACAAGCTCGAAACAGTCTACACGGGAACCATCAAATTCTACCTGCATGTCGCCACGACGGATAATCTCACCTTCAAAAGCAGTTGCAAATGCAACAGGGATATCAATGTTGGTAATTTTAATCTTGATGCCACGGGCTTCACGTGAAATTTCATTCCATTTGGAAATATCTTCGAATTTGATTAAGCTCTTTGGTACGGATGGTGTATATTCCATATCGTTTGTTACAACCGGATAACCATAGTAAATAGCGCCGGCACCGCAGGCAACGGTCAGATCATCCAGTGGAGCAAATGCATTTACAACCGCACGGATTCTTTCCCATGTATATTTCTGAAGAGCCTCTTTATCGCCAGGAGTTACATTACCGAAGATCATAGCTGCTCTGTTTGCAAAAGATACAATATGTGCTACTGCAGAGATTTCATCTCCCATAGGAACAACACGTACAGGGAAACCTGTCTTGTAGCCAGCTTCCGCGATCTGCTTGCCGCTTTCACCAACTAAAACTACGAAGATACCCTGAGACTGATAGCTCTTAACCAGATCTACTGCTTCCTGTGTTGTTGGAGCCTTGCCGATAATAACAGCAACACCAGGCATATCAAAGGTTACCAGCGGAACACCCAGTTCACGAATCTTCGCATCAGAGAAATGTCCTTCGTATGGAAGTTCGTATGGATTTGCACCGTCAATATATTTTAATGCTTCAATAATTTCTGCTGCAAGAACTGTTGCAACACCAGATTTAAAACCGGAATCCAGACGTCTTTCTCTTGGCATCTGGCTCTTGATATATTTCAGAGCTTCTTTCATATCTGCAAGAGTGTTGATCTTTATTCCTGTTTCTGCATAGTAACATGCCAGGCTGTAAGCGGTATCCGGAAAACCTACTGCCTTGTCTTCGCCAAATTTAGCGATGGCAGCGTCCAGATCGGCTACTGCTCTGTTGTACATTTTATCACTACCGTTAAATACTATATCAAATAATAACACTGTCATACCTCCATTCAGATCATTGATTGATCTATTTTTTCTTTGATTTGCTTTATTTCATTCGTTGCAATTTCGCTGAAATCATACGGGGACTTGCCCTGACGATCTGCATCGATCACTTCTTCGTTATAATGAATAAACCCCAGTAAATCTTCCGCCGGTATTTTGCTGCGGATATATTCCTCATCCTCCGCGCTTCTTACCTTATTGGCTACCACATTTACCTGATGAACTCCCAGGTCATCCGCAAGACGCTTTACATTTTTATATGTCTGAACGCTTCTCGCGCCTGGTTCAATTACTACAATAAAACGATCCATTCCCGATGTTGTTCCGCGGCCAAGATGTTCCAGGCCCGCTTCCATATCCAGGATCACCACATCATTGCTTCTTAAAACCAAATGGTTGATAATTCGTTTCAGCATTACATGTTCCGGACAGACACATCCGCCGCCGCCGGTTTCCACGGTTCCTAAAACGAGCAGTTTCACACCGTTGCAGGTTTTTGCATAGGAATCCGGAATATCATCCACTTTGGGATTGATACGGTAAAATTTATTGTCTGCACTGGCTCCGGTTCTTTCTTCCACCAGTCTTCGCATCCTGGAAATAGGGACGATAGAATCCAATGTCTCTTCGTCAAATCCCAGAGCAAGCCCGAGATTGGCATCCGGATCCACATCTGCTGCCAGCACGCTTCTTCCTTCATCTGCATAAAGACGGGCCAAAGTTGCTGCAAAAGTAGTTTTTCCAACACCGCCCTTACCGGTCACTGCAATTTTCATGTTTATTCATCCTTTCCAGCACTTATCATCAGATACCAAGTGCTGTTCTCTTATTCTCGATTGCTTCAATCATCATGTCGCCCAGTTTATCAATGTCTGATTCAACAGTATAAGCAGCTTCTACCCAGTCGCGCAGACCGCCTTTTAACAGGCCGTCAACTTCACTGGAACCTGTAGCATACGGTTCAACACCAAGGAAGGTATCGATACCTGTAGCAACTACATAGTTACCAATAGATACCGCTTTTTCGGACATCCATTCAGGAGCACATCCAACAAGCGGGATCTGGGAAATGTTCCATCCGGAATCTTTGGCAATTTCAGCTGCAAGAACCATCATACGGGAAATATCTACACAAGATCCCATATGAAGTACCGGTGGGATATCTACCAATTCACAAACTCTCTTAAGTCCTGCGCCGCAAAGATCTTTTGCACGTTTATCCATAAGACCAGCTCTGGCAGCTGCCTGTGCGGAACATCCGGATACAACCAAAATAATATCATTTGCGATCAGTTTCTTCATCAGTTCGATATGAGCTGCGTCAGGACGGATCTTAGGATTGTTACATCCAACCATAGCTACGGCACCACGAAGAACACCGGATTTCACACAATCAACTAATGGTAATGTGGTTCCTGTCTTATCAACGAAAGAGTTGGTAACTCCATCCAGCTTATGAATAATTTCTTCAAAGGAGAAACCAACAACAGCCTTCTGTTTCAGATCCGGAATATGTACCAGCTCCGGTTTACGGTTTTTAAAGTTTTCAATCGCTAATTTTACGATAGCCTTTGCATTTTCTCCGGCTGTCTTTGCATTGAATCGGATAAAATCAGAATCCGGCATCTGTGCAATCGGAGATGTGGTAATAAATTTCGTATGGAAACATTTACTCAAAGGACCAAGTGCCGGGAAGATACACTGTACGTCAACTACGATTGCCTCGCAGGCACCCGTTAATACAACATTTTCCTGCTGCAGGAAGTTTCCGGCCATAGGAATACCGCGACGCATAGCTACTTCGTTAGATGTACAGCATACACCGGATACGGTAATGCCTTTTGCTCCCATTTCTTTTGCATAAGCGATCATCTCCGGGTCATCTGCATATTCACAGATCATCTCAGACAGAGACGGATCATGACCATGTACAACGATATTTACATTTTCAGCAACCAGAACGCCTAAGTTAGCTTCTGTTTCCATTTCCTTCGGAGTACCGAACATAACATCTGAGAATTCCGTTCCCATCATGGAACCGCCCCATCCATCAGAAAGACCGCAGCGCAGAGACTGACGAATCAGTGCTTCAGATAAAGAAGAACATCCCATATGAGTCATATGTAAAGCCGTTGCAACCTCACGGTCGATAGCACGTGGTTCGATTTCTTCACGAGCCCAGATCTCCTGTGTATGTTCCGGAGCTCTTTTTATGAAACGCTGTGTTCCAAACGGTTTACCATATTCCAGAAGAGCTACTTCAGCTACTTCGTGAGCCAGATCATAAATGTCTTTTCCTTCTGTTTCAATGCCCCATTCTTTGGCAATACGGATCAGTTTTGCAGGATCTTTTACTTTGTAATTTCCGTCTTCTGCTGTCTGATGCAGGGTATGGCAGATCTCACGTCCATGATCGGAATGGGTAGCAGAACCACCTGCTGTAAAGTTCAGATAGTTTCTTCCTACGATACCATGCACATCACATCCGCAGATACCTCTCGGTGCCTTTTTGGTGATACGGCATGGACCCATAGAACAAAGACGGCAGCAAACGCCCTCTTCACCGAATTTACAGTGAGGCGTCTGATTTTTCACTCGTGCCTGCCAGGTGTCAGCGCCTACTTTTTCTGCTGTTTCCAAAAGTCTGGCGGTAGCCGCTTCAAATTCTTCTACAGTAGTTAATTTGAATTCACTCATTAATATCCTCCTTTTAGAGCATTTTTAAATAAACTCTTGTTAATTCGGGGGCTGTCCATCCTCCCCCAGGGGTTACTCTTTTCCTTAAAAAACCTCTTATATATAATTAAAAAATATTTATATTTAATGTATATACAAGAGGAAATTTCAATTACAATTCCAGCTTTTCTACTATGTCACGAAGCGCTTTTTTTACTGGGGAATCCTCCGGCAATGTTACAACCGGCTTGCCGTCACAGTCATACTCATATACCTTCTCATCCTGAGGAACAACGCCCAACAGGTGCAATCCCTGTTTTTCGATCTCTTCCTTGGTTCCTTCGCTCAGCTGACCATTCGGTGCACGGTTAACGATCAGGCCTACTTTTTCCGGCTTCATATCACACTCATCGATCAACTGTGCAATTCTGCCGGCAGCCTGCACCCCGCGGCGGGAACAGTCGCTTACCAGGATCGCTGTCTGCATACTCGGAAGAACGCCTCTGCTGATATGCTCCATTCCGGCTTCATTGTCCACTATAATATATGGATAAGCATTCTGCAGTTTCTGCAGCTGAGCCTGGAGAAGGCCATTTACATAACAATAACATCCTTTTCCCTGGGTCCGTCCCATCACCAACATGTCAAAGTCATCGTCCTCTATCAATGCGGAACTAAACTTAAACTCTGCATAATCAGCTTTGGACACACCGGCCGGAATTGGATTGTCAGCGGACATTTCCGCTCTCGCGATCTCCTCCCGGATATCACCCAGTGTCGCTTCTACTTCTACCCCTAACACCTCGTTTAAATTGGAATTTGCATCTGCATCAACTGCAAGTATGGGACCTTTTCCGATCTCTCCTAAATACTGGATCAGAAGTCCGCATAATGTTGTTTTCCCTACACCGCCCTTACCGGCGATAGCAATTACATGGGCCATTTTGGGCACCTCCTGTTTTATCCTAAATTCATAAGCTTTCCATTCGTAAGGATTCCAAATTACTCATTACTTTCAATCTTCACCAGGCTGTTAGCAAGATCGACCATCAGAATCTGACCCTGTACTTTTATCTCATCTCCCATGATGTCTCTGATGATCAGTGTATCTCCCTCCACATCAATGCGGCTGATATTTCGACAGATTACGGTATCATCACTTTTTTTAACGGTTGCCAAACACATAACTTACGCCTCCTTCAAATGTTCTTTTACCAATGTCAGTGCAAGGCTTAAGCGCATATTTCCTTTCTGGAAATCCGATACGCCGTCTTCTATAGATTTCGCTGCGTCATCCATCCCCAATTTACGAAGATTTGCTGCCATCTGATCCAGTTCCGCCGCATGGTGCTGATTATGCGAAAGCATATATGTTAAAAGCGCCACCACTTCATTCTTACATTCCTGACTGTCGCAGCCGTCATGATGCTGGCAGCTTCCGCATCCATGGCTGTGCTCATGCCCATGTCCGGCCTCATGGCTGTGTGTATGAGTATGAACAGATCCATCTGCGTGTACATGCTCATGAGAATGTTCGTCTCCATGTCCGTGGCTGACCAGATTGCCGGCCTCATCTTGAATTAAATGCATGTACTATCTCCTTTCTTAGACGATTTTTCTGTGTTTACAAAGTACTCCTGATAATAAATTATCAATTGCATTTATTATACCTCTTTTCCCTTCTTTTATCAAGGGAATTCTTATCACTTTTTCACAAAAATACGTTTCCATTTTTTACATATTCGTCATAATGACAAATATGCAAAAGCCGTAATATTCCCTTGTTTTTTAGCACAAAAAGGAGATTTTAATTTTGTTTTCTCATACTTTTTACTACAATGTGTCAGTTTCTGTTTCGACTCTTTTTTCCGACATACAGGAGCCCCCGATCACGCGCTGTACATAGGATCGAAAAACAGAGAAAATACGTCTATATATTAATATTTTATTACGTCTGTAGTACAAAATTAATAAAATACATGAACTTATTTCATATTTACATGGTATAGTAAATAAAATAGTGAATAAAGGAGGCTTCTATGTCATTAGAATCCAAAACCATTACATTAAATAATCAAAATGAAATGCCTTTATTGGGATTAGGTGTGTATAAAGCAACTGGCAAAAATGAAGTAGAAACGGCAATCGCACATGCAATCAATGCCGGATATCGTCTGATCGACACCGCATCAAAGTATCAAAATGAAGACGGAGTAGGTCGTGGGATCAAAGCCGCTGATGTTCCCAGAGAAGAATTATTCATCACCACCAAGATCTGGAATACAGCTCAGCGTCTTGGCGATATAGAAGGCTCGTTCAACCGAAGTCTGGAACGTCTGCAACTGGATTATGTGGACTTATATCTGGTTCATTGGCCGGTAGTCGGATGCTATGCAGACACTTGGAAAGCACTGGAAAATATTTATCATTCCGGACGTGCCCGCGCCATCGGCGTCAGTAATTTTTCCATCCATAATCTGGAAGTATTAAAAGAAGTATCGGATATTACACCAGCCGTCAATCAGATTGAGTTCCATCCTTTATTTAATCATCCGGAATTATTGGCTTACTGCAAAGAACATCACATTGCCGTACAGGCCTATGCGCCGCTGGCCAGAGGCGCTTACTTAAACCGTGACGTTTTAAAACAGATTGCCTCAAAATATGATAAGACACCTGCGCAAATAGGTCTTCGCTGGATTATCCAGCAAAATGTATCCGCAATTCCGAAATCGACAAACAAAGAAAGAATTTTCAGCAATGCGGATATCTTCGATTTTACTTTAACCGACATAGAAATGGAAACCATCACACAGATGGACGAACAATACAGAAGTGCAGGAATACCGGAAGATATGCAGCCTTTTGTATAAACTAAAAAAAGAATCCAACGGACGTTGGATTCTTTTTTACTTATTTCCATTCTAAATCTGAGGACTCTATTTTCTTATCCCTTATCATCAGTTCCTTTACAGCTTCCGATGGACTCTTGCCTTCAAAAAGGACTTTATTTATCTGCATGATAATGGGCATCTCCACCTGATACTTTTGAGCAAGCTTAAGTGCTGCTTTCGCAGAATAGACACCTTCCACTACCATTTTTACTTCTTTCATAGCTTCTTCCATCGTAAGTCCCTGTCCGATCAGATAACCAGCTTTTCTGTTGCGGCTGTGTACGCTGGCACAGGTTACGATCAGATCGCCAATACCGGAAAGCCCATAAAAAGTTTCTATTTTAGAGCCCATTGCAATCCCAAGGCATGCAATTTCTTTCATGCCCCTGGTAATCAATGCCGCCTTCGTGTTATCGCCGTATCCCAGACCGTCTGCAGCTCCTGCCGCCAGGGCAATGACATTTTTCAATGCCGCTCCCAGTTCAATTCCCCGCATATCGGCACTGGTATATACACGGAACACCGGACTCATAAAAATATTCTGTGCGTACTCTGCCGTACTTTTCGAATGTGCGCCAACGACACAGGTAGTAGGCATTCCCCTGCTTACCTCTTCTGCATGGCTTGGGCCGGACAGCACAACAACTTCTGCGTGAGGAAGTTCTTCTTCAACAATATCGCTTTGGGTCATCAACGTTTCTTCTTCAATTCCCTTTGCTACCGTTACGATCAGCTGTCCATACCGGGTCATCGGCCGGATTCTCTGTGCCGTTTTTCTGGTCGCCACAGAAGGAACTGCCAGTATGACAACATCTTTGTTTGTCATGGCATATTCCAAATCCGCCGTTATGATCAGTTCTTTCGGCAGAACAACACCGGGAAGCTTTGACTTATGCTCCCGCTCCTGATCCAGTTTTCTGGCCTCTTCCTCCCGATGAGACCATAAAACCACCTCGTGATTATTTTGACAAAGAAGCATAGCAAGCGCGGTTCCCCAGCTGCCTGCTCCCAGCACACTGACTTTTGCCATATTTGCTCCTCTCCGGTGCAGTGTTTTATAACCGTTCACACCAAATTATCATTTCTTTTTCTTCAAATACGTCTTATTTTCTTTTCCATGCAGCAGTCGGTCTATGTTTGCCTTATGGCGATAAACAGCCAACGCTGCCAGTCCGGCTGCCACTGCATACATTTCATACAGACAGGCAGTATCCACACCAAACATGCCGGCCTGTCCAAAACCGATCAGAACCAGAACAAATGTTATATATGCCATAACAGAACACAGCGACACATAATGCGTGGTAAAAAATATAAGGAAAAATACTACGGCACAGATCAAAAAAATCTTTATATCAAATGCGAGAACCAGACCTACCGATGCTGCAATCCCTTTTCCGCCGCGAAATCCTAAGACAGCCGGGAAATTATGTCCCAAAATGCAGCCTGCCGCCGCATACAGGCTTAAAAGCGGTATGATATCCCGACAGGATTCACCAAAAAGCAAACGTGCGGTCGCAATTGCTATGATACATTTGCAGCAATCTCCCACCAGGGTGATAATTCCCGCTTTTTTCCCAAGAATACGCAGTGCGTTTGTCGTTCCCGCATTGCCGCTGCCATGCTCCCGGATATCAATTCCATGCATTCTCCCATAGATATAGGACGTCTGAAACATGCCGCACAGATAGCCGATGACCAGGCAGATAAACCGTTCTGTCATAACCTACTCCTTCTCTTTTCTTTCTCTGATAATAAACTTCAAAGAAGTACCTCTGAATTCAAAAGCTTCTCTGATCTTATTTTCCAGGTATCTGACATAAGAGAAATGCATCAGTTCCTTGTCATTTACAAAAATAACAAAGGTAGGCGGTTTCACCGCTACCTGGGTAATATAATACAATTTCAGACGTTTGCCCTTATCAGACGGCGGCTGCTGCAGGGCAATGGCCTCCGCCATAATTTCATTCAGGACACCCGTCTGCACACGAAGAACCTGATTTTCCAAAACCATATCAACGGTTTCAAATAACCGGTTCAGGCGCTGTCCGGTCTGCGCAGAAATGAACATCAATTCCGCATATGGCATATAAGCGAGAATTTCTTTGATTTTATTTGTATACTTGTAAATTGTCTTATCCGTTTTTTCAATGGCATCCCACTTATTTACGGCAACAATAATACCCTTGCCCCGATCGTGTGCAATACCTGCGATTTTGGCATCCTGTTCGGTAATGCCTTCCACCGCATCAATTACAACAACCACAACATCCGCTCTTTCCACAGCAGTAACCGTACGGATAATACTGTATCGCTCCAGTTCTTCCTTGACCTTATTCTTTCTTCTAAGGCCTGCCGTATCAATAAAGATGTACTCTTTGCCATTCCACATAATATTTGTATCAATGGCATCACGGGTCGTTCCCGCCACATCGGATACGATCACACGGGACTGTCCCAGCAATTTGTTGATGATTGATGACTTTCCTACATTGGGTTTCCCTACAATGGCAATCTTGGGAATATCCTCTTCCTCTTCATCCTCATTATTCTCTTCAAAATGTGATATCAGAATATCCAGCATATCGCCAATACCTAATTTGGATGCAGCGGAAATCGGCACCGGATCGCCGATACCAAGATTATAGAACTCATAGACATCTACCATAAACCGCTCAAAATTATCTACTTTATTCACCACCAGAATCACCGGTTTCCCGCTTCGGCGCAGCATATCCGCTACCTTAGCATCGGAATCTACCAGTCCCTGGCGCACATCCGTAATGAAAATAATCACATTCGCCGTATCAATGGCAATCTGTGCCTGTTCCCGCATCTGCGAAAGGATCACATCTTTGCTTTCCGGTTCAATACCGCCGGTGTCGATCAGCGTAAAATTATGATTCAACCAGCTTACATCTGTATAGATACGGTCTCTGGTCACTCCAGGAGTGTCTTTCACGATCGAAATATCAGATCCCGCAAGAGCGTTAAATAACGTGGATTTTCCAACATTAGGACGGCCCACAATTGCTACAATTGGCTTGCTCATATATCTGTCTCCTTCTGTGCTTGTTTACTATAGTATCTTCAATAATGGCTTCTGCAAAATCTTCTCCCGGCGGATCGCATACCCGGATCGGGGTATGAAGAAATGCTTCCAGCTCTTCTACTGTTACGTCATCTAAAAATACATTTTCTCCGCTTCGCAACATATTGCAGGGGATCAGCAAATAATCTCCCAAATCTTTATCTGCCAGCTGCTTTTTCAGATCCGTTCCTGTCAAAAGACCGGACACGGTAATATGTTCACCAAAAAATTCATTTATAATTTCTATGACGGAAACCGAAATTCCCGGATACTTCTCTGTAATCATCCGGACCAGCTTTTCAATAAACGGCGCTGCCAGACGTCCGGTGGCGATGGATACTTTCTTTTTTCTGTGATCTCCCGCATATTGATGCAAAGCGTCTTTTACTTCCTCTTCCAGCAGACGCAGCATGCCGACACCGTTCTCCAGCTGCATATAATCATCGTATCGCTCTGCTTCCGGCAGTTCCTGCTCTGCCAGCAGATACCATTCATCAGAAGCATGGATAAAGTGAAGCTGATATTCTGCATAAAACTTTTTCTGCCATCTCTCGATCTGCTCAAGCACCTGAATCGCGTCTTCTTTCGTAAATACTTCTAATGGATACAGGTCATCACGAAAACGGCTCAATCCCACAGGGACTACAGACACACTTTTTAAATGCGGAAGATACTGTGACAGATCACGGATCGTACGCTCCAATTCCTCTTTGTCATTGATCCCTTTACACAATACGATCTGACCATTCAATTCAATGCCTGCTTCGTACAGGCGCTGCACCTTCGGAAAAATATCACCTGCAAAACGATTGTGAAGCATCTTGCATCGAAGCTGCGGATTCGTTGTATGAAAAGAGATATTAATAGGGGCCAGATGATAATGAATGATCCGGTCAATGTCATGATCACTCATATTGGTCAGGGTTACATAATTCCCCTGGAGAAAGGAGAGACGGGAATCATCATCCTTAAAATACAGTGTCTCGCGCATACCGGGCGGCATCTGATCAATAAAGCAAAAAATACAGTGATTCCTGCAGGAGCGATATTCATCCATCAAACCGTTGACAAAGGTAATTCCCAGGTCTTCTTCGATATCCTTCTCCACTTCCAACAGCCACTGTTCTCCATTCGGTTTTTGAATCAATACTTCTATATAATCATCATTGATCAAATAATGGTAATCGAATACATCTTCTATTTCCTGTCCGTTGATTGCCAGCAATTCATCCTCCGGCTCAATCTCCAGTTCCCAGGCAATGCTTCCCTCTTTTACAGAGCTTACAATATGTTTCTTTTCTTTCATGCTTTTTCTCCATTTCACTTTTTCTATCATACCAACTTTACTGTGAAAAAGCAATAATTTCCTTGACGGGTCAATAGGCAAATGTTATTGTAAAAGTGTATATGTATGCGAATTATGTATTATTATGGAAGATAAATCGGAGGTTTTTATGGTTAACTTAAGCTTATTAGAAAAATCCATTCCTGTAGCCCCTTTAAAGATTGCTGCTCTCAGCAGCTGTACGGAGATGGGAAAACAGGTGGATGATTATATGGTGCAGTTTCGTCAGGAAATGATCACTCATAATCAATCTGCCAGCGAAATAGCCGGATATTCTGAAAAAAGCTATTTAGTGGATTGTGAATGTATACGCTTTGGAACCGGCGAAGGAAAAGGTAAATTTAATGAATCTGTCCGTGGTTCCGATCTGTTTATCATGGTGGACGTATGTAATTACAGCCTGACTTATAAAGTATGCGGCCGTATCAATCATATGTCACCGGATGATCATTTTCAGGATCTGAAGAGGATCATTTCCGCTGCTACCGGAAAAGCACATCGTATCAATGTTATTATGCCGTTTTTATATGAAAGCCGTCAGCACAAACGTACGGCAAGAGAATCCCTGGACTGTGCGCTGGCCTTGGAAGAATTGGTAAATATGGGAGTAGCGAATATCATTACATTTGACGCTCACGACCCAAGAGTGGCCAATGCCATTCCCCTTTCCGGATTTGATAACTTTATGCCAACTTATCAATTTCTGAAAACATTAAAAGCAAATGTCGATGATCTTGTCATCGACAACGACCATTTGATGATCATCAGCCCGGATGAAGGCGCTATGGCAAGGGCCGTATACTTCTCCAACGTTCTCGGTGTTGACATGGGTATGTTTTACAAGAGAAGGGATTATTCCACTGTAGTAAATGGACGCAACCCCATTGTTGCTCATGAATTTTTGGGTGATTCTGTGGAAGGCAAGGATGTCATCATCATTGATGATATGATTTCTTCCGGAGAAAGCATGCTGGATGTGGCAATGCAGCTGAAGGAAAGAAAAGCCCGCCGTGTCATGGTATGTACTACCTTTGGATTATTCACGGACGGTATGAATAAGTTTGATGAATATTACGAAAAAGGTTATATTTACAGAGTGATCACAACAAACTTAAACTACAGAAATGAAGAAGTCCTGAAACGTCCTTACTATCTGGAGGCTGATATGAGCAAATATCTGGCAAGTATTATTGATACATTAAATCACGATGTCTCCGTAGAAAAGGTTCGTTCTACCACAAGCAAGATTAAAAATATGATGGCAAAAGAATAACTTATCTGCCGCTTTTGTAAGAATACAAAATAATAAAGGCGCAGCCAATAGACCATATGATCTGTTGGCTGCGCCTAAAATACTTAATTGATCTGATATACTTCCGCATATTGGGATCCAAAACCTAACGCTGACGCATGGGAATCAAAATAGATGTCCACATGACCATATGCGGTTCCCCGGTCTTCTACGGTATATACATTACCATTGATCAATAGTTTTGTTCCGAAAGGAACACCCCCCATGGCTACCGTCCTTCCCTGTGCAGGTACAGTCCCTGACGCGGTATGTCCATTGGACCAGGAACCACAGCATAAAGGACAATTACAGTATCCGGTCAAACGGAACCTGCCCAGATAAGTTCCTTCTGAAGAGGACTGTTCTGTCTCCCCTTTTGTTTCCTGCGTGGTATCAGAAACATTCTCCTTCTTTTCTTCCGGTTCTTTTGGTTCCGGTTTTTTTACCGTTGTCGCTTCTGTCTGCTTTTTTGCCGCACTCTGAGCCACCTCTTCATCTTTTGCCTGTTTTAAAAGAGTATTCAAATTGGCTTCCTGATCTCTCACCTGCGCTAAAAGTGCACTCGCGGCGGACTCTTCTTCCGTGATCTCTGCCGCATAAGTGTTGATCTGGTCATAAGTGGCCTGAACGAGCTCTGCTATCTCTTCCTGCTTGATCCGGCTTTCTTCCTGCAAAACCTCTATCTCTGCCTGCTCTTTTTCCGCCTGCGCTTCCCGTTCTGCAATTTCATTCTTTATCTTCTCATATTCCTTCAGCCTGTTTCTGTCATAATCTGTAATCTGAGAAATCTGCTCCGCTCGATTCAGAAAATCCATGAAGTTTTCCGAATTAAAAAACAACTCTATGTATGCGGTGTTGGAATTTTCATACATATACTGGATACGCAGCTTCATGCTTTCATACTGTTCTGCTTCCTGTTCTCTTGCCACCTCTAAATCTGCCTGTATCTCTTCTAATTCTTCCTGTTTTTCCTGAGACTGTTTTTGCAGTTCTTCCATATTGGCAGTCAATTCGCTTAACTGCTGATTCAGTTCCGTCAGATATGCTTCCAGCTCACCTTTCTTTGATTCTAACGCAAGAATCTTATCCTGTGCCGCATGATAGGAATTTTCTGCTTCCTGTTTCTCTGTTTTGGTATCCTTAATTTTATCCTGTGTAGTGGCACCATAACAGGACAAAGCACTAAGAATCACCATAAACATGGCGAGAAAAAGGCCGGTTATTCTTTTCTTTTTCATCATGTACACTCCTATATATATCACTTGTGTAATTCTCATTTTGCAAATATATGCACTGACATTGGTACACCATCCCAACAAGTATATCATATCTATTCCGGGAAAGAAAAGAGAGTTTTCGACATTTTGTAACATTTATGCAACATTTTGTCGTGAAAACGAAATATTCCATAAATATTTCTCAATATTTTTAGTAAATATTACCAGTTTTATTCCGGAAGCAATTCCATAAATGCTCCAAGATTTCCACGTTTTCCCTGAGACGCCCGATGGGAAAACAAGAATTGGGGATTACAGCACGTACAAAGATTCGGCATGGAAATGTGATCCGGCAAAATACCGGCCTCTTCTAAAATCAGACGATTTGCCTCCCAAAGGTTCAGCTGATATTTCCCGTTTTCTTTTTGGTAAAATAATGCCGGATACTGCTGAGGCCGAAAGCTTTTTTTAAATTCTTCTATGACGTCCTGACTAACCTCATAACAGTCCTGACAAATGGATGGACCGATCGCAGCCAGGATATCTTCCGGACGAGAGCCAAATTCTTTCTTCATGGCTTCTACCGTTACGCTTCCGATCTTTCCTGCCGTTCCTTTCCAGCCGGAATGGCTAAGACCTACCGCACGCTGAACCGGGTCCAGAAAATACAAAGGCACACAGTCAGCATAGGAGGTTGCAAGAATTACATTAGGCTCTCTGGTGATCATACCGTCTACATTCTGGTAGGCTCTTGGACGAAGAATCCCGCTTCCCCTGTCCTTTCCCGTAACCAGCCGTACATTCGTAGTATGCGTCTGATCGGATGTAACAATATTTCTGTAATCCATCTCCATAGCTTCCATCAGACGCCGATAATTCGTCATCACTGCCTCCGGATCGTCTCCTCTGGTAAAACTCAGATTCATGGTTCCGAAAATGCCCTTGCTGACGCCTCCAAGTCGAGTGGAAAATCCATGTCTTACCATACCGGTTTCCGTAAAAGACGGAAACCGCAGAAACGTAACGTCTTGTTTCCTTACCATTTCCATCTTGGGTTGTTCTTCATTTTTCCAATTCCATTCCATATTAAAAATTCCTTTCATCCCTGCCAATAAGAAAAAGCATTTTTGATTAAGATCGTCTCCTCCGGCAGGATTCCCACCACATCAAACCGGACCGGACGGTACAGGGTTTTGGCATGCCCTTTCAAATAATGCAGCGCTGCAAGACTGATCCTCCGCTGTTTTTTCCGGTCTACCGCATACAGGGGACCGCCGTATTGGATCTGGCTGCGATATTTCACTTCTACAAAACACAAATATTCCTGTTCCTCAGCAACAATATCAATCTCCCCCATGGGACACCGATAATTTCTCTCCAGAATGACGTATCCCTGTTTTTCCAAAAAACCAACCGCACTCTCTTCATAACGGGCCCCTACCCGGCGATGGTTTTGTTTTTTCATGAATCATTTCCTTTACTTTTGTATAAAAGTTAACGTCCGTTCAGCCCGCGCCATTCGCAAAACCGCGCCTATAGCGCTCTCCGCTGCTGACGCAGCTCATTTTTGCTCATATACGGGCGCTCACCTCATGCTTCACAAAATGTGCTCATTCATGCGAGCGTGATTCGCCCATTTTGTGAAGCATGGCTGAACTTTTCTATAAAATTTTTGATAAAAGTCTGTCTGTGTATGGGGGATGGCCCATATTTCTGTATGGCCTCAATATGTGCAGCCGACCCATACCCTTTATTGGATGCAAAGCCGTACTGGGGCATCAAATGATCGTACTCTTCCATTAATCGGTCCCTGGTCACCTTGGCTACTATACTGGCAGCCGCAATAGAAACACTTTTTTCATCTCCCTTTATAATAGATACCTGCGGTATCGTCACCTGCGGTATGGTAACTGCATCGTTCAGTAAAATCTGTGGTGTAACAGACAGCTTGCCAATGGCCTCCCGCATGGCCTCATAAGTAGCCTGGAGAATATTGATCTCATCAATACGTGCCGGTCCTACATAGCCCAGTCCTACGGAAACCGCTTCCTGCATAATGATATCATACAATTCTTCCCGTTTTTTTGCGGATAACTGTTTCGAATCATTCAAATAGAGGATCTGACAATCTCCGGGCAAAATAACGGCACCGGCCACCACCGGCCCCGCTAGGGGGCCTCTCCCTACTTCATCAATACCACATACGTAACCCAGATGTTCATATTTTTTTTCGAATAGCTTCATCGCTTCTGTGCGTGCTTTTTCTTTTAGCAGCATCTCATCCTGCTTTTTGCATTTTTTAAGCAAAGAGAGGACACCGGTACGGGTATCCTCCTCATATTCTTTATAAAATTCTGCCCGCATTCCTATGGGAAAATGTTCCAGCTCTTTTTTTATTTCACTGATTGTCTTCATAGGGATTCCTCCTCATCTTTTGCCGGTGGTACTTCCAATGTGATCTTCCCAATCGCCGCTTTCCGAAACTCATCCAGCACAATGCCTGCTGCCTTGGAATAATCCAGTTCATTGCCCCGCAGAAGACATTTGCGTTTTTGTGCGATATCCTCAAGCATTTTCACGGCATCTTCTCCTTCTGTAATGCCATAACGGGCATTTAAACATCCTTCATATTCTCTGTGAAGAATTTTCAAAAGTTCCAGAGACAATTCATCTATATTTAAAAGTTCATCTTTTATAGATCCAATCATAGCCAGTTTCATTCCCACCATAGGGTCTTCAAACTTTGGCCATAAAATACCCGGTGTATCCAGAAGTTCCACATTTTTATTTAACCGGATCCACTGCTTTCCTTTCGTGACACCAGGCTTATTACCGGTCTTAGTACAGGCTTTTCCCGCCAGGGCATTAATAAATGTGGATTTCCCCACATTGGGAATTCCCACCACCATGGCCCGAATAGGACGATTTTTGATTCCTTTTCGCCTGTCACGCTCTATTTTTTCTTTGCAGGCCTCCAGAATCAGTCCCTGCAGGGACTTTACGCCCGCTCCGGTCTTTGCATTGACTTTCGCCACATAATAGCCCTTCTCCTCAAAATAAGAAGCCCAGGCTTTATTATATCTTTCATCTGCCAGATCGGATTTATTTAAGAGGATCAGACGCGCTTTATTCTTCCCCAGTTCGTCAATATCCGGATTGCGGCTGGACAGCGGCACACGGGCATCCACCAATTCGATCACCAGATCAATCAGTTTTAAGTTTTCCTGCATCATTCGTTTTGCCTTCGTCATATGACCCGGATACCATTGCACATTCATATCATTTTCTCCTCTAGTTTTTTATCAAGCCAAATCGGTCACCCCAGTTTGTGATAAACCAGAGTTTTCCCACGATGTTTTGTTTTTTTACATTCGCCACTTCACCAAAACGGCTGTCATCACTGTTATTCCGGTTATCTCCAAGAACAAAATACTCTCCCCTTTTCAGGGTGATCTCATCTTCAGCCAGTCCCGGATTGGCAATCTCCGGAAATCCATTGCTTTCCCGGTAGATCTGCCCGTCAATATAGATTTGTCCATCCCGGATCTGAACCGTCTCTCCCGGAAGCCCGATAATTCGCTTCACATGAAGACTGGCGTAATCTTCTGGACTATTTTTAAATACAATAATATCGCCCCGCACGGGATCTCCCGTCCGGTATGCCACTTTATTAATAAGCGCTCTGTCACCGGTCATCAGTGTAGGCTCCATAGATCCTTCCTGTATGACGATACTCTGGCAGAAAAAGATGGAGACCAAAGCGGCTAGGATCCACACCAGCATAATCTGAAAAATCCATACGATAACAGATTTCGTTTTCTTATCGTCAAGTGATACTTTCTTCCACGTATTTTTCATCGTTGTCTCGCCTTTATTCAGAAACAGGGACATATACCTATTGTATCTGTCCCTGTCTGTTCATTCACTATTATTTTACTAACTCTTTTACCTTTGCGCTCTTTCCTACACGATGTCTTAAATATGTCAGTTTTGCACGTCTTACTTTACCTTTACGTACCACTTCCACTTTTTCTACGTTAGGAGAATGTAATGGCCATGTTTTTTCAACGCCAACTCCATTAGAGTTTTTTCTAACAGTAAAAGTAGCTCTGTTTCCGCCGCCCTGTTTCTTTAAAACAGTACCTTCGAAAACCTGAATTCTTTCACGGTTTCCTTCTTTGATCTTACCGTAAACTTTTACAGTATCACCTACTTTAAACTCCGGTACTTCTGCTTTCATCTGAGCAGCTTCAATGTTTCTGATGATTTCGTTCATGTCTTTCTCTCCTTCATGTATTTGGATGTTCTTAATACTATTGTAACAGAGGACCATCTCTTGTTTTATTCACAACGCATATCATTATACCTTATAATGGTTGTTTTCGCAAGCACTTTTCGTTCTTTTTTCATTTTTTATATTTTGTCAATAGTTTTGCGACAAGTTTTTGAAAAATATTTTTAGGCCAGTTTCCTAATCTCTTCCTCAAACAGTTGGGCGGAAGTCTTAAAGCCAAAAATCCCCCTTGGGTAGTTGTTTATCCAGTTTTCTATATATTCAATGTCCCGGTCCTGCTTTTCGTCAAAATCTTCCCCTTTTGGAATGTGGCGGCGGATAAGGCGGTTATTGTTTTCGTTGGTTCCTCTCTCCCAACTACTATAAGGGTGGCAATAAAAGGCAAATGTCCGCTTTTTTCCCTCATGTAATACAGACCGTTCCAATCCCTCATAGTCTGAAAACTCCACGCCGTTATCTACGGTAATGCTTCTAAATACCTTTGTGAACATATCGCCCCATTTCCTTTCTAATCGGTCAATGGCTTCTACTACACTGGCCGCCTTTTGGTCCGGCAACTTCACTATTATTTCATCTCTTGTTTTTCTCTCCGTAAGTACAAGCATACACGACTTTGTTACCCCTTGTTTGCCCTTTACCGTGTCCATTTCCCAGTGTCCAAAAATTTCCCGGTCCTTTACTTCGTCCGGGCGGTTCTCTATACTTTCCCCTGCGGACGCTCTTTTTTGCACTTTAACCCTTTTATTGTGCTTTTTTCTTTTTCCCTTTACTGGCAAATCTTTGTTTGTGAGTTTAAGGAAAATTCCCTTATCAATGTATCGGTATAATGTTCTTACGCTGATAGAAGTAGTAAACTCTATGCCGCTTTCTGCTGCCGCCGCCAATGCCGCTTCCGGGCTATATTTATCTTCTATTATTTTCCCCTCTATATACTCCGCAAGTGGGCGGTCATTTCCTATTTTTATATTCCGCCCTTTTCCCTGGGCGTTCCAATCATGCTTCTTTTGTCCCAAATCGCTGCTATACCTTGTTTCCTCGGTGTAATCGCTATTTCTGTGGGTGTATTCTCCCCTCTTTATCTCCCTATAAATAGTGCTTCTATGAACGTGCAAATATTCCGCAACCTCTACTACTTTATGGCCGGAATTTAACATAGTTTCCATTTTAATTCTATCGTTTTGGCTCAAATGTTTAAATAATTTTCCCATGAAATTACCTCGCTTTTTGATAAAACGGGCACGAAAAAGTCCGTGCCGTTGTTTTATCGCTTCCCGGCAAGTAATTCCTATGGTAATCATAATTCATATTGTGCCCGGTGCGTTATACTTTTTTCTATTTACAATGATGTGGACATTGTGGGGTCCAGGCTCCCGGCTTTTATTTTGGTTAGGACGATTGCCCACCGTCCAGGCGTGCCGTCTGTTTGCCTGTCCTGCTACACGCCGCCCGGTTCACATTAAACCCTGGCAGAAACTTGTCAACCAACACCACAATGCCCACCATTGCAACCCGTCAACTGTTTGTAGGGGCTTCGGACCCTCACGCCGCCCATGGTCGGCGTGGCCGTTTTAATTGCCGGGCGGTTCCTGCTGCCGCCCTGGCGTCTATTCTTATGCACAACGGGCCTGCTCCACCCATGCTTGTGCTTCCTCTGTGCTTCCAAACCAATCATTATAAATATCTTTCCGGCTTGTGCTTGTGTATGTGCTTTCCGGGCACGTTTCCGCTTCTTTACTTGCTGTGATTGCTGCCACCACTCTGCCCCTATCATCAAATGAAGATGTTACACAATACCATGTTTTCATACTCTTATCCTTTCCCGGTGGCTCTATTGTCCACCGCTTTCCATTCTTTTGTCAATGGCCTGGCTGATAAATTCGCTTACGCTCTGCCCTGCTGCCGTTGCCGCCGCTTGAATTACTGCTTTTTTACCTTTTGGCACCTTTATTTCTATGCGGTCATAATTCCTTTTGTTAAATTCGTTTTGGTATGCAATTTGATTAAATTCTCCGGTTTTAGTTCTTGGCATTTTCCAACCTCTCTTCCTATTTCGGCAAATTCCCTCTTCCTTTCTCTTGCCAAATGATTTATAATAATTTTACAGTTTGGGCGGCTTTGGCAAGTCCACCGCCCTTTCTGTACCCCTAAAGCCTATTCGTTAGGCTTTTCTTTTTTTGCCATGTCTCTGACTTCCTGCACCGCTTTGGCAACCTCTTCCATGTTCTTGCAATTACTGAATTTATCGGCTACCAGGTTAAGGATTACTTCCATTTGCTTGTCTGTCATGTTCTCGCTCATGTTATCTCCTTTCTATGCTTGCCCATGTATTCGTTAAGTATCTCTCTTAACTGTCTTTATTATATAACATATGTCGGCATATGTCAATACATATTACGACATATTTTTATTTTTATAAAAATCCCTCAATGTGTGGCTGCTTTCCGCTTCACATTGAGGGTTGTTTTTATCTTCTGCTTTCTATCACGAAAATAATTTCGTTGACTTTTGCCTGGTTTGTTTCATTGTTTACACACCTTACCACTCTGTCTTTTCCGTCCGCCGTGGTAATGGTTACGCCAATATAATTTCCCATTTTCTTTTCAAATCCCGTATTTTGGGATATGGCAACTATTTTGTCATATATGAGCGTTTCCGTTTTTGATTGGCTCCCGTCCTGTTCAAAATATAGGCACCTTTTTTCAGTTACCGCCAAAACTGCCGTTGAAAAAACTAACTTTTCCGCCTGGCCTTTTCCTTGAATACAATAATCAATCTTTTCCCCAGGCAATAATGTTTTTCCAAATACATTTTGAGCCATTACCTCTTCAATCGGTTTTTGTTCTTTCGCTTCTTTTTTCTTTCCGAAAAGTCCCATTTTCCAATCTCCTTTTGTTGGTTTTATACTGCGTCCCCATTGTGTAATTCAATAGTGGACTTGTATTAGTCCCATTATAACACATACTTCCCCGTAAAATAAAGAAAAAAGGACTAATATTAGTCCAGAAAGGGGCCGCAATGTTACAAGTCAAAATAAAAGACGATACCGGAAATACCATAGGCCAAAATATAAGAAGAATAAGAAAATCACGCAATATAGGGCAAACCGCTCTTGTCCGTGATTTACAATTACTTGATATAGACATGACCCGTGAAGCATTGGTAAAAATCGAAAGGGGAATACAACATATACAGTTGAGCCAATTAAAAGGTATTCGTGATGTTCTCCAAACAACTTATGACGAATTACTGGAAATACATTAGACAAAAGGACACGCCTTTTATTGACGTGTCCTTTCTCCGTGACATATTAAATTCCTTGCACGTCCCTGGCGGACGTATTCCAAAAGGCGGTATTGATAGTTACTATCTCAACATAGCGTTGACTTTTGCCTGGACCTCATTGTAATTATACCCTGCGGCTTCCAGGCGGTTCTTTCTCTCTTTCCCGTTGCCCCATTTCCCGGCAATTACTTCCTTGGCTACTGCGGCCACGTTCTTTGTTGCGGCGGCGGTGCCTTTCACTAAGGCATTTACCTGGTCCTGGACGGCTTTGTAATTGTACCCGGCGGCGGTAAGGCGGTTCTTTCTGTCCTCTCCGTTGCCCCATTTCCCGGCAATTACTTCCTTGGCTACTGCGGCCACGCTCTTTGTTGCCTGGGACCCGCTCCCGGCGGCTTCCTTGTCATACTTCGGCACGCCATAACCACGGATATAGCGGCCATTTACGGCCAATGTCCTGCGGCCTACGGCATTGTTTTTATTGCCCTCGATAACGGTAATTTTTCCGCCGCTCACACTCTCAACAATGCCCACGTGGTCCGGCCACCCGGTACAATCCCCGGCCCCGGTATCGTCCCAATCGTAAAAAACAATGTCCCCAGGGCTTGGCGTCCTGCTGTCACTTTCCTGCCATTCCCCCAGGTTCTTGAATAATGCAATCATCTGTCCACAACCGCACTCTGTCGGTATAATTCCAGTCAAACCGCACTTGATAGCCACGGCGGAAACAAAGGTGGCACACCAGGCGTCTGTATATTTGACTTTGTAACCCCTCGCCAATGGTTTGTGGCCGTTGTACACGTCAATAATGCCCTTGTGGGTGCCGTCCGCTTCATTTCGGCCAATCCACGCCCTTGCCTGGGCTAATACTGCACTTGCCAATTTTGCCATGCTTCCGGCTCCTTTCACATCATACTGCTGCAAATCGTACTGTGTAACAATCCTCATGGTATTGTCCACATACTTGCTACTGGTTGCGTACCCGTCCGCCTTAATGGTTTTAAGGTACGTTTCCGGGTCCGTAATGCCCCGTAAATTCTGATACCTGGACAACTGGATAAACTCAAAATAGCCTTTTACACCCTCTTCCATGTTGTCATACACCCGGAAATTGTCCTTAATCTGCGTAAGGGTTCCCGGCGTATATTCTTCCATGGTGGAAAGGTTTACGCTTTTCCCGGTCCATTTTGTCCCACATTTCAGCCCAAAATAATTGTGATATACGGCGGCCAGGCGGCTTTCTCCCCAACTGCTTTCAAGTATCGCCTGGGCTATAATCGGACTATGTACCAAAATCCCGTATGCCGGGGCGTATTTCTGCACGCACCCGGCAATCCTTTTAATAAACTCCTGCTTGTCCATGGTTTACACTTCCTCTTCCGTTGTCACTTCCACTTCGGTTTCCACGTTGGCGGCGTCTGTCAAACCCTCGCCAATGATGTAGGCCACCACGGATGCCCCGGCCATGATAAGGGCCGTTACCTGGGTGGCGGTGTTCTCTGCTCCCCCGGTGGCTACAATCATCATGGAAACAAAGGACGCTACCGCCGTCCACATTTTCCGGCTTGTCAATTTCCTGGTCCAGTTAATGTTTTTCATGTGGTCTTTTCTCCTTTCTTATATTTCCAAAAGCCGCTTGGCTTGTTGGTTCTGATTATTCGTAAATCCCTTTTATGCCCTGCTCCGTCAAGAAGTCCTTTTGTTCATGCTTAATCTTACGGGCATATTCCAGGGCGGCTTCTGTCTCTCCGTTGGCGTGTCCATTCTTTAAGGCCGTGGCCGCCGCTTCTCCCAGGGCAATAGACGCCATGACGCTTTTTATGATAAGGACCTCGTTTTTTTCACGGATTTTTTCTTTTTCTTCTGCTTCCGTCTGCTGCTTCTTTATTTTCTGTTCAATCATCCAAAAACAGAAAGCGGTTACGCCGCTCGGAATACTCATTGCAATAATAAGTGTCTGTAAATCCATTCCTTTATCTTCCTTTCCTTAAATGTTCATGGGCTTATCATACGCCCCATGGTGTTGAAATTCTGACCCACTTACACCGGAACCAAAAGGCCGCTTTGGGTCTGTTCAAATTCCCAAAACAGTAAATCGTACTCAATGGCCTTTGTTACGTTGTATGTGTCGGCGTGCCCCATGTGTCCCAGGCGGCTTTGATATTTCCGGTTAAATGTTTCCCGGTCCAGTTCCCCGGCCTTTAGGTGCTTTACGTCCTTTTTCAGCCGCCGGACGGACCCCTTACGCACTTTCCTATATGTTGGGTGGTGGATATATCCGCAAAAGTCCACACCGTTCCCGGCGTATAGAATGGTGCTTTTAGGGTTTATGTGCAATTTCATTTCCTCTTCCAAAAATTCTTCAATCTGCTTTTCCCATTCCTTTAACTGGTTTAAATCCGGGGAAAGAATTATAAAATCGTCCATATACCGGACGTAATATTTAATGTGCAAGGTGTGTTTTATGAATTTATCCAGGCGGTTGCCGTACACATTGGCAAATAACTGGCTTGTAAGGTTCCCCACGGGTATGCCCACGCCGTCCGGCAATATGCCGTTTCTGTCTATGATGTTATCCATAAGGTAAAGGGCTTTCTTGTCCCCTATGTACCGTCTGTTTTCGTCTTTTAGGCCGTCATGCGGTATAGACGCAAAGTATTTACTTATATCCCCTTTAAAGGCATATATCCGTAGCCCCTGCACAACCATAAGTTCATAAAGCCATTTGTATAACTGATTGCTTGCGGCGTGCATACCTTTCCCCTCACGGCAAGCATAAGAATGGCAATAAAACCTTTGTTCAAATACCGGTCCGATTGCGTTTACAATCATGTGCTGCACCACTCTGTCATAAAATGGTAAGGCCATGATAAGCCGCTCTTTTGGCTCCCACACTTTGAACACGGTATAAGGTCCCTGGGAATATGTGAGTGTTTCCACTTCCTCGCACGCCCTCAATAGTTCATCTTCCTTTGACATAGAAAAAGCCAATACCTCTTCATGGAACCGCTTGTTTTCTGCGGCTTTGTGGAATGAGATATTGGCATTGTCAAAGGTGTACATTTTCTCATGTAATCCTTTAACTGTTTTCATTTTTTGCCCTACCAATTTTCAAATAATTTTTACTCAAACGGCGGTGCCTTTGTTAATTTGTCCGGACAAACGCCGGAACGGGAAAACCGTCTGACTTATCATAAAGATAGATTGATAAATCTTTGCCAGTGGCCTTTTTAGGGGCTTCTGTGTCTGAAAATACCGATTAGTCACACACGCACCACACGCCAATGTTCGTGTTCACGTTCCACGGGTAATTGTTGCAATTGACGGCCCGTGAACCGCAATGCACGCCGTTGTTCCAATTGCCGCCGCCAATGAGGGCGTGCAAGCCAGGAAAGGCCCGGTGCGAATTAACAGTTTCCCCAAATCATTTACTTGTCCGGCTTCCAGGTTCCGGCCTTTACCGCTTCAATGACGCCGTTCATGGTGCCGCCTATTGCCCTGGTGTGGCGGCTGATGACCTCATAGCGGTGCTTGCTTATTGCTTTATACTGCAAATCGTAGGATAGACGTATCAATGTTTTAATCTGCTGCAATTCCACGTCCGCCGCATAAATATGGCTTTTCGTACCCGTTTTCTTGAAACGGATTACGTCCTTTAGCATTTCAAATATTGCCGTCTTAATCTGCGTCTGCAATGCAAACTTTTCAAATTTCGGAAACTGGGCCAGGATAGGGTAAATGTATAAAAGAAAATCATAAATTTTTTGGTACAATTCCATAGTGCCTATGTAGGCGTCTATTTGTTCCTGTTCTTTTTCCTCTGCCATTACTTCTTTTCCTCTTCGTTGTAGGGGTTGGGCTTTCGCCCACCCCTACGGGATTACAGACTGTCACACACGCACCACACGCCAACGTTCGTGCCCACGCTCCACGGGTAATTGTAGCAATTGACGGCCCGCGAACCGCAATGCACGCCGTAGCCCCAACTGCCGCCGCCAAGGAGGGCGCGCAAGCCAGTGCTTGAATACATATACGCTTGGCCGTAGCCGCCACCGAAAACGTCATACCATGCCGCACTTGCCGCCGTTGGGTCGTGCAAAAGTTCATTAAGCCATTTCCACACATTACCCACCAGGTCACAAATATTTAAAGCACTTATGGCGTTGGCAATCTTTCCAACTGCGGTTCTTGCCTTGTTTGTGGTGGCTGTGTGTCCGTTGGCATTGGAAGCGTCAAGGCCCTGGGGGCTTCCGTCTGCTGCCACGGTAAATTCCATGTAATCCGGCAAGCGTTTCCCTACACGTCTGGCCCGTTCTCCTGCAATATACCAGTTAAGGCCCTCGGTTCCGGTTATCGGCGTGCCGCCGTACACGGATTGTAAGCCATTCGCCCCGTCATCACTGGAAAGGTAAATGTCTCCCCATAATGCGTTCCCCAGGTACACCATGCCGGACGGGTCACATTTTGGACGGTGCTTTGTGGTCCATACACTGTTTGGCAGAATATCCACACGGGTGTTGCTCTCCCAACCGCTGCCCCTTACGGACCCGGACGCATTGACCGCACGCCCGTAATCGTCCGTATTTCTTACACGGCCATAATGGAAACCGCCGATTTTACGGGTATTGGTATCGTCCCAGGCGTCCCCGTCCGGCCAGGAAGAATTTAAGGAAATCAAATAAAGTTCGTCCTGGGCGTCCGTCCCAGGGTCGCAAATGTAAATGTAATAGTCCGAACCGTGTACAAAATCGCTTCCCTGGTCCAAATTTGCTTTGGTAAGTACGGTTTCCGCCGTTTTAAATACTGCGTTTTCCCCTACCGCAATGACGCACCCGGCCATAATTGTGACGGCTCCCTGGGCACTGTACTGGATATACTCTTTTTCCGGTGCCACAATGTCGGAAATGGCCGCCATTTTGGCAACCGTGATTTTGGCCCGCTCGTCCGTCATATTCTCGTCATAAATAAAAAGTCTGCTCATTATGCCAACGCTCCTTTCATTTCTTCCACTTCCTCTTCTGTGATACCCATACGGTCATAGAACGTAACCGCCGCCGGAATACCGATTGTTACCGTGCCAATGTTTACGGCTTTTGAAAGGGTAAGCACCGTAAATGTGGTTGTGTTGTTCTGTCCTGCTGCCGCTTCGCCCTCTGTGGCGGCTTCCTGGCCCTCTGTGGCGGCGTTTTCCGCTTCGGTGGTATCTTTCTCCACTTCCACCGTTTCAACGGCCTGGACGGTAGGGTAAACGGCTCCATTCTTGATTTTCTGTCCTGCTGCCACCTCTGCACAAAACATAATTTTTACCGTCTTTCTGTCCTCTGACAGTTCAACAACCGGGCACATAATCCAGTTCTGATTTTCCAGTTTTTCAACTGCTGCCAACCAATCTTCTTTTTTCAATTTCTTTTTCTGCACCAGTTTAAAGGTGTTTACCAGGTCGGACTTGGTTTTGATTACTTTAGGAAATCCTTTCATGTGTTATACCTCGCTTTCTTTTAATAAATACGTTCCCATGTAATTGCCGATATAGGCCATATTGGTGCCCTCACGCAAGGAAACCGTTGTTGTGTGCATAAGGTTCATATAATCAATGGAAAGCCGCTTTGGCGTTACCATAACGCTTTCCATATTGGTTTCCAGGGTATAGTCCCCGGCTTCCGTGATGTAAAAGCCTATGCCGCTTTCTGTAATTTCCGCCGTCTGCACCGTTCCCGTTGTAATGTTCGTGAGCGTTACCGTGACCGCCGCCTGGATTGTTTCCAGTAAGTAGTCAACATTGACTTTGTGGGCCATGTTGTGAACCTTGGTTCTTAACCCGTCAATCTGCAACTGCAATTTTCCGGCCACGTCCCCGGCAAGCTGCTCCTGTTTTGCCGCAAACCATTCGTCCCACTGTGCCGTCCGCTCTGTCTGAAACTGCTGCACCATAGCGGTGTACTCTTTGATGAAAGCGGCATGGTCTTTTTCCACCGCTTTTTTCTCGCTTGAAAACCATTTGTTAAGCTGGGCGGACCACTGGGAAAAGTCCAGTTCTTCAAACTGTGAACCGATAAAGCCACAAACCGTCTTGTCCGGCCTTTCGTCCGTAATGTCTGCCTGGGTAATCTCAACCGCTCCGGCGGCCACATAGACACGGGCCAGGCTCTTTTCCTGGATAACATCATTGTTTACCAGTTCCGGGGCCTGCGGATTGCTTGAAAAAGCACCCTCTAAGACGTAAATACTCGGCTTTCTTTCGGTTTCGTCATTCCTTAATACAATGCGGTCAATCCTTGGAAGCGTTCCGCTTGCCTGGCTCAATGTAAGGGTCAACGGTGCGGTATTGTGGATAGTATGTAAATTGATATATGCGTACCCGGTCCGGGTGCCGCCGTCCACCGTCACTTCCATGGTGCCGCCCGGTGCCGTCACTTGCAAATGACCGTATGCAACGCCCTCTTTATAGAACGGGGCTTTATCCTCGTTCATGTCCTGGCCGTTATACATATGCTCTTTATCGTTTAGGTCGGTAGCATTGTAAAAAAATCCTCTTACTGCCATGGTCTTTTTCCTCTCCTTTCCTCTATTCGTCCCATTTTATTGTTGTGGGTAGGGCGTCCCCAAAAGTAGGCACCACATACATACCCCCATATTCGTAAACCTCGCAAAGTTCCGTAATTCTAAGGTTCTGTGCGGTGTTCCACTTTTTCTTCTTTACGGTCACAACGTCCCCCAGGTCATAGTCTTTTCCGTAGGTAAAATTAACATCTGCTTCCGCTTCCGCTTCAAAGTTTTCAAATATCTTGTTTTCGTTAAGAAACTCCTGCCCCCTGGTTTTAAGGGCTTCCAAATACTCGGCGTTGGTAAGTGCTTCTTTGTTTATGTCTTTGGCGTCCAAAAACACTTCCCGTAAATCAAACCCGGTTCCGCCGCCCACGGTTACAAAGATACGGGCCAGGCCGTCCCCTGCTCCGCCCACAATTACCTTGGTTTTATAGGTTGCGTCACTGTAATTATGTTTTGCCTGGTTTAAATTGTCGTAACTCTCTGAAAAAATGACCCTTGGATTTTCCCCTTGTGCCTGGGTGCGGTCCACGCCTTTGTAAGTTTCAAAGGTCATGGTCTTTTTTTTGAAGTCCGGCACTATGCGGAAACCTATTTCTGCAAACTTCGCCAATTTCGTGAAGTATTCCAGGACATTCTTATAAGTTGCCTGGAATTGCACTTTTGTGGTGTCCCCGGTCGTTGCCCCTATCTGCAAAAGCGGTATTTTCTCCATGCGTCCAATCATGTAGTTCATGGCCGCTTCCACGGTTCCGTTAAAATTAAACTGCGGACCCGTCAACCGGTCCCCCAGGTAGACGGGAAGAAAAAACCCGTTCCTGGTAATCTCATTTACCAGGGTGCTTTCCTCTTCCGCCTGGTCCCCACGTATCACGGCGGCTTCCTGCTTGTTGTCCCCCTTGGTTATAATGTTCCCCGGTTGCAATAGCCGTAAATTTTCCGCCGTTACCGGACAATGTAACTCAAACGTGCCACATTCGTAATATTTTCGGTGCCACTGTAAAGACGTGTGGTTTTCGATATGCCCCAGGCGTCTAAGGTTCCGGTCATAAACGTGTATTTCCATAATCACACCCCCAAATATGAAATTCTGTAATATACCGACACGGAAAGGTAATTGGTGCCCTCGTCCGCCGTGTATGTCAATGTATTGGTTCCGTCCTGCAACTGTATAAATTCCCCGTCCTCGTCCAAATACTCGTTTATTACCGTCCCGTATTTTTCAATAACAGTGTCCCAGTCAATGACCCCGTAATTGTCTTTGTGGTTCTCAATCTCCGCCTGGGTCACGCCGTCCAAAAGGTAGGCATTTTTCTTTCCGGTGTAGGTGTTTATAATCACATACTGACCGGATGACATGATAAAATCATTATCCGAATATCCAACCTTGGTAAATTCTCCGCTTTCCGTGTGGTAAATGGCCGGGTTCTTCACGGCTCCGTCCGCCCGGAATATAACCACAATGCCTATGTTGTCCGCTCCGCTCTCGTTTTCAATTTCCTTTACCAAATCCGCTTCACGGTGTCCAAATATGCGGCCCTCTTCCGGGAAGCACGCCGGAAAATAGAAGTCACTTACCCATGACGCCATAACCACTTCAATGTCTGCCAGGTCCTTAAAATACGGGTCCGTGCATTTAAGGGAAATGGTGTAATCACGCACCACGCCCGTTGTGGCTCCCGGTATAACACTTTCAACCTCGTATTCTATGGCCTTGGCTTCGCCGTCCTCTATGTACTGCATTGTTCCCGTCCGCTTTATTGGAAATGTGCGGTATAAAAGGTTTCGGTTTTCTTTGTAATTGCTATCCATTTCCACGGTAATGACAATGTTTCTTTCCTTTGCGGTGGCTCCCTGGTAGGTGCTGCCGTCCGTGGTTGTGTTCTCGCTTGTTACCACGTTGCTTTCAATGCCGTAAATCCCCTCAATGTCTACCAGGTGGAACGGCGTAAAATCGTCCCAGGTAAAGGTAAGGGACACGTTTTTGTCACTGGTGCAAACCACTTTAATGTCTGACATTTTCCCTTACCCCCTTTGTACTGCCAAAATCATGCTTCTTGTCTGTAACCTGGTCTGTCTCGCTATCTCATAAGGGCTTAATGCCTTTGGGCTTGTGATGTTCACATTCTGAACATACCCACCGCCGCCCTTTCCTGCGTTTTCCATGGCCTGGTTCTTTGCACTACCGGAAAGCGGTGTTACAACTGCTTTTCCGTTTACCATGCTAAGAAGTTCCGGGCCTGCTTCCGCTACCATGGCGGTGCCCTCTTTCAATACGCCGCCCTTTGCCAATCTCGGCAAAGAAAGTGTGCTTATCTTTCCCAGGGAAACGCCTGGTATCTCATTGATAACTCCAATTACCCCGTTTATCATCCCAATAAATTTATTTACAACGCCCTCTATGGTGGAAAGACAACTGTTTATCGCTGATTTAAAAGCGTCCCCAACGGCTGAACCGATTTTTACGCCCACATTCACAAAACAGCCTTTGATTTTCTCCCATAAACTGGAAAAGAAAGAAGTCACGTTGGCAAATGCGTTTTTAATATTCGTCCATGCGTTTTGAAACTGCGTACCGAACCATGACGGGACGGCGGAAAGGGCGGTTTTTATTTCCGTCCACCTTGCACCGAACCATGAACCGATTGCGGAAAAAACATTTTTCACATTGGTATAGGCGTTGGTAAACATGGTAAGGAACCAGGACGCCACCGTTGCCAGGGCGTTCTTTATATCCTGCCACCGGGCACCGAACCACTGGCCGATTAAGGCAAAGACGTTTTTCACGTTGGTGTAGGCGT
>JBMNRU010000004.1:0-161507 GCA_050944855.1 Lachnospiraceae bacterium
AAGTTTTTTCCGGTCAAGACCAACTTCTAGCTAATCTATCCCTTTTACTGTTTTTAAGGATCTTTCGATCGTTCTTTAAATGATTCTTCTTTAAAGAATTTTCGAGGTTCATGTGTTTCACTGTTCAATTATCAAAGTTCTGATTTGCTTCCTGTTTTACTTACAGTCAGCTTGATTATATTAACATGGGTTCTTGTGTTTGTCAACACCTTTTTAAGCTTTTGTCGCTCCCATCTTGCTATAATCGACGGAGAAGGAGGGATTTGAACCCTCGCACCGCTACTAACGATCTACTCCCTTTCCAGGGGAGCCCCTTCAGCCACTTGGGTACTTCTCCAGATGCCTGTTAATTATAACTTTTATTTAGTTAGCGGAGAGGGTGGGATTCGAACCCACGCGCCCTTGCGGACAAACGGTTTTCAAGACCGCCTCGTTATGACCACTTCGATACCTCTCCATGTTTATCGCTTTTCGCCAGCGACGAATAATATACTATCATCAAACAGCCTGTCTGTCAAGACAGTTTTTTCATTTTCGTGTTTATTTTGTTCACATTCTACTGTTTTTATTTATGCTTCTCAAAATGCTTTCCCCAACTGTAAGATCATCCGGCGTGGTAATCTTAATATTTTCATAAGACCCCTCTGTCAGCCAGACCTCGCTGCCCAACGCTTCTACCACCATAGCATCATCGGTAATCCCTTCCATAGAACCTTCCCGTATTCTATCATGGGCACGGCGGATCAGCGAATAAGCAAATGCCTGAGGAGTCTGAATATTCCATACACTGTCTCTCGGCGGAGTTTGAGTTACCTTTCCTTCTTCGTCTGCCAGTTTAATCGTATCTTTCGATTTTACACCTGCTACACAAGCCTGGTGCTCGGTCACTCCCTGAATGACCCGCGCCAGAATTTCCTGGGTTAAGAATGGTCTTGCGCCATCGTGGATCAAAATGTAATCGCAGCCTTCCGCCGCTTTGAGTCCTTCATAAACGGAATCATACCGTTCTTTTCCGCCTGCTACTACCTTTTTCACCTTATTAAAATGAAACTTTTCTACAATTTCGGTTTGGCAGAACTGCAGACTCTCTTTTCCCGTGACAAGAATAACCTCATCAATATCTTCACATTTTTCAAATGCGTCTAAAGAATAAAACAAAATCGGTTTCCCATCCAGAAGAAGGAACTGTTTTTGTACTTCACTCTTCATGCGCTTTCCTTTACCGGCGGCCAGCACAATTCCCGTATATGTTTTCTTTTTCATTACCGTTCTCCAAGCTTTAAATTGGGAACCGCATTCAAATCCAGGCCGTGCCTTGTTCCCTTCCGATATTCATAATACGCAGCCACACCGATCATTGCCGCATTATCAGTACAGAAAATAGGAGATGGATGATAAAATTCCACATCATTCTCCCGGCATGCCTTTTCCATTGCTTCACGCAATGCACGATTCGAAGCAACCCCTCCGGCAATTGCAAATTTATGAATTCCATAATCCTTTACCGCCTGCATGGAATGTTCTACCAGCACTTCTACTACAGAACGCTGAAAAGAAGCGGCAATATCAGCCGCAACAATCTCTTCTCCCTGCATACGGCATTTATTCAAATGATTTAAAACCGCTGATTTCACACCGCTGAAACTAAAATCATAAGGTGCCTCATCAATTTTCCCTTTTGGAAAATCATAGGCGTAGGCATTTCCCTCTTTGGAAAGCTTGTCGATCTTGGGACCTCCCGGATATCCCAGGCCAATGGCACGGGCCACTTTGTCAAATGCCTCACCGGCCGCGTCATCCCGTGTTCTTCCAAGAATCTCAAACTCGCCATAATCCTTTACCACAACCAAATGGGTATGTCCGCCTGATACAACCAAACATAAAAACGGCGGTTCCAGGTCTTTATTTTCAATATAGTTGGCAGAAATATGTCCCTCTATATGATGAACGCCTACTAACGGAATATTCTTTGCATAGCTGATTGCTTTTGCCTCTGCTACGCCTACCAGCAGCGCTCCTACCAGACCGGGCCCGTAAGTCACTCCGATCGCATCCAGATCATCCAGAGTAACTCCTGCCTGATCCAGGGCCTCCTGAATCACCTGATTGATTTTCTCTATATGTTTTCTGGATGCAATTTCCGGCACCACGCCGCCATACAATTTATGCAGCTCTATTTGCGAAGAAATCACATTAGACAGAATGGTTCTTCCATTTTTTACCACAGAAGCAGCCGTCTCATCACAAGAGCTTTCAATTGCCAATATTAAAATATCTTTTTCAGTCTCCTTATTTTCCATAATATCTCCGCACTTTCTATTCTTCAAACTGCAATTCTAATGACTTTCCATCTTTTCCGGCGTGTGCATTCGCAAAAATTCTTCGCACATCATCCATATATTCCTCCGGACGTACAAGCGAAGGGCTAAAATGTGTCAGCCACATTTCTTTTACCTGCGCCTCTTTAGCCAGACTGGCCGCTTCTTTAAACGTCATATGCTTATACTCCTGCGCCTTTGCTTTTTTATCCGGTTCTCCATACATGCCTTCACAGATAAACAAATCAGAACCTTTTGCATGCTCTGCAATTGCAGGTACCGGACGGGTGTCTGTCGTGTAGGTAACCTTAATACCCTTTCGAGGCGGTCCCAGTACCATATCGGGAGTATATACAGCCTCCCCGTCTTCTATGACTTCACCCTTCTGAAGACGGCTCCAAAACTTCTGTGGTATCTGACGTGCCTGTACCTGTTCCAGCTGAAACTTTCCGGCACGCATAATTTCAATGGTATATCCATAACAGGTAATATTATGATTCACGCGAAATGCAGTTATCTGGTATCCGTTTATTTCAAAATGCTCTTCCGGCTGTGTGATCTCAATACAGTGAATTTCAAAGGGAAGCTCCGGTGCGATCACACGGAGCGCATTTACTACGCGGGATAACCCCTTCGGACCGATCATGGTCAGCGGTTCTGTACGATCCGCATTCCCCATAGTCAAAAGCAAACCCGGCAGGCCGCTGATATGATCTGCATGATAATGCGTAAAGCATATCACATCGATAGGCTTAAAACTCCAGCCCTTTTCCTTTACGGCCACCTGTGTTCCTTCCCCACAGTCGATCATCAAATTGCTTCCGTTATAACGGGTCATCAAAGCGGTCAGCCATCTTCTCGGAAGAGGCATCATTCCTCCAGTACCCAACAAACACACATCTAACATGAAATATCCTCACTTTAACATTACTTTTTTGTGAGTCACTGTTATTGAAAAACAATTTCCTTACCAAGCAGCTTACAGCAATTCTGTTTTCTGCTCTTTTGTTACAGGTATCTGAAACTTCGAAATCATCTTTTTATAACAATCTTCACACAAATCAAAGGAATGGGATTCTCCGTCATAATCAGAAAAATATCCCCAGTCTATCGCTCCATGGAAAACCCCTTCCATGATAATCCCATTTTCTACTCGCAGCGCTTTACCGCATTGATTACAACAAACCTGTTCCAGCTGTTCTATCTGACTGCTTTTATATTTTCTCATCTGTACCTCCCATGAATCACATCGTCAGCTACATCCGTATTATAACGAAATAAAATGCAAAAATATAGTGGAAACCGTTTGCAGTTTTAGCAAAACATTACAGGCCCTCTGATAATTGTTTTCCCATCACAAGCCCGTCTTCTTTAGGAGCTTCATAAAAATTTTTTCTCACTCCCATGGAAACAAATCCGGCCCGCTCATATAATCGGATCGCCGGATGATTACTTTTGCGAACCTCTAAAATACATAATCGGATCTGTCTCTTCTCTGCCTCCCGGAGTAAATGTCTCATCAACAGACTTCCTATTCCCTGCCCCTGCATGCTTTTTGCAACAGAAACATTCGTAATCTCACCTTCATCCAGCGAAATCCACATACCGATATATCCTGCAATACTTCCATCCTGCTGCGCTACAAAATAAAGGGTGTCCTTCCGGAAAGCACTGTCTTCCAAACTTTTCCGGCTCCAGGGACGTGTAAAATTTTCTCTTTCTATAGAAGCCACAGCATCCAGATCTGCTGATTCCATAGTCCTTATACTTAACATACTTTTCCTTGGGCAGCCATCTTCTCGGCTCTTTCCCGTTCTGCCTGCGACACGCGAAGATACTCCGGCTGATGTTCTGCTGCCGTTTCTGTTTTTCCTTCTTTATAATACAGCATGCCCAACGTACCCACGGCCGCCGCTCTCTGCTTATTCACATGTGCCGGTGCAAACTGATAGGGGACCCTGCAGTTTTCTTCTATCACAGTTTTATACACCGGAACACCATCACCTAAAAATGTAACGGCCTGTCCCTTTTCATTAAGCAGTTCTATCAGTTCCAGGATTCCCCGTGCACACTGTTCCATATGGATCCGCATCTGACCGTCCTCAAAAGAATAAATACCCGTATACACCTGATTTCTTCTGGCATCCATAATCGGACAGATCAAATCTGCTGTTCTAAAAAGATTGTAGGCCAGTGCATCCACCGTAGGGACCGGAATTAAAGGTTTATCCAGCGCAAGTCCCAATCCTTTGGCCGTTGCCGACCCAATCCGAAGCCCGGTAAAGGAACCTGGGCCGGCTGCCACTGCGATGGCATCCAGTGTATTCAGATCCAGTTCAATCATCTTTACGATCACATCCAGCATAGGGAGTAATGTCTGTGAATGTGTCTTTTTATAATTCACGGTATATTCTGCCAACATCATATCGTCTTCCAGAACAGCAACTGACGCTACCAGTCCGGAACTATCCAAAGCTAATACTTTCATAATGCCTCCATCCCTTCTACCGTTATCTTCCTATAATCAAACCCTTTGTCCAGATCTTTTTCTATCACAATACGAATATTGCCTTCCGGAAGTAATTCTTCGATCAGGTTTGCCCACTCGATCAGGCAGACACCTTCCCCGAAGAAATATTCATCGTATCCGATCTCCTCCATTTCTTCTATATCACCAATCCTATATACATCAAAATGATAAAATGGCAAACGCCCCTCATCATATTCCTGAATAATGGTGAATGTAGGACTGCTGATGGGTTCCTGTATATCCAATCCGGCTGCCACACCCTGAGTAAATACCGTTTTCCCCACTCCCAGATCTCCCACCAGGGTATAAATCTGTCCGGGTTTCGCAGCGCTTCCTATTTTCTTTCCTAATTCAAAGGTTTCCTGTGCACAATTTGTTTGAAATATCATATTCTATCTGCTCTCTTCTGAAATTTCCTATTATTAGTTATAACACAATGTATTCTCGCTTGCACCTTTTATTTTTTCATATTATAATGAATTCCAGCGGCAAATCTGCCGACTCAGAAAGATTCTATAAAGGAGAGTATCACTATGGCAAATCCAGTAGTAACCATAACAATGGAAAACGGCGATGTAATGAAAGCCGAATTATATCCGGAAATTGCACCTAATACAGTGAATAATTTTATCTATCTTGTAAAAAAAGGATTCTACGATGGTCTGATCTTCCATCGTGTTATCCGGGGCTTCATGATCCAGGGCGGATGTCCGGAAGGAACCGGTATGGGCGGCCCGGGCCATCAGATCAAAGGTGAGTTTGCTCAAAACGGTTTCCGAAATGACCTGGCTCACGATCCGGGCGTATTATCTATGGCAAGAAGCATGATGCCAAACAGTGCCGGTTCTCAGTTCTTTATCATGCATCAGAAGGCCCCTCACCTGGACGGTGCATATGCTGCCTTTGGTAAAGTAACAGAAGGCATGGATGTTGTCAATAAAATTGCAGAAACCGCAACAGATTTCCGTGACAAGCCAATGGAACCTCAGGTCATTCAGTCTATGACGGTAGAAACCTTTGGCATCGACTATCCGGATCCGGAATTCTGCTAAGTCCAAATATCTTTACAAGAATACGAGAAGCCCGCTGTATGGGCTTCTCATTTTATTTATTCATCAAAACACAGATATTCTCCATCCAATTCTGCAAAATACAATTCTTTTATTTTCTCCATTCTGGCCTGCCCGCTGGTAGCCTCCGTGATTGCTTTTTTCACTGCATCCAGGTTGTTAAGCGGCAGCAAAATCTGCATATTCACTTTATCCGTATACACGGAATCCACAACCGGAATTCCCCTCTGGGCAAATAAATACTGAAGTTTTCCTACGCCATTATAATCCGTCTCAATTCCTAAAAGTATGCCGTAATACTTTGTGATCACCCGGCTGTGGGCCAGTCCTTCCTGCACGGATTTGGAATACGCCCGCACCAGTCCGCCGGTTCCCAGCAAAGTCCCTCCAAAATAACGGGTAACTACTACTGCTGTGTTATGCAGTTCTTCCCCCATTAACACATCCAGCATGGGACGCCCTGCTGTTCCTCCCGGCTCTCCATCATCACTGCACCGCGCCGTCTCACAACGTTCTCCAATCACATAGGCAAAGCAATTATGGCTGGCATTCCAATACTTTTTCCGCATCTCTTCAATAAACGCCAGTGCTTCCTCTTCTGTCTGCACAAAACGCACAGTGGCAATAAAACGGGATTTTTTTTCAATAATCTCGCCCTCTCCGCCTTCATAAATGGTTTTATATTGTTCTAACATTCTCTTCTCCATGTCCGCTTTTCCCTTTATTCTAACACAACGGTATAGATTCTGTGAAGTTTTTATTTGGGGGTTTATTTAAGAACTGTATTTTGTTATAATGGTTGGGAAAAGGAGGCCATAACAGATGAATTTTGGAAGAAAAGCTACTTCTAAGAAACAGCAGGCTTTAAACTCCCGCTCTTCACGAATGGGAAACAAGGCAAATGTTTCTTTTTTACGTATTATGTTTATGTCACTGATTGTGGTTCTTGTTCTGGGCGGATGTATAGGAATCGGTGCATTTAAAGGAATCCTGGACAACACCCCAAGCGTAGAAGACGTAAACATCACCCCGATTGGCTCTGCCACATTTATCTATGATACAGAAGGAAATCAAATACAAAAGCTGACCGCTCCTACTTCCAACCGACTGCCGGTTACTCTGGACCAGATACCGGAAGATCTGCAGAATGCTGTGGTTGCCGTAGAAGACGAACGTTTTTATGAACACAATGGCATTGACGTGCGCGGTATTATCCGTGCCGGTGTAAAAGCTATTACCACCGGAAAGTTTTCAGAAGGTGCCAGTACCATTACCCAGCAGCTTTTAAAAAATAATGTATTTACGGACTGGACCAGCGAGTCTTCACTGATAGAACGCTTTACCCGTAAGTTTCAGGAACAGTATTTAGCTTTGCAGCTGGAGAAAGAAGTAGATAAAGCTACTATTTTGGAAAATTATCTGAATACCATTAACCTGGGTGCCGGTACTTATGGAGTACAGGCAGCTTCCCGTCGGTATTTCGACAAGGATGTATGGGAACTTACCTTATCCGAATGTACCGTAATTGCAGGAATCACACAGAATCCATTCCGATATAACCCTATTTCTCACCCGGAGGACAATGCGAAGAGACGGGAAAAAGTCATCAAAGACATGTACGAACAGGGATATATCGATGATGCACAGAAGGCAGAAATTGAATCAGATGATGTGTATACCCGGATTCAGGAAATCAATGCCCGCTATGAGGAAGAAGAAAAAAATTCTGTTTATTCCTACTATATCGATGAAACCATTCAGCAGATTCTGAAGGATCTGCAGGAACAAAAAGGATACACAGAAGCGCAGGCATACAATACGCTGTACAGTGGCGGTCTGCAAATCTATATCCCACAGAATCAGGCTATTCAGCAGATCTGTGATGAAGAATATCAGAATCCTGATAATTTCCCGAATGAAAGCCAGGTAAGCCTGGATTACGCGCTGAGCATTGTTCACCCGGATGGTACAGAAGAAAACTTCAGCAAAGAAATGCTGCGTTCCTATTTCCAGGAAAATGATTCCAGTTTTTCACTGCTGTTTGACAATCAGGACGAAGCAACCCCTTATATTGAAGAGTATCGCGCGGCTATGACCGCTGACGGCAGCACAATTACAGCAGAACGTATCAACTTTACTCCGCAGCCGCAGTCTTCCATCTGCATTATCGATCAGTCTACCGGATATGTAGTGGCTTTAGTCGGCGGACGAGGTGAAAAAACCGCCAGCCTGACTCTGAACCGTGCCACAGATACATTAAGACAGCCGGGATCTACTTTCAAAATTGTATCCACTTACGCTCCGGCACTGGAAGCCTGTGGTATGTCATTAGCCACCACGTTCGAAGATGAGCCGTATGAATATGAAAACGGACGTCCTGTAAAGAACTGGCTGACAAATTCCTATGGCGGAACTACTACGATCCGACAGGCCATTAAAAAATCTGTCAATGTAGTTGCCGTAAAGTGCTTAACGGAAATCACTCCGGAACTGGGCTATGAATACCTGAAAAAATTCGGTTTTACTACTGTATATGACAGCATCACCATCAACGATAAAGTATATTCTGACGTTCTGCAGCCATTGGCTCTGGGTGGTATCACAAGAGGTGTCAGCAATCTGGAACTTACTGCCGCTTACGCTGCTATTGCAAACGGCGGAACTTATACAAAACCTATCTTCTACACAAAAATTTTAGACAGCGACGGTAATGTTCTGATCGATAATACACCGGAAACCACTTACGTTATCAGTGAAGCCAATGCTTATCTGCTTACAAGTGCTATGCAGGACGTTGTAGAGTCCGGTACCGGTACGAGATTACGACTGAGCAACTCCCCTGTTGCAGGAAAGACCGGTACAACATCCGGTTACAATGATGTATGGTTTGCAGGTTATACCCCATATTACACCTGCGCTGTATGGGCCGGATATGACAACAACGAAAAGCTGCCAAGATCCGGAACGTACCGTATTTATCATCAGAATCTCTGGAAAAAGATTATGACACGTATCCACGAAGATCTTCCTTATAAAGATTTTGAAATTCCGGATACGGTAACACGAATGAGTGTTTGTCTTGAAACCGGACTTCTTCCGCGCGGACAGTGCCCTACGATTACAGAATACTTCGATGTCGGCACGGCACCTACTACCAGATGTAATTATCATCGGGATATCCCAATTGTAACCAGAGATCCGGAAGAAGACTCTTCTGATACAGAAGATCCGGATGCAGAAAACCCAAGTGAAACTCCAACACCGGACCCTGGCACAACACCGGACCCTGGCACAACACCAGATCCTGGTACGACGCCGGATCCCGGAGCAACACCAGAACCAGAACCGGCGGGTTAAATAACCCATAAAAAGCAAAATAAAAAGCCATGGAAATTTCTAAAACAGAAACTTCCATGGCTTTTCTATTCTAAGACCATTTACATATCCAACACTAATCTGGCTGCCCCATAGATTCCCGCATCGTTGCCCAGCTGTGCCAATACAATGGGGGGTTCCTTGCAGGCCAGGAATGCGTATTCCTGATAATACTTCTTCACTACCCGGGTAAGGACTTCTCCTGCTTTGGATACGCCTCCACCTAATACGATCACTTCCGGATCAGCCACACAGGCAAAATTGGCAAGTGCACGCCCCAGAATCCGGGCAAATTCTTCTACCACCTGAGCTGCCAGAGCATCCCCCGCTTTATAAGCATCAAACACAACCTTGGCATTTATGCTGTCCGCCCGGGATTTCAGACTGGATTCTCCCTTCCATTCTTTTAATGCCCTTCTTGCCAGACGGGCAATTCCTGTGGCGGATGCATACTGCTCCAGACAGCCCCGGTTACCGCAATTGCAGTATTCTTCTTCATGGGGATTCACCGATGCATGTCCGATTTCACCGCCTGCGCCGTGATAACCCACCAGCATCTTGCCATTAACAATAATGCCGCCGCCTACACCTGTGCCCAACGTGGCCAGGATCATATTTTCTGCACCGGCTCCGCCGCCTTTCCACATCTCACCCAGCGCTGCCACATTGGCATCATTGCCTGCCTTTACAGGAAGTCCGCACAAACTGCTGAGTTCACCCTCGATATCTTTAGGCCCCCAGTGCAAATTGACTGCTCCCGGAATTTTTCCATCTTTATCTACCGGCCCGGGAATGCCAATTCCAACACCCTTGACGTCTGCGTCTGTAAGCTCTCTTTCCTGCATTTTTTTGCGGATCGTACGGGCGATATCCGGAAGAATTTTTGTCCCTTCATTCTCCACATGTGTTTTAATCTCCCATTTATCTACTACTTCACCTTCCACAGTAAACAATCCGCATTTGACAGATGTGCCACCCAGATCAATTCCAAAGCAATAATTCACCATCTTTGTCCACTCTTTCCCCTCATGCTTTTATTCATCTTCCGTTCTCTTCTTGGTCAGATTCGCCTGTACTCGCTTATATAATTCCTGAGCTGCATTATAGCCCATCTTCTTCTGTCTGTGATTTACTGCTGCTGCTTCTACGATCACTGCCAGATTTCGGCCCGGACGGATAGGAAGGGAATGGCAGACCACTTTATTACCCAGAAACTCTGTATATTCTTCTTCCAGTCCCAAACGGTCATATTCCTTATCACGATTCCATTCTTCTAACTTAATCACCAGATCAATGGACTGGGTATTTTTTACACTCTCAACGCCAAAAAGCGTCTTCACATCTATGATGCCAATGCCCCGCAATTCAATAAAATGCCGGGTAATATCCGGCGCGGAGCCCACCAAGGTAACATCACTGACTCTGCGTATTTCCACCACATCATCACTAACCAGGCGGTGTCCTCTCTTCAAAAGTTCCAGCGCAGCTTCACTTTTACCAATACCGCTTTCGCCCATGATCAGAACGCCTTCGCCGTATACATCCACCAACACGCCATGGATGGAAATACACGGTGCCAGCTGTACGCCCAGCCAGCGGATCAGCTCTGCCATAAAACTGGAGGTCGCCTTGTCTATCGTAAAAGTAGGCACCTGATACTTAATAGATAATTCCAGCATATCTTCATCCGGCTTTGTCTTCGTACTGAAAATGACACAGGGAATTCCACCGGATACAAAACGCTCATAAGCTATAATTTTCTCTTCCCGGCTCAGTTTCCGTGTCAAATAAGTATATTCCACGTAACCGATAATCTGTACCCGCTCTTTGTCAAAATGTTCCAGATATCCTGCCAGCTGAAGTGCCGGACGATTCACATCCGGGAGAGTGATTATAACTTTATCCATGGGAACATCCGGTGTGACATTCGTGAGTTTCATCTCTTCCACTAATTTTTTTAATGCTACGCCTTTCATATTATCGTTCTCCTTTTGTAAACTTTTCACGCTCTCATAATTATATCTGATCTTTCCTGAATATTTTACCATAAGGGCAATTTAACTTCAATAAATACCCTTTTATTCCTGCTCTTTATGAAAAAAAGAATACACCTGAAACGCACTTTTCTGGTTCATAGACGGTATTTGGGCCAGCTGTTCTATGTCGGCATTCTGTATATTTTCCAGGGATTTAAACTCTTTCATCAAAGCTTTTCTCCGGGCCGGCCCCACGCCCGGAATCTCATCCAAAATAGAGTGTACCTGCCCCTTGCTGCGCAGGGAACGATGGTATTCAATGGCAAACCGATGCGCTTCATCCTGAATTCTCGTGATCAGTTTAAAGCCCTCACTGGATGGAGAAATCGGCAATTCTTCATTCTGAAAATACAGCCCTCTGGTCCGATGCCTGTCATCTTTCACCATCCCGCATACAGGAATGGATAATCCCAGTTTCTGAAGTGTCTCCAGGGCTACATTCACCTGGCCCTTTCCACCATCCATCATAATCAGATCCGGGAAACAGTGAAAGCTGCTGTATTCCTCTTCCCGTTCATTGGCCATAATCTCTTTCTGTTCCTTGATTCCATGGGTAAAACGCCGGGTCAATACCTCTTCCATGCTGGCATAGTCATTAGGTCCATTTACCCATTTGATCTTAAACTTTCGATAATCGCTGCGTTTGGGTTTTCCTTTTTCATAGACCACCATAGAACCTACCGCCTGAAAGCCACTGATATTGGAAATGTCGTATGCTTCAATCCGTCCTATCTTCGGCAGTCCCAAAAGATCCGCAATTTCCTTCACTGCACCTATCGTCCGTCCTTCTTCCCGTTTCATTTTCTCTCTGTCCTGTTTGAGGACTAACTGTGCATTCTGCGCCGCCAGTTCCACCAGCTTTTCTTTGGTTCCTTTCTTAGGCACACGCAAGTACACTCTCTGCCCTTTTCGGCCTGAAAGCCATTCCTCTATAATAGCCTGATCTTCTATTTCCTCCTGCAGCATAATCTCCTTTGGTATAAATGGCGTGCCTGCATAAAACTGCTTCAAAAAGCTGGATAATACCAGTGCACGTCCGTCTCCGCCTGCCACTTTCAGGTAAAAATGATCCCTGCCAATAACCTTTCCATCCCGCACAAAAAACACCTGGGCAACTGCATCTTCCTCATCCTGGGCAATCGCAATAATATCCTTATCATCTCCATGCTGATCTGTGATCTTCTGTCTCTCTTTAATACGTTCAATGCTCTGCAGCAGATCCCTGTATTCTTTCGCCTCTTCAAACCGCAGTTCCTGTGCGGCCTCCTGCATTTTTTGCTCCAGCTCTTTTACCACCGTTCTGGTATTTCCATTTAAAAAATCCAAAGCTGCTGACACCTGTTTTTGGTATTCCTCCTGTGAAATCCAGCCCTGACAGGGTGCATTACACTGTTTTAAATGATAATACAGGCAGGGACGTTCTTTCTGGTTCTCTTTTGGCAACGCCTTGCTGCAGGAACGCAAATGATAGATCTTCCGGATCAATTCTACGGTATCTTTTACGGCTGCCGCACTGGTATACGGTCCATAATATTTAGACTTGTCCTTCTTCATCTGTCTCGCAAACAGAACTCTCGGATAGGGTTCCCCCACCGTCACCTTTATGAAAGGATAACTTTTATCATCTTTCAGCATGGTATTATACTTGGGACGATGCTCTTTAATCAAATTACATTCCAAAACCAGTGCTTCCAGCTCAGAATCCGTAATAATATATTCAAACCGGGCAATATGTGTCACCATCTGTTCAATTTTAGCGCCCTTGTTCCGACTGGTCTGAAAATACTGACGTACACGATTTTTCAGACTGACAGCCTTTCCCACATAGATAATGGCGTCCTTATCATCATGCATAATATAAACTCCCGGTTTTCCGGGAAGCTTCTTCAATTCTTCTTCGATCTGAAACATCTTTTCCCTCCGCCATTTTAGAGTCCGAAAATCTCCACATCCTAAAATAGCCAGCGCCTGAACGCTGACTATTTTATTTCTTTATTCTTCGGATTCTTCAGATATCGGTTCTTCAACTACTGGTTCTTCGGATACTGGTTCTTCAACTACCGGTTCTTCAACTACTGGCTCTTCGGATACCGGTTCCTCTGCAATTTCTTTCTTTTTTTCTACAGGCAGCGTTGCGATTCTTTTTTCTTCTGCCGGCCCTTCTGTTTCCGGCAAGCCTTTTGCTTTTCTGAAAATCTCCATGAATTCTTTGCCGGTGATGGTTTCTTTTTCGATCAGGAATGCTGCAATCTCATCCATCACTTCTCTGTTTTCATTTAACAGACGCTTCGCCTCTTCATAAGACCGCTTCAGCAGATTATTCACTTCTTCGTCAATCTCTGTAGCTGTTGCGTCACCGCAGTCTAATACGGTGTGGCCCTCCAGATACTGATTCTGCGCAGTAGCCAGACCCATCAGTCCGAAACGTTCGGACATACCATACTGTGTGATCATCGCTCTTGCGATCTTAGTTGCCTGTTCAATATCATTGGCAGCACCGGTAGTCACGGTATCAAATACGATTTCCTCCGCCGCACGCCCTGCCAGACAACCCACAAGCATAGCCTCCAGTTCCTTTTTGGTATTCAGGAACTTTTCTTCTTCCGGCACATGCATAACATAACCCAGGGCACCCATGGTACGGGGTACAATCGTAATCTTCTGTACAGGTTCCGCATCTTTTTGCAGCGCGCTTACCAAAGCATGGCCAACTTCATGATACGATACGATCTTCCGCTCTTCTTTGCTTAAAATGCGGTCCTTTTTCTCTTTACCGACCAGAACCACTTCGACCGCTTCAAACAGATCCTTCTGAGAAACTGCCTTCCGTCCCTGTTTTACTGCCAGAATCGCAGCTTCATTAATCATATTGGCCAGATCGGAGCCAACCGCACCGGATGTTGCCAGTGCAATCGCATCCAGATCTACGGTTTCATCTAACAGCACATTCTTCGCATGCACTTTCAAAATATTGACACGGCCTTTCAGATCCGGACGGTCAACAATAACACGCCTGTCAAAACGGCCCGGGCGAAGCAGCGCCGGGTCCAGTACTTCCGGACGGTTTGTTGCGGCAAGGATCAGCAGACCCTTAGAGGTATCAAATCCATCCATCTCTGCCAGCAGCTGATTCAGCGTCTGCTCACGCTCATCATTGCCTCCGCCGTAACGGCTGTCACGGCTCTTGCCGATAGCATCCACTTCATCAATAAAAATAATACATGGTGCGTTCTTCTTCGCTTCTTCAAACAAATCTCGAACACGGGAAGCACCTACACCCACAAACATTTCCACAAAATCCGATCCGGACAAAGAGAAGAATGGTACATGCGCTTCTCCCGCTACTGCCTTCGCCAGCAATGTCTTACCGGTTCCAGGAGGTCCCACTAAAAGTGCACCTTTGGGCAATTTGGCTCCGATTGCCGTATAGCGTCCGGGATTATGAAGAAAATCCACAACTTCCTGCAGGGATTCCTTTGCTTCATCCTGTCCTGCTACATCCTTAAATGTCACCCCTGTTTCTTTCTGCACATAGGCTTTGGCCTTACTCTTGCCAACGCCCATCATGCCTCCGCCCTTATTCATACGACGCATTAAGAATGTAAATCCGATCCATAAAATGGCGAGCGGAATCACAAAACTCAACACATTATATAAAAGCAACGAGGCAGTATCCTGCGGCTCCTTATAAAAGCTCACGTCTTTGTGCTTTTCCAGTCGTTCCACCAAAGCGGAAGCATCTTCCGTCATCGTCGTATAATAAGTCATCTCTATCTCTTCATACGGCTGTTCCTTCGGTGTAATAGTCAAAGTATCGGATTCAATGACAATTGATGCAATCTTATCTTCATCCAGCATGGAAAGAAATTGACTATACGGAATTTCATGAGAAGTCAGATCCTTTGTCATATTGCCAAAAAAGCTCATGCAGGCCAGACTTACAAGAGCACAAATTAAAAGCATCAACAGGGACTGCCGGTTCTTCGGTGCTCCGGGACCGTTATTCCCCTGTCTGTTATCGTTTTGATGATTATCTTGATTCATTTCAGTCCTCCTCACTATGTATCTTTTTATTATATCGGATTCTCTTCAGATTCTCAATAAGTTGATTGTGAAAAAACCAACATATTTCTTAAACTTTTCTAAACGATTCAGCCATACAGCAGATCACAGGACCGGATAGCTGAATCATCACAACTTTTTTCTCAATCTCCCTTATATTTTTATACCACTTCTCTTTCCTTTTGTAGTATACTGTCAAAGTAAGGATTATATCCTGAAAAAAGAAAAATCAAAATTATGAAATATTTAATACACAGAGGTCAAGGAAATGAAAATTGGATTTGATAATGAAAAATATCTTCAGATGCAATCCGCTCATATCCGTGAGCGCATCAATCAGTTTGATAACAAATTATATTTAGAGTTTGGAGGCAAGCTTTATGATGATTATCACGCATCCCGTGTTCTTCCCGGATTCGCTCCGGACAGTAAGCTGCGCATGCTGATGCAGCTTGCCGACCAGGCCGAAATTGTAATCGTGATCAGCGCCCATGATATCGAAAAAAATAAAGTACGGGGAGATCTCGGCATTACTTATGATACAGACGTGCTGCGTCTGCGGGATGTATTTCAGGAAAGAGGATTATATGTAAGCGGCGTAGTCATCACCCGTTATAACGGTCAGTCCAGCGCGGACCTATTCAAACGCCGATTAGAAAAAATGAACATTCCCGTCTACCTGCATTACAATATTGACGGATATCCAAGCAACATCCCTCATATTGTCAGCCCGGATGGTTTTGGGAAAAATGATTATATCAAAACAACCCGTCCGCTGGTAGTCATCACCGCGCCGGGACCGGGAAGCGGAAAAATGGCAGTCTGCCTGTCCCAGCTGTATCATGAGCACAAACGGGGCGTATGTGCCGGTTATGCCAAGTTCGAAACCTTCCCGATCTGGAATCTGCCGCTCAAGCATCCGGTAAACCTGGCATACGAAGCAGCCACTGCCGATCTGAATGACGTCAATATGATCGACCCGTTCCATCTGGATCATTATGGAATCACTACAGTAAACTATAACAGGGATGTGGAGATTTTCCCGGTACTGCAGGCTATTTTTGAAAACATCTTCGGCAACAGCCCTTATCAGTCTCCTACGGACATGGGCGTCAATATGGCCGGTAATTGTATTATAGATGATGAAGTATGTATTGAGGCTTCCCGCCAGGAAATCATCCGCCGCTACTACCAGGCCAAGGAAAAGCTGGTACAGGGTCTCATTTCCGAGGAAGAACCTTATAAACTGGAACTATTGCTGAAACAGGCCAATATCACGGTTCACCACAGAAAAACGGTGGATGCTGCCAATCGTCTGGCGGAAGAAACCGGTGCGCCGGCAGCGGCCATGGAATTTCCGGACGGCCGTATGGTTATGGGAAAAACTTCCGATCTGCTGGGCGCCTCTGCAGCGGTTTTACTAAATGCCTTAAAGCTGCTGGGCAATATTGACCCTAAGCTGCATATTATATCGCCAAAGGCAATCGAGCCCATCCAGACCTTAAAAACCAAATATTTGGGCAGCCAAAATCCCCGTCTTCATACCGATGAAGTACTGATCGCACTTTCCACCAGCGCTGCCGAACATGAAGAATCAAGGCTGGCATTAGAACAGCTTTCCCATCTGCGGGACAGTCAGGTTCATACCTCCGTTATGTTATCTTCTGTGGATATCAATGTATTTAAAAGACTGGGCGTCCAGGTAACGTCCGAAGCAAGATAAAAAAGCCTTCCCTGGAAAAGCATATTTACACTTTTCCAGGGAAGACTTTTCTTTTTTATCTATCGACAGACAATGCCTGGCAAAGTTCCTGCTATTTTCTGTACCCGTCAGGATTCTTCGACTGCCAGTTCCAGGAATCTGCACACATTTCTTCAATTCCGTACTTTGCTTTCCATCCCAGCACACGCTCTGCCTTGGAAGAATCTGCGTAGCAGGCTGCAATATCTCCTGCCCGTCTTTCCTTAATCTCATAAGGAATCTCTTTTCCACAGGCTTTTTCATAAGCTTTTACCACATCCAGCACACTGTAGCCGTTGCCGGTTCCCAGATTATAAATCTCTACTCCCTGTGCATGTTCCAGTCTCTCTATTGCTTTTACATGTCCTGCTGCCAGATCCACCACATGAATGTAATCACGCACTCCGGTACCATCCGGAGTCGGATAATCATTGCCGAACACGCCCAGGCATTTTAACTTGCCTACTGCCACCTGGGCAATATAAGGAACCAGATTATTCGGAATTCCCTTTGGATCCTCTCCGATCAAACCGGACTTGTGCGCACCAATGGGATTAAAATACCGAAGAATGATCACTTTCCACTCAGGATCTCCCACATGGATATCTGTAAGGATCTGCTCTAACATGCCTTTTGTCTGACCGTAGGGATTCGTGATCACACCCTTGGGACATTCTTCTGTAATCGGCACAAATGCCGGATCTCCATATACCGTAGCAGAGGAACTAAATACAATACTTTTACAGCCATGCTTTCTCATAACATCACAGAGAATCAAAGTACCGGTAATATTATTATGATAATATTCCAACGGTTTTGCTACGGATTCTCCCACTGCCTTTAAGCCTGCAAAATGAATCACCGAATCGATAGACTCTTTTGCAAAGACAGACTCCAGATCTTCGCGGTTTAAGATATCTCCCTTATAAAACTTCACCGTCTTTCCGGTGATCTGCTCCACACGTCTTAAAGCCTCTTCACTGGAATTATACAGATTATCCAGAACAACCACTTCATATCCCTGATTCAATAACTCAACACAAGTATGGCTCCCGATATAACCGGCACCGCCTGTTACCAAAATTGCCATAATCATCCTCCTAATTGTGATAAAACCTTTTTTTCGCTCTTATTTTATCACCGTTCCTAATAGAATACAATAGAAGTGCCCAATTTATTTTACTTTTTTTGTTTTATAACATTTTTATAGTTTTAAATATTATTCTTTGCTTTCCCACAAGTTTTCCGGATACAGCCCTTTCCTTTTCAGTTCCTGCATAGCTGCAACGACTACCGGCTTGTCCTCTTTATAGGTTACCCCGTACCATTTGTCTTCCGAACGAAGTACTTCTACAGTTGCTTTGTTTTCCTTCAAGAGTGCATCTACTACAGAAGGAAGGAAGTATTCGCATTTCAATGAATTCACAGACAGATTCTCATCCAGGAATACTGGAAAACGCGTTTTCAGTTCTTTTAATATACTGGCGGAGAATCCCCACATATTCATGGATACCAGACTGTCTGCAGGCAGCTGTGTCCAGGTAATGCCGTCATCTTCTGTATAAGCAGCACCGCCTGCCCGCTTCTCAATATGTGTCCGTTCATGAATGTCTGCCAGATAGCCTTTCTCATCCGTTTCACATACACCTCTGGCCACATGTCCATGATCCGTAAGCGTATTGGAAAGCATATACCCTACCATGGTGTAGCGATATTTCTCATCATCCTCATGGTTTGCCAGATATTGATAAATCACTTCAAACGCATGGGCTCCGTAATAATCATCTGCATTAATGACCGCAAAAGGTCCATGAATTTCATCGATACAGCTGAGTACGGCATGTCCGGTTCCAAATGGTTTCACTCTTCCCTCCGGCACCGAATAGCCCTCCGGTAAATTAGTCAGTTCCTGATATACATAAGCAACTTCCATGTACTTGCTGATCCGATTCCCGATGCTTTCTTTAAAATCCTTTTCATTTTCCCGTTTAATAATAAATACAACCTTCTCAAACCCGGCTTTTTTCGCATCATAAAGAGAGAAATCCATAATAATATGTCCCTGAGGATCCACCGGATCAATCTGTTTTAATCCACCGTAACGGCTTCCCATCCCTGCTGCCATAATTACTAAAACTGGTTTTTCCATCCTAATCTCATTCCTTTCTCAGCTGCAAACCTGTGCACACAGCCAATCCGTTTTTACTGTTTTTTTAAGTTTAACACACCCAAAAAGCAGGGGCAACTGCTTATTCTTTCCGGATTCTTTCTATAATGCGATTTGCCATCCGATATACTTTTTCCGCTTCTTCTCCCAGAAAAAAGCTGCCATCCTCATACAGAATCCTTCCGTTTACCATAGTCATTTTCACATTCTGCTTACTGCCGCTGTAAACAATATTTTTGGTGATGTGATTCTCCGGCTGCATGTTAGGCTGATGCAGATCCAACAGTATCATATCCGCCTTTTTCCCCGGCGCGAGTACATCACAATCCGTCAGTCCCATGGCCTTTGCACCCCCTGCGGTAGCCATAAACAGCACCTGATCCGCGTCTGCCACAGAAGCATCTTTTTCACGGATCTTGGCCAGGGCAGTGGTTAAAAACATCTCCCGGAACATATCCAGGCAATTATTACTGGCGGGGCCGTCCGTCCCGATCGCCAGAGAAATTCCTCTTTTTTGCATATCCGAAATGGGGGCAATCCCACTGGCCAGTTTCATATTGGAAGCAGGATTCGTTACCACAGACAAGCCTTTTTTCTGGAAGATATCCAGGTCTTCTTCTGTCATATGCACACAATGGAATCCTCCGCCGCCATAGTCAAACATCCCCAGCTGATCCAAATATACGGTAGGAGTCACGCCATTTCTCTGAATACACTGCCTTACTTCCTCTTCTGTTTCAGAATTATGGGTAAAAACCGGGGCCTGATATGCATGAGAAAGTGCCGCTACCTGCCGCAGAAGCGGCTCCGATGTGGTATACTCCGCATGAAAGCCCAGACAAAATGAAATCAGTTCATGATAGGACTGATATTTCTCATACCACCGTTCCAAATCTTCCGGAGACTGACAAAAATCATTCAGTGCTCCGCACATCACGCTTCGAAAACCGCAGTCAATGGACGCTTCTATCCCCGGCTCCATCAGAAAATACATGTCAAACACAGCCGTGATCCCACTGGTGACATACTCCATAACGGCCAGCCGATATAACCAGTACACATCCTCCGGCGTCAGTTTTGCTTCCATAGGAAATACCTGCTGATGCAGCCATTCTTGAAGGGGAAGGTCATCCGCATAGGAGCGCAGAAAGGTCATGGCAGAATGTGTATGTGCATTCTTAAAACCGGGCATCAGAAGATTGCCGTTTCCATTGATCTGCCGATCCCACTCCTGCGTGGAAAGAACCGATTCCTCCACCGGCTTTCCAATATAACAGATTGTATTTTCTTCTGTCCACACTTCTCCTGTAAAAAGCGGCCGGTCTTTCTCCATAGTAAGAATTTTTACATTATAAAAACGGATCCTCATACACTCTCCCCTTTCCATGTCATTTTCTCTTTCCTCATAAAACAGACGGACACTGCCAATACCAGCAGCTCCGTACACGGAAACGTCATCCACACCCCTGTCATGCCTGCAAATTTAGCCAGTATCAGCAATACCGGAACAATCACGACAAATCCACGCAAAATGGATACAATAAAGCTTTTTCGTACCTTTTCTATCGCTCCAAAATAAGAGGAGGTCACAATATTGATCCCGCCGAAAAGAAAACCGATAAAATAAAGCTTCAAACCGAAAACAGCCAGTTCCTGCAGATGCATATCGCCTTCCCTGTTAAATGCGCCTGCAATCGGGGAAGTAAACAAGAATATCACTGCATAAGTCACAACAGCAATGATAAGCGTCAGCGTAACCGCATACCGATACATCAGCTTTACACGGACGTTATCTTTTCTTCCATATGCATCACTGATAATGGGCTGCACGCCCTGGGCAATTCCGGTAAAAATATAAACGGCGACATAGGCCAGATTGGAAACCACGCCATAAGCCGCAACTCCCAGGTTTCCTTCCAGACCTAAAATGGTCCAGTTAAACAAAAACATAGTAATCGCAGACGACATATCGTTGATGAACGCAGCCATTCCCAGGCCGCAAATATTTACCACCCGGGTAAACGATGGCATACATCTGCAAAAATGAAACTGCTGTTTTCTCTTGATCACATGGATAGAAAGAACACAGAGACTGGAGATGGGACACATACAGGTAGCCAGCACACCGCCAAACATCCCCATGTTGAGCGGAAAAATGAAGATATAATCAAACATGGTATTCACCAGGCTTCCCACCAGCATAGCTTTCATGGCCAATCCCGGATTTTCATCATTTCGGACAAAACAGTTCATGACCTGATTCCAAAGAAAAGCCGGCGAGAATAGATAAATCATACTTAAATATGTATTGGTCATATGAAAAGTATCTTCATCAGCCCCTAAAAAACGTACAATGGACTCGGAGTAAAAGATTCCCATAGATAAAAACACGACCGATGCAAAAATCACCATATAGACAGCCTGGGTAAAGGAGCGGTTCATCTCCTCCGTATCGCGCCTCGCCTTCGCCACTCCATAACGGGTACCTGCACCGATTCCTATCATCTGACCGGTTGCAGTCATCAGCGTATACATCACAAGGCCCAGATTTAAAGCAGCCAGTCCATTACTTCCCAGTCCTCTGGCTACAAAAAAGGTATCCGCCAGTATGTAACAGGAAAAACCGATCATCCCCAGTAAATTGGCCGATACATATTTTCCAAAAAGTTTTAATCCCTGATTCAAGACTTATACCTCCCTGTATAAAAACGCAAGAATTTCACCGGACTTTTTTATCCTTCACAAAACAAATCGATATAAACAGTACCAGCAGTTCTGTACACGGAAAGGCCAGCCATACGCCTGTCATACCACAAATTCTGGCAAGCAGCAGCAACACCGGGACAATCACGACGATTCCCCGCAAAACAGACAAAACAAAGCTCTTTCGCACCTTCTCCATCGCCCCGAAACAGGACGCGGTAATGATGTTCGGACCGGCGAACAAAAATCCCACAAAATAAAGCTTCAAACCATCCATGGCCATTTCCTGTAATCTTGCATTGTGCTCACTGTTAAAAGCTTCCACAATAGAAGCGTGAAATGCATACACAGCCACATATAATAGTACCGCAATCCATACGGAAACAAGAATCGCATAACGGTACATCTGCCGGATCTGGATACGATCCGACTTTCCGTATGCCTCACTGATAATCGGCTGCACACCCTGGGCAACGCCGGTGAACATGGCCACAGCTACCAGGGCCAGGTTAGCTACGACGCCGTAAGCTGCTACCCCTATATTGCCTTCCAGGCCCAGGATTGTCAAGTTGAATAAAAACAACAGCATACCCGATGAAATTTCATTAATAAAGGCCGCCATTCCCAATCCTGCTATGTTCCCCATCTGTTTTGGCCGCAGCAGGCAGCGTCTGAGATGAAACCGGTTCTTCCTTCTGATCACATGGATAGATAACAAACTAAGGCTGATGGCCGGTGCCAGACAGGTGGCGAGTACGGCTCCGAACATACCCCAGTTGTTGATGAAAATAAAAATATAATCCAGAACAATATTCGCTCCGCTTCCCAAAAGCATGGCCGCCATAGAAAGTGCAGGATTTCCATCATTTCTTACAAAGGCAATCATAACCTGATTCATCATAAATACGGGAGAAAACAAAAAAATCATACGCAGATACGTATTGGTCATGACAAATGTAGCCTCATCCGCTCCAAGAAAAAAACTGATAGGACCAGAGAAAAAAAGCCCCGCTGTCACAAATAGGATCCCCACTAATGTGACCATATAGATTGACTGCATAAATGCCATATCCATGGCGATCTGATCCTGACGGGCACCGGCAACCGCATACTGGGTTCCTCCCCCGATGCCGATCATCTGCCCTGCTGCATAGATCAGGCTGTACATCACAATGGCCAGATTCAATGCCGCCAGTCCGTTGCTTCCCAGACCTCTGGCTATAAAGAAGGTATCTGCCAGAATGTAACAGGAAATTCCTATCATCCCAAGTACATTGGCAGATACGTATTTGCTGAATATACGCAATCCATGATTCATATCTAACTGTCTCCTAATTGGCATCTCCTGTCCTCAGGACAAAAGTTATCGTTCCTGCTTCAAAGCAGTCTTTCAAATATAGCAAAAGTGTCCAGATATTACCCCTGCTAAGGCTTAAAGAAGTAATATCCAGACACTTCTGGTTTTTAAAAGCTCCGGATCTTATCATCTGCATCATCCTGCGTATTTTCAATCTTACGAATGATCACATCATATCCGACTCCCTCGGCCACCTGTACATGAACCCGGTCTCCCACTTTATGTCCCAGGATTGCTTTCCCGATGGGAGATTCAATGCTGATCATACCCTGCAGGGAATTTCCACGGATACTGGTAACCAGTTTATAGGTCTCTTCTTCATCCTCTTCTTCAAAATACACGGTGACTGTATTATTCATTCCCACTTCATCCTCACGGGAAGTATCTGTCACAATAGAAGCGGTTCTCAGCATACGCTCCAGATAGCGAATACGGCTTTCATTCTTATTCTTATCCCGTTTTGCGGCATAATACTCAAAATTCTCGCTGAGGTCTCCCTGCGCTCTGGCTTCTTTTACCGCCTCGATCGCCTTTTTTCGTACCACCAGTTTCCTGTATTCGATCTCTTCTTCTATTTTCTTTACATCACTTTCTGTCAACTGTTCCCGCATTACCTATCCTCTTTTCTCTTAGCCTTCCTGATCGCACAGCAAATGGAGCACCCGGGGCGCCGCGATCAAAAACCAGGCACAAAACTGTTCCGGATGTGTCTCCAATTCCTTCTGCAGATCCTGTATCGCAATCCAGCGAATCTCCTCAATCTCTTCTGTATCCGGATGAACCTCTCCCGCATATTCTGTCAGATATACGTGGTCGTACTCATATTCGCTCAGGCCCTCATACTGCTGAAAATATACAAAGGAAAACACTTCTTTCACATCGCAGCAAATTCCCAGCTCTTCTTTCATACGACGGGGAACCGCTTCCAAAAGTGTCTCACCCTTCCGGGGATGAGAACAGCAGGCATTCGCCCACAAGCCTCCCGAATGATACTTGCCTTTCGCTCTTTTTTGAATCAACATTTTATTTCCATTTATGACAAATACCGAAAAAGCACGATGAAGCTGATTTTTTCGATGGGTTTCTAACTTTTCTCCGCTTCCGATCTCCTGATCCAGAAGGTCTACCCAGATTAAATTCTCGTTCATTTCCTATCTACTTTCTTTCTATGTCAATTCTCTCAGTTTCTGACATCACACATATACCATTATAATAAATTTCTCAGCTTACTTCAATAGATATCCAAAAATGGCATGATTGGCAGCTTTTACAGATACTGACTGTGATACAGATTTGCATAAAAACCATTTTTTTGCAGCAGGCTTTCATGATTTCCCTGCTCTATGATCTTGCCGTCTTTCATAACAAGGATCACATCTGCTTCCCGAATAGTGGAAAGACGATGGGCTACCAGAAAGCTGGTTCTGCCCTCCATCATCCGGGCAAAGGCCTTCTGAATCCGCATTTCCGTTCGCGTATCAATGCTGGACGTGGCTTCATCCAGGATCAGCATAGGCGGCAGACAGAGCATAACTCTGGCAATACACAAAAGCTGCTTTTGTCCCTGACTGATATTTCCTCCATCCTCGGTAATCTCTGTGTCATATCCCTTTGGCAGACGCATGATAAAGCTGTGGGCATGGGCGGCCTTTGCAGCTTCTATGACCTCTTTTCTGGTCGCTTCCGGTTTTCCATAGGCAATATTTTCTAAAACAGACCCTTTCTTCAGCCAGGTTTCCTGCAATACCATCCCGTAGCTTCTTCGAAGAGAGGCTCTGGTGATATCACGAATATCTGTTCCGGATACGGAGATCCTGCCCTGCTGCACATCATAGAAACGCATCAGCAGATTGATCATCGTTGTTTTTCCGCAGCCGGTAGGACCAACAATGGCAATTCTCTGTCCCGGTTTCACTGACAGATTAAAATTCTCGATCAGCGGACGGTCCGGTACATAAGAAAAAGATACCTGCTCTAAGTCCACCGTTCCTGTGGTATTTTCAGGTGTCAGCACCCGGGCATCCGGCACATCCTCTGTCTGAGCCCGCTCATCCAACAGCTGAAATACACGGCCGGCGCAGGCCAGGGCATTCTGCAGTTCCGTCACAACACCGGAAATTTCATTAAATGGTTTTGTATATTGATTGGCATAACTTAAAAAGCAGGATAACTGCCCTACCGTAATTCCTCCGGCAACTGCATACAAAGCGCCTACCAGGCCAACGCCCGCATATACCACATTATTGACAAAACGGGTACAGGGATTGGTAAGACTGCTGAAAAAGATAGCTTTCAAACTGACTTTTTGAAGCCGTCCATTCATGTCATCAAATGTTTCCAATGCCTTTTTTTCATATCCAAACGCCTGCACCACACGCAGGCCTTCCATCATTTCATTAATAAAACTCGTCTGTTCCCCCCGCACTTCACTCTGGGTTTTAAAGTTATGAAATGTCTTTTTCGCAATAAATCCGGCCACCACAAAACTAAGAGGCGTGACGCACACAACTACCAATGTGATGCTTACATTTACATAAATCATAAATCCCAGTGTACCGATAATGGTCAGAACTCCTGTGAAAAACTGGGTGAACCCCATAAGCAAACCGTCCGCAAACTGATCCACATCGGTGATCACGCGGCTTACCAGATCCCCGGAGGGATGTCTGTCCAGGTAAGAAAGCGGCAGTACCTGAATCCGGGAAATGGCTTCATTTCTCAAATCCCTGGATACACTATACGTGATCTTATTGTTGCAAAGACTCATGATCCACTGCGCAAAAAAAGTCAGGGCCACAGATGCCAATATGATTTTGCAAATGGCAAAAAGACCGGCAAAATCCACGTTTCCCTCTCCGATCATATAGTCAATGGCATTCCCTGTGAGAATCGGCACGTACAGCTGGGTCGCCACGGAAAGCGCCGCACACAGCAAGCTGCAGATCACAAATATTTTATAGGGAGCAATATAACGAAGCACCCTTGTCAAAGTTGCCTTTTTCTGTTCTCTTTTTTCCTTATCCGCCATCACGCTTCACCTGCCTTTTTAAACTGACTCTCGTATATTTCCCGATATACCAGACAGCCCTCCAGCAATTCTTCATGCGTGCCGATACCGCATAATTCTCCATCATCCAACACTAAAATCCGATCCGCATGCTGCAGGCTGGAAGCTCTCTGACTGACGATAAAAACCGTCATTTCTCCCTCCAGGGCAGCAATGGCTTTTCTGAGTGCCGCGTCTGTAGCAAAATCCAGCGCACTTGCACTGTCATCCAAAATAAGAATATCTGGTTTTGCCACCAATGCTCTGGCAATGGTCAGACGCTGCCGCTGCCCGCCGGAAAGATTTCTTCCTTCCTGTTCCACCGGGTCATCCAGACCCAGTTTTTTGCCCCGGACAAATTCCTCTGCCTGTGCCATCCGAAGGGCCTCCCAGAGCTTTTCTTCCTGTGCATCAGGATTTCCCCAGAGAAGATTGGAACGGATGGTTCCGGAAAATAACTGTGCTTTCTGCTGTACCACACCGATCCGCTCTCTCAGCTGCTCTTTCGGATACTTTTTAATATCCACGCCAAAGATACGCACTCTGCCCCGGGTCGCATCATAAAACCGGGGAATCAAACTGATCAATGTAGATTTCCCGCTTCCGGTACCGCCGATCACACCGATCGTCTCCCCCTTTCGGGCACAGAAATTAATATCGGATATACTCTCCGCGCCGGCACCTTTATAAGCAAATCCCACTTGTTCAAAAGCGACTGCCTCTTCTGTTTCTTCTTTTATGTCAACTCTTTCGACGCCAAATTCCATCTCCGGATCCATGTCCATCACAGACTGCACCCGATTGGCACAGGCAATCGCCTTTGTCACCAGAATAATCAGATTGGCTAATTTTACTAATTCCACCAGTATCTGGCTCATATAGTTCACCAGCGCCACCACATCACCCTGCTGCAGAGCACCGATATTTACCTGTATAGCTCCCTGGTATAAAATGGCAATAATAGCCAGATTCACGATCACATAAGTAACCGGATTCATAACAGAAGAAATCTTTCCCACTGCCAGCTGCAGTCGGGTAAGCTCCTCATTTGCCTGACAAAACTGCTCTTTCTCCGCTTCCTCTCTGTGGAATGCCCTGACTACACGCACACCGGTAAGATTTTCGCGGGTTATCCCCAGTACCCGATCCAGACCGCCCTGTACCTTTTTATACATGGGCATGGTCCAGAGCATAATGCCGAACACTACAACAGCCAAAAGAGGAATGGCCACTACAAAGATCCAAGCCGCCTTCCGGCTGATAAAAAATGCCATGATCATACTGCCGAACACCACAAAAGGAGAACGCAAAAACAGACGCAGAAACATATTAATGCCATTCTGCACCTGATTTATATCGCTGGTCATACGGGTGATCAAAGTGGACGTGCCTACGGTATCCATTTCCGCAAATCCCAGCAGCTGAATATGAGAAAAAAGAGCATGACGCAGCTCTGTGGAAAATCCTACTGCCGCCTTCGCCGCAAAATACTGCGCGGTAATACTGCACAGCAGACCGATAATCCCCAGAGCGATCAGTACGCCGCAAAGCTTCAGAATATAGACGCTGTCTCCTGATGCAATTCCTTTATCAATAATAGCAGCCATGACAAGCGGCACCAAAAGATCAAAAAACGCTTCCAGCATTTTAAAGAGCGGTGCGATCACACATTCTTTTTTATAGCCACGCATAAATTTTCCGAACTTTTTCACCTGTTTTCCTCCTCTGATACTCCTATATTTCTACGCTTCTTATCTTCTGCTGCTTTTTCCTTTTTATACCGGAAAAGCAGCGCTGCAAAGTTCTTTTCCACTGTCATTTCAGACATCTTCCAGCTTCTTTCTTCCCAGACGTATCTCTTCCATCTGTTCCGCAAGCTCATCCGACATATGATGAAACAGATAATTCCTGCTGTTTTGCTTTTTATCATGCCATTCTTCCCGGATCTGACGGCGCACAGCTTCTACCTCTTCCTTAAATTCCCTGGCAGATAACAGATTCGCCCCCTGGCCCAAGATGATCACCTGCTCCAGGCCATCGGAAGTGGCCACCGTTACCCGGTATTTTTTATCCATAGCATGTACTGTTTTTTCAATATACTGATCCGCCGTCTCCGCTTCTTTGGTAAATACGACATAAATATTATGATATTTCAATACCTCTCCCGGATAGCCTTCCAGCTTATACGCATCAAATACCACGATCACCGTACATTTTTTGTACCCCTGATAGTTGCATAAAATATCCTGCAGCTTACTTCTTGCCGCATCCATATTCACTTCTGCCAGTTCTTTTAACTCATCCCAGGCAAAAATAATATTATAACCATCCACCAGAAGATATTCTTCTGCTTTTTTTTCTTTTTTAGGCGCTTTATAACGCTGCACAGGAGGAGAAGATACAGAGGAAGACCGCAGCGCCTCTCCTATCCTTGGCTTTACCGGGCCATAGGTTCGCTCAAAAATGGCCTTCAGTTCCTCGTCATTTTGTCTGTCCCGGTCATAAGAGGCTGTGTTTATCGGCACAGACCGGGGCGCAGTCTCTTCTTCCCGCGGCTCTTCCCATCCGCTTTGTATATGCATATACTGCTCTACTTCATCCCAGTTCACCACAAATCCGGCACCGTGAGAGCAGAAAACAGAACCGGTAGGATGTTCCAAATCCCGTTCCGGATCATATCCTATCCTTTCTATCACTTCCTCCGCATTATGACAGACCTCATATCCTTTTAACATACAGAATAATCGGCCCCGGCCTCTGGTATAAGAAATCACTTCTGCCTGATAGTCCTGCATCCCGGCCACCGGCGCAAAACCTTCCAGCACCATGCTGTCCATCTCCAGATACGGAGGCTCAAAACTTCCGGACATCCGCTGCACATCAGACATGGCTCTTCCCACCATCTCGGCGGGTACCTCCAGACGAAACTCATAATAAGGTTCCAGAAGAATGCTCTCTGCTTTTTTCAATCCCTGGCGAACCGCCCGATATGTGGCCTGACGGAAATCGCCCCCTTCGGTATGTTTCAGATGAGCCCGCCCGGTCAGCAGGGTAATCTTCATATCTGTGACGGGGGAACCGGTGAGTACGCCTTTATGTTCCCTTTCTGCCAGATGCGTCAGAATCAGCCGCTGCCAGTTACGGTCCAGAATATCCTCATCACAGTCCGATGCAAAAACAAGACCGCTTCCCCTTTCCAGCGGTTCCAGAAGCAAATGTACCTCTGCATAATGCCGAAGGGGCTCATAATGTCCCACACCTTCCACCGGGGCAGCTATGGTCTCTTTATATACAATATTTCCGGCTCCAAATTCTACAGAAACACCAAAACGTTCTGCAATTAAGCTTTTTAATATTTCAATCTGGACTTCTCCCATCACCTGGGCATGTATTTCCTGCAGCTGTTCTTCCCAGATAATATGCAGCTGAGGCTCTTCTTCCTCCAGCTGGCGCAGCTGCAAAAGCATAGTATGCACATCACAGTCCTGGGGCAGCAGAATCTGGTATGTCAGCACCGGTTCCAAAACAGGCTCTTTTGCTTCTTCTTCCATCCCCAGACCCGCTCCCGGCTGTGTCTGGCTTAAGCCCGTCACGGCACAGATCGTGCCTGCCAAAGCTTCTTTTACCATTTCATACTTAGAACCGGAATAGATACGGATCTGATCGGCTTTTTCCCGGTCTTCTGTCAATACATCCTTTACCTTCAGGCATCCTCCCGTAATTTTCATATACGTCAGACGATTCCCCTGATCGTCCCGGGCAATCTTATACACCCGGGCACCAAATGTATCCGGATAAACCGGCATCCGGGTATAATCCCTAAGACCCTGCAAAAGTTCTTCTATCCCCTGCAGTTTCAGGGCAGATCCGAAATAACAGGGGAATACTTTCCGCTGCGCGATCAGACGGACAATATCCTTCCGATTCAGTTCTCCCGTTTCCAAATACTGCTCCAGCAGCGCTTCCTCGCACATTGCCAGACTTTCATAAAAGGCTTCCGGATCCCGGCCGGCGTCAAATTCTATACAGCCATCATCCAGACGTCTCTTCAATTCCTCCAGCAGCGCTTCTCTGTCACAGCCCGGCTGATCCATTTTATTAATAAACAAAAAAACTGGAACCTGATAACGCTCCAGCAGTCTCCATAATGTCTGTGTATGTCCCTGCACACCATCTGCACCGCTGATCACCAACACCGCATAGTCCAACACCTGCAGTGTCCGCTCCATCTCTGCCGAAAAATCTACATGTCCCGGTGTATCCAGCAGGGTTATCTCGGCATCCTCCAGATAAACCATGGCCTGTTTGGAAAATATGGTGATCCCCCGGGCACGTTCCAGCTCAAAGGTATCCAGAAAAGCATCTTTATCGTCCACTCTTCCCATTTTCCGGATACTTCCGCCCAGATATAAAATGCTCTCAGAAAGAGTTGTCTTTCCCGCATCCACATGAGCCAGCAAGCCTACACAAATACGTTTCCTGATTTTCTTTTTTTCCTCCTGTTTGCCCATGAAAATGCCTCCTCCCGTGAAAAAATACTCTTAGTAGTATATCACAAGAGGAGGCAATCGTCGAGTTTTTCTCATCCCTGTCCATATGAAAATACCGCAGGCATTTTACTCTAACTCTGCAATTTGTTTCTGCAGATATCTGCCCACCACATTAGCAAAGTCTGTAATATCACGAATATAAGCAAAATCTTTTCCGAATATTTTTTTCTCGGCCTGCAGATCTTCCTCTTCTCCTGCGAACACACCCAGCACAGCAATTTTTCTGTTTCTCAGTTTCCGGATCTCTCCCGCCGTATCCTTTACCGCATAGTCCAGACAGTAGGGTTCTTTGTGCTTCTCGTCCCTGTCCTCATAGCGAATATCCTGAATACCGGCAATAATATCACTGGGTCTTCCGTCGCTGAGCACAATGAGAATCTTATTCTCCTCGTCCCGTTTTTCCAGACTGTCAGCCACAGCCCGAACAGCAAGACCATCCCGGTTATTGGCGGAACCGTAAAACTCAAAAATCCGGGAATTTATCTCTCTTCCATCTTCATAATCCCGGAATTTATTTAAAATAGTATAAGCGCCGAAGGTACAAAAGCCTACAACCCGATGAGGGATTCTCACAATACTTAAAGCTTCGCTGATAATATAACCCTGGAGTGCCACCAGACTTTGCCTTCCCTGCTGGGATCCGCTGGCGTCAATCAGTACTTCTACGACAAAATCCGTATTGTCCCGAATCAACTCCCGTTCAAACAAACGGCGGTTTTTGGTTCGTCCCACATTCCACAGTTTGGGAACACAGATCATTCCATAATCGCTGCTGCAGATTTCTTTTTCCGTTCTGGTAAGCAGTGCCCTCTTCAGGGTTCCTGCCAATACCTGTATATTCTGTCTTGTTACTAACTGTTTTTTTCTGAATTCCTTCAGATTTTCTTCCTTTACCTTCCGGACAAAAATAGCTTTTGCCGTATGCCCCATCTGACAGTGCAGGATTCCCTCCGTCATATGGATACGGCATTCTTCATGAATTCCTCTGCATATCTGGGAATTGAAATACTTCTTTTCCTGCTCTGTAAGACAGCTCTTTCCATAATTCCGCTCCACATATTCTTCCATGCGTGCCGTTGATTCCTGATCCAGGTAAATCATCCGTGCTTTGGATTTCTCCTGCTGTCCATTGTCCTGCGCATCCACATGACCACTGAAAATATTAACCGGCCGGTCGTCATCCGACTGGGGGACTTCCTCTTCCGTCGTCTCCGTCTCAGCATATTCTTTCCTATCTTTATCGGAATTCTTCACATGGCGGTCCAGCCCTTTGAAATCCTTTGCAAAGCCTGCTGCATAAGCCTGTTTATAAACCCATTCCAGGCAGGTGCAGATATCCTGGAGAAACTGGGTATCGCACAGACTGCAGATCCGCTCCAGAAGCGGCTGTATCCTGTCATTTGCCTTTTCCCCATACAAAACATATTCCAAATAACATTTCTCAATATAATCCCAGTCTGTATGGGTAAGCCGCACAATATCTTTCTCAAGCGTATCCTGATAAGCTCTTTTGCGGATAGCCGCCACACCTTTTCGTTCCTTTTCAGCCTTCTTCCACACCGCGCTGTCAATACAGATCTTCCCCAGGGCCGTAAGAACTGTGCTGTTCATCCCCGCATATACTTTTTTTGCAATAAAATGATCATAGGCTCTGGCATCAAAATACTTTTCAAAAGCCCCCTGCCGGATGGCATCATAAAAAGCAATATACCTGGACTTCCGATACACATCCTCATCCACCCGGATATCCAGATCGTAATCCTCGCTGACGGTCCAAAGCACATTCTGGATCCGGCTGCGGATATCCATAATATTTTCTTCTCTCATTAAAACACATCCCCACAATTCCATGTATCAGGGATACGCGTCATCACAATATCTCCGATCAGTTCCCTTTCAAAATTGTCAAAACACTTATCCGTAACGCCCATATGAACGGCATCCAGAGGCGTAAGTCCTCCGCGGATCAAACGAAGGGCTCCGATCAAGCCTCTCATGTCCACCGCTTTTGTAGATATTTCGCCATTTTGTGATTTTAACTGTAAATCCAGGAATAAACCGGCAAATTGCTCCAACGCCTCATCCCGGATATCCGGAAATACATTGAGAAGAATCTGCTGCAGCCGGTCCATCGATAACGGCGGCATATTAATTACCATAAAACGGGACACCAGCGCATCGTTCAATTCCTTCGTTCCCGCATATCCATAGTTCATCGTTGCGATAAAACGGCAGGCCGGATGCAGCTGAATCCGCTCATACCCGGGAACATCAATGATCCTTCTAAAATCCAGGGCAGCATGAAGCACAGAAACCGCATCACTTTTTGCCATATTGATCTCATCCAGTACACCAAATCCGCCATAAACCGCACACTGATAAATAGGACCCTTTCTCAGCTGTACTTCATTATTTACAAAGGTATCTGTTCCAATAAGGCTGCTGCTGTCTGTATTGACATGAAAGGAAATATCATAGATAGGTCTTTGGAAAATCCATGCCAGATTCTCAGCCAGCACATTTTTTCCTGTAGCCTTGTCCCCGCACAGCAAAAGATTTTCTCCCTCCAAAAGTGCAGTCACTGCCTTCTCCAGAATCTCTGTTCCGTAAAACGGCATAGACGGCTCTGTCACCCGGGAAAGAACCCGGTCGTCCAGAGAATAAAATTGTTTAAATTCCTCAATTCGATGGTTTAGTTTTTCATTTATTTCCATATGATCACCGCTTCCTGTTTTCTTTCTATTTTGTCCTTTTTTTCATTTATGATCCGGAAAGATCCCGCTTTGCCCGTTCCAGTCTTTCATAAAACTGCGGATAAAAAGATTCTTCCGACCGATACGGCCTCTGAAAAAAGAGCCGCATCACATACAGATTTACCAGTTTCATTCGTTCCGGATCCGAATCCTCCTGAAAGTCTTCCTGCAGATTTTTCAAAAAATAATGCCAGTCCAGAATAAACTGTTCATTCTCCTTCAAATCCGGCGTATCAATCCACTTTTTTACTTTGATCTTAGAGCGATTTTCCTTCCTGCACTCATGAATTTGCAGGAAATACTTAAATCCATGATCTTCATAAAATCGACCCAACGGAAACAGACGGCACATGCCCGGACGCAGCGGATGAATACGGCAGCGCCCCTGCTCATTTAAAAATGCACAGACTTCTTTTTCTCCGATCATCTTCAGATTCGGCAGGATCATGCCATCCACTACGTTTAATTCCAGCTCTTTTTCCAACAATTCTTCAAATGTCCGATTAAGGCCGGCAGTCAGCCGATAGATATCCAGCGGATCCAGTACAACGGAATTTCCCATACCCTGACAACAATGGGAGCATCCGGCGCAGTCCTGACAATCCGCCTTTACCAGATCATTGGCCGTATATAATTTCCCGTCAGAAATCTCATTCATATCCACATTTCGCAGCATTTTTTCTCTCCTGTATCTATGTTTGCAATCATGAACCTATTATATCCAATTTCACAGGCAATTTCCAGTTTGTCTATGAAAAAGATGACACGTTTTTGAAAAAAGACAAGCATTTTCTTCCACTCCCCCCTATATTTACAAAGCCCGCACATTCTGCTATAGTGTTTTTACTTTCAAACTATTTTTAAGGGAAGGATTCTGCGCATGGAAGCGAATGAAATAAAAGAAATTATAAGAAATCAAAAAATTTATTTTCAATCCGGCATCACTTTGAACGTAAAGCACCGAATGGCCGCATTAGAAGCACTAAAAAATAGTATTCTCCGCCACGAAAAAGAAATCAACGATGCCCTGAAAAAGGATCTTGGAAAAAGCGCCTCAGAAAGCTATATGAGTGAGATTGGCATGGTATTAAGCGAAATCCGTTACATGTTAAAACATATCCGCTTATTTTCAAGGGAAAAGACCGTTCGGACGCCTCTGGCACAATTTCATTCCAGAAGCTATAGAAAACCCTCTCCTTATGGCGTGGTTCTTATCATGAGTCCCTGGAATTATCCCTTTCTGCTGACGCTGGATCCTCTGGTGGATGCCATCGCTGCGGGAAACACTGCGGTACTAAAGCCCAGCGCATATGCTCCCCATACCGGGGAAATACTCCAGGCCATTGTATCCGAATGTTTCTGCGAAGAATATGTGGCCGTAATTACCGGCGGCAGGACGGAAAACACCTGTCTTCTTCAGGAATCCTTTGATTATATCTTCTTCACCGGAAATCCAACGGTAGGAAGAGAAGTCATGCGTTGTGCAGCAGAGCATCTCACACCGGTCACCCTGGAGCTTGGCGGAAAAAGTCCTTGTATTGTGGAAAAAACTGCCGATCTGAAACTGGCAGCCAAAAGAATTGTGTTTGGAAAATTTTTAAACTGTGGACAGACCTGCGTGGCACCGGATTACGTATACTGCGATGCCGCTATCCGGGATCGGCTGGTGGAAGAACTGAAAAAGCAGATTACACACCAATTTGGCTCGCATCCACTGGATAATCCGGATTATGGAAAAATCATCAATGAAAAACACTTCCGCCGGCTCTGTGGCCTGATGGATCACTCTAAAATGATCTTCGGCGGCAGAACCAATGAAAATGAACTGCGCATCGAACCCACCCTTTTTTGTCCTGTAACTTTTGATGACGCTATCATGCAGGAAGAAATCTTCGGACCTCTGCTGCCGATCCTGACCTATGACTCTTTGGAACAGGCAATAGCCGTCATCAATTCCAGACCGCATCCTCTGGCCCTTTATCTGTTCACCAAAAACAAAGCACTGGCCAAAAAAGTAACTGCCCGCTGCGGTTTTGGCGGCGGCTGTATCAATGATACCATCATCCATCTGGCCACCAGTGAAATGGGATTCGGCGGTTTTGGCGAGAGCGGCATGGGCTCCTATCATGGAAAAGAAGGATTTCGGACATTTTCACACGATAAGAGCATCGTAGACAAGAAAACCTGGCTGGATCTTCCGATGCGGTATCAGCCTTATCAAAGCTGGCAGCAAAAACTGATCCGCTTATTTCTTCGGTAGAGATAGATGCAAAAGATCCGCCGGAATACAAACCGGCGGATCCATAAATTTGTTACTATTGCTTTATGTAATTTACATGGACTTTCTCTCGGCAATTTCTGCCATCTTCGCTGCATTCAAACGGGTATCTCCATGCACACGGCTGTAGGAAAGATAACCGTTCATACGATCAATCTTGGTCAGATTTCTGGAACCGCATACCGGACATACGTCCATTTCTAATTCCTGGTGTCCGCAGTCGTCACAATATGCCAGAGACAGATTGACACCCTCATAAAATCCTTTCTCCATGGCTCTGTGGATCAGCGTGCGGATAGCATCCACATTATAACTGATAGGATAACGTACATACTGGATCTTACCGCCGTTGCACAGTTCCCAGAACCGTCCTTCACAATCCTGTTTTTCAATAGGAGTCATATCTTCTGTTACATGACAATGGAAGCTGTTGCTTACATAAGGTCTGTCAGATACGCCTTCTACAATACCGTACATTTTACGGAACTGTTCTACCTGGAGACCGCAGAGACTTTCTGCCGGCGTACCGTAAATAGCATATAAGTGGCCGTCTTCTTCCTTAAACTCATTCACCTTCTTATTAATATAACGCAGTACTTCCAATGCAAATTCCCCGTCTTCCCGGATAGACTTGCCATTATACAGTTCCTGCAGTTCGTTTAATGCAGTAATGCCAAAGGAAGCGGTCATCGGTTTTAAGATTGGCTTGATCTTATCATGCGGCTGCAGATGGCCGCCGTAGAAACCGCCTTCACAGTAAGCCAGCGGGTTGGTGGATGCACGCATCTCGCCCAGATAATCATAAGTACGAATATGCAGATTACGGATCATCTCCAGATAAAAATCCAGCACCTCGTAGAAGTCACGGTTTTCGGCTCTGGACTTAGCCAGAATCATGGGAAGATGCAAACTGACTGCACCAATATTAAAACGTCCTACAAAGACTGGCTTATCCTCTGCATCTGCCGGATTCATGCCGCCTCGTTCATACCAGGGACTCAGAAATGCACGGCAGCCCATGGGGCTGATGACACGCTTATACTGCTTATACATACTTGCAATATAACCCTGCCCGCTTAAAGACAGCCAATCCGGATACATGGTCTTAGCGGAACATGCAACGCCTGCCTCAAATACATCATTGCTGATGCCGCCTTCCTCATGAATCTCTTTATCATACAAGAAAACAATCTTAGGGAATAATACCGGCTTCTTATGACCTGCTTTTCCCTGGCCTTCCTTATGTACCTCCAAAAGGGAAATCGAACACATCTTTTCAAAGGGTTTGGTACCCAGACCTATGGTCACCGTTACAAACGGATAATCCCCGCGGGAAGAGCCAACGGTATTCAGCTTATATTCAATGCCCTGCCAGCCCTGGTCAAACTCTCTTCTTACTTTATCCAGCGCATACTTCTTTGCTCTTTCTTCTCTGCCGGACCAGTTTTCATCAGCATATTTCAAAAATTCTTCATAATGCTTGTCATAGCTTTTCTGTGCATAGGGTCCTAAAATCTTATCTACCTCAGGCACGGTAAATCCGCCGTACTGCTGCGCAGCCGTACTTAAGATAATATCTCCCATCACATCGAAGGCAGTATCCAGCGTCTTAGGTTCGTTATACCAGACATTTCCCATCTCAAATCCGCCTTTTAAAACAGAAGCCACATCAAAAAGACAGCAGTTCATGGTATCCAGTCTGGCCGACTGATCGTGAATATAGATATAACCATCCTTGCACGCCTGCAGTTCGTTGCGGTTCATAAAGAACTTACGATACAGTTCTTTATTGAGTTCATTAAAGATCAAACTTCTTTTGGTTGCCACCAGGGCGCTGTCCGTATTGGCATTGCTCTTATCACCGATATAACGGATTGCCTGACTCTTGGTATACACCTCATCCATCATATGAATAAAATCCAGCTTATAATTCCGATAATCACGATAACTTTTAGCAACAGCCGGATTCACCTTTTCCAAAGCACCTTCTACAATATTGTGCATATCCAGAATGGGGATTTCACTCTTTCCCAGGGATTCTGCATGTTCCGTTGCAAACTGACAGATAAACTCAATTTCTTTTTCAGAAAATGTATATAAAATTCTGCTGGCTGACTTATTTACCGCGCGGACAATCTTCTGTGCATCAAATGCCTCTCTTGTTCCGTCCTTTTTAATAATGTAAATCATATAACCTCTCCTTACCGATTCGGCACAACATCTTGTGTTTCCTCAATCTAAAAACCACAATATTTATAATTATTTGTAAAACCCAGTATATCACTTCTATCGCCAAAAAGAAAGGGGAATTTTCTCTTTTTACAATTTTTCTCCAGTATCCTTTACCGGGTTACATGATTCAGCCATTTCATGGAACGATAACGCTGCAGACAGAAGGGAATTTTAACAACTTCATCACTCATGATCACAATATAAACCCATGGCATGGGAATTTTCAGTACAAAAGCGGCAATCGCTCCCAACAGGATAGAACTGCCCCACATCAGACATACGTCCAGAAATACGCCGTAACGGATATCGCCTCCGGCACGGCAGACCCCCACGATCATCGTACAGTTAAATGACTGACAAACAGCATAATATGACATGACGATCATCATGACCCAGAGATAACTTTTTGCCGTCTCCGACAAATTCAGGAAATGTCCGGCTGCCGGAGCAACTCCCAATATGATAAGGCCTCCGACGGCGCCAATGACAACCGACAATTTGAGAAGACGGGCAGCATAAATCTTCGTCCGGTCTTCATCGCCCTCTCCAATGGTCTTCCCGATCATAATTGCCGTTGCACTGGACACTCCAAAGCTAACCACCGTCGCCATCTGTCTTGCCACCTGCGCCACGGAATTGGCGGCTACTGCGGGACTTCCCAGATGTCCGATTATGGCCGCCATTACCGCCATTCCCATACTCCAGGCAAACTCATTGAGCATAACCGGAAGGGCATATTTGCAAAAGTCCTGCAGCAGCCATTTTTCTCTCCGGAAAAGATACTTTTTCTGGATCCTCACAACATCATTTTTCTTTTTCGCATACCAAACTACCAGCAATACTTCCACAAACCGGGCACAAACGGTTCCCAGTGCGGCACCCCTCACGCCCATTGCAGGCCAGCCCAGCAGGCCAAAAATGAAAATAGCATTTAAAATAATATTAACCGCAAGGGAAATGGCATACACCACCGTGGAGATCACCACTCGCTCCACGCTCCGGATAATATTCAGATATACCACGGTAAAGGCGGACAACACATAGGATAAAGAAATAATCTTCAAATAGCCTACTGCCTCCTCCAGCACAGCCGTTTCATTGGTAAATAATGACATGATCTGATACGGTGCGATCCATACCATAATTGTGGCCAAAAATGCCACGCTGATTCCGATCTGAAAGGAAATCCCCAGAACCTTTTCAATGGTTTCGGTATCCTGCTTCCCCCAATATTGCGCAGTCAGAACACAGGCCCCCGATGTTAATCCAAACAATACCAGAGATACTACAAAATACACCTGACCTGCCAGAGAAGAAGCCGATAATGCAATCTCGCCCACTTTGCCCAGCATGATGACGTCGGCAGAAGTCACTCCCACATTGATCAGATTTTGTATTGCCATAGGCAATACCAGTCCAAAGGTAGTTTTATAAAATTGTTTTTGTTCCTTATTCATGTCTATCCCTCAAATTCATTTCGCGCAGAAAACAGGGAATCTTTTTTCCAAGATCCCCTGTAGTTAAAATTACAATAATTCTTTTAAAATCTGATTTACCATAGCCGGATTTGCTTTGCCTTTCATCGCTTTCATGGTCTGCCCCACCAAAAAGCCAATGGCTTTTTCTTTTCCGCTGTGGTAATCCTCCACTGATTTTGGATTCGCTGCAATGACAGCTTCGATGGTGCTTCTCAGTGCACCCTCATCATTTACCGTCTTTAAACCTTTCTCTTCCACATACTGATCCGGATCAATATCTTCCAGGAAAATTTTCTCAAATACCTCTTTCGCCACCGAACTGTTAATGGTTCCTGCATCTGCAAGATCGATCAGCTTTGCCAGGTTTTCCGGAGAAAATGCCAGATCTTCCGGTTCCTGTCCATGCTCTTTTAACAAACGCAGTGTTTCTACCATCAGCCAGTTAGAAACCTTCTTTGGCTTCTTGCAGATAGCGGTAGTCGCTTCAAAGATATCTGCCATTTTTTTGTTTCCCGTAATGATCTCTGCATCATACTGAGGAATATCGAATTCTCTCTTATATCGTTCTAACTTTTCTGTTCGAAGCTCCGGCTGACGATCCCGGATTTCCTGCAGCCACTCATCACTGATAATAACAGGTACCAGGTCAGGATCCGGAAAATAACGATAATCCTGCGCATCCTCTTTGGATCGCATGGCATACGAATATTCTTTATTATCATCCCATCTTCTGGTTTCCTGAATAACTTCTTTACCTGCTTCCAGCAGATCGATCTGACGATTGGTCTCTGCTTCGATGGCACGGGCAATGGCTCTGAAGGAATTCAGATTTTTCATCTCGGTTCTGGTACCGAACTTCTCGGCGCCCACCTCCCGAACGGACAGGTTTACGTCTGCACGCATAGAACCCTCCTGCAGCTTACAGTCAGAAGCGCCCAGATACTGAATAAGCATTCTTAGCTTTTCAAGGTACGCGATCACTTCTTCCGCACTTCTCATATCCGGCTCGGATACAATCTCAATGAGCGGCACACCACTTCGGTTAAAATCTACTAAAGAACAGTCCTCCCACTCATCGTGGATCAGCTTGCCGGCATCCTCTTCCATGTGAATTTCATGGATACCGATCACTTTTCTGCCACGTTCTGTCTCAATCTCCACGCCACCTTCATAACAGATAGGCAGATACAGCTGAGAAATCTGATAGTTCTGCGGATTATCCGGATAAAAATAATTCTTTCTGTCAAACTTACAATACTGGTGGATCTTACAATTGGTGGCAAGGCCCACTGCCAGCGCATATTCTACTACCTGTTTATTCAATACCGGAAGAGAACCGGGCATACCCGTACACACCGGACAGGTGTGCGTGTTGGGAGCTCCGCCAAATTCTGTGGAGCAAGAACAGAAAATCTTTGTTTTCGTAGCCAGTTCTACATGGACTTCCAGTCCAATGACAGTTTCATACTGTTTACTCATTACTGTGCCCCTCCCTTTGCTGCAATTTCCGGTGACTCATAGCTTCTGCTTTGTTCATAAGCATAACCGGCACGGATAATATTTTTCTCTTTAAAACAATCTCCGATCAGCTGCAGACCAATGGGCAGACCCTTAGCATCCCTGCCGCAAGGCACCGTCATACCGGGCAGACCTGCCAGGTTAACAGAAATTGTATAAATATCACCTAAATACATCTTTAACGGGTCACTCAGGGAAGCTCCCAGCTTAGGTGCTGTAGACGGAGAGGCCGGACCCAGGATAACATCATATTTTTCAAAGGCTTTATCAAAAGCCTGTTTGATCAGCGCTTTGGTACGCAGCGCTTTCAGATAATATGCATCGTAATAACCGGAGCTCAGTACGAAAGAGCCCAGCATAATACGACGCTTTACTTCCTCGCCGAAGCCCTCTGAACGACTCTTCTTATACATATTATGAAGACCTTCATAGTCCTCCGTACGATATCCGTATTTAATGCCGTCAAAACGGGACAGGTTAGAACTTGCCTCAGCAGAAGCGATGACATAATATGCAGGAATCGCATATTCTACCAGGCTCAGATCAAATTCTTCTACAATGGCCCCTTTATCCTTTAATACTTCTGCGGCTTTTAAAATGGCATTCTTTACTTCCTCGTCCAGACCTTCGCCCATATAATCTCTCGGAATACCGATGCGCATACCCTTCACATCATCCACCAGGGCAGAAGCAAAGTCATATTCTCTCTCTATGGAAGTACTGTCTTTTAGATCATGAGACGCAATCGTATCCAGAATGACCGCACAGTCCGTGACATCCTTTGCCACCGGTCCGATCTGGTCCAGCGAAGAACCATAGGCAATCAGACCATAACGGGAAACCGTTCCATACGTAGGTTTGATGCCCGTCACACCGCAAAAAGAACTTGGCTGGCGAATGGATCCGCCTGTATCGGATCCCAGTGCATAAAAGCACTCATTTGCCGCTACCGCTGCACAGGAACCGCCGGAAGAACCTCCCGGTACGTGCTCTGTATTCCATGGATTTCTGGTCACGCCGTACGCGGAAGTCTCTGTCGTACTTCCCATAGCAAACTCATCCATATTCGTCTTGCCCAGAACAATAGCTCCTGCCTTTTCCAGATTGATCACTGCCTCCGCAGTAAAAGTGGGTTTAAAATTATATAAAATCTTAGAACTGCAGGTTGTCAGCATCCCTTCGATGCACATATTATCCTTAATTGCCACGGGCACACCTGCAAGAGGACCGGTAAGCGTTCCGTTTTGAATCAGCTTCTGTACTTCTTCTGCCCTCTTTAATGCGCCTTCTGCATCCACTGTAACATAACAGTTTAAAGTTTCATCCAGAGCCTGAATCTGATCCAAAGCTGCCTGTGTCGCTTCCACTGCGGTAACTTCACCTGCTTTGATCTTCTTGCCCAGCTCTGCTGCTGTTAAATCTAAAATACTCACCAATGCTTCCTCCTACTCTACTGTCTTCGGCACTTTAAAAGAGCCGTCCTTCTCTTCCGGTGCATTCGCCAGAATATTCTCTCTGTCATCGCCGTTGACCACCACATCTTCACGGAACACATTATGTACCGGAAATACATGGGACATTGGCTCCACACTGCTGGTATCCAATTCATTTAATTTATCAATATAATCCAGCATACGCCCCATGTCCTTTTTAGCTGCTTCCTTTTCTTCCTGGGACAATTCCAGCTTTGCCAAAATACCTACATACTCGATTGTTTCATCACTAATGATATTTGCCATATTCTGCTCCTTTTTCTATTCGGTCTATTCATAATACGATGCGTAATCTTCGCTTATAATACGATCACTGGGTCTCAATTCTATAGAAAGCCCTTCAATATTCAGGAAATATCCTTCCGGTATGACTACATGCTGAATCAGCACCGGATCATACGTCTGATTCGGATTGGTGTCCAAATAATAGCAGTCCTGATAATATTCATCTCCGTCATTCTCAATATATTTCAAATCTACGTTTCCATATCCCTCAACCGCTGCAAGATCATAGGTACCGGCCGGAAAATCAATCCCCGCCGTATAAACTCCTTCGGAAAGGCCGGTAACCTCTGTCACCGGATTTTCCTGTACTGGCGACATTTCCGATATCTGAGCATTCTCGCTGACTAATTCCACTTCCAGACCGCCGGAAACATTCAGTCTGGCATCCGGAAACAGACGAAGATCCTCTATTTCTGTAACATCGTCCCCATAGGCGCCATCTCCCAAATACTCTCCCAGGTAAATCCCTCTGGCATCATCCTCCAGATAAACACTTCCCTGATTCTTCTGGACAACAGCCCGATAGTTTCCTGCGGGAATATCTGCACCTACGATATAGTATCCCGCTGTTAATACCGTCTGATAGGAATCTCCTGTCTCAGGAAGCTTTTCTTCCAGATATTCATAAGGATCATACTCTTCCTCTGTATAGTCTTCTTCACTGTCCGAAAAAATATCCATATTTTCCAGGTTTGTGCCAAGCTCATCCTGCAAAGCAGAAAAGATTGGAGGAATCAGATTTACAACGGCAATAACGATTACGATAATCAGCCCGATGGGCTTTTTACTCCTTGCTTTCTGCGTGGTACCGCTGGCTTTTCGCCCCTGCTTATCATGATAAGTACGGGGTTTAGCTGCTTTTTGCTGCTTCCATTTCGTTTCCTGTGATTCCCATGTACTGGTGGAACTTTCATGATGTACATGAGTCATAGGTTCTTTGTCACAGGAACTTTGGTTCAATCTATAATCGGATTCTGACTTGCCATTATGCATCCCACATTCGATGCAGATGCCATTCACAACTTTTCCATCACATAAACAACACCGATTTTGTTTCATTCGCCTACCCCTCTCTTGTTTTTTGTGCCATTTCACCATCTATAATATCTCATACTCTCACAGAAAAGTCCAGAGCAGGAAAAAGAAAAAAATAAAACAGCCTGATGAACGGAGGGCAATCACTTGCTCCATCAAGCTGTTTTATTTGCGTTCGTGTTGGGGGACACAAACAAATGGGTCAAATCAGTTTTCTTATTGCATTATTATCATATCCTACTCCTTGACAAAATTCATCTATTTTCTTATCATATTATTGCACTATATTACTTTTCGGAGGAAAGCTTTATGGAATTTTTAAAAGACGAATTCCCCTTACCGGATGATTTTAAATTCAAGCTCCATCGTACCAACGGCAAAATCCGGCACATGCACTGCCACGATTGTCTGGAGATTGATTACATAGAAAGAGGAACAGCTACTTACTTAGTGGAAAATAATAGTTATGACATGCAGCCGGGAGATATTATGGTGATCAACAACTCTGAGCGGCATATGATCATCCCGGACAAAAACTGCACGATACTAATGCTGATCTTCGATCTGGACTTTGTCTGGCAGTATATTCACGAATACAGCTATTTAGATCCTTTCTTCCACCGTACCGCCTATTTTTCCAACCGAATCCGACGGCAGGATGCGTTTTACCAGGAATTATATGATTGTATGGATAAAATTTCCTATGAATACGGGCTGCAGGAAGAAGGCTGGCAGGTAATGACCCGTTCCTATCTTATCCAGATCCTGATCAATCTCTGCCGCCATTATGATAAAAGCGAAAGCGAAAACGAAGATATACTTCCAAACTACCCGGGCGCCTATGACAAACTCAGACCGGTTGTGGATTATATCAGCGACCATTTCCGCGAACAGATTACACTGGACACCCTTGCAGACGAAGCTATGATGAGCCGTAATTATCTTTGTTCCTTCTTTAAAAAAACATTCGGTATTACTATTTTTGAGTATATTGAACAGGAGCGGATTAATTATTGCACTATGTTACTGGATTCCTCTGATTTATCCATTACCGAAATTGCGATGAAAGCTGGATATAACAGTATATCCTACTTCAACAGAATCTTTAAACGAATCAAAGGATGTTCTCCGAGGCAATATCGTAAAAATAAAGCCGAGGCTATTGCTGCTGCGGCGGCAACGTCAGAATAAATATAATGGATTTATTGAGAAAGAAGGTATAAAAATGAAAATCGTATCATACAGTCCGGAATTTAAAAAAGATTTTATTGAAATGAACAAATTTTGGATTTCTTCTATGTTTGCAATAGAATCCGAAGATGAGCGTGAACTTGCCAACATCGATCCATATATAGAGAACGGCGACCAGATTTTTTTCGCTCTGGATGATAATAATAATGTTATGGCTTGCTGTATGATAGCCCCCAGAAATGACGGCGATTGGGAAATTATGAAATTTGCTGCCAAAGGAATGTATACGGGAACGGGAGCAGGAAGTGCGTGTTTGAAGGCTTGTATTGATTATGCACGGGAACAGGGCATTGAAAGAATAATAATCGTATCAAGCCATAAATGTGTTCAGGCAGTACATCTTTACAGAAAATTTGGGTTTACTGAAATGCCCGTTGACAAAGAAAAATTTCCGTTTGAACGGGCAGACATTGCTTTTGAACTATTTTTATAGCAGGAGAACGGCATCAACCGTTTCTGCAAGTAAGAAAACGATGTAACTCATTGACTTGAGTTACATCGTATCCTAAAACGTCCTTAATACGACGGGTATTTACGGATACCCGCTTTTTTATCTTACAATGCTTTGATTCTTTCCAGTGCTTCCACTGTATTCTCATAATTGCCAAATGCAGACAGACGAAAGTACCCTTCACCGCATGGTCCAAAACCGGATCCCGGCGTCCCTACTACATTTGCATGCTCCAGCAGATAATCGAAGAATTCCCAGGAACTCATTCCATTTGGCGTCTTAAGCCATACATACGGCGCATTCACTCCGCCGGATACTGTGTAACCGGCGGACTTTAATCCTTCATAGATCGCTTTTGCATTATTCATATAATAATCCACCTGCTGCTTCAGCTGTGCCTTGCCTTCCGGCGAATAAACAGCTTCTCCCGCTTTCTGGATAATATAAGGTGCGCCGTTGTATTTGGTACCATGGCGTCTTGCCCAAAGGGAATGTACTGCCACATCACCACATTTTAATTCTTTCGGAATTACTGTATAACCTAAACGGGTGCCGGTAAAACCTGCATTTTTGGAAAAACTCTTCAGTTCAATGGCACAGGTTCTCGCTCCGTCACACTCATAAATAGAATGTGGAATTCCTTCTTCTGAAATATAAGCTTCATACGCTGCATCATATAAAATCACAGCGCCGACCTTGTTGGCATAGTCTACCCATTCCTGCAGCTGAGCTTTGGTAATCACAGAACCGGTAGGATTATTCGGGAAACACAAATAAATAAGATCCGGCGTTTCCTTTGGCAGTTCCGGTGCAAAATTATTTTCTGCCACACACGGCATATAGATTACATCACTCCATGTTTCTGTTTTGGGATCATAGGTGCCGGTCCGGCCTGCCATAACATTAGAATCCACATAAACCGGATATACGGGATCGCAGACTGCAATCTTATTATCCAGCGCAAAAATTTCTTGAATATTGGCAGAATCGCATTTTGCCCCATCCGATACAAAAATTTCATCGGGAGAAACATCGCAGCCTCTGTCTGTGTAATCATTTTTTGCAATGGCATTTCTTAAAAACTCATATCCCAGGTCAGGAGCATAGCCGTGAAAAGTTTCTGCATGCGCCATCTCATCTACCGCCCCGTGCAGCGCGTCAATAATAGCCGGTGCCAGCGGCTGTGTCACGTCGCCAATCCCCAGACGGATAATCTTTTTATCCGGATTGGCTTCCGCATAAGCGTTAATCTTTTTAGCGATGGTGGAAAATAAGTAGCTGCCCGGCAATTTCAGGTAATTATCATTAATCTTAAACATATCAATTCTCCTCCTGGTCATTTTTCTCCCATTCTAATACAAAGATCGCTCTATGGCAAGATAATTTCGCCATCAAAAACAACTGTTGCCGGTCCCGTCATATATACCAGGTTCTCTTTTCGATCCCAGTAAATATCCAGATCGCCGCCTAATAACTTTACGGTTGCATGCTCTTTCACATAACCGTTCAGCACAGAAGCCACCACCGTAGCACAGGCTCCGGTTCCGCAGGCAAGAGTTTCTCCCGCGCCGCGTTCCCATACACGCATCTCTAACGTGTGCTCGTCAATGACCCGCACGAACTCTGTATTGACACGATCCGGAAAGCAGGGATGATGTTCAAACTTCGGACCGACTGTTTCGATATCCAGGCCTTTTACATCCTCTATATAGACCACTGCATGAGGATTTCCCATAGATACCGCCGTCATGTGATACGTGATCCCATCTACCTCAATCGGTTCCGCAATGACCTGTTCTTTCTTGGAAACAACAGGAATTCGGGATGCCTGCAGCTCCGGCGCCCCCATATTGACTTTTACTTTCACTGCTTTTCCATCCTCTACGGTCAGATCCACGTATTTGATGCCGCTTTTTGTATCAATACTGATCTGGGTCTTGGGAATAAGCCCATAATCATATACATACTTTGCCACACAACGGATACCATTTCCGCACATGGCCCCCTGGGAACCATCGGAATTATACATATCCATCTCACAGTCTGCTTTTTCAGAAGGTTTAATCAAAATCAGTCCATCGGATCCAATTCCAAAATGTCGGTCACTAACATAAACCGCTGTTTTTTGAGGATCCTCCACTGTCTCTTCGAAACAGTTTACATAAACATAGTCATTTCCGATTCCATGCATTTTCGTAAATTTCATATTATCAGCTCCTTTTTGCATTTCATCCTACCAACAGATACCCTTTATTTTCCAATTCTTTTTCAATCAAATCTAAAATTTCTTCGCTGTCTGCCTCCACCGTATGAGAATGCTTAAATGGTGTCAAACTCATAAGGGGTGTAGAACGGCCGGAAGAAATCTCTTTTAAAAAGTCCTTTACCTCTTTTCGGGAACGGATAGGAAGCGGTGCTTTTAAAGAACCATAGACCGCATGCTCCACCATGACATCTTTTATCCTTCCTCCAAGATCTACAATCGTATTCAGTTCATCTTCTATCTCTTCGCAGCCATGTTCTACATAGTACACCCTGCTGCAGCTTACCGGTGTTCGAATCACATATCCTTTTGGTGTAGAAAAAATATCATAATCTGAAGCCCGCAAAAGTGCAATATCCTGCACGATAATCTGACGGCTCACCTGACACAGCTTTGCCAATGCACTCCCTGAAATGGGCTCTTTTGCATTTATAAGCGTCTGTAATACCTGATTACGTCTTTCTTCTCCTGTCATCGCCGTCATCCTTTCCTAAATTGCGTGGAGATTTTTTAAGGATACATCCAGGATGGGTGCGGAATGAGTCAACGCACCGCTGGATACATAATCCACGCCTATATCTGTAATATTCTTAATATTTTCTTTTGTTACATTTCCCGAACACTCTGTCTCTGCCCTTCCTGCAGCCATCTTCACCGCTTCTTTCATGGTTTCCACAGACATATTATCCAGCATGACAATATCTGCGCCCGCATCCAGAGCTTCACGGAGCATATCCAGATCTTCTACTTCTATTTCTATTTTTCTGACAAAGGGCACATAGGACCTGGCCATTTCGATCGCCTTTGCTACACCGCCTGCCGCGCCGATATGATTGTCTTTAATCAGAACGCCGTCTGACAGATTATAACGATGATTATAGCCGCCCCCTACCTTTACCGCATATTTTTCAAAAATGCGCATATTGGGAGTCGTCTTTCTGGTATCCAGCAGTTTTGTCTTTGTCCCTGCCAAAAGATCTGCCACGCTTCTTGTATAAGTAGCTATGCCGCTCATTCTCTGCAGATAATTTAAGGCTGTTCTTTCACCGGACAGAATGGCGCGGATATCGCCGGTTACCGTAGCCAGCAATTGTCCTTTCTTCACCTGGTCCCCATCCTTACACATCATTGTAACATTAATATTTTCATCCAGCAATGCAAAAACTCGCTGAAATACTTCCATACCTGCGATAATGCCATCCTGTTTGCAGATCAGATCTGCCGTTCCCGCCTGTGCAGAGGGCATAACCGCATTGGTTGTTACATCTTCGCTGGAAATATCCTCCCGAAGTGCCTGTAAAATAAGATTATCCACATTTAATTTGGTTGTGATCGGATTCATGTTTTTCTTCCTTTCTGATTGCCTTCCAGATTAATTCTTTTCCTTCTTCTGCATATTTTTGTTTATCTTCATAATCCTGCAGCCGGATCTGATACCGTTCCTGTATCTGCTCCCAGTTCAGATTTCCTGTCTCCGGCATATTTTTCATACTATTTTCTGTCTGCAGCATATGAGAAACTGCCCGCTTGGCAAATACAAGGCTTTCCAACAAGGAATTGCTGGCCAGCCGGTTCGCTCCATGTACGCCGTTGCAGCTGGTCTCCCCTGCCGCATAAAGCCGCTTCATGCTGGTCTTACTGTTCTTATCCACATACACGCCGCCCATAAAATAATGCTGTGCCGGTACTACCGGAATTGGCTCTTTTGTAATATCATACCCTTCTTCCAGACATCTCTGGTAAATATGAGGAAAACGCGTTTTCACATCCAGATCCTGTATGGTAAGAAAAGACAGCCAGACACAAGGTTCTTTGTCCTTTTCCATCTGCCTGCGGATTTCCCGCGTCACCACATCTCTGGGGAGCAGTTCATTCACAAATCTCTCTCCTGCTTTATTATACAGCACTGCGCCCTCTCCTCTTACTGACTCGGAGATGAGAAAACGACGGCCGGGCTCTTTGGAATACAGGGTAGTGGGATGAATCTGCACATAATTAACATGTTCTAACCGGATACCTCTTCTAAGAGAAATAGCCAAGGCGTCTCCCGTCAAATGTGGAAAATTGGTCGAATGTTCATAGATACCGCCGATTCCTCCGCATGCCCACAGTACATAATCCGCAAAAACTGCCTTTTTTTCTCCTTGATCTGTCTCCAGCAATATACCTTCGCAGCAGTTGTCCGCTGCCAGGATATCTAACATGGCAGTGTGCGTCAACAGTGTAATATTTTCACGTTTTTTTACCTGTGAAAGCAGCGTACGGGTAATCTCCTCCCCTGTAATATCTTCGTGATATAAAATACGGTTTGTGGAATGAGCCCCCTCTCTGGTATATAACAGTTCTTCTCCATCCCTTGCAAAATCCACTCCGTAACCAATCAGCTCATCAATCACTTCTCTGGATGACCGAATCATAATATCCACCGATTCTTTTCTGTTTTCGTAATGTCCGGCACGCAGGGTATCTTCGAAAAAGCTATCGTAATCTTCTTCACTTTTCAATACACAGATTCCACCCTGCGCCAAAAAAGAATCGCTCTCTTCCAAATCTGACTTCGTAATCATAAGAACCTGTTTCTTTTTGGGCAGATGCAGGGCGGCAAAACAGCCGGCCACACCGCAGCCTACAATAATAACATCATATTTTTTTCTCATCGAAATCCCCTCCTGTTATCTGGACAATTCCAGCATACGAAGCAGCGGCGCATGTGCCTCTTTTAATAGGTACTCCTGCATCTGAACCTCTTCGCCCTGTTCCAGCACGCGAATCACCTTTTCCAAAGTGATTTTTTTCATATCCGGGCAGATCTGCATATCCCCTGCAAGATAAAACTGTTTATCCGGATTTTGTTTTCTTAATTCGTACAGCACGCCCATCTCTGTACAGACGATAAATTCTTTCGCTTCACTGTCTGTGGCATAAGCAATAATACCTGCAGTGCTTCCTACATAATCAGCCAGATCGGATACTTCTTTTTTACATTCCGGATGCACCAGCACTTTTGCCTGCGGATGCTCCTTTTTTGTCTTCGCTATGTCTTCTGGTTTTATCCTGGTATGTACATGACAGTAACCATCATTAAAGATAAAATTCTTTTCTGGCAGCTTTTCGGCAATATAGCGTCCCAGATGCTGATCCGGAATAAAATAAATATTTTTATTAGGCAATGCCTGTACAATCTTCATGGCATTGGACGATGTAACACATACGTCTGCATGGACCTTCAGCTCAGCAGTTGAATTGACATAACATACAACTGCTACATCCTCATATTCTTTCCGTACCGCCTCAATCTTTTCAATTGCTGCCATATGTGCCATGGGACAATCCGCCTCCGGTTCCGGCAACAGCACCCGTTTATCGGGATTTAAAATTCTGGCGCTCTCACCCATAAAAGAAACTCCGCAAAGTACGATAGTATTCTCTCTTACCTTTGTCGCCATATCACTCAAATAATAAGAATCACCCACATAATCTGCAATTGCCTGTACCTCATCATCCACATAATAATGAGCCATGATTACCGCATCTTTTTCCTTTTTCAGCTGTTGGATCCGCTGTACTCTTTCATCCATGATATCCTCCCTATCTATATAAGATGCGTCTCTTGCGCATCTGATTTTCACATTTTCATGCCAGTATACCACAATTATTTACACCTGACAAGACAGCAGTTTGCAAAGCTGTACAAATGTATATTTTATCCGGAGACAACTTTACAAATCTTTGCAGCCATGCTATTTTTTTGATGTGCCTTCGGGCGAACATATTTTATGCAATATATAAATTCGACAGAAATGGAGTTACTTAACATGAAAGAAAATTCTTTACGCAGCTCACTGCTGCTTCTTTTAACAGCTACTATATGGGGAACTGCTTTTGTGGCACAAAGCGTGGGTATGGATTATGTGGGCCCCTTTACCTTTAACAGTGTCCGTAATTTTATCGGAGGTATGGTGCTGATCCCCTGTATCTGGTTCCTCAACCGAAAGAAAACCAAAGAAGAACGAGAAATACAGACCGGCGATACAAAAACACTGCTTATGAGCGGTATCTGCTGCGGTATCTGCCTGGCACTGGCCAGCAGTTTCCAGCAAATAGGAATACTATATACCACCGTGGGAAAAGCCGGTTTTATCACGGCCTGCTACATAGTCATCGTTCCGATCCTGGGGCTGTTCCTCAAGAAAAAATGCAGTCCTTTGATCTGGGTTTCTGTAGCCCTGGCATTTGTCGGCCTGTATATGCTGTGTATCACGGAGTCTTTTTCCATCGGAAAAGGAGATATCCTGGTTATGATCTGTGCACTGCTGTTCTCGCTGCACATTATGGTCATTGATTTTTTTGCCCCCCGAACAGATCCTGTAAAAATGTCCTGTATTCAGTTTTTTACCTGCGGGATCCTATGTGCATTTCCCATGTTCCTTTTCGAAACACCCCGCCTGACAGATATGCTGGCAGCATGGATGCCCATCCTCTATGCAGGCGTACTCTCCTGCGGAGTTGCCTATACCCTGCAGATCGTCGGACAAAAAAATATGAATCCAACGGTAGCATCCCTCATTCTGAGTCTGGAATCCTGTATCTCTGTGCTGGCAGGCTGGATCATCCTGCATCAGCAGCTTTCCGCAAAAGAAATCGTCGGCTGCTTCCTGATGTTCTTCGCAATCGTTCTCGCACAGCTCCCTGTGGGCTCTAAAAACAAATAACACAACAGTCGGCAGAAACTACTGTCTGTCGGCTGTTTTTTACTGTCATTTCTCTGGTAAATATTTCTATTTCCATTCAAAAAGCGCCGTTTTATCGTAATTTTTCGAGCCTTTCGATTCTTTCCGAATTCATTTTTTACACACTTTTTTCTTTCTATGCTATCCTTTATATAATATTAATCTCTAAGATTTGCAGCTTGAAAAATTCTACTATAGAAAAGACAAAGGATGTGAGTCTATGAAATATTTAGACAAGTTGTTTTCCGCCCATCACCCCAGTAAAGATTTCCTTGCAAACAACTGCAAACATTTTTATTGTGACGTTCTATCCATAGCAGAAACGATTCCATCACCTGATCGGGTTATTTTACCCTACAGTCACGCACATGAGGAATATGAGTTTACATTCCCGCTCACTCCCATTCCTGTACTGATCAACGAAGGCGCCGTATTTTTCGGAGAAGTGGGTTATGCTTACCCGGTGCAAAGTAATCATCAACACGGAACTTCATTTCGAGTCTCAGACATTGCACAGGATCGTATCATCATTCAAAAGGAATATCTGGAAGAACTGATGGCAAAAAAGCACCTGGCCGGTGCACAGTTCTGCGACCGGTTCGAGGTAACCAGAGATTTAAAATCTTATATTCAATTATTTAAACACGAATTTGAAAAAAATCCGAAACCTGACAATGAAAATCTGATGCACCTGGCAGCTTTGATCAGTTCCACAATTATTGAACTGGGAATCTATCATGCGGTTCCGCATCACAAAGAAACATGGTCGTATCAAAAAGGAATTACGGAAGTTGCAACGTACATGAATCAACATTTTCAGGACAATCTGTCCATCGATCAGCTGGCTTCCATGTGCGGTCTGACAAAGAATTATTTTATTTCCGCATTTAAGCGCTCCATGGGAGAAACCCCGTATTCCTATCTCAGCAAACTGCGGATTTCAAAAGCAAAGATCCTTCTGGAGACCACTGATCTTTCCATTCAGGAAGTGGCTGCTGACTGCGGGTTTCAAAAAGCCAATACACTGACTACGCTGTTTAAAAACAATACTTCCATGACGCCGTCCCAATACCGTGCATCATTAAAACCATAAATAAAATACCTTATTATTTTTTCTCTGTTTTCTCTTGCCTCAAATATTACACTTGACGAATATATCGGTTTGTGATACTGTTTGTACTGCGTGTATCAACACAAACGAAGTTCGTAGGAAAAAGCAGACGCTTACCGAAGGAGTAAAACTCTCAGGTGTCCTGATCTTGTCGGGATAAAGACTATGAATGGATGTGACTCTGGAGAAATTCGATTGACTCGAATGCCGAAGGTGCAAACACGGATTACTGTGTGAATCTCTCAGGCAAAAGGACAGAGGATAGAAGAAATTTTCCAGGGGATATTGTGCCTTTTCGCCGATATCCTCTTTTTTTTCGTTTGGTTGAAATTCAAAAGAAAAAGGAGAAAAGAAAATGGAACTGATAACAAAAATTGTAGCTGCAGTCAACGGTCTTCTGTGGGACAAAAACTTACTGCTGTTTTTACTTTGCGGAACCGGTATCTTTTATACCATTCGCCTGCGCTTTATCCAGGTACGTAAGTTCGGCGAAGGCGTACGCCGTCTGTTCAGTGGTTTCAGCATGAACGGCAAAGCAGCAGATGAATCCGGTATGAGTCCTTTCCAGGCACTGACCACTGCCATTGCCGCACAGGTAGGTACCGGTAATATTGCCGGCGCGGCAACCGCTATTGCCTGCGGTGGACCCGGTGCGATCTTCTGGATGTGGGTTTCTGCTTTCCTGGGCATGGCCAATATTTATGCGGAAGCTATCCTGGCTCAGGAATATAAAACTACCATTAATGGACGCGTAGCAGGCGGTCCTGTTTACTACATTCGTACTGCATTTAAAGGAACTTTTGGAAAATTCCTGGCAGGATTTTTCTCTGTCGCCATTATCCTGGCCCTGGGCTTCATGGGAAATATGGTACAGTCCAACTCGATCGGTGCAGCCTTCAATAATGCATTTGGCCTGAACCGTATTCTGGTAGGCGTAATTGTTGCTATTATTGCTGCCTTCATTTTCCTTGGCGGTGTAAAACGAATTGCATCTGTAACAGAAAAGGTCGTTCCTGTCATGGCTGTTTTATATGTGATTGGCTGTCTGATCTTCTTAATTTTAAATGCATCTGCCGTTCCGGGCGCTTTCAGAGACATTTTCGTAGCTGCTTTCTCTCCGCAGTCTATCGGCGGCGGTCTGATCGGTATTACCGTACAGAAAGCTATGCGTTATGGTGTTGCCAGAGGTTTGTTCTCTAACGAAGCCGGTATGGGTTCCACACCTCACGCACATGCCATGGCAAAAGTTAAAAAACCTCAGGATCAGGCTGTTCTGGCCATGATCGGTGTCTTCATCGACACTTTCATTGTTCTGACAATGACTGCTCTGGTTATCATATCCTCCGGCGTAGCTGCTACCGGAGCAAATGAATCCACACTGGCACAGGACGCATTTAATCAGACTTTTGGTTCCTTTGGCAATATCTTCATCGCCATCTGTCTGTTATTCTTTGCTTTCTCCACCATCATCGGATGGTACTTCTTCGGCGAGACAAACGTAAAATATCTGTTCGGCGAAAAAGCAGTGAAGATTTATGCGGCCATTGTCATCGTATTCATTGTATTGGGATCTGCATTAAAAGTACAGCTGGTATGGGATCTGTCCGATATGTTTAACGGTCTGATGGTAATACCAAACTTACTGGCTCTGCTGGTATTAAACGGAACCGTTGCCAGAATTGCCAAAGAAGACGATTAAAAACAAATTTTTGTAATACGGATACATAAAAAGTCTTCCCGTAAAAGCTTTTTTACAAGCTTCTTATGGGAAGACTTTTTCGTTCGTGCTTACAAAACCACTCCATCTTGTGCCATGTCATCAAACAGGCCGCTCCTTCTCAGCTAGCCGTCAAGACGCACTAAGCCTTTCAGGAAAGCCTTCAAGCCTAAGTGCTTACTAGACGTCGGATCTTCCAACTCGCTTTCCCTCATGTTTTTGCCATGGCACAAGATGAGCGGCCCAGGCAGCCCGGCAGGCACAGTCTGTCGATAGAGTGTATTTTTATCAGCCATTGTCGCTCGGTATTGTAAAGTCCCTGCCTCTTCCCTGCAAATGCGTAGAAAAAGCGCGCCTGAAAATCCTGAGCCTAGCATACACTTAGCCTCGAAGGCTTTCCTGAGAGGCTTATGTGTATCTTGGCTCATAGTTGAAGGGAAGCGCCTCGTATTTGCAGGGAAGAGGCAGGGATATTCCTATAGCGAACGATATTCCGTCACTAATCTTTATTCTTCTCCAGTCAATCTGAGTACATCCCGTATCTCTTCTTCCTCCATATCCAACAGAATCGATAATTCTTCTATACTGAATTTATCTCCAACTTCTTCTGTCAGTTTCCGTACCGTTGACTCCAGCTTTTCTACTTTCTCTACCAGGTAATTATCCTGACGCTTTTGTCCCACAGATAATGCTATCATCTGCTTTAGTCCTGCATGAATTTCGGCACAAAGCTTTTCATGAGGCTGATCCGTCTCTTTCCAGTCCTCAAGGGCCATGACAAGCGCCAGATTCCCTTCCTGAATCATATCACCCAGAAATAATCCTTCCGGTTTCTTTTGCAGGCAAATGGCAATGACCTCCTCCAGATACAGCTCAGTCAACCTCTTTTTCGCCGTTTCTGATCCTGTTTCCAGTGCATGAAATAAAGCTATTCTCTCCTCTTCGTCCACCGGCCGAATATCCTTTAAACTCTCCCGGTATTCCTCTAAATACTTCTCTTCCTCCGGCAATAAAGGAGCTGCTTCTTCTGTCGTTTCTTCCCAGTCTTCTGAAAATGCTTCTTCTCTGTTTCCATCCTTATCCAATAAGGCAATTCCCTGGGCTTTCAAATATTCAAAAACTTTCTGCAGCTGCGTACTGTCCAGTCCGTCTTCTGCAAAATACTGCTCCATCAATTCCATGGAAAGACAGTTATGATTCTTTTTTGCCAGAGTTTTCATATCCTCCAGCTTTTTCTGAAAGGTTTGAACGTTCATTGCTTCCACTCCTGTTATATTCTCATAATCAGCTACAGTATAACATACTTTTTTTATTCTGCACATACATTAATAACAACGCCTTTGGGAGTTCTTCCTTTGAAACATCTTTTAAAATTTCTCTTCACTTCAGTATTGATTGCAGGCCTTGCTGCCGGTACTCTATACCTGTTTCCCAGCTCTATTTCCGTAAGCAGCAATGTAAATGGCAGAGAATTGCCTATCTATTGCGTAGACACCTCCAAACCCCAGGTAGCGTTAACATTCGATGCTGCCTGGGGAAATGAGGATACCCAGAAAATTTTAGACATTCTTGCCAAACACCAGGTCAAAGTTACCTTTTTCATGACCGGTGGATGGGTGGAGTCTTATCCGGATGATGTAAAAGCCATTCTGGCTGCCGGTCACGATCTGGGCAATCACAGTGAAAACCACAAAAACATGAGCCAATTATCAGACGAAGAACAAAAGGACGAACTGCTGAAAGTACATAATAAAGTAAAAGAATTGACCGGCGTAGAAATGCAGCTTTTTCGCCCACCCTACGGAGATTACGACAACAGTGTCATCCTGAATGCCAAGAGCTGCGGCTATTATCCCATCCAGTGGTCTGTAGACAGTCTGGACTGGAAAGACTATGGAACCGACAGTATTTTAAATACCGTTTTAAATCACAAAGCGCTGGAAAACGGCGCCATCATTCTTTGCCATAACGGTGCCAAATATACCGCAGATGCCCTGGATTCACTGATCACCGGGCTGAAAGACAAGGGCTATGAACTGGTACCGCTGTCGCAGCTCATCTATAAAGAGGATTATCACATGGATGCAGCTGGAAAACAGATCTCAGAAAAATAAGTATGTTATCCATTGATTTTAGAGAAAGATAAGGATATGATAAAGAAATAGAATAATCTTACAGGAGTTCTGCTATGACACAAACGATAAAAAATTTCCTTATATGTGCAGGCTTTCTGAGTGCTGCCAGCCTGATCTGTTTCCTGATTTTGCATCTGAATAATAACGAAGGAAACTTGACCGTTGTCTTTACTCTGGCCACATTTCTGATCGCAAAATACACAACCGGTTACGTCTGGGGCATCCTCTCCGCCGGTATCGGTGTGATCTGCATCAACTATATTTTCAGCTATCCTTATTTCGAGCTGGATTTCTTTCAGGTTGGATATCCGCTTACGTTTTTAGGCATCCTCATTGTTTCCACAGTTACCAGCGCCATGACGACACACATTTATAAACAAAACCAGCTGGCAATGAAACAGGAAGCACTTTTGATGGAGGCAGAAAAAGAAAAGATGCGTTCCAATCTGCTGCGGGCCGTATCCCATGACCTTCGTACCCCTCTGGCAGGGATGATCGGCGCCAGCTCTACTTATCTGGAAGCGAAGGATTATCTGAGTGAAACAGAAAAGGAAAAACTGGTGCAGGGCATCTACGAGGATGCTAACTGGCTTTTGCACATGGTAGAAAACCTGCTCAGCGTAACCCGGATTGATCAGGACACCGCCAAAGTAACGAAAACAGAAGAAGTTTTGGAGGAAATGGTATCCGAAGCTCTGATCCGTTTTCAAAAACGCTATCCTCAAACCCATATCGAGGTTACCGCCCCGGAAGAATTTCTTCTGATTCCTATGGATGCCACACTCATCGAACAGGTCATTATTAATCTGCTGGAAAACGCCGTTATCCATGGAAAAAGTATGGACCGAATTGATCTTATCATAACAAAGGAAAAAGATTTGATTAATTTCTATATCCGTGATTACGGCTGTGGTATTGTCCCGGAACAGCTGCCCTTCATTTTTGACGGCTCTCCTGTCTCCAATGAAGATAAAAATGACCGCCGAAAAGGGATGGGAATCGGCCTGTCTATCTGCAAGACAATCATTGTTGCCCACGGCGGAAAAATATATGCGCGAAATCATGACAAAGGTGCCGAATTCTATTTCTGGCTGCCATTAAAGGAGGAAGAGAACGTATGACACCACCCAAATTAACGGCTTTAATCGTGGAAGATGAATCAAACATCGGCAACTTTATCTCTGCCATCTTGCAAACCAATGCATACAAAACCATTATCAGCAAGACAGGCGAAGGGGCTTTGGCACTGACCAAGTCTCATTGCCCGGATATTATACTACTGGATTTAGGATTGCCGGATATGGACGGTATGGAAGCACTAAAATCGATCCGTTCCTGGTCCTCCATTCCCATTATCATCATTTCTGCCCGTCACCAGGAAACGGAAAAAGTGCAGGCACTGGATTTAGGTGCAGATGATTATATTACCAAACCTTTCGGCACCAAAGAACTGCTGGCCCGTATCCGCACAGCCATGCGTCATTCTTCCCGCCTGGATTCTCAATCCGCACCTACCTCTGTCTATCGTGCAAAAGATCTGCTCATTGATTTTGATAAGCGTCTGGTGCAGTTAGAAGGAAAAGAAATCCGGCTGACTCAGATTGAATATAAATTGGTTTCCCTGCTGGCTCAGAATTCCGGCCGGGTGGTCACCTATGAAACCATCATCCGTTCTCTCTGGGGTCCGGACGCCAATATGGATAATCAGATCCTTCGGGTAAATATGGCAAATATCCGCCGTAAAATCGAGAAAAAACCAGCCGTCCCTGTTTACATTTTTACAGAAATCGGTGTCGGCTACCGTATGACGGAAAATGAGGTATAAAATACCCTGCGAACATACTTTGGGGATTGCACATCTTCTATTTCAGGTTATAATATAAGAGACTATTTTTACTATAGAAAGGAAATCCAAACAATGAACAAAAGAAAAGGGTTCATCAAAGAATTTCAGGCATTTATCATGCGTGGCAATGTCATGGACATGGCAATCGGTGTTATCGTCGGCGGCGCTTTTCAGAAAATCATCACCTCTCTGGTGGATGATATCATCATGCCTCTCATTAGTAAACTGACCGGCGGCATTGATTTTTCCAACTGGTTTGTTTCCCTGGACGGAAGCCATTACGCAACCCTGGCTGCTGCCAAAGAAGCGGGCGCTGCCACATTAAACTATGGTACTTTTATAACCGTAGTGATTAACTTCTTATTAATGGCACTGGTTATCTTCTGCCTTATCAAATTCATGAACTCTCTCAATGAAAAAATGCTCCATAAAGCAGGCAAGGAACCAGAAGCAACACCTACGACCAAAATCTGTCCATTCTGTAAAACAGAGATACCTATTGATGCCAGCAGATGCCCTCACTGTACATCTGTCTTGGATGAGGCTTAAATCTACGGTATAAGAGATGCAAAAAGACATCAGAAAGTAGATAAAATTTAGGAACTCCGGCGTGATATGGAATCTCGCCGGGGTTTTTTAATGTATAATAAGACGAATCTGCTTCTAATTTACAAGGAGGAAATATATATGAGAAGAAATGGAAGAATAGCTTTGGGTATTGTTACTATTATTTTAGTATTTGCTTCATCTGCAATTGGATTAGGATTGCTGCCTAATTCTATTCCGGGAAGTTTCATCATGCGGTTTATCTTAATCGTTACGCCATGTATAACAATTTTGACAATGATTCATCTGTTAATCGAACAGAAAGCAAAGGATACTTCTTCATCAGATAGATTCTGATTTTAAAAGAATTCTATCTGACAAACTCAAGCACTGGGCAAGCTTTTTGTCAGATAGATTTCAGTTTTAAAAGATTCTATCTGACAAACATAAGTCCAGGGCGACCTTTTTGTCAGATAGATTTTAACTTTGAAAGATTCTAGATGACCAGTTCAGGCTTTTTTGTCAAATAGATTCTAATTTTGAAAGATTCTGGATAACCAGTTCAAGCCTTTTCGGCAGATAGATTCCAATTTTGAGAGAGTTCTAGATGACAAAAATCTGTTTAAGGTGACCTTTTCATCAGATAGATTCCAATTTTAAGAGAATTCTAGATGACAAGAATCTGTTTAAGGTGACTTTTTCATCGGATAGATTCTGATTTCAAAAGATTCTAGCCGACCAGCTCAAGCCCTGACAACCTTTTCGCCAGACTAATTACAGATTGAAAGTGGGCTAAAGCACCATGGAAACGTAAAAAAGTAGCGTTTCTGTCCTCCCCGCAGGGAGATGAGAAACGCTGCGTCTTTTTTAACTCACTAAATGTCCTAACACGCCATAGCTTACGATCAGCATGATCACAGATGCCATAGCAAGTCCGAGAAGAATGGCCGGCACGGACTTCTTAAGGTCCACCTCTAACAGAGAAGCGATCAGAGCTCCCGTCCAGCCTCCCGTTCCGGGAAGGGGAATTCCCACGAAGAGAACCAGCCCCCAAAATTCCATCGTTTTAATCTTATCACTTTTTCCCATCGCTCTTTTCTCAAGTTTTTCGATAAGGGGACAGAAAATAGGTACTTTCTTCAGCCATTTAAAAATCTGTTTAATAAACAACAAAATAAACGGTATGGGGATAATATTTCCGACTACACAGATAATGGTCGCTGTAACGATCGGCACCTTCAGCATAGAAGCCAGCAGAAGACCGCCGCGAAGTTCCAGAATAGGAACCATGGATACCAGAAAAACTGCCATTTCGGGTGAAAGAAAGCCCGGCATATTTTCATAAAACCACTGTACTAATACTTCCATAATCTCTCCTGTTCTCTCTACTCCTGAATATATGTTTCAGCCAGTTTCTGAAAGCCCGGCATGGCATTCATAATCGTCTCATAAGCTACGCAGTATGCGATCCTTACATAACCGGGGCAGGCAAAGGAAGAGCCCGGAACAATAAGAATATTGTATTTTTTCGCTTCCTCACAAAATGCCTTTTCATCCGGAATCGGAGATTTCACAAACAAATAGAAAGCGCCCTCCGGCTTGATGCACTCAAATCCCAGGTCTTTTAATCCATAATATAACGCTTCCCGATTCCTGTTATAGAATGGCACATCTACCTGTGCGTCCAGACATTTGGCAATGACACGCTGCATCAGTGACGGGGCATTGACATAGCCCAGAATACGGGTTGCCACATTGGCCGCTGTCTGCACATCGGCGCTGTCATCTACTTCATCGGGAATGACCAGATAACCAATACGTTCTCCCGGAAGGGACAAAGATTTACTGTAAGAATAACCTACAATCGTATTATCATAATATTTGGTCAGATAAGGAACCTCCACTCCATCATATGCCAGCTCACGATATGGTTCATCCGAGATCAGATAAATAGAAATTCCCAGCTCTTTCTGTTTTTCTTCCATAATAGAGGCCATTTTTTTGATCGTTTCCTCAGAATATACCACACCGGTAGGATTATTGGGAGAGTTCACGATAACTGCTTTTGTCCTTGCTGTAATCTTCTGAGCAAACTCCTCCAGATTTGGCTGGAACGTCTTTGTATCAGGAGAAATCGCTACTACCTTTCCATCATAATTAGCCGTATAAGAGTTATATTCACCAAAATATGGAGCAAAGGCGATCACCTCATCACCGGGATTCAATAAGGTTTTTAAAATCACATTCAGCCCACCGGCAGCACCCACTGTCATTACAATATTGTTCAGATGAAAATGTGTGCCAAATCTCTGATTCAGAGACTGTGCCACTGCTTCCCTTACATCTTCATATCCGGAATTGGCCATATATCCATGGAGCATAACCGGATCGTCCTCATTCAAAATTTCCAGAATCGCTTCCTTTACTTCTGCGGGAGCCGGTACATTTGGATTTCCAAGGCTAAAGTCAAATACATTCTCTGCTCCATACTGATCTGCCAATTTCTTTCCTTCTTCAAACATGGCACGGATCACGGAGCTATTCTTTACCAGCCCAACCATTCTATCTGCTATCATATATTCTCATCCTTTCTCTTTTTTGTGCATATTTTGTATCATTATACTCGTATTGTCTCCAAAGGTCAATGCGAGCCATATTACTGAAATGACAGTTCATACAGATTTGCATACAGTCCTTTTTTCTCCATCAGTTCCTGATGCGTGCCTTCTTCTGCAATGCCCTCTTCTGTGAGCACCAGGATCCGCTTTGCCTTCCGTATGGTACTCAGGCGGTGCGCAATAACAAACGTAGTCCTGTCTTTTGCCAGTTCTTCCAGGGAGGCCTGTACGATCTTCTCACTCTCATTATCCAACGCGGAGGTCGCCTCGTCAAAAATCAGGATCGGCGGATTCTTCAAAAAGACACGGGCAATGGAAAGTCTCTGTTTTTGTCCGCCCGAAAGCTTCACACCCCTCTGTCCGATATCCGTGTCATATCCCTGTTCCATACTCATGATAAAGTCATGGGCATTGGCCAGTTTCGCCGCGCGAATGACCTCCTCATCTGTAGCGTCCGGCTTTCCGTACCGGATATTTTCCATAATCGTGCCTGCAAACAGATATACGTCCTGCTGCACGATTCCAATGTGATGGCGCAGACTGGCAAGCTGAATATCCCGGATATCCCGTCCATCCAGATAAACAGCGCCGCTGTTCACATCATAAAAGCGGGGAATCAGGCTGCACAGGGTAGTTTTGCCGGCACCGGAACTTCCCACCAGGGCAACATACTCTCCGGCTTTCACGGTCAGATTTACATTATGGAGTACCTCATCCAGCCCTTCTCCATAGCGGAAGGATACATGGTCAAACACCACCTCTCCTTTTACATCCGTAAGTACTACTGCATCTTCCTTATCCTTAATATCCGGAGCAATGGCCATAATCTCTAGAAAACGCTCATATCCGCTGTAGCCGTTTTGGAACTGCTCTGTAAACGTAACCAGTTTCTTCACCGGATCCGTAAGATTGTTGATGTAAAGAAGAAACGTAACCAGATCTGTCACGTCCAGACGCTGCTTCATGATCAGATACGCTCCCACAAGCATAACCGCTATCGTGATCAGCGTGGTAAAAGCTCCCATACCGGCGTTGTAGGTGCCCATGTACTGATAGCTTTTTCTCTTCGTATCCACAAACCGGGCATTATCCCGGCCGAATTTCCGCATCTCTTCCTTTTCATTTGCAAAAGATTTTACCACACGAATTCCGGACAAGCTGTCTTCAATCTGTGTATTCATGTCCGCAATTTTCGCCCGATTCTCTTTAAACGCATTTTTCATTCGCCGATTAAAGAAAATCGCATAAAAAATCAGAAACGGAGTAAATAAAAATGCAGTCAGAGCAAGTTTCCAGTTGACAAATGCCAGAATGACAAAAGCGCCGACAAACTTAATCACTGAGATAACCAGATCCTCCGGTCCATGATGCAGCAATTCACTGATATCAAACAAATCCGAGGTGATTCGGGAAAGGAGATGGCCTACCTTCTGATTATCATAAAAAGTAAAAGAAAGCTTCTGATAATGACCGAAAATTTCGTTGCGCATATCATGTTCAATATTTGCTCCCATGATATGTCCGTAATAGGCAATATAAAAATTGCAGAAGGCCTCCACCAGAACCAGTACGATCATAATCACTCCCAGTTTCACAATGATGGAAAAAGCCTGTTCCATATCCATAAGAATCACCGTATTGGTAATATAACGAACGATCAATGGTATAATCAGCGTAATGGCAGCCGCCAGCATGGCAAAAAACATATCTGAGAAAAACAATCCCAGATACGGCTTATAATAGGCCGCCAGCCGTTTTAATGTTTCTTTCATTTCTCCTCACCATTCCTTAACATCTCATTTTGTATCTGTTTCAAATCGTATACATATAATTCATGCAGGGCTCTTGTAGCGCAAATATATCGAAACTGCCCAAACAGCGGACTTTCTTTTCTTCCGCCTACCACAAACACCTGGTCAAATTCCAGCCCCTTTGCCATGTAAAAGGTGGTCACTGTGATTCCCTTCCGGAAACTGGAGCTGTCACGATCCACATAAAAAACATCCTCCCGTTCCTTTGCAAGGCGACGGTACCAGTCCCGTGCTTCCCGTTCCGTCATCACAAGCACAGCCGCTGTCTCATACCCTTCCGCATCCAGGGCGATCCGTTTCCTTATACTCTCCTGCACCTCTGCTGCAGAAGCACAGACTATTTCCTCCACTTCTTTTCCATGACGTTCCAGGTACTCTATTTCCGTAACACCTGTGATTTTCTCCGCATAGGCAGAAATCTCGGCTGTATTGCGATAACTCTTGTTCATCTGGATACAGCGCACTTGTTTTCCAAAAATCCGAGGTAAAAACGTCAGTACGTCCTGCATATGCTTATCCACAGTCTGTGCCCGATCCCCCAGGATCGTCATATTACAGGAAAACATACTCTCCAGGATCACATACTGCAGATAAGAATAATCCTGCATCTCATCAATGACCAGATGACGAATCCTCTTATGGGAATTCACAGAGCCCAGACGATACTTGAGATACAACATGGGATAAACATCTTCATATCTAAGTCTTCGTTTTTCCCTCGGTACATCCGGCAGGCAGGGCCAGCCATTGTCCTGTAAAAACCAATTATAAATCTCATATAAGTCCGTAGAAACATACAAACTTCGATACTTTTCCCGGATCCGTTCCTTTTCTTCTTCCGGAATATCTCTGCCATACAAAGTCTCATATTCATCCACATGATACTCCATAACAGCATCCATGCGGGACAGCAAAGGGATCTCCTGGAATTTGAAATAAAACATTTCCAGAATCTCCTCCGCGGTCATTTTCATCTCCCGGTACGTTACATCAGCAAATTCTACCAGACGATCCTCCAGCTCCGCCAGAAAGCCTTCTGCCGCACAAACATATTCTCTGGACTGTTTCCAGCGATATCGTTCTTCGGCCTTTGCATCTTCATCTGCAATCTGACGCTCAATCTGATCCCAACGATCCTCACAATCGTATACCACACCCTGTAATTCCCGGTATGCAAACAGATCAAAGCTGATCTCCTGAATGGGTTCCTCTCCCAATTCCGGCAAAACATGGGAAATATAATCTGAAAAAACACTGTTCGGGGATAAAATCAATATATTGGAAGACTTCAAATGCTCCCTGTCATGATACAAAAGATAGGCGATCCTGTGCAGGGCAATGGAGGTCTTCCCGCTGCCGGCTGCCCCCTGGATTACCAGAATCTTATCCCTGGTGTTCCGGATAATCGTATTCTGTTCCTTCTGAATGGTGCGAATAATACTTTTCAGCTGCGTATCACTGCTGCCGCTTAACTCCTGTTTTAATATATCATCATCAATCTTCGTGTCACTTTCGAATTCATAAATCATCCTGCCGCCCCGGATCTTATACTGCCACTTAGACAGAATTTCCCCATACATAGTACCGGCAGGAGCCTCATAAGAAGCATCTCCCTTATCATAATCATAAAAAAGGCTGCTCACCGGAGCTCTCCAGTCAAAAATAAGGGGAACATTTCCCCGTTTCTCTGAAAAATTCCCCACACCGATGTAAAATCGCTCCGCCTGTTCTTCTCCCTCATAAACAAAATCAATACTTCCAAAAAAAGGAGAATCCATCATCTTTTTCAACTTCCGCAGCTGAAGCTGCTGATCCTGGCGGACATTTACCTGCATCAGGAGCGCCTGCTGATTATCGAAATTCTCATATCCATACTGGTCCATCTCCGTATAATTTTCCCAGTAATATTCATTCATATCGACAATATCCTGCTGCGTTTCCTGCAAAGATCCCACGATCTCATCTATTTTCAATTTTATCTTTTCTGTAACTGCATAGAGAAATTCAGTTCCTCTGCTCATATCATCTCGCCTTTCTGTTCTGCCATCCCTATACTATAGGATCGAGAAACTATTTATTATTCTAACACGAGATAAGGACTTTGAACACCTAAAACTGAAAAAGAAACATATGCTTCCATCGCAAAAATCGGATATATCATTGCAGCGTATCTAAATATTCTTCCAGACAAATATCGTTCTCATATATTTCTTTTGCTGCCTTTTTCCCTACATAGCGATAATGCCAGGGTTCATAGCAGATTCCGGTAATTTCACTCTTATCGCTGGGATAGCGAAGAATGAAACCATATTTATAAGAATTTTCCATAAGCCATTTCTGTTCCTCTGTGTTTTCCTGCTTTTTATCTAACAACTGATAATCCAGAGCGACAATATCCACAGCCAATCCCGTCTGATGCTCGCTGGTACCTGGATATGCCACCCATTTCGCCGCCATTGCTTCTGCCTCCTCCCGGGAATATCCCTGGCTGGAATAATCATTTACCTCATCTTGATATAAGTCCTGCTGTTTTTCCTCAGTTCTGTAGGAAGAACAGATAATAGGCGATAACCCATCCTTTTTGGCCGCATCCATCATGGCCTGCAGGTCCGAATAGATCCGTTCATCCACCGCCTGTCCGTTCTCTGCCTCCTGCAATTTTACAGAAAACCCTTCCGGCAGTTTATTCCAGGCATTTACCAGCAGCAGATTCCAATCATCACTTGTCACCTCTTTTTCCTGTGTCTCTTCCAGGATAATAAGATTAGGCTGTTCCTCTCTGATCTGCACGTCTGCATAGAGAACGCCACCATACAGCGCACCGCTGACTGCTACAATACCACATAATACCATTCCACAAAACAGTTTCCATTTCATAATCGTCCTCCTAAAAAATAAAGCATTTATTTCATAGAAAATTCTACAAAATAAATGCTTCTTTTTAGATACAGGGTTGTATCACAGTTGTATCATTTGTCTAAAATCGTATCATATTGTGTGGACGCCATATTATCATGATCCGTAATAAGGGACAAACTAAATACCCGGCTCAGCGTATCCTGGAAGGATTCCCCGTCATACACAGTATAGGGTTTATCACTGTCGGAATAATTCAGCTGATAAGAATTCTCCTGCCCGGTCTTTTTGTTAACAGAAATAGGATATAAATAGAGACGGTACTTCCCATAATAACCAATGGTTTCAAAAACATCCTCCGGATCTTCCTCTCCTTTTGAAAAGGTATACAGGTAATCTAAAAATTCCTCCGGAAAAATTTCTGACTGATAAAGTTCAGAGAGACCGTATTTATGAAGAATATTGATATCATATATGGCAGAAATATCCGAATCCATATAGACACACAGATAAAAATCCGGATACTCGGCATAAATTACCCAGACGCGAACCGCCAGTTCTGGATAAGATTCGTCCGGCATATAAGTTTCTTTCAGAGCAAATGATTGCATGGCTCCGGAAAATGACAGTTCCGGAAGCATTCCCATGCTCTGCATTGTGATCAGCTGCTCTTCCATGGTATATAATAGTTCTTCCTTCTCTATTGCTTCTGTCTCCAGATCCGTAAATGCCGCCGCCCGCGTCACAGCAACAGAATTTTTGATGATCTTGATCCGATCCCATATCGTATACTCTTTGGCAGTTTCTTCCCCATCATCAAAGAGCTCCTTCTCCACCGGATATGAAACCATTTTATCCAGTAAATATTTGTCCTTATATTCCATAAAAATATCAGAAGTCCAGATAAATGCGAACAATATTCCAAACAATACGATAATTTTTATACTTTGTCTGCGCCTGTTCATGTTCCATTCTCCTCCATAGTGATCGTTACCGCAGTGCCTACATGCAAGGTACTTTCGAATGAAATGGAAAATTCATGAAGCATCAGTATTTCATTACAGATAGCAAGGCCCAGTCCTGCACCTCCCTGCTTTCTCGATCTGGATTTGTCTATCCGATAAAAAGCATCTGTGATTTTCTCCAGCTCGGTTTTCTCCATACCCATTCCGGAGTCCTGAATCGTTACCATATATTGATCCGCCTGTTTCCTGCCCCGGATTATGATCGTACCGCCTCGCTCCATGGACTTTCTGGCATTGTCCGCGATATTAATGAACACCGTCTTCATCAATTCCGTTTCCATCGGGATGACTGCCTGCTCCACATCATAGACCAATTCTATGTGTGCAGCAATAAGCTGAGGCATGATCACTGCTCTGACCTCATCTAAAACTGCCTTAACAGAAACCGGTTCCAGATGGATCTCATGCTTTTTTAATACGATCAGATCCAAAAGCCGCATGGATAACCTTTCCAGGCGCTTTCCTTCCGTAAAAATATATTCCGCACAAATATGCCGCTTTTCTGCATCCATTTCTTTCCGTCTCAGCAAATCGGAATAGCCAATAATAGAGGTAAGCGGCGTTTTCAATTCATGGGAAAAAGAACCTACAAACAATTCTTTCCGTTCTGCCTCCTCCTGCAGTTCATGGATTTTCTCTTCCAAATGATCTGCCATCTGATTAAAATTCTCGGAAAGCAGGGTGATCTCATCATTTCCCCGCACTGCAGCACGTTCACTCAGATTTCCGTCGGAAATAATTTTGGTAATTGCTGTCAGGGCAGTAATACGGCGCAGTAACAGCTTGGAAATTGCAAAAGTAAGAACACCTGCAAATACAATCATTCCTGCCAGGATTTTTATCATGATCCCATACTGATATTTCTGATCTGCAAAAATATGCGTTACATCCCGAACAATCTCAATATAAAACAGATTATCCAAACAAATGACCGGGCGCATAATCTGAATATATGTCTTTTGATCCTCTTCTTTCAACATCCATCCTGCACTGTCAGAATCTAAAGAAGAGAGTATCGTTTTATCCAAATCCACATTTAAAGAGGAAAAAATCACATTTTGATTTTCATCCAGAATACCAAATGTAATTTTCTGATTCATAGCGCTGATGCTGATGGAGCGTACACTTTGCGAAACTGCGCTTTCTATCTCACTGGCAGCATCGGCTGATATGGCAAATCCCCGCTGCCTTACATCCTGAAATTCATTGGACAGAGAATAATACACGATCTCTCCATAATCCTGTGCGATTTTTACCTCACTGTCCAGCTGTGAGTGAAAATTAGCGTTGATCATAAGATATCCGCTTAATATGACACTGATCACACTGATAAACATGGTAGTAAAAAACACTTTCCAGAAAAACTTCACGGCTGCACCTCCAGACGGTAACCGATCTTATATACCGAGACAAGAATATTCTCCAGCGACAGTTTTTTTCTCAGACGCTGCACGTGAAGGTCCACGGTACGACTGTCGCCCAACTGATCACTGCCCCATACCTGTGCATAAATTTGCGTGCGGTATAGGGCTTTATTTTTATTTCTGGCAAAATAAAGGAGCAGATCAAATTCCTTGGCTGTTAAATTTACCGGTGTGCCCTGCTTTGTCACGATCCGGGACTCCGTATCAATCCTCACATCGCAAAAGTCAATCACTTTTACCGCTTTATGAAAACGCCGCAAAACTCTTTCCACTCTTGCTAAAAGTTCCATAACTTCAAAAGGTTTGGTGATATAATCCTCCGCCCCCGCTCTTAACCCCTTCACTTTATCATTCACATCTGCTTTGGCGGTCAGAAAAATAACCGGTGTCTGATAAAAACGGATATAATCCATCAATTCATAACCGCCGATCCGGGGCAGCATAACATCCAGCAAAATCAGGTCAAAGGTTTCTTTTTCTATCTTATCGGCGGCTTCCTGCCCGTCATATGCGCAAACACAGTGATATCCCTCGTCCAACAGACTCATCTTAATTAAATCCGAAATGGATTTTTCATCTTCCACAATTAAAATTTTAATCATTTATCTTTCCCTCCTATATCTAAAATATAACACAAACATGTATCGAAATTGTATCCTCCCGGAGGGTTTTTGTATCATGAAAAGCAAAGTTTCCATGATGCAAAAAATGACCGAAAGCATAAAACAGCTTTCGGCCACTTAACATAAGGCAAATTACTATATTCTTAAATTCCAGCCTGTTTGAGAAGATCCGGTACTTTGGACTCCCATCCCAGTGCCATAATATGTACACCCTGACAATAAGGCTTACACTCTTTAATAATACGTGCAGCAATCTCTACGCCAGTGATGCCTGCTTTGGTTTTTTCCTTATCCTTTTTCAGTTCATCAATCATTTCTTGAGGAACATGAATACCGGCAACATTATCATTCATGAATTTTGCCATTCCGGCTGACTTCGGAATTACGATACCAAGCTGAACCGGTTTGCCAAATTCTTTTGCCTTTTCCATAAATTTAATAAATTTTTCAGGCTCATAAACTGCCTGTGTCTGGAAATAATCTGCGCCTGCACGAACTTTTCGTTCCATTTTTGCAAGCTGTGCATCCAGGGAATCGCTGCAAGGTGATACCACTGCACCTTTGGCAAATTTAGGAGGTTCTCCAACCAGTTCATTTCCTCCAAGGTCTACACCTGATTCCAACTGTTTCACTGTATGGATCAAAGAAACAGAATCTAAATCGAAAACAGGTTTTGCCTGCGGATGATCACCCATCTTTGTATGGTCACCTGTTAAAAGCAGCAGGTTCTCGATTCCGAACATAGCAGCACTTAAAAGATCAGACTGCAGCGCAATACGGTTTCTATCACGGCAGGTTAACTGATAGATAGGTGTCATTCCCTGATCCTTCAGAGCTTTGCATGTGGCCAGAGAACCCAGACGCATAACTGAGGACTGGTTATCTGTTACATTAACCGCTGTAACGTTGCTCAAATAAGTCTTCGCTTCTTCCAGCAAATGATCAATATTTGTTCCTTTTGGTGGTCCTACTTCTGCAGAAACTACAAATTCACCACGTTCAAATAACTCAGTAATATTCATTATACATTGCTCCTAATCTTTATAAATTTTAGTATCTGTTCCATTGTTACTTAGACACTTCGTCATCTGTTGCAAAATTACGCACCTGAACCGGGGCCTGCAATACATCCAAACGGCCGATCTGTTTCAGACGTCTGTAAATACGCTCCCAGCCACATTCCATGTTGCTGTCTACTTCGCATTTGCCGTTCTTGGCACCGCCGCACTGTCCGTTCACCAGGCTCTTGGAGCAGGCAGTGATCGGGCAGATTCCGCCGGTCAGATTCAGGTAACATTCTCCACATTGTTTACAATCATATTCTAACGGTGTCACACCCTGGAATCCCGGCAGCGGATAGGTATCACAGGCTGCACATACTTTTTTGTCTTCTAAGTATTCTGCAACTGTCTGCACGCCCACACCGCAGGAAAATACCAGTACCATATCAGCAGCTTCGATCTCACTCATATGTTTTTGAAGGCGTAACTTCATATTCTCCGGATTGCATATATAATCAGTGGTAATGATTCCGGTCACACTTCCGTCAGCAGCCAATTCCTTCTGGAGCTCTTTGGCTTCTTCTTCCGGAAAATGGACTTCTTTGCATCCCTGGCAGTTAATGATAAAAACTTTTTTTCCATCCACCAGTGATACGATAGTTTCCTTGGGTTTTAACTGGGTAATTAACATATCACTTCATCCCCCTTATCGCATTTTTTCCGGCTTTAATCTTGCTGACTAATGGAATCTTAGAGGAGCAGATAAATTCACAGCTTCTGCACTCTACACAATCCATAACATTTTTATCCTTCATAGCCTGCCAATCCTGTGCATCCGCAAATTTTGCAAAATACAGCGGAGAAAGTTCCATCGGACATACATCCATACAGCGTCCGCATTTGATGCATGGCTGCTCTACCGTATGATCGGTATCCACAACGATAATACCGTTGGAACTCTTCATGATCGGTACATTCACATCAGAAAGCTCAAATCCCATCATCGGGCCGCCTGCTTTGATCGTGACATCATCACCTGTCACACCGCCGCAGTAATCGATCAGCTCTTTGGTATTGGTACCGATCTTCACAATATAATTGCCCGGCTTTTTCAGTTTTTCTCCTGTCACTGTTACCACACGCTCAATCAGAGGCATACCTTTTTGGATCGCATCAGCGATAGCTTTTGTAGTGCTGACATTGCTCACAACGCAGCCTACATCTGCCGGAAGACCGCCGCTCGGCACCTGTCTTTTCATGACACGCTTGATCAGCATCTTCTCAGCACCCTGTGGGTATTTGGTCTTAGCTACCACAACCTCTATGTTGCTGATATCCGCAGTCTTCGCCTGCATCAGTTCAATGGCATCCGGTTTATTATCTTCAATTACAATAAGACCTTTTTCGGCATCCACCGTTTTCATCATTGCTTTCAGGCCATAAATCACATCATCCGCATATTCTAAAAGCACTCTGTGGTCTGCTGTTAAAAGCGGTTCACATTCACAGCCGTTTAATAAAATAGTATCTACCGGTTTAGCAGGTTTTAACTTCACCGATGTAGGGAATCCGGCGCCTCCCATACCTACAATGCCAGCCTCGCTGACGATCTGAATGATCTCATCCGGCGTCAGGCTGTCAAGATCCTTATGCGGCTGTACCGATTCGTGCAGAGTATTTTTCCCATCCGACTGAATGACAACGGACATACATTCCCCTCTTGTGGCGTGCAGGCGTGTCTCAATGGCGATTACCGTTCCGCTGACGCTGGAATGTACCGGACTGCTGATAAAGGCAGATGCTTCACCGATTTTCTGACCAACCTTAACGGTATCTCCCACCTGTACAACAGGATTTGCCGGAGCTCCCGCATGCATGGACAAAGGAATAACCACAACTTCCGGATCCGGGAATCTCTCCAACGCAAGATGTTCTGTAAACTCTTTGCGTTCTGACGGATGAATACCGCCGTAGTAGCCCTCAAACCGTTTTTCCCGGATAGCCTTCACATATTCATTTACAAATTTAAAATCAACCTTGGAGTAATCACGCACCTGTATAGACTGATCTACAAACTCTGAAACACGTCCCTGTTTTTCCAGTCTCTTATGTATTTTTTCCCAGGCGCAGTCTTTACTGCTGTCTACTTCACATTTTCCGTTCTTCGCGCCTCCGCACTGTCCGTTGATCAGACTCTTAGAGCAGTCAACGATAGGACAAATTCCACCGGTTATATTCAGATAACATTGCGCACATGCATCACAGCTTCGCTTCGTCAGCGCCATACCATGATGACCCGTATAGTTCAGTGAATTGCTGGCCGCATATACAGGTTTCTCTGCTAAATCTGCAACTGTCTGAATTCCCAGACCACATGAAATTACAAAAACATTTTCCGTACCTTCCGGAATTACATCCTGTAATTTTTTTTCAGTTTGAGTCTTGTTGCACAGAAAATCAACCTTTATACTTCCTGTGATTGTTTTTCCGTGTTCCGCAGCGATTTTCTCAAACTCACCGCAATCTGGTTCGTCAATGGCTGCAAATTCCTTGAAGCACTTGTTACAAGCAACAATGAACAGATGATCCTTATCGGCCAATAACGACGCCAGTTCATCGTTTCCTTTCAACTTATACTTGGTATAGTTCTCCAATTGCTCACCTTCCTTATAAAATTGATCCGCAAACCTCATTCTTTGTGGGTTTTTCCTGCCTTTTCCTCCTCTGCACTCTGAAGAAAAAACAATAAAAAACAAAGAACTCAGTTCTACTATTAATACCAATTAAGTATAGCATATATCGGTTAAATTATCCAGTATAAACGAAGATTTCGGCACAACTATTTACCATAAAACTGCAAACCTCCAAGAATACCATAACCGATATCCTTGGAGGCAGCCTGTTTTCCCTCAAAAGAAATATTATTTCAAAAAATTACAGATTACATTTAAAATAAAAATGCTATCGTTCGTGCTTACAGAACCGCCCTTGCCTGTGTCATGCCAAAAACAGGCCGCTCCTTCTCAGCTAGCCGTCAACACGCACTAAGCCTCGAAGGCTTTCCTGAGAGGCTTAGGTGTATCTTGGCTCATAGTTGAAGGGAAGCGTCCCGTATTTGCTCAAGAGGAGCAGGGCCATTATTATATTGACAATAAAATATACCCACGACATACCGTAATTTACGTCCTTCGGACTGGTGTACTTCACACGCTAAGGTATATTTTTTTATTTCCACTCATAGTTCCGCAGGTGTCCTTCTGCCTGCATATGCTGAAATCCATGCTGACGCAGTGCTTCATAAAGCACAATTGCCACAGAATTGCTCAGATTCAGGGAACGGGTTTCTCCCATCATGGGAATCCGCACCGCCGTTTCCTGATTTTGTACCAATATTTCTTCCGGAATCCCCGCACTTTCTTTCCCAAACATAATATAACAGTCTTCTTCATACTGTACATCGGTATATTTCTGCGGAGCTTTCGTTGTTGCCATATAAATTTTCGCTCCCGGGTTTTTTTCCAGAAAATCCTCGTAATTGATATAGGTGGTCACATCCAGATCTGCCCAGTAATCCATGCCGGCCCGCTTAATCGACTTTTCATTCAGACGAAAGCCCAGGGGTTCGATCAGATGCAGCCTGGTTCCCGTGGCTACACAGGTACGTCCGATATTTCCTGTATTTGCCGGTATCTCCGGCTCAAATAATACAATATTTAACCTTGCCATTTCTTTCTCCTACTGATATATCTTGTACAGCTCATCACTCTGCGGCTTATCCATATAGCGTATTTCCTCGCCGTTTCGCAAAATCCTGTCATTGCCTTCTGTTGCTTTTCCTACTACAGCGGCATGAATCCCTGCCTCTTTTAACGCCCTTACCAGCTTTTCTCCGTTATCTGCCGCGATCAGCATAGAACCGCTTGACATAAGAATATAGGGATTCAGATCAAATACTTCACAGACTTCCACCGTTTCCTGACGAATGGGAATCTTCTTCAGATCAATGTCCATTCCCACATCGGCACCGCTTCCCATCTCCCAGAGGGCGCCAAACACGCCGCCTTCCGTAATATCGTGCATGGCAGTAACTCCTGCATCTGCCGCTTTCGCGATCTGCGCATCCTCTACTACCGATAAATACTGATCAAAGCTTCTGGCCTCTACCACAAAATCAGCCGGGAGAGTCTCTCGCAATTTCTCTTCTTTTTCTTTGGCAATAATCGTGGTTCCCTCCAGACCGATCCATTTTGTAATGACAATATCCTGTCCCGGTTTTACCTGATTCGTTTTCAGTATCTCTGTCTTTTTTACTTTACCGACGCCGGTGATGGAAAGAAGCGGCTGGTTCACCACATTTGTCACTTCTGTATGTCCTCCCATCACTTCTATATGCAGCTCTTTGCAGGCGCTCTCCACATCTGCCATCATATCTTTTAACTGTTTTTCCCTTACCCGTTCCGGGATCATTACAGTAATCATAATCCCAATGGGTTCTGCTCCGGAAGCAGCCAGATCGTTAGCTGTTATGTGTACACTGTGCCGCCCAATATCCTTTACCGTGCCGGTAATAGGATCAGAAGACAATACGATCACTTCATCCGGTCCCACCTCCATCATGGCACAATCCTGCCCTACTGCAGGGCCGGAGATCACTTCTTCTCTTCTGTGTTTAAGCTGCTTTAAAACGGACCGGATCAAAACAGGTTCCGGTAATTTTCCTATTTTCATGTATCTTTACCTGCTTTCTCTCTACGCCAGATAGGAAAGACCCATCGGCAGTACCATCGCCAGCACCAGAAAAGCAATAATAATGCCGGATATGATTCTTTTTGTCTTGTCATTATGAAGATTCATCATTTTCATCACCTCTTACTTATTCTTCCATATGTGGATAGCAGCGTATCGATCATACGGGATGCTTCACTCTTCGTCATACTCTCTATTTCTACATTAAGACTAATTTTATGATATTTCACCAAATCCTGCAAGTATCCTTTTTGTGCATTGGTAATGGGGCTTTGTCTTTTCGCCTTATACTGCAAGGCTGCCGGACAAAACAGATCCGGACGCGCCTCCCCAAACGCCATCTTCAGTTTCTGATACAGCAAATGCGTCGTATGGGCATCGTCCAGGGCTCTGTGAGCCTTATCCTGCGGGATTTTATAATATTCCCTCAAATACTGCAGACTGCGGCTCGCAAGCTCCGGCAGCATACAACGGGCAATTTTCAGCGTATCCAAACCGTCTTTCTCAAAAACCAGCTTTAAATTTACCGCACTGCATTTTACAAAGCTATAGTCAAAAAGTATATTATGCCCCAACAAAGGCAGATCTTCACAGAAATTCAGCAGTTCCCGAATTGCCTGCTCATTTTCTTTCTGCCCCGCTACCATCTCTTCCGTAATACCGGTAATCTGTGTAATATGAGCCGGAATTTTCATCCTGGGATCGATCAGAGTATGGTAAACATCTTCTATCTTTCCATCGACCACCTTTATGGCGCCAATCTCCAGAATTCGGTCTGTTTTAGGCTGAAGCCCGGTGGTTTCCAGATCCAGCGCTACATACATATCTGTCATGACTTCTTCCCCTTATACTCCTTACAATATTGGGTCAAAAAACACTCCTGGCACTTTGGATTTCTGGCAAAACAGATCTGTCTTCCGAAAGTAATAATCTGAATGTTGTATAAAATCCAGTGGTCTTTTGGCAGTACCTTCATCAATTCATATTCGATTTTCTCTGGATCTTCTTCTCTGGTCAGACCCAATCTTTTAGAAATCCGCTTCACATGCGTATCTACTACCACACTGGGTTCATGAAAAATATTTCCCCGGATCACATTGGCCGTTTTTCTTCCCACACCGGGAAGCTTTGTCAGGGCCTCCAGATCATTGGGCACCTCTCCGTCATACTTTTCCATCAGCATTTTTGCACAGCCGATAATATTTTTCGCTTTATTATGATAAAATCCTGTGGGGCGGATATCCTGTTCCAGTTCTTTCAGATCCGCATTAGCAAAAGACTGCATGTCCGGGTACTTTACAAAAAGATCCTTGGTCACCACATTCACCCTGGCATCCGTACACTGTGCACTCAGCATAGTAGCGATCAACAGCTGTCCGGGGTTCTCATGGTGCAGATAACACTTATATTCTGTTGTATACACTTCGTCCAGCAAATTCAGAATTTCTTTTGTACGCTTCGTCATGACAGTTCCACCATCCTTGCCGTTCCATCATACGTGAGAGGATCCCGGCTCTGATAATCAAACAGCAGGAAAAACTCACCCTTTTGTTCCAATATCTCTTCCGCTGTTGTATCTTCCAGCACCGGATAAGAAAATACTTCCACGTGGGTCATACGCGCCATCTGTTTCGCCTGCATTCCCTGATATCCCGGCAAATATACCGGTTCCTCTTCTTCCCTTCGGTAAAAAGATTTAATTCTTTCTTTATAGGGCAACAGATCCTTTGCCCAGTCCGGACGGCTTTTCATATTCTCCCGGATATACAGATCATAGATCAGCAGTTCCCGGTAGTAATCCAGCCATTCCTTTGGTTTTCCCCATTCTCGCTGCAATTCTTCCAGAAAACCGATCAGAATTTCATACCGCCGGATACGGGTATGGGATACCTGATACAACCCCTGTTCTTCATAATACCGGGCCAGTTTTTCAAACATCACAAACGGTCTGTCAAACAATTTTTCCATGGCTGACAATGTCTGTTTAAACTGGCCGCTGTTGTAATATACTTCTACCATTTCCTCCACGGCCTTCAAACGAAGGACGTCCTGATAAGAAAGCCACCTGGTAGACAGCACCTCATAAGGTTCTCTGCTTTTGTATATACAGGCATAGGTTTCTGCCATCTCGTGCATATAAGAGCCCTTCAACACTTTTAAAAAGCCCAGCTGCAACTGTTCCGGATGCAGAGCATAGACATCATCAAAAGAATGTCCGAAGCTTTCATAATCCTCATAGGGCAGTCCTGCGATGAGATCCAGATGCTGATGGATATTTCTTCCTGCCTGTACCCTTTTTACAATCCGGCATACTTCCTTAAAATCCATTTTTCTTCGAATTTCTTCAATTGTTTTCGGATTGGTGGACTGTACGCCGATTTCCAGCTGAATCAGGCCCGGACGCATACCGGCGATCAGATCCATTTCTTCCTCTGTAAGAAGATCTGCAGCAATCTCAAAGTGGAAATTGGTCACCCCATTGTCGTGCTCTTTCAAATAGCTCCAGACAGCCATGGCGTGACTATGCTTACAATTAAAAGTACGATCCACAAACTTCACCTGGGGCACTCGCTTATCCAGGAAAAACTGCAGTTCCTCTTTTACCAGTTCCAAATCCCGAAAACGCAGCCGCTTATCCACCGATGACAGACAATAGCTGCAGGAAAATGGACACCCTCTGCTGCTCTCGTAATAAATAATTTTATGGGCGAACTCTTCCATATCCTCATATACAAAGGGAAGCGTACTCAAATCCAAAACTTCCCTCCAGGGATTTGCCTGAATTCCCGCTTCGCCTCGATAAGTAATTCCCTTTATCTCGGAGAGCGTCCCGCTTTCCTGACCGACATAATATCTGACCAGCTCCAAAAAGGTTTCTTCGCCTTCTCCCATCATTACGCCCGCAACATACGGACATTCTTTTAAAAATGCCTCCGCATCATAGGAAACTTCCGGTCCGCCGACCCAGATCGGTACTTGGGGCATCACTTTATGAATATCTTCCATAATCTCTTTCACAAAAGAAATATTCCAGATATAGCAGGAAAAACACAACACATCCGGATGCTGCTCATACAGGCCTTTTAAAATCTCGTCCTTTTGCTGATTAATAGTGTACTCATTTACCGCAACAAAAGAAGCGTAAGCTTTCGCATACGCTTGCAAACTGTATACTGCCAGATTGGTGTGTATATATTTGGCGTTCACCGCCGTTAGGAGAATCTTCATATAACTTCCTTCTCTTCCTCTTTTTGAATCGGTTTTCCGCAGCTGCCGGGACAACCCGCACATCCGCAGCTGCAGAATTTACCGTTTTTTGCATCTTTTACTTTCTTTTTTATGACCCAGACCGCATAAAGGCCGATCCCTAATGCCAGAATAATTGTCGCTGCCACAGCATCACCCCACAATCAGACTTCCTATCTGAAATACGATAACAGCCATTATATAAGCCAGTATAAGCTGTGCCAGAGCCATAGTCAATGTCCATTTCGTCGATTTTGTTTCTTTCCGTATGGTAGCAACACTGGCCATACAGGGTGTATACAACAAACAGAATATCATCAGGGCATAGGCATTGACACTGGTGAAGCCCATATCTCCCAGAATAGCCGTCAGAGAACTCATACCGGCCGCAGAATTGATATTCTGAATACCGAACAGCACAGCAAAACTGGAGATTACCACCTCTTTTGCGGACAGGCCGGAAATCAATGCCACGCCGATCTGCCACATGCCCAGACCTGCCGGTGCCAGAACGGGTTCCATCCATCTTCCCAGCATGGCGCCAAAACTCTCGGATACATCCGTTACCATTCCATGCATACCAAAGTTCAAAACAAACCAGATAACAATAGAAGCCACAAAAATCGTGGTACCTGCTTTCACCAGGTAATCTTTTACTTTTTCCCACACATAGATGGCAACCGTCCTGCTGTTGGGCATCTTATATTCCGGAAGTTCAATCAGAAGAGCCGCATCACTTCCGTTTTTCTTTCCTTTCGTCAGGATCAATGCCACGATAATAGCCATCACCAGACCAAACAGATACATGGAAAGTGCCACAAGAGAAGCATACCTGCCGAAAAACATACCTGCAAACAGCACATAAATAGGAAGCTTCGCCGAACAGGACATAAAAGGAGTCAGCAGAATTGTCTTCCTCCGGTCACTTTCCTGCTCCAACGTACGGGAAGCCATCACTGCCGGTACCGTACAGCCAAAGCCCAGTACCATAGGAAGAAATGCCTTTCCTGACAGGCCCACCCGGCTCATAATGCCGTCCATAACATAGGCTACCCTGGACATATAACCGCTGTCTTCCAGAATTGCCAGCGCAATAAACAAAATAAAAATGTTGGGGAGAAAGGTTAAGATACCTCCCACACCGGCCATAATACCGTCAACGATCAGAGAAATCAGCCAGTCCGCAGCATGTATTTTCATCAGCAAAACAGTCACCAGATCAAAGAGCTGCTCCATACCCCCTTCAAAGATGCCGGCAATGGCATCTCCCAGAGTAAAGGTCAGCAAAAAGACCAGCATCATAATCCCTAAAAACACGGGAACGCCCCAGAAACGATGGGTCAGGATGCGATCCACCTTTTCTGTAAATACTTCTTTTATACTTTTATAAAAAAGAGTTTCCTCTACAATTTCTTCTATGTAATCATACTTCTGATTAATAATAATCTTTTCGTAGTCCTTATTTACGATCTCCCTTACATTAACAGGATGATCCTTCAAAATCTCTTCATCATTTTCCAGCAGCTTAATGGCATGCCAGCGAAGATTCGTATCCTCCGGCCATTCTTTGTGCAAAACCTGCTCCAGCTGTGCTATCTTCTCTTCCACTTCCTCACTGTAGGTCATCACATAATCCGTATGTGCCTCTTCAAAATGGTGTTCCACCGCATGCATCAGCACATCCAGACCGGTACGCTTTCTGGCAGATACCGGCACTACCGGAATATTTCCCAACATCTCCGGAAGACGGTGCATATCCAGTTCCATACCCCGCTCTTCCACAATATCCATCATATTCAATGCCAGGACTACCGGCTTTCCCATCTCCAAAAGCTGCATAGTCAGATAGAGATTACGTTCCATGGCCGATGCATCCACAACATTTACAATAACATCCACTTCATCGTCCAAAATGGCACTTCTGGACACTTTTTCCTCAATAGAATAAGAGGTCAGACTATAAATTCCAGGCAGATCCAGAAGACGGATCTGCTGCCCTTTATAATTGGTTTCTCCTTCCACCCGCTCTACCGTAACGCCCGGCCAATTGGCTACTTTCAGATTTGCACCGGTATAAGCATTAAAAAGTGTCGTCTTACCACAATTGGGATTGCCTACAAATGCAACACAAATCGGTTTATTCATTTGACAGTTCCTCCACTTCTATTCCTTTTACAATCGAACTGCCCAAAGCCCAGCGCGCACCCCGCACTTTGATGATCATAGCTCCGTTTCTCTTGCAGTTCAAAACTTCCACACGGGTTCCTTCTAAAATACCAAGGGCTTCCAGACGGCGTCTGATCTTATCGTCCATGTAAATATCCGTTACCCGGCAGCTTTTACCCACTGAAATATTCTGTAGATTCATATGTCTTTCGTCTCCTTACGCAAGTTAGCTGTTCCTACCTCAGCTGTAAAATTCCCTTATACTTTTTCTCACCTACCTATTATAATTAGACAGCAAAAAACTGTCAATGCACATCTGCATAAGAACAGATCTTTCCTGTAAAACCAAAAACCTTTCTTATAACGTAAAAAAGATACTTCCAGATCCGGAACTACCGGAAATGGAAGTATCCCTGTTTCATTTTATGAAAAAATAGGTTTCAGTGCTTCTGCCAGTTCTTCTTTCTGTGCCTGGGCTTCTGCCAGATCTTTTCCAAGCGTTGTAAAATATGTCTTAATCTTTGGTTCCGTACCGGACGGACGAACCACTACCGTTGCACCGCCCTCCAGAGCGTAGATCAATACGTTCGCTGCAGGCAATCCTGTTTCTTCCGGCTTCTTGTAATCCGTAACCTTCGTTACTGCATATCCGGCAATTGCAGCAGGGGGATTCTGACGAAGATCCTCCATAATTGCCGTCATCTTATCCATACCGGATAATCCCGGGAACTCAAAGCTGTCCACCTTATTCAGGTAACGGCCATATTTCGCATAAATCTCTTCCAGACGTTCTTTGATAGAAGAACCGATACTTCTGTAGTATGCTGCCATCTCACAGATCAGCATAGAACCAATGATCGCATCCTTATCACGAACATACGGACCGGCCAGATAACCATAGCTTTCCTCGAAGCCAAAGATAAAGCGGTCTACTTCGCCCTTTGCCTCCAGACCTGCGATCTGATCGCCAATCCATTTGAATCCGGTTAATACGCTGCGAAGCTCTACCCCATAATTGGCTGCCACCGCATCTGCCAGCGGTGTAGAAACAATAGACTTCACCGCAACTGCATTTTCCGGCATCGTTCCATTCTCAATACGTCCTGCGCAAATATAGTCAAGGAGAAGTACTCCCACTTCATTTCCCGATACCAGCTCATAAGAACCATCCGGGCATTTGATAGCGATACCGACACGGTCTGCATCCGGGTCCGTGGCAAGCATCAAGTCTGCGCCGGACTTCTCAGCCAGTTCAAGGCCTAACCGCAATGCTTCAAAAATCTCCGGGTTCGGATATGGACAGGTTGGGAAATTGCCATCCGGATACTGCTGTTCCGGCACAATGGTAATATCCGTAATACCAATGTCATGAAGCACGCGGGTCACCGGTACCAAACCGGAACCATTCAGCGGGGAATATACCAGCTTAAGTCCGGCTGTCTTACAAAGACCTGGACGTACACTTCTTGCTTCAATTGCCTCATAAAGTGCTTCTTTACAGTCTTCGCCGACATACTGAATCAAACCGGCTTTCATGCCTTCTTCAAAATCCATCAGCTTGGCGCCTGTTAAAATATCCGTCTTCTGAATTTCCGCATATACAATGTCCGCAGCTTCGTCTGTCATCTGGCATCCATCCGGGCCATATGCCTTGTATCCGTTATATTTTGCCGGATTGTGAGAAGCCGTGATCATAATACCGGCGTTTGCTTTATAGTAACGGGCAGCAAAGCTAAGTGCCGGTACCGGCATAAGTGCATCATAGATATAAACCTTTACGCCATTCGCCGCCAATACCTTTGCTGCCTCTTTTGCAAATATATCACTGTTAATACGGCTGTCATAGCTGATCGCAACCGACTGGCTTCCGCCCTGTGTTTTCACCCAGTTTGCCAATCCCTGTGTTGCCTGACGAACAACATAAATATTCATACGATTGGAACCTGCCCCCAAAACACCTCTTAATCCGGCTGTACCAAACTTTAATGCCACCGCAAAACGCTCTTTTATCTCTTCTTCGTTTCCTGCAATCGCTTTAAGCTCAGCTGTCAATGCTGCATCTTCAAGTTCCGTGTTCATCCAACGCTTATAATCTTCCATATACATGTTAAGCACCATCCTTATTTTTAGGCTTAATTAAAATGAAACCCTTATAAAATATAGTATAATTTCTACCACTATCCTTTGTCAATATCATCCGTTTATCTGCTCTTCTTTCACCGTTATCGGATATCTGCGATACAAAATATACCCCGCCGCGGCCGTCAGCACTTCCGCAATGGGTCTTCTGGTTGAAGAGTTTTTATATTCTCATAGATTTTTTCAAATTTTTTAACATCACCCATACCTGCTCCCCATTATGAAAACTGTATAAACTTGAAATATATTATAACCTAAATAGCCTAAAACGTTAATAGAGCATATGAGATTCCAAGCAGCGAAACGAATCTCAGGAAGATATACGATTCCAAAAGCCTTGCTAATCTTAAAGCCGAGATTGAGAAATAGATACTTGTAAGGCCTGTTAAAAAAGTTGGAACTGTGAGCCCATGCTCACGGCTCCATTACTATATCTTGTGTTTGTGGGGGCTCTATCGGCTCCAAAGCGTTAGGATATTCAGACAAATCGCGACAAACAAGACCCCCGAAAACACTGATATTTTCGGGGGTCTTGGTATTTTTGCAGTCTGATTATCTCTTGCAAAGTTCCAAACCTTTATTTCCCGGCATTTTCAAGGTAATTGTTAGTTACCTGTCACTTACTCATAAACATTCATACTCACTCATTTTATTTTATTCAGCTCATTCAAAATATGATTTATATCCGTCAAAACAATCCTAACCCCTCTTTTATTTAATCTAACCACCTTTCGCACGATACCATTTATTTCTGCTGATAATTTATCATTTATAGTAACCGGAACTGTATTGTTTTCAATCATATACTGACAATCAATGTACTCTTCAGTCACCGGACAAAGATTCTGAATCAGAAAAGCTCTGTATTTTCCATTTACATATCCGAACCGTAGGCCATCATACTCCCTGTATCTCATTTTCTTTTTATCATACAACGCTTTATACTTTTCCGTTTTAGATGATATAGGAACCATCCAAAAATATCCGTCCATTTCAAAACAATAGAAACAGGGTCTCCCATGCACTCCTGCTTCATCATCATCTTTATTCCCCATTAATCCACAATTAGGAAATCGTTTATAATATTCGTCCTTAATAAAATAAAAATTACCTGTATTCAAATTGTCTCCTATGTACAAAAGTGCCCCGCTAAACAGCGGAGCACAAATATTTGTATCCCAGCCATTTATTAGTCGCTCGCTGGGTAGCGAAAAATATTTGTATCTGCACCTTTTCTATAAATGCCGATATGCAGTTCCGGCAGAATAATAAGAGATTCATCTGAACTTCTTAATTTATATTATACTCATTTTCAGATAAATATCTACTGGCATTTTATACAAAAGGTTGCAAAATCCCCAAAACATACAGGTTTTGGGGATTAAAATGCATCGTTGATATTTCTGTATTCTCTTTGAATTATCGCTTGCTGAACTGCGGAGCACGACGAGCTGCTTTGAGACCATATTTCTTACGTTCTTTCATACGTGGATCACGTGTTAAGTATCCTGCTGCTTTTAATGTCGGTCTGTATTCGCCGTCTGCCTGAAGCAGTGCTCTTGCGATACCATGTCTGACAGCACCAGCCTGGCCTGTATATCCGCCGCCATGTACGTTTACTAATACATCAAATTTATCCAGTGTATCAGTTGCAACCAGTGGCTGACGAACGATTACTTTCAATGTATCCAATCCAAAATAATCATCAATGTCTCTTTTATTAATTGTAATTTTACCTGTGCCGGGTACTAAATATACTCTTGCGATTGATTTTTTTCTTCTTCCTGTTCCGTAGAATTTTGCACTAGCCAATGTTATTTACCTCCTTCACTAAAATGTTAATACTTCTGGCTTCTGAGCTGCATGTTCATGCTCTGGTCCAGCGTATACATGAAGTTTCTTGATCATAGTTCTTCCCAAAGGTCCCTTAGGAAGCATACCTCTCACTGCGAGTTCGATAACTTTCTCAGGCTTTTTAGCAAGCATCTCTCTTAAAGTAGTTTCTTTCATTCCGCCTACATATTCAGAGTGGCTGTAATAAACTTTCTGATCTAATTTTTTACCTGTTACTTTGACCTTATCAGCGTTTACGATCACTACGTAATCGCCTGTATCAATATGAGGGGTGAAAACTGGTTTGTTTTTACCTCTTAATACTTTTGCTACTTCGGATGCGAGACGTCCCAGAGTACAACCTTCAGCGTCTACCACATACCATTTTCTTTCAATCTTATCTGGATTAGCCATATAACTCTTCATGGTTTTCCCTCCTGTTAAACAATGGTTATAATACTCATTTTCTTTAGCATTTATAATGTAAAATACCACTACCGGGGCTTTGGTTTGGATATTTTCGCACTATGTCACATTGAAATATTATATTATACAAGCTTTTGCCTGTCAATATCTTTTTCGATTTTCCTACTGGTTTCTTCCATATAATGCCGTCATTTTGCGCATCTTCTCTACCAGTTCCGGTGTGAAGGCATTTTTCCTCATGCGCCACTGCCAGTTGCTGCCCACTGTAGACGGGGTATTGATCCGGGCTTCTTCTCCCAGCCCCAGGTAATCCATGGCCGGAATGACGCAAAGATCCGCCACGCTGCGCATGGCCAGTGCGATATAATCCCAGTGGATCTGACTTCCCGGAGTATAAAAATTATTCAGATAGCGAAGCGCCACACTCTTTGAAACCGGATCCATACTGCGATACCAGCCCTGTGTGGTGTTATTGTCATGCGTACCCGTATATACCACACAATTTCTTTCATATTCGTGGGTCAGGTAATTACTTTTTTCTTCCGCATTAAATGCAAAATGAAGGACTTTCATGCCAGGATAACCCGTATCACGCAGCAGCTGATATACGCCTTCCGTCAAAAAGCCCAGGTCTTCTGCCACAATCTCCAATTCTCCCAGTTCATCATGCACCGCACGGAAAAGATCCATGCCGGGACCCGGCTCCCAATGTCCGTTCTGGGCCGTAAGATCACCGTAAGGAATGGAATAATAGGCTTCAAAAGCTCGAAAATGATCGATGCGGACAATATCATAAAGCTTGAAACAATAGGCGATTCTCTGTATCCACCAGGCATATCCTGTCTTTTTATGATATTCCCAGGCATACAGCGGATTATTCCACAGCTGCCCGGTTTCAGAAAACGCATCCGGAGGACATCCTGCCACCGCTAACGGCACATTCTCCTCATCCAGCTGGAACAATTCCGGATTGCCCCAGGTATCCGCACTGTCAAACGCCACATAAATAGGAATATCCCCAAAGATCCGGATTCCCTTTTTATTGGCATATTCTTTTAACGCCATCCACTGTTCCATAAAAAGATACTGCTGAAACTGATAGAACCGCACGTTTTGATGCAGATTCCTTTTATAGGTCTCCATGGCTTCTGGTTTTCTCAGGCGGATTTCTTCTTCCCATTCGGTCCATGCCGCACCGGAAAAGAAATCTTTCACAGCCATATATAAGGCATAGTCATCCAGCCACTCTTTATTCTCTTCACAAAACCTCTGAAAGTCTGCAGATGCTTCTATGTTGCTGCGTTCAAAGGCCTGACGCAGCAGCGGCAGACGATATCTGCCGATTTTTTCATAATCTATTTTTTCTTTGCTGCTTCCCCAATCCAGCTCACACTCTTTTCGGGTCAGCCATCCCTCTTCTATCAGCGGTTCCAGATCAATAAAATAGGGATTCCCCGCAAAGGTGGAATAGGACTGATAGGGGGAAGCACCAAAACCGGTGGGCCCGAGGGGCAGGATCTGCCATACCTTCTGCCCGGCCTCCTCTAACATATCTACAAACTCGAACGCTTCTTTTGAAAAAGTCCCAATCCCATAAGAAGACGGCAAGCTAAATACAGGCATTAATACTCCACTTTTTCTCATAATCGCACTCCCAATGCAATAATATTTTATACCTATTCTGGTATGTATTATCGTTCTGTTTACTAATGGCCCTGCTCCTCCCCCGCAAATACAAGACGCTTCCCTTCAACTATGTGCCAAGATACACCTAAGCCTCTCAGGAAAGTCTTCGAGCCTAAGTGTACTCTAGGCACAGGATTTTCAGGCGCGCTTTCCCCATGCATTTGCGGGGGTGGAGCAGGGCCTTTGGCCACACAGAACAATAATGCCCTGTTAAAAATACACACTATCGGCAAACTATGCCTGCCGGATAGACACACAATCCGGGGATTATCGCCTTTCGAGCTGCCAGAACCGGCCCGCCTGTGCCATGACAAAAACATTGGGGAAAGCGAGTTTGCAGATCCGACGTCTAGTAAGCACTTAGGCTCGAAGGCCTTCCTGAGAGACTTAGTGCGTCTTGACGGCTAGCTAAGAAGGAGCGGCCCGTTTTATGGCATGGCACAGGCGGGCCGATTTTGTAATCGTGAACGACGTAATTCATACCCTTCGGGCGGGCGCGCTTTGCGCGGCAAGGTATTCATTTTCAAATGTGATACCCATCAGTGTCAGACCGCAGGCCGGCGCCGTAGATCCCGCTTCCGAACGACGACAGCTTTCCAGAATACCTTTCATATCTTCCGGTGCCACTGCGCCTTTTCCTACTTCCATCAAAGTTCCCGCGATGATCCGCACCATGTGATATAAAAAACCAGTGCCGGTCACACGAATGACAATCATGTCTCCTTCTTTTTCAACAGACAGATCCGTGATCTCCCGCACAGTAGTCTTTACCTGCGCCTGACTTCCGCAAAAAGCCTTAAAATCGTGTTTCCCAACCAGATATGCCGCCGCTTTCTGCATCTGTCCCACATCCAGTGGTACATAAGTAAAATAGGCAAGATTTCTCAGCGTAGGCAGGGGAAACTTTCGGTTCAGGATCCGGTATTCGTAAGTCTTATGACTATTGGTATATCTGGGATGAAAGTCAGCTGCCACTTCCCGGGAATCCTGGATCCGGATGTCCTCCGGAAGGCGCTGATTCAGTGCATAAGAAATCTTCTCCCCGGGAATCCGGGTGCTGCTGTCAAAAACCGCCACGTTTCCCAGAGCATGTACGCCGGTGTCAGTTCTGCTGGCACCCATCGTTTCTATTTTTTCATTTAAAAGTGCAGAAAGGTGCTGATTCAGCACCTCCTGCACAGTAATCGCGTTTGGTTGTATCTGCCATCCGCAGTACTTGCTTCCGTCATAAGCAATGGTTAACATAATACGTTTCATAATTTCACCCGAATCACTATTTCCATCACTAAATACATACACAAGACACCATATGTCACCCAGTCTCTTCCATGATAGCAAAGCGGCTTCATCTGTGTACGGCCGCCTCCGCCATGGTAACATCTGGCTTCCATTGCCATGGCCAGATCATTGGCCCTGCGAAAAGCAGAGATAAACAGAGGAACCAAAAGAGGAATCAGGCTTTTTGCTTTTTGAAGCAAATTGCCGCTCTCAAAATCCGCGCCTCTGGCGATCTGCGCCTTCATAATCTTATCCGTCTCTTCCATCAGAATAGGAATAAAACGAAGGGCGATCGACATCATCATAGCAATTTCATGTACAGGTACCTTTATATATTTCAACGGCTTCATAAGGCTTTCCAGACCATCCGTCAACTGATTCGGCGTAGTTGTCAGCGTCATGACCGAAGAACCGATAATCAAATAGATGAGTCGGATTCCCATCTTGCCTGCCTGAAATACACCTTCATCTGTAATCTTCAAAAATCCAATCCGGAACAAAACCTCACCCGGAACGAAAAACAAATTAAATCCCACAGTGATCAGTAAAATAAAGAAGATAGGCTTCAGTCCCTTCAGCATAAAGCTTACGGGTACTTTAGAAAGCAGGATCATCAGTATTAAAAATGCAGTGGCCAGCCCATATCCCAAAAGGGAATCTGCCACAAACAGGGAAACCAGATACATTATAGTTCCCACAAATTTCACGCGGGGATCCAGTCTGTGCAGAATGGAATCCGCAGGATAATATTGTCCAATCGTAATATCTTTAATCATATCGTCTACTTCCTAAGTGCCTGTAAAATTGTCGCAGCGGCTTCTTCCACTGTAGTTGCGTCCGCATCCACCGGAAATCCTTTTTCTTTCAGTGCATGCATAATATAGGTGATCTGTGGCGCCGCAAGTCCGATTTTCTCCAGTTCTTTGTAATGGGAAAATACCTTCTTTGGCACATCGTCAAACGCTACACAGCCTTCATTCATAACAATAATGCGATCCACATATTTTGCAATATCTTCCATACTATGGGATACCAGAAGAACTGTAATGCCCCTCTCTTCATGAAGATAAGCCAGCTGATCCAAAATCTCGTCACGTCCTTTGGGATCCAGACCTGCGGTTGGCTCATCCAGGACCAGTACCTGCGGGTTCATAGCCAGCACACCGGCAATGGCCACGCGCCTTTTTTGCCCACCGGACAGTTCAAAGGGGGATTTTTCATAAAAGCTCTCATCCAATCCCACCTGACGCAGAGCATCCTTAGCACATTCTCTGGCCTCTTCCGGTGTCATTCCCTGGTTCTTCGGCCCAAAACATACATCTGTAAGCACATCCGCTTCAAAAAGCTGATGCTCCGGATACTGAAATACCAGCCCTACTTTACTTCTCAGGCCTTTTAAATTATACTTTTCCGCCCAGATATCTTCGCCATTATACAAAATCCTGCCTTCTGTAGGCTTTATCAGCCCGTTCAGATGCTGCACCAGCGTAGACTTGCCGCTTCCGGTATGTCCGATCACACCAATAAACTGACCGTCACAAATGGTCAGGTTCACATCAGACAACGCAGTTCTTTCATACACGGTTCCCGGGCTGTACTTATATGTGATATGTTCTAACGTAATTGACATAATGCATCCACCAATTCTTCTGTCGTTAAGATACCTTCCGGTATGGAAACACCGGATTTTTTCAGTTCATGAGCCAGCAGCGTCACCTGGGGAACATCCAGACGATACTGTTTCAGAGTATCCACCTGAGAAAATACCTCCCGCGGCGTCCCCTGCATCACTACCTTTCCATCATCCATAACAAATACCTTATCCGCATAGATCACTTCTTCCATATAATGCGTGATCAGGATAACAGTTACTCCCTCTGTACGATTCAGTTCACGGACTACCTTTAATACTTCTTTTCGTCCATTGGGATCCAGCATAGCCGTAGGCTCATCCAGCACAATACACCGGGGATGCATCGCCACAACTCCGGCAATGGCAACCCTCTGCTTCTGTCCTCCTGAGAGCTTATTGGGAGATTGATGACGATACGCAGTCATACCTACCGCCTGCAGGCTCTCATCCACTCTCTTCCATATATCATCCGTCGGTACGCCCAGATTCTCAGGGCCAAACCCAACGTCTTCTTCTACTACAGTACCGATAATCTGATTGTCCGGATTCTGAAATACCATCCCTGCTCTCTGGCGTATTTTCCAGATATCCTCCGCTTTTGTGGTATCCATACTATCCACCCATACCGTACCTTCTGTCGGCATCAGCAATCCATTGATATGCTTTGCCAATGTGGATTTTCCGGATCCGTTATGTCCGAGAACGGCAATAAACTGGCCGGCCTCTACATCCAGGTCCACATGATCAATGGCACGGTTGGTTTCCTCTATCTGACCCTCATCATTATATCGGAAATAATCAAATACTAATTTACTCGCTTTAATAATGCCCATTTCGTCCGCCGGCACTCCTTTTTTCTAATTCACAGGCGCGTTTACGCCATTTCGCACTCATTGTAACAGGTAACGATGGGTTTGTAAAGCAAATCTCAAAGGTCCCTCGCATACCATAACGAATCTTCCTGTTCTCCCTGACAGACAAATCCCAGACCCCTGGCAATCTGTACAGAAGCTTCGTTATCTTTTTTTATCCTGCAATAAATTTTCTCTATTTCCAACTCTTTTGCTCTTTGCAGAGCAATCGCACAAGCCGCCTTTGACAAAGCACTTCCCCTCTTTGACGGCAGCAGTGCATAGCCCAGTTCAGCCGCCCGGTCACTCCCTGGCATTTCTATGGGATTCAGGCCCACTCTGCCCCAGATTGCTCCGGTTTTAGGATCTGTGATCACCCAATTTCCCATATCACAGAATTCATACATACTCCTGCGGTAAGAGGGAAACCATTCTCTTGTCTCCTGCAGGGTTCCTTTAAAATCTTCTGTGCAGGATGCAATATCCGGAATCTGACACATTTCCCACACCACCGGCAGGTCTTCCTCTGTCATCTCTCTTACCTGTACTTTTTCATTTCTCCCTATGGTCACAGGCAGTCCCCGATATCTGCAGTAGGCATGTTCCGCAAAAGCTGCATCTACTTCCTCAAAGCCCTCCACTACAATGACGGCCGTGCTCAGATCCTGTTCACCGGAATCCGGATTATAAAAACCGATACAGGCCATATCGGCAGCTTTCGCGGCTTTGCACCCGTTCATAGAGTCTTCCACCACCAGACATTCCTCCGGGTCCACGCCTAATTCTCTGGCCGCCTTTAAAAACACATCCGGAGCAGGCTTGGGATCCTTTACACTCTCTCCGCTGCACAGCAAAGTAAAATACTGTTCAATCCCATGGGCATGTACCACTTCCTTAATGTATGCTTCCGGTGAAGAAGAAGCCACCGCCAGCAGATAGCCGGCCTCATACAGCCTTTTCAACAGCTCATACACGCCCGGTATCAAAGGCACATACCCCCGTTCCAGGATCAACTGTTTTTTGATAGCCATCATATCGTCCCGGACAGAAGTATCCTCCCGGTCAATACCGTAGTATTTATGAAAAAGCCCCATCAGATACTCTATCGTAGAACCGATACAGCTTTTATATTTGTCATATTCCAGAGTCAGTCCTCTTTTCGCCATGGCCAGCTTCCAGGCTTCAAAGTGAAAAGGCTCGCTGTTAATTAATGTACCATCCATATCAAAAATGACTGCTTTTAACATAAGCTTCTCCCAATAAGAAAAAATGTATCCTGTAAAAAATATTTCCTGTAAAACGAAAAGGGAATTCTGCCATAGGCAGATTCCCTCTTTCTACTATACTTCCTGCTCATCCTGCTCTAATATTTCATCCATCAGAGCCCAGATTTCTTCTCTTCCCTGCTTTGTCTGCGCAGAAAATGGGATCACACGGGTTCCCGGCAGCACACCCAGGCCCTGCTTGACTGCCTTTATCTGCTTTGCCTCCTGGCTTCGTTTGATTTTATCCAATTTTGTCGCAATAATAATGGGATGATACCCATGGCTCACGATCCACTCATACATCATCTTATCATTGGCGGAAGGATCATGGCGGATATCAACCAGCAAAAATACTGCCCGCAGTTCTTCTGACTGATGAAGATACTTTTCAATCAGCTTGCCCCATTTTTCTTTTACAGACTGAGCAACCTTTGCATAACCATATCCCGGAAGATCCACCAGATACATCCTGTCATTAATATTATAGAAATTAATGGTTTGGGTCTTGCCCGGCTGTGCACTGGTCCTTGCCAGAGATTTTCGATTCATCAGTGCATTGATGAGAGAAGACTTGCCTACATTGGATTTACCGGCAAATGCGATCTCCGGTCTTCCTGTCTTCGGCAGTACGCTGGTAATACCGCATACAATATCCAGGGATACATTTTTTATAATCATGGATTCCTCTTTTCTACTTTTCACCCAGTGCTTCTTTCAGCACATCCTCCATAGTTTCTACATATACGATCCGAAGGCCGTCCAAAATCTCCTGTTCCATCTCTTCAATATCCGGATGATTCTGTGCCGGTACCAATACCGTCTTAATTCTGGCATTTTTTGCCGCCAGAAGCTTCTCTTTCAACCCGCCGATCGGAAGCACTCTTCCCCGCAGGGTAATCTCACCGGTCATGGCAACTTCAGCCTTCACCGGAATCTTGGTAATAGCGGAAAAAACAGCGGTAGCCATGGTAATGCCGGCAGATGGTCCATCCTTCGGCACGGCTCCCTCCGGTATATGTATATGAATGTCATTTTCCTGGAAAAACTCAGGTGTCACATCATATGCACCGGCAATGGAACGAAGATAACTGATTCCCGCACGGGCGGACTCTTTCATCACATCTCCCAGCTGACCGGTAAGAACCACTTCCCCTTTGCCCGGCATCAGATTGACTTCTATCTGCAGGGTATCTCCGCCTACACTGGTCCAGGCCAGACCGCGGACAATTCCGATCTCATCCGTTTCATTCTTCATCTGATAGATAAAGCGGGGTTTGCCCAGGTAATGCTCCAGATTCTCTCCGGTTACTGTTACCTGTTCCTTCTTATCCTCCAGAATTTCTCTTGCCGCCTTTCTGCAGATCTCACCGATCTTTCTTTCCAGGCTTCGGACACCGGCCTCCTTCGTATAACCGGTAATCATACTGTGCATTGCCTCATCCTGAATACTGATCTGCTTTTCTTTCAAACCATTAGCAGCAATCTGTTTCGGCAGCAGATGTTCTTTTGCAATGTGCTCTTTTTCATTCTCGGTATAGCTGCTGATCTCGATAATTTCCATACGGTCCAGCAGCGGTTTGGGAATCGTCTGTAAATCATTGGCCGTGGCAATAAACAACACCTCTGACAGATCAATGGGCAGCTCTACATAATGATCCCGGAAACGGCTGTTCTGCTCTCCATCCAGCACTTCCAGCAGTGCAGAAGACGTATCGCCTTTATAGTCGCTGCTCACTTTATCAATCTCGTCTAACAGCATCAGAGGATTTTTGACTCCTGCCTGCTGCAGTCCATTGACAATCCGTCCGGGCATCGCCCCCACATAGGTACGTCTGTGACCACGGATCTCGGCTTCATCCCGGACACCGCCCAGACAAATACGCACATATTCTTTATTCAAAGCTCTTGCCACAGACTTCGCAATAGAAGTTTTACCGGTTCCCGGCGGTCCCACCAGACAAAGGATCGGGCTTGTTCCCTTCTTTGTCAGCGTACGTACTGCCAAATACTCAATAATACGCTCCTTTACCTTATCCAGTCCGTAGTGATCCGCTTCCAGGATCTCTTTTGCCCGTTTCAAATCCCGGCTGTCCCTGGAGGTCTTGCTCCAGGGCAGTCCCAGAAGTGTTTCAATATACGCACGCATTACTGTGCTTTCTGCGGCGCTGCTGTTCATATTCCGGAAGCGCTCAATCTCTTTATAAAGCTTTTCTTTTACTTCCTTGGGAGCCTTCAGTTTTTCTGCATCTTCCTTAAACTGATCGGCATCCGTAAGTGTCGTATCCTCGCCCAATTCCTCACGAATCAGTTTTAACTGTTCCCGGAGAATATATTCCTTCTGGTTCTTGTCAATCCGTTCCTTTATTTTCTTCTGCAGATCAGCCCGGATCTGCATAATCTCCACTTCATTGCTGAGGATAATTCCCAGAACTTCATAACGTTCCTCTATGGTAACAGCTTCCAGAAGCTTTTGTCGGTCTTCATAGGGAAGAGGCAAATGTATGGCAATCTGATCCACCAGTTTCTCCACATCATCCAGTTCCAGCATCTGGCCTGCCAGTTCTTTGCTCACTTTCGAGCTTTCACTGCAATAGTTTAAAAAGATCTCCTTTAGATTTCGAAGCATAGCCTCCTTGGCAACTGAAGGAAGATTCATGGTCTCATTCTTTTCAAACTCCACGATTTCCCCTTCCAGATAGCTGTCATTCTCTTCGAATCCCAATAATTCAGCTCTTTCCAATCCTTCCACCAGAACACGCATCACATTCTTCGGAAGCTTCACCACCTGCTTTACCGTGGCAATCGTTCCGATCTTATAAACGTCTTCAAAACCCGGATCTTCCACCTCTATCTCTCTTTGTGTAACCAAAAACACTTTCTGATCTTTCAGCATGGCTGTTTCCACCGCTTTGACGGACTTTTCCCTGCTGATGTCAAAATGTACGATCATATCCGGCAGGATAGTCGTTCCTCTAAGCGCTATCGCCGGCATAATAATTGTCGAATCGCTCATGATACTACCTCCTTCTTATCAGGCGGTCTCACTTTTTCCTTTTCGTTTTGCTGTCTGCGCTCTTCGGGATACGGGACGGAGTTCTCCGTATGTCAGGGCAGGTTCTCCCTTGCCCTCTACCATATCCTTTGTGATCACGCAGGAACGAATCGTTTCATCGGAGGGAACAGTATACATCAGATCCATCATGGTGCTCTCCATAATAGCACGCAATCCTCTGGCTCCGGTTTTCCGTTCCATCGACTTATGTGCAATCGCCTGCAGTGCATCTTCTTCAAAATCTAATTCCACATTATCTAAAGCAAATAATTGTTTGTACTGACGAATCAGAGAATTCTTCGGTTCTTTTAAAATACGCATCAGTGCCGGTTCATCCAGCGCATCCAGGGATACTACTACCGGTACCCTTCCGACAAACTCGGGAATCAGGCCAAACTTCACCAGATCCTGAGGCATTACCTGTTTTAAAAGCTCACCGATCTTCTTTTCTTCCTTTTTCTCTACCACAGCATTGAAACCGATAGACTTGGTATCCTGTCTGCTTTCTATGATCTTATCCAGCCCGTCAAAGGCTCCGCCGCAAATAAACAGAATATTTGTGGTGTCAATGGGAATAAACTCCTGCTGGGGATGCTTTCTTCCCCCCTGAGGAGGAACATTGGCCACCGTACCCTCTACAATCTTCAGCAGTGCCTGCTGCACGCCCTCACCGGATACATCCCGGGTGATGGAGGCATTTTCTGATTTTCTGGTAATCTTATCAATCTCATCAATATAAATAATTCCATACTGTGCGCGTTCTATATCGTAATCTGCTGCCTGAATAATCTTCAGCAAAATATTTTCTACATCTTCACCCACATAACCGGCTTCTGTCAGTGTAGTGGCATCCGCAATGGCAAATGGGACGTTTAACAGCTTCGCCAGCGTCTGTGCCAGCAGTGTCTTTCCGGAACCGGTAGGTCCCAGCATCAGTATATTACTTTTCTGCAGTTCTACCTCTAAGTTAGAACCTGAAATCACTCTTTTGTAATGGTTATACACAGCAACAGACAACACTTTTTTTGCCTCGTCCTGACCAATCACATATTCATCCAGAAAACTCTTAATCTCCTGGGGTTTTAATAAATTAATCTCCGCATCCATAGCGGCTTCTTCCACTTCAAACTCTTCTTCAATAATCTCTGAACAGATCTCGATACATTCATCGCAGATATATGCACCGTCTGGTCCGGCAATCAGCTTTTTCACCTGGTCCTGTGTCTTGCCGCAAAATGAGCATCTTACTTTTGGTTCATTTCCTTTATTATATGCCATGATATTTCCTTTCCAAAAGGCCGCAGCCCTTTCTCCCATATTTAGCAACATAAGACTCCCGCCTGTTGGTGGGAGTCTTATCCTTGTAATTATCGGTGTGCGATCACACTGTCAATCAGGCCATATGCTTTGGCTTCTTCTGCTGACATAAAATTATCTCTCTCTGTATCTCTTACAATTACCTCATATGGCTGTCCTGTGTTTTCAGCCATAATTTTATTCAGTCTTTCTCTGGTTCTCAGAATATGCTCAGCAGCAATATTGATCTCAGTAGCCTGTCCCTGGGCGCCGCCGGATGGCTGATGGATCATAATCTCTGCATTGGGAAGAGCAAATCTCTTTCCCTTTGCACCGCCCGCCAGCAAAAATGCTCCCATGCTGGCTGCCATGCCCATACAGATCGTCGATACGTCACATTTTACATACTGCATCGTATCATAGATACCCAAGCCTGCAGTTACAGAACCGCCGGGGCTGTTGATATACAGCTGAATGTCCTTACCCGGATCTTCTGATTCTAAGAATAAAAGCTGTGCGATTACCAAACCGGCAGTCACCTCATTCACTTCTTCTCCCAGAAAAATAATTCTGTCTTTTAAAAGTCTGGAATAGATGTCGTAGTTTCTCTCTCCCCTGCTCGTCTGTTCAATGACATATGGTACTAAACTCATATTGAGAACTCCTCCTGTCTCTATTCTGAAATATATGGATTACGCTTCTTCTTTTACTTCTTCCACTTCTACGGCTGCATCGGTAACAAGTACTACCGCTTCCTGAACAGCCATATCCTGTTTCATCTGTGCTTTACCGGCTTCGCCAACGATTGCTTTGAACTGTTCCAGGTCTACTTTGTAGCCCTCAGCCAGCATCTTCATTTCTACTTCCAGTTTTTCATCAGATACTTCTATCTTCTCTAATTCAGCAACTTTTTCCAGAACCAGTCTGCTCTGAATTCTCTCAACAGCCTGTGGTTTCATCTGCTCTCTGATCTGATTCATATCGATTCCTGTGAAACTCATGTACTGATCCAGAGAAATTCCCTGCTGCTGCATTCTCTGTGCAAAATCACTTACCATCTGGCCGATCTGTGTCTGGATCATTGGTTCAGGGATTTCCATCTCTGCACCTTCGATGATGGCTTTGATGACAGCGTCTTCTTTCTTGCCTTTTGCTTCTGCTTCTTTCTTATCTACTAATTTCTTCTGAATGCTTTCTTTATATTCAGCCAGTGTATCAAACTCAGATACTTCCTGTGCAAATTCATCATCTAATTCAGGCAGTTCTTTTACCTTGATATCTTTTACCGTACATTTAAATACTACCGGTTTGCCAGCCAGATCTTTTGCATGGTAATCTTCCGGGAAAGTAACATGGATCTCAGTTTCTTTACCGATCTCAGCACCGATCAGCTGCTCTTCAAATCCCGGAATAAAAGTGTTGGATCCGATAATCAACGGATAATCTTCACCCTTTCCGCCTTCAAATGGTTCACCCTCATAATATCCGTCAAAATCTAAAGTAATCTGATCCTTATCCTGAACAGCTCTGTCATCCACAACGATCATTCTGGAATTGTTATCCTGTTCTTTCTTCAGTTCAGCAGCAATCTCTTCTTCTGTTACTTCCACTTCCATCTTAGGAACTTCGATTCCCTTGTACTGTCCCAGAGTTACTTCCGGTTTCAGAGCTACTTCTGCTGTGAAGATGAAAGATTTTCCTTTTTCGATCTGTACTACATCAATCTCCGGACGGGAAACGATCTCCAGACCACTTTCTTCTGCCGCTTTTTCATATGCTTCCGGAATCACTGCATTGGCTGCATCATCGTAAAAAATGCTTGCGCCGTACATCTTTTCAAGCATAGCACGGGGAGCTTTTCCTTTACGGAAGCCCGGGATATTCATCTTACCTTTATTTTTATGGTAAGCACTTTCCATTGCTTTTTCAAATTCTTCAGCAGAAACTTCAATTGTAAGTTTTGCCATGCTCTTTTCTAATTTTTCTACTTGTAAACTCATTACCTGTTTCCTCCTTAATTCTATGTGATTTGGAACAAAGTGCCTTTTACGAGAACTCACTTTTCCATACACTTACCCATTCTTACAGTCATTAGATAAGTATAGCATAAAATCAAGTAAAACGCCAACCTTTTTTCTTTTTTCCTTCTATTTTTTTATAAAACAGAAAACTTTTCTCTTCTATCAGTTAAAAATAATAGAATCTTTAATATGATCAGCCGCTTCTTTGCCCTGCAGTACTTCAATCAATGCCAGACCAAACAAAATAGCAGTTCCCATACCACGGCTCGTGATCACCTTTCCATCAATCATGACAGGATCCTGCAGCACCTCAGCGCCCTCCAGACAATCTTCAAATCCCGGATAGCACACTGCTTTCTTTCCTTTTAAAAGTCCCAGCTTTCCTAAAATACTGGGAGCCGCGCAAATCGCACCCAGGTACTTTCCCTGTTCCTGTGCTCTTTTTAAACAGGCATGCAGCTCGGTACACTCTGTCAGGTTCTTCGTGCCCACACCGCCGCCTGGAAGGATCAGCATCTGTGCTTCCTCCTCACGAAAATCTTTTAACGTACAGTCTGCTTTTACATGTATTTCATGACTGCCGACCACCATGAGCCCGTCAAGAATGGAAACCATCTCTACATCAATACCTGCCCGGCGCATCAGATCCACCACAGTCAGTCCTTCAATCTCTTCAAATCCATCTGCTAAAAACACACTTGCTTTTGCCATAATCTCTCTATCCTTTCTATACTGTTCCAGTCCATTTTACGATACAGTATAGCACCGGTATTTTTACATTTCAAGATGCTCTATGGATTCACCCAGTGAAATTCCGGGCAAAAACAATATCCCTTTCCCCATTCATTGGTCAGATAAGTAGGTACCGTCGGGTTTTTCTCAATTTTTTTTCGCAGATTGTGAATATGCACCTGCACGGTCCGCACATCCCCCAAACTGTCCCGACCCCATATCTTGGTATACAACTCGTGCGCTGTAAAATATTGATTGGGATTATTCATGAAAAAGGAAAGGATCCGCACCTCCATAATAGAAAGCGTGATCAATTCTTTGTCTTTCTGCAATGTATGCTGCTGCACATTCAAAACAAAATCTCCACATTTTAATACGATCTGTTTTTCCTCTTCCCGATCCATTTTGATCCTGCGCAGATTGGCTTCAATTCTGGCCACCAGAACGTTCATATCAAAAGGTTTCACAAGGAAATCATCTCCGCCTCTCTGCAGCGCCTGCACGATCGTCTCTGTATCATCCATACAACTGGTAAAGATAATCGGAATATTCTGCCCGGCACGCAGCAGCTGGCACAGATCAATCCCGTTAATATCCGGCAGCAAAATATCAAGGAGGATCACGTTAAAGTTTCCGGGTGGATAATTCAACGCCTGATCTCCATCCTGTGCCCAGGTAATATCATATCCTTTCTTTTCCAAATGATATTTAACAATGCCGGCAATCAATTCATCATCTTCCACTAACAATATCCGAGTCATATTTTTCTCCTTGTATTCTTACTTGACAATCACATGTTCTGTTTCTATGATAAACAAAAGACCTTTATTTTCGAAAGGACACACTTATGAAAAACAAATTTTCCTATTTATTGATTCCCATGTTTATTATCCTCTTTTACGCGGCGGCTGTCTGGTACGGCAACTACAATATGATAACCCTGGACAATGGAGGAGCGGCTGTTCATTCTGCACATTCCTGCTATCATCTGTCCGGATCTTATGATACTTCTGCCAATACCTACTATTACTCTGTCCAACTGCCCGCTTCCCACACCCGGGATCTGGAACTGGCCCTGGTAAATCCCGGTCCTTTTTCCATCGACATAAAAACGAAAACGGCGTCAGAGACAGTCTATTCTCACCCTTCCTCTGCACAAATACGGAACTATTTTGTCCGTATTCCTTTAACCAGTGAATATTATGATGAAGAAGGAACAAGTCTGTCTTTTTCTATTCATTCCCCGTCGTTCATCACACCTTACTGCCTTTTGGGGAATTCGTCTTATTTTCAAAATTTTTCTAATATCCGGAATCTTTTGCGAGTCTTTCTGTTGGGAGAACTTTCTCTCTTACTATTATACAACTTGAATCTCTATCTTCACAAACGAAGCGAGACTTATCTGAAATGCTTTTTTCTATATCTCTTAGTTCTGTTTTTATGGGAAGGCATCCTGCTGCTTCCCTTTGAACAATTTTCAGCACCGGCTGCACTGCTCACTTATTTTTCAGATACCATTTATCTTCTTATTACCTGTATGTCTGCTCTGATCTGCTGGCAGCTCACTCAGGTTTCCCTCCCGTCACAGATAACAGACTTTCTCCGCTGGTACAGCCTGGTCGGAGCCTGTGTTTTTTTTCAGATTTTTAATATGCTGGGCTTCTCCATCATTTCCCAGTGCATCCGTCTGGCATACAGTCTCCTCGGCCTGTGGATTGTCCTGCACGCCTGTATGCAGAAAAAAGCCGGAGCGATACCGCTTCTTATAGGCTATAGCTGTTTTCTCCTGCAGCAGCCTTTTCCGGCAATCTATGCCTATCAGTACCTGACCGGAGACTTTATAATCTCTCTGCTCCAGGCATCCCATGCCTTTTTCGTTCCGTTGGCACTGTCCGGCATGAATCTGGTGCTGACCCAATTTGCCCAGGCATTCACTGATGCCTCACAGGCCTATGATCAGCTTCAGAAACTCAATCAGACTCTGGATCAAAAAGTAACCGAACGTACCCGGGAGATTATGACCCATCAGGAAGAAGAACGTTATATGATGCTGAACATCTTCCATGATCTGCGCAGCCCGCTCTTCATTATCAAAGAATATATCAATCTGCTGGAAACAGATTACGATTCCGCCAAAGCGTTTATTCCTGCTTTAAAAGACCGTATTTCCTATCTCCACCAGCTGACAGAAGATCTTTTTCTGATTGCCAAACTGGAAAAAGAAACTGTCTTCTTTAACGAAGAATCCCTTTCTCTCCCTTCTCTGCTTTATCAGATATGCAAACCCTATCAGGTAGAATGCAGGTCCAAATCCATCACATTTAACCTGAATCAGAATGGAGAAAGCTACATCTGGGGAGATAAAACCCGTCTGAACCAGGCCTTTTCCAATCTGCTGGGGAACGCGGTCACACACACGCCCTACCATGGTACGATTACGGTAACGTCCAGGATTACAAAAGAAACGAATACAGCAGTGATTACCTTTTTTAATACAGGTATCGCCATCCCTAAAGAAAATCTGGACAAACTCTTTCTGCGATACTATAGTTATAACCGCACAGACGCCCACTCCCATACGGGTCTGGGACTCTCTATCGCCTATGAAATCATCCAGCACCATAATGGAACTATTATGGTAGACAGCCATGAAGAGTCCGGAACCACATTTACAGTAACCCTTCCTCTGCACACACCCGCACAGAAGTATATCTCATAAAAAACATTACATATTCCACCATTCTGACAGCTTATTTAAAAAGTAATGAAGTGCCTCCGTCTTAGGATGCTGAAAAACTTCATTACTTTTCCCATATTCCATCAAATTGCCATCACAGAGAAACGCAACCTTTTCACATGCATATCTGGCAAACCCCATCTCATGTGTCACAATAATAAAATCCATACCTTCCTCCTGCAATTCATTCACAATATCCAGCACCTCTGTAGTGTACTCCGGGTCAAGCGCACTGGTAGGTTCATCCAGCAGAATAAACTTCGGCTTTGCTGCAATGGCACGGGCAATGGCAATTCTCTGTTGCTGCCCACTGGATAACGCTGCCGTTCTCTTATAACCGTCATCCCACATTCCAAAACGGTCCAGCAGCTCATATGCCCGTTCTGATGCCTCTTTTTCTGTAAAACCATGGACCTTTACCAGCGGCACAGTAATGTTCTGCATAGCCGTCATATGTTTGAAAAGCCCGCCCTGCTGAAAGACAAACCCAATCTGGCGGCGATATTTTAACAATTCCTGTTCATTCCGGTACAAAACCTCTTCCCCATCAATCCAAAGCTTTCCTCCCGAAGGTTCCAGCAATCCTCCAATCATACGCAGCAAGGTAGACTTGCCGCCACCGGAAGGACCAATAATTGCCAGAGTGTGTACCTGGTCTTCAAAAGTAATCTCTTTTATAATCTGTTTACTTTTATCAAACTGTTTTGAAAGCTGTTCAAATCTAATTTGCATAATCAAACCTCTTTTCCAGCTTTTTACTTACAAAGGTGACTGGAAGAGTCATCACTAAATATAACGCTCCAAGAATTAAATAACATTCAAATAATCGATAGTTCGCAGAGCTAATTTCTTTCATCGTCTGTGTCAGCTCAATCACTGCAATCATGGACAACAGGGAAGAGTCCTTAATGATAGAAGCAAACTGCCCGGTCAGCGCCGGAAGTGCTCCCACAATTACCTGGGGCAGAATTACGTACACAACTCTCTGTCTTCTTGTAAAACCAACTGCCCTGGCCGCCTCCAGCTGAGACTCATCCAGCGTCAGTAAGCTTCCTCTGATAATCTCAGCAATATAAGCGCCTTCAAACAAAGACAGAATAAGGACTCCCGCCACATAACGATTTTCTATGCCCCACGCAGTCCCTATAATGTAATAAAACAGATAAATCTGCATAATGAGCGGAGTCCCTCTCATAAACGTCACATAAAACACACAGCAATAGCGCACGAACAGAAGTCGTGATCTCTGACCTACAACACTGACCATACCAATAATAAGGCTCAGTAAAAAACTGCAGACACTAATTCCTACTGTGATCAGAAATCCTCTTCCAATCCTGCTTTTCAGTTGTCCCAAAAAGGAAAAATCAAAAGTAATATCTAACATAGCGAGAGACAGCCAGAATACCCCGGCAATGACAACCGCCATCATCAACACATGAAACAGCATCACAACAGGTCTTGTCTCTCTCCCCGACTCTTTCATAAATAAATCTTTCTTTTTCATTCTGTCTCTTCCTGCTTCACATCAAAAAACCATTGAAACCCAAACTCCTCAAATGCCTGCTTCTCCTCGGACAGGTAACGCTCCGTCAGTTCATCAAACTCTCCATTCTCACGACAGCTGTCGATAAAAGCGTTCACCTGTTCCAACAGCTTTGTATTCCCCTTTTTTACTGCCATACCCCAGTAGTCTACCTCCTGGAAGGGAATAAACACCGGTGTGGTGGTATCCTTATGTTTTTGCCAGCTATAGTAAATGCTCAACTGATCATAAATAAAACCATCCGCTTTTCCCTGGGCCACTTCTGTTATACAACTGCTCTCATTGGAAAGCACAATCAGTTCCACATTAGGAAGATAATTCTGCGCATACAAATGACCGGTAGTTCCGGCTTTCACTGCTATCCTTTTCCCCGCCTGATTCAGATCTTCCACAGAGCTAATCTGAGACTCTGTATAAGTCAACAGAGCCAATAAAGAATTCGCATAGGGTTTGGAAAAGTCTACCTGCTGCGCCCGCTCCTCCGTAATTGTAAGAGAAGAAATCACCACGTCAGCTTTTCCTGTCTGCAAAGACGGTATCAGGCCGTCCCAGGCAGTATTTTCAATCCGGACCGGTCTGCCCAGATATTCTCCCAACGCTTTTGCTATCTCTACTCCGACTCCGGAAGGATTCCCCTGCTCATCTTTTGTCTCAAAAGGGGGATAAACCAGCTCCATTGCTACAATCAGATCATCGCCTGTGCCCTTTTCTTTTCTGCCACAGCCGATCAGCAGACCAAAAAACAATATCACTACTGCTGCCAGATACCATTTTGTTCTCATATGATTCTCCTTTTCCCCCACTATAAACCGTAATTCCTTATTTTTTATTATAGCATAAAAATAAAGAAAGTGCACCCTGCAACAAGGCAGAATGCACTTTTATGGAGACATTTATGAGATTTTTTCAACTTTAACTTTGATGGATTTTAAATTAGGGAATGCGGAAATAGGATCTATCTCATCATCATATGTAATTTCATTGATATTTTCCATTACAAATCCATGTGTTGCATGCATAGATCCCGGATAAATTGCGCTCGCATCCAATACTTTTGCATAAGATTCCACACTGCCGATCCTGGAGGTGATTCGAATCTTATCTCCGTCCTGAATTCCTAATTTTGCGGCATCTTCCGGATGCATCTCCACACTTCCCCGCGGCTCTGCTTTCTGAAGCTGCGGAACATTACGATACCTTCCATGGAAAAACTTCTGTTTTCTGGCTCCGGTCATCAGCAGATAAGGATATTCCGGTTCCGGATTCGCGATATAATCCGGTTCCATATAGACAGGAATTCCTTCAAATCCCAGATCTTCCAGATACTGCGAATAAAATTCAACCTTACCGGTAGGCGTATTAAACGCCGGTCTGCCTTCTGCAACATTTTTCACATGCTTTTCATAAACATACGGACGGTAAACAAATCCACTTGGATTTGTCTTCAAATCTGCTACCGTATATCCGGTTGGTTCCAGAATCCACTCCGTCAGCTCATGATCGTCCTTCCATGGGAAGTATTCGCCCGCTCCCATTCGTTCCGCAAGACCTTTAAAGAATTCATATTCTGTCTGCAAACCGTAATCCACACATTTCTGAGTGATAAAGGCTGCCTGCTTTGCACCATTGGTCCATAATTCTTCTCTTTCCAGGTAAGAAGCCGCCGGAATTACATAATCAGCCAGCTGCGCGGTTTCTGTCAGGAACAGATCTTTTACTACTAACAAATCCAGTTTTTCAAATGCACGTTTTACTTTATTACAATTTGCATTGGTAAGAACCGGATTCGCCGCTGACAATACCAGACCCTTGAATGGATATGGCTCACCTGACAAAATCTGATCCATCAGCATCAGGGTATGGCACTCATGTCTCTTCGCGTATACTACTGGATGTTCTTTGGCACCGATGGGATGCAGAGCTTCCAGATCCATTTCCCCATATAAGGTCAGATCTCTCTGGCCCAGTCCCTGAGGCGTCAGCATACCGCCTTTCCGGTCGATTGCGCCGCTTAACGCATCAATAATGGTCATCGTACGGATACTGTTTACGCCATTGACCTGATGTTCCAGGCCAGTACCCGGCCAACTACATACATACGGTCTGGCCCAGTCCAGCATATCTCCTATTTTCTTAATATCTTCCGGCGCTACTCCGGTGATCTCATGTACCTTTTCTCTCGTAAACGCTTTGGCATATTCTACGACTTTATCGTAACCAACTGTATAATTATCTACAAACTCATGGTCAATGATATCGCGTTCTATCATTTCATGAATAATGCCCCATGCCAGCGCGCCGTCTGTACCCGGGCGAATCAGCAGGAATAAATCTGCCTGTCTCGCCACCTCTGTATATCTGGTATCAATGGCAATCAATTTGGCGCCTTTGTCCCTTCCTTTGTTAATCTGCTGCATCCAGAAGGAATGGGAAACTGGAGGATTCGTTCCCCAATGGAATGACAGCTTCGTATTTTCATAATCCGCCTGGGGCCAGAGGCCATATACCAGATTAAAGGAAAGGTAACGGCTTGCAAAACACTGTGTATCGTTGGAAAAATAATTAGGAGATCCCACAGAATAGATAAATCTTCTCGCCAGCTCTTCCTGCTGGGCAAAGTCAATTCCTTCTCCCTTCCACACACCAATCGCATTCTTTCCGTAATCTTCCTGTATCTGCAGCAGTTTTTCTGCTATTTCATCCATCGCCTGTTCCAGTTCTATCTCTACGAAACCATTTTCCGTCTTTTTCAAAGGCTTATACAGACGGTCCGGATGATTCAGCCAGGTAGGTGCAGAGCTGCCTTTTATACAGATTCTGCCTTTGTTGAGGATATTATCTTTATTTCCTCTTACCTCAACTACCTTATTATCCTTTACATGTACATCTATCCCGCAAAGTGTTCCGCACATTCTGCAGGTAGTCTTAAAAATTTTTTCTCCTGCCATATCTTTTCCTTTCTACACTATAGTCCTTGCAGAGTAGAATCCACTTTTCTTCGTTTTGCAGCTGCCAGTTCTTCTACTTCCTCATACTGCAGCGCCCCTGCCACACAGTGTTCCACGCAGCGCGGATCTCCTCCGCAGAGATCACATTTTCTGCTGATTTTCTTTACCGGATCAAAGTGCATATTGCCAAAAGGACAGGCCCTCATACACATCTTACATCCGATACACCGCTCCGGTTTCACAACAACGGCTCCTGTCTTCTCATCTCTCACAAGAGCGTGGGTAGGACAGACTTCCATACACCATGCACGTTCACACTGGAAACAAGTCATAGGTACTACGCTGCGCTCTTCTACATAATCATTTACCTGAATATTAGACCATTTTTCTTCACATGTGGTCCTGGTATAATGATATGCACAGGCATGTTCACAGTCATGACATCCAACACATTTATTTATATCGGCTGTTATAATCTTCACGTTTCCACCCCTTTTCATTTTTTGTGTTTCCTGATGCTATTCGCAGAGCTTTCTGCTTACTTCTATTATAAAATTCCATGCAACAGGAAACAATGTGTCTTAAAGATAATTAAATATTAACAAATTTCATCCATTTTTCTCAGCGCCTGCTTACAGCAGCAGCGCGGAAACTGTCTCTCCCTGATCCAGCTTTTCTGTCCCCGCCGGTATCTCGATCAGACAATTGCAACCGCACAGGGAGCCGATGGCTCCATTGCCATTGGATCCCTCCGGAATCCGCACACATCCGTCTGCATAACAGGCCCGGACATATCTTGTCACTTTACTTTTCTTAAAAAATCCCTGTTCCAGTACCGCCTGTACCCGTTTCGTCTTCAGATCGTCTCCCCCGGTCATCTTCTGCAGGAGAGGACGTATCAATAACTCCAAATTCACCGCAGCAGCAAAAGGATTTCCTGACAGACAAATAAGCAGTTTTCCCTGATACTCTGCGCATAACACAGGCATCCCCGGCTTCGTTGCAACACGCCAGAACAATTTTTCACATGGCAAAATGTTAAGGACCCCATGCATAATATCTTTTTTGCCGACGGACACTCCGCCGGTGGTAATCACGAGATCCGCATTTCCAATAACCTCTTTAACCCTGGCTGCTACCTGCCTTTCGTCATCCTCTATATGCTCCCGCAGAATCATCTGCATATTCCACATCTGAAGGCGGGACCCCACCATATATTGATTGGAATCGTAAATCTTGCCGTCCGGCAGTTCTTCTCCCGGCTGCACTACCTCGTCACCGGTGGTAATCAGAGCAATTTTAGGCCTTTGGTACACCATGACCTTATGATAACCCTGACTGGCGAGAACTCCTATCTCAGCAAAACCCAGCTTTGTGCCTTTTTCCAGCAGCCTGGTTCCTTTTTTATAATCCTCTCCAGGAAAGCAATAATTCTGATAGGGCTGGACACTTTGATAAATCTGTACAACTTCTTCTCCATAATCGGTATCTTCCTGCCGTACAACGCAATCTGCCCCTTCAGGAATCGGCGCTCCTGTCATAATACGCACAGCTTCTCCCGGACCAACTGCTTTCTGAGGAACCTGACCGGCTGTCACTTCCTCTATTACTTTCAGCGAAACCGGATGCCCGGTATCTGCAGATCCGATCTCTTTTCCCCGGACCGCATAACCATCCAGAGGCGAGCGTGGAAAAGGCGGCTGATCCCTGTCTGCAATGATATCCTGAGCCAAAAATCTGCCCCCGGCATCCCACAGCGCAACATTTTCTGCTTCTTTTATTTGTTCCACCCGCGACAGCAATATCTGCAGCGCCTGTTCTAATTTTAATGCTTCCATTTTTTCCTTCCTTCTTATCTCCCTATGCTTCCCGTTTTGTTTCTTCCTGTCTCTCCTGCCTTTTGCACCGAAGGAATCCTTTCCTGCAAACCGGACAGGTGTACTTTTCTTTATTGTATGATATACTAAGCACATATGCAAAAAGAAAGGTGGTTCACACATGGAAATCGAACGCAAATGGTTAATTCATCACTGCCCTCTGGATCTGTCCCAATATCGCTGTCATCAGATTGCACAGGGCTATCTGTGCACAGAACCGGTCATCCGTATCCGACGTCAGGACAATTCTTATATTCTCACCTACAAATCGGCGGGACTTCTTTCCCGGGAAGAATACAACCTTCCGCTGAACCGGGAAGCCTATGAACATCTGATTCCCAAGACAGACGGAATTCTTCTTTCCAAGAGACGATACGTCATTCCCATTGAAAATAATTTAACAATTGAACTTGATTATTTCGATGCTCCTTACGAAACATTATGTCTTGCGGAAATTGAATTTCCTACAGAAGAAGCAGCAAATGCATACCAGGCTCCCAAATGGTTCGGAGAAGATGTCACTTACTCCGGCCAGTATCACAACAGCACTTTAAGCAAAGGACATTTTTAAATAGTAGGAAAGCCGCTGCAAAAAGTAGTTGTCACAACTACTTTTGCAACAGCTCCCGTCTGTGCTATATGTAATTAATCTTCATGTTCTGGTTCTTCAGACAAATCAACATCCGCAAATTTTCTCTTACCCTTATTCTTTGGATTGTTCCAGACAACCGCAATTCCCAGATAAGCCATGATAACGGAAACGATCGGTGAAAGAATATTCAAAAATGCATATGGTGCAAATTCAAGTCCCGAGATACCAAGAGTCGTCATAGCAAACGCACCAAATGTTGTCCACGGCATCAGAGGAGCCGGCATCAGACCACCTTCACTAACCAGACGGGCTATCATCGCACGGTTTAATCCTCTCTTGTCAAATTCATGCTTATAAACGGTACCATTTAAGATAAAGGACAGATACGTTTCGCCTAAAGCAGCTGTGGAAATAAAGGAAGTAACAACAACTGTAAGTGCCAAAGATCCAACACTTGCTACTTTTTGAATTAACTTCTCAATCAATACGTTCAGGTATCCGCACTTATCCAGCAGACCGCCCATAGAAAGAGCCAGGAATGCAACGGAGAAAGTCCACAACATATTCTGCAGACCGCCTCGATTTAAAATAGGATCCACGTACTCAGAACCTGTCTCAATAGAGAAACCGGAATTCAGCACTTCGATTGCATCCGGAATGCTTGCTCCCTGGAATACAACAGCAACTACCAGAGCAGTACCGATAGCGATGGCCATTGCCGGTAAGGATGGGAATTTTTTAACACTTAAAATCAACAGGATAACGATAGGAAGAAGCACAATAGGATTCAAGTTAAAATTAGCAGCCAGAACACTTCTGGTTTCTTCTGCAATCGCCAGATTGGCCGGGTTGCCAGCATATCTCATGCCTACTACTGCAAACATAACCAGGGCAATAATGTAAGCCGGTGTGATTGTCTGAATCATAGCTTTAATGGTTTTGTAAAGATCTGCACCTGCTGCTATGGATGTCAGGTTCGGTGTATCAGAAACCGGAGACATCTTATCACCGAAAGCGGCGCCGGATACGATCATACCTGCGGTAATCGGCAGCGGGATACCCATACCCTGACCGATACCAACCAATGCAATACCCATGGTTCCAACCGTTCCCCAGGAAGTACCGGTACATAAAGCAGTCAAACTGCATAACAGCAAGCCTGCGGGCAGGAAAATTGCCGGGCTGATAATACCCAGACCATAATAAGCAATCGCCGGAACCGTACCTGATATCATCCAGGATGCGATAATTCCACCAATCGCGAAGAAAAACCACAATCCATAGGTAGCATTTTTAATGCTTTCCGCCATAAAGCCCATTAAATCATCAAACTTATAGCCTAATGTTTTAGACAACAGACAGATAAATACAATACTGATCATTAAGCAGGCATGAATGGAAATTGTTTTCAGCCACATAACTCCAATAAACAGAATCAACACGATAAAGCCTAATGCTGCTAACGCAAGCCCCATAGTAGGCTTTTTAAAAGTTTTGGTTTCGTTCGTACTCATGAACACTTACCCCCTTCTTGATAAAAAATTATTAATTGACAACGTGTACTCTACCCTCCTTCTGATTTTGAATTTCATCGTTTTACTCTATTAAATTAATAATATTTTACTATAAGGTGTTTTCTCCCCACAACTTAAAAGGAAAACTATATTTTTAAACAACTAATGTTCCCTTTTTTGCATATCAGACAGAAAAAGAGAGGAAACAAATTCATTTCCTCTCTTCTTAGCATGTTTCAATTACTGCCCCTTCTGATAGGCCTGCCAGATTTTTTCTCGCAGCCGCTGCGCATCTCCCATCTCCCAGGAATCCGGAAGCACCTCATTCCTGACCGAATATTCCACCCACTTTCCATAACACCGTAGAATCCAAAGAATGATACTTCCAACCATGCGACAAATAAAATACCTACTCTTTCTCCATTTCTGCCCCGCACTTAATAACTTGTTCATGCATACCTTTACCTTTCTTTCCTCTTTCAGGCATCCGTGTGTTCTGCATTTTGTTGACTATTCTTTTCATTTTTCCTGATTTCTCTTCATTTTGTTGTTTATCAGAGTATAAAAATACTGACTCCGAACTAAGTACTTCCTATAAAACGACACCGTAATACGATTCGCAAGCCAGCCTAACAATCACTATAAAACAACCGCAGTCCTTTCCCGAAAACAGACGACGAATCGTCGTTTCTGCATTACCTGATATTTCTATTTTACCATTAATTATTGTATATGCAATCCATAAATATGCAAATATAATAACAGTTTTTACAAATATGTCCTTTCGTCATCTCATTTTCGGTCAGGTTGTCACCCGTATGTCTCTGAAGAAATTGCTTAGATTATTAGTCCCTATACTTATAATCCGTAATACAGAGGGTAAAAATTACGCATATTTTAATATTTTTTTATAATCCTCTCGCTTTTTTTACACAGGCTTTCATACATTCAATCACGGAGCTTCTAAATCCTTTCTCTTCTAATACACGAACCGCTTCCATGGTAGTACCGCCGGGAGAACATACCATATCTTTCAGTTCACCCGGATGCTTTCCGGTTTCCAGAACCATTTTTGCGCTTCCCATAACTGCCTGGGCAGCAAATTCATACGCCTGGGCTCTGGGCATGCCATCTGCCACAGCACCGTCTGCCATAGCTTCAATCAGCATAAATACATACGCCGGTGAACTTCCGCTGACCGATACTACCACATCCATCAGATTCTCACCAACTACTTCTGCTTTACCGAAGGAACGCAAAATTCCCAATACCTGTTCCAATTCCGCGTCGCTTACCCACTCATTTTTGCAGACACCGGTAATACCCTCGCCAACCAGAGCCGGCGTATTCGGCATTGTACGCACAATCTTTACTTCTTTTCCAAACTGTTCTCCCAACCAGGTCAGGGTCTTGCCGGGCGCAATGGTGATCACTACCTGATCCTGAGAGATTACATCCCGAATCTGTCTGATAACGGTTTCATAATACTGCGGCTTTACAGAAAGCACAATGATCCCGCACTGTTTTGCCAGTTCTACATTATTTTCTGCGGCATGAATCCCCAGTTCTTTTGCTTTTAATTCTATAAATTCCTTCGATACATCTGCCGCCCAGATATGATCAGGATCCAGAATTCCTTTTTGTATCATTCCCTTTATCATAGCAGTGGCCATATTGCCGCAGCCAATAAATCCTACCTTCATAAATCCTACCTCCTTTTTCCTCTTATCATATCACATTCTGCAAATAATACCAGTCTGAAACCACCAATTTTGTCCGGTCAATTTTGTCTTGCATAATTTTAAAAAGAAGCTATAATGTAGAAGAAGTTCAATAATTGTATGCAGAAAGGAGTTTCCTATGACAAAAAATCTTACCATTGGGGAACCCAGGAAAATACTCCCCAGATTTGCATTACCGCTGCTGATCAGTGCTATGTTTCAGCAGCTTTATAATGTATTTGACAGTTTGATCGCGGGACGAGGCATTGGACCGGACGCTCTTGCAGCCGTTGGCGCATCCTATCCTATTACCATGTTATTCATCGCCTTCGCCATAGGCGGCAGCATGGGAACTTCCATCGTCGTTTCCCAGTTATTCGGCGCTCAGAAAAACGATCAGGTACATACCTCCATACAAACGGCTTTGATCAGCGTGGTTATTCTAAGTCTTCTCCTTACAGCAGTGGGACTGGCCTTAAGCCGGACAGCTTTGGAATTGCTTAGAACTCCTTCCAATATTATGGGAGATTCTCTTACTTATTTTAACATCTACATCCTGGGACTTATCTTTCTCTTTATTTACAATGTTGTAACCGGTATCTTCCAGGCTCTTGGAAATTCGCAAACTCCGCTGTTTCTTCTCATCGGCTCTTCTGTCGGAAACATTATCCTGGATATCATTTTTGTAGTTTCTTTTCAGTGGGGCGTAGCCGGCGTGGCCTGGGCCACTTTTATCGCGCAGGGTGCTTCCTGTATTCTCGCATTCTTTCTGCTTATGCGGCACCTAAAGCATCTGCCCGGCAAGGAAAAAAGCCGGCATTTTTCTATGATTATGCTGAAAAAGATCTGTACCATTGCTTTCCCCAGTATCTGTCAGCAAAGCTTTGTATCTGTGGGAAATTTGTTAGTACAGGCCGTCATTAATTCCTACGGTTCCAGTGTGATCGCCGGATACAATGTGGGACTGAAAATCAACATGTTCGTTGTTACCTGCTCCAGCAGTTTCAGTAATGGGCTCGGCAGCTATACGGCACAAAATCTGGGGGCCGGGAAACCGGAGCGAATTGACGAGGGATACCGCGTTATCCTGCGTTCTCTCTACAGCTTTATGATCCCTATAACAATCCTGATTTTTGCCTCCAGCCGTTTTATCATTACACTTTTTATAGGAAATTCAGATCCTGTGGCAGTACAGACCGGCATCGAGTTTTTAAAAATCTGCTCCCCGTTTTATCTGATCATCATCATTAAATTCGTAGCAGATAATGTATTAAAAGGTGCCGGTGCCATGGTTCCCTTTATGATCACCACTTTCTCTGACCTGATTCTTCGCGTAGCCGCATCTTACCTGTTCTCTTATCTGTTCGGAAGCACGGGCATCTGGGCTGCATGGCCTGTAGGATGGGTGATCGGAACCATAATAGCCGCTGTATTCTATTGCAAAAAGTCATGGCTGAAATTTATGCACGTAAGTTGAAGCAGCAAATAAAGAAATGCCTGCCACATGATGTTTCATGCGGCAGGCATTTCTTTATTTTTCAATACGATAAGTTCCGTCTCCCAATGGACAAATGGAAGAAGAGAAGAATTCTTCCGCTGCCTGTATCAGATACCAGGTATCTTTCACACCGCCGGTCTCATACGGCGAATGCATGGCCAGCTGTGCCAGACCGATATCTACGGTATTTAAAGCCACCTGGGTATTGGAAATATTGCCAAGGGTGGAACCGCCCAGAATATCGGAACGGTTGGCATAGGTCTGATAAGGTACCTCTGCCTTTTCACAGATCATACGGAAGATTGCCGAAGATACCGCATCCGTGCAATATTTCTGATTGGCGTTATACTTGATCACAATGCCGCCGTTCATATAAGGACGGTTGGTCGGATCTGCTTTATCCGGCTGATTTGGATGTACACTATGAGCATTGTCGGAAGAAAGCATAAAGCTGGAGGCCAGCGCCATCCGGTATTCTTCTTCTGATCTTCCCATGCCGCTGTTGATGCGGTGCAACACATCACTTAAAAAAGTAGAAGCCGCGCCCTGTTTTGTTCCGCTTCCAACCTCTTCATTATCCAATACACAATGTACTTTTACACTGTATTTATTTTCCGCCTGCAAAAAAGCTTTCAGGGAAGAAAATGCACACTGCAGATCATCCAGCCTTGCACTGGAGAAGTATTCCTCATTGGCTCCCCAGAAGGTACCCGGTACCCGGTTATACAAAAACAGATCGCTTCCCCATATGTTCTCTTCTTCTACGCCGGCTGCTTCTGCTATGATCTTCATAAAACTTCCTTTGGCAGTTTCATCCCCAAAGAGAGGCAGCAGGTCTACCTGCGGATTGTATTTGTATCCATCGTTTACCTCACGATTCATATGAATCGCCAGATTGGGGATCAATACCAGATCTCTGTCCACATCCACCAGTCTGGTCACCATTTTCTCATCTTCTTTTACGATCAGCTTTCCTGCAACGGATAATGGACGGTCTAACCATGGTGACATGATCATTCCGCCATATCGTTCCACATTCAGCTTTGTAAACTTCTGATCCACAACCATCTCTGCATGCTCTTTGATTTTAAAAGCAGGGGAATCGCTGTGACTTGCCATGATCTGAAATCCCCGAAAGCTGCTGCAGGGAACTGCAAACGCGATAACAGAAGACCCATTGCGGGATACGTAATACTTTCCGCCCTCAATCAGCTCCCATTTTTCACTTTCCTGCAATTTCCTGTACCCTGCCTCTTCCAGCATGGTTTCCATCTGAGAAACTGCGTGATAGCAGCTGGGACTTTTTTCAATAAATGTAAGCAATTCTTCTGTAGACTTGCGATACATGCGCATCTCCTCCTACGCTTCTTTTTCTTTGCTTCGTTTTGCCAGATACGGCATGATGACTCCAAGCCCTACCAATACAAACGGCGTTACAATATTCAATACTAACTGGAAGGTATCCTCGGAATAAATACCGCCGATGCATGCAACAGCAGTGAAGATAAAGCACCAGGCTCCTACCAGAATACCTAAAGTTTTATTCTTAATAAAGCGATATTCTGCAGGGAACTTCTCTCCCGCTTTTTTCAATGCGATATAGGCAACAAATACCCACAGATAACGAAGCGGCATACATACAGAATTTACTTTTACCAGCCATCTTACCAATACATCCACATTATCAATACCAAATGCCGGTACAATAATCAGGATACTTACAATAACCATGATCAATTTGTGACCATTGGTATAAGCGCCATGCTGATTCTTTTTAAACATTTTCTTCGGAATGTAAGTCTCATCTGCACTGTCCAGCAGCATGCACAGAGGTGCGTCAATGGAAAGAACCATAACAGAGAACTGTCCGATCAAATTGGTAATTGCATATAAGATCACAAACAGATTGCCCACATGATAATACTCGCCCAGTTTCTGGAAGGCATAATAAGCACCATTGGTCATCAGGTCTTCCGGAATGTTATTAGAATCAAACATCATGCCCAGAGAAATGGTTCCTAACATAGCACAAACGGCTACCATAATAGCCAGCGCGATCATACCTCTTGAGAAATCTTTGGAGGGATCCTTCATCTTGTTTACATAAGGTGAAATTTTTTCACAACCACCTACTGCAAATACTAAAATAGAAAGACCGGTAAAGAATTTCACATCAAAGGTCGGCATAAAAGTATCCAGAGACCAATGAATATCCAACAGCTGTGCATCTGTGATCGCCGGTGCGGCTACCATCAAAATGATATACAGAATAGACATCACAAACATCGTCGTTCCAGCAAGTGTTGACAATTTTTTCAGGATTGTCAGTCCCTTAGATGCAACCCACATAGCGAATAAGAAAATAATCAAACAGAGAATCTGCATGATCATTGTATTCATCTCACTGACACGTTTATCCTGAAACAGTACCCAGCTTGTGGCCACAATGGTGGCATTCGGTTTCTGGGAAATGTACGGCATATGCACAACCCAGTAGGTCCATCCTGCATAATATGCAATTCTCGGTCCGATGGTTTCACCGATCCAGGAGCTTACACCTCCGCCTGCATTTTTAAATGCAGATCCCATCTCGCCTACCATCAGCGCATAGGGAATAAAATAAATTGCAAATATAAGAATCCACGATACAACAGCCTTAAGACCGCCATACTCAGAGAATCCATTGATTACATTGCCAAATCCCCATACGGCCGAAAATGCCATGAAAGCAAGGCTGTACCACATAATTTTCTTGTCTTCTCTCTTACTCATCTTCATTCTCCTTTAGTTTTTTATCCTTGTCCTCCAAAATTATGGATATACCATAACTTTTTCGGCAATGCTATAACCGTCTCGTTTTCTAAGGCGTAAATATTATTATAACATATTTTTACTCAAATGGGAATCCTTAATCTTTTGATTCCTACTTTTTAAAAATTTCAACCTTTTTTTGAACATTTTTTTGATTTCAGCAATATCACTAATTTTGTGTGGGTGTAATTGTAGAATTTAACTATACAGGCTTGCCCGGCATCAGAAATGCTGCTTTTGCTCTATCAAAGTGCGCCCAGTTTGTAAAACTCCGTTTCCAGTCCTGCATGGTTTTAAGGCTGCCGCTCCCGCCAGCCTGTAAGCCTTTGATAAATAATTATTCCTGTTGCATCATGCCAGCTTTGCTATTTCCTCGTCAAAGCGTTCTGCTGCCGTATGGTAGTCATGTATGCGGCGTGGGTAATTATTTATCCAGCCCTCTATTTCTACTATTTCCTCGTCGGTCTTATCGTCAAAATTTGTGCCTTTTGGGACTTTCCGGCGCACCATTTTATTTGTTACCTCATTCGTCCCCCGCTCCCAGCTGCTGTACGGGTGGCAGTAATATAAATGCGTCCGCTTTTCTCCCTCTACCAGTACAGAACGCTCTAAGCCCTCTACGTCCGCAAACTCGCTGCCGTTGTCTACTGTTATGGTCTTAAATACCTGTTTGAACATATTGCCCCATTTTCTTTCTAAGCGGTCTAATGCAGCTACTACCGCCTCGTCTGTATGGTCTGGCATCTTAAATATGATTTCGTCCCGTGTCTTTCGCTCCGTAAGAACCAGCAGCGTATTTTTTGACTTTCCCCGCTGCCCTATAACGCTATCCATTTCCCAATGTCCGAACTCTTCCCGTTTCTCTATCTCTTCCGGGCGCTTTTCTATGCTGTCCCCGGCGTTTGCTCTCGCCTGCTGCTTTTTTACTTTATTGTACTTGCGCTTTTCATTCTTCTTTACTGGCAGATTTTTATTTGTCAGCTTAAGAAAAATGCCTTTGTCTATGTAACTGTAAAGAGTGGCTACGCATATCGTGGTTTTAAAATTCCCCTCTTTTCCCTGCGCTTTCAGCTCTCCCAGTACCGCAGCCGGGCTGTAGTCCTCGTTTACTATTTTATCCTCTATATAATTTGCATACTCAATATCATTACCTATTTTAAGCTGTGTGCCTCTTACCTTTAAATTTGCCTCTGCCTTTTCCTGTGCTATATCCGGGCTGTATCGCAATTCCTCTGTATAATCGCTGTTACGGTGCATATACTGCCCTCTCTTAAGCTCGTTATAAATTGTGCTGCGGTGTACGCCCAGCTGTGCCGCAATCTTTGACTTACTTAATCCCGCCTTTATCAATGCCTCTAATTTTATTCTATCCGTCCTTGTCAGCTGGTGGCTGCCCTTTTTGTTTGCCATATCCTTACCTCTCTTTTGTAGTCTATAGAACGACGAAAAGCCGCAAACTCTTTTACAAGTCTGCGGCTCATTTTCTTAAGCTCATTTGCAGCATTTCTTACAAGCTGTATATTTCTTTTTTGCTTGGCTTAGTGGTATGCCCTTTGGGTTTTTCATTCCAGAGCAATTAGGCTTACTATGGTACTTTTTACTGCTGCGGTCTATATATACGATTGTTTCACTTGCTGGCTGCGGGCTGCGGTGCTGCTCTTCTACGATAACGTCAAGCTCTATATTGCACCCAAACGTTTGTACCCCCCCCCAGAAATTTCCAGTATTTCTGCGGCATAGCGGGCATTAGGGTACTTCATTGCCAAATCTTTTGCCAGCTCTGCCGATAAATTCCCCAGTACCTTATTGCCCCACTTTACACATGCGGCAGGCTCTCCATTATAAGTATATTTTTCTACTGTTATGTCCTCGTCCCCGGTCATTCTGCTTAAAATATCCTGTCTGTTTTCTCCGTCCTCGTTCTCAAAAGTAACGCCTACTATTTTTGTGCGTATAGTTTCCGCAATCCTGCTGCCAGATGCAGCCGCAGGCTTTGGCGTTGCTGTCCCCTGCTCCTGCGGTGCTGCTCCGCTCCTTTTTCCGAAAAAAGCGCAAACTGCCGCTATCGCTAAGCAGCCAATGCCTCCCGTAATATTACCGCCCGGCAGCGCTACTATTCCGCTCACTGCAAATAATGCAGCTACTCCGAATAAAATAATCTGTTTCTTTGCCATAATAAGCCCTCTCTTTCGCCTTTACTTTAATTCTAATATTTCGTCAGCAGAGGCTTTAAGCTCTCTGCAAATCTTTGTAAACATTTCCAGCGTAGGAATATGCGCCCCATTCTCCCAGCGGCTTATATCCTTTTGGTGGACTTGCAGGCGTTCTGCAAGTTCTTTTTGTGAAACGCCTGCCGCCTTTCTTGCCGTCCTTATGTTTTCGCCTATCATGCTTTACCTCTTTTCTTTTTCGCTCTCATTACCAGAGCTACCAGCATCTTTACCAGCCCCACGGCTACTAAGAATATGCCTAACTTTAAAATCATGCTCTTTACTCGGCTTTGGGTTTGTGATATATTTTAAGTAGGTGGTGGGCTCTCGCCCACCGGGTACTTAATTTAATAGATTGTCTATTATAATAAGTATCGTCCCTACGATTAAGTCTATCAGTGCATTGACCGCCAAATCTTGCCACTCGATAGGCTTTTTCTTATGTTTCTTTTTCTTACCCATTGTGCCGTTTCTCCTTTCCAACGCTTTGCGTTTATTTGTTCTTTTCTCCTTTCCATGTTTTAATTATATACCAACTTTGGTATATTGTCAACGCCTTTTTCGGGAAATTCTCAAAAAATAAGAGGGTGCGCCGCCCTTAAACGGTACACCCTCAATGCCCTTATGCTAAGCGTGTGCAGTAATCAAGGCTTATCCAGCCGTTTCTATCCTGTGCGTATGATTTTAATAAGCCCCAGCCTGCCGTACTGCCTATTCCTGCCTTAACTTCTGTAATGGTAAATATCCCCTTGCCTGTATATTCCCCCGTCTTTGCATAGTCTGTGCCTGCTCCTGTCCTTATGTTCAAGTCGTCAATCTCTACCCGGACTTTAAACGGCACGCCTGCTGCCTGCGGCGTTTCCTGTGGTGCTGCCGCCTGCGTCCCGGCGTACTTGTTGTAATAAGCAAGCCCGTACTCTTCACGCTTTTTCTGTACCGCCTCGCTCTGGTCTGCTGGTTTCTCAAATCCCGTCAAAACCGCATCAGATGCAGCACGTACCGACGCTGCCGCCTTAAGAGTAGCCATAACAGACTTATAGCCCTGCAATTCCTGCCACAAATACGCAAGCTGCATATTCATATTTCCGATAGATACGCCCGCCGCCCTCGCAGCATTAAGCAAGCCCTGCTTTCTGCTGTAATACGTCCACTGTGCCAGCCCGTAGCCTGCGCTGTCATGCACAAAGTTTGTATAACTTCCGTTGTCTACTTCCGCTGTGTACTGTACATCTGTCTTGCCGAATTTTTTGTTATAGGTATTCTGCAAATTCTGCGGATTAAGACCGCTTTCTGCAAAAAGATTTCCCATAACTCCGGCTACGGCAAAGTCATTAAAGCCCTTGCTTTTCAGAAAATCCCAGATAGCTTTTTCTGTGGCATCTGCTCCCGGCGCTGCCGCATCTGTGCCGCCTGCTGCCGCTCTGCTGTATACCGCTTTCCCGTTCCAATCATAAACGCTGTAGCCGTCTGTGCAGGCTTTCTTTGCGTTATCCAGATAAGAAAACGCCCCTATCTGGCTCTTTGTATCTTCCCAGCTTTTGCGTACCCTGTAAAGCTGCTTTTCCTCTCCTGCGGTGCTGTCTGCGCTTATCCGTCTCTTAAACTCGTCCCATACGTGCTGCGTGCAATTATATACATACGGGTTAGGGCAAACCTTACCCGTAACGTCATAATGCCGGATAACATGAGACGCAGGCACGTTGTACTTTTTCATTAAGTACCGTGTAAGTTCCACTGCTGCTGCTACGGTTGCGTCCTCAAAATACCAATCTTTATCTGTCGCCCCCAGACTGGCGGTATTTCTCTTTCTTACGCAAAGCTCAATACCGATACTGTTTGAATTTCTGCATTCCCCATGCTTATAGCTGCTTGCGCCACAATGCCACGCTATGTCTGCATCTTCCACGCTCTGCCAGATTTCCCCGGAAAATCCTACAAAGTAATGTGCAGACGCTCCTATATACTTTCCGGCGTAATACTGGCAGTTTGCCTTTGCGCCTCCCAGTGCGCCCACGTAATGAATTACAATGTACTTGATACGGCTTAAGCTGTTCTTGTCCGTAAAGTTATACGGCGTAAATAAACTGTTTATCTGCATATTACAAGCTCTCCTTTCCCAAAAATCCCATGCTGTCTGCATCATGTGAGTTTCTAAACTCCCGCAGCTCATCCGGTGTCATTGCCGCTACCCTTTCCTGCAATGCCTTTAACTCGTCCTCTGCCATGCCTTTTGTGTTCTCGCTCTTGATTTCTGCCATATCCTCTACCTGCCTTTCTGCATTAAAATAAGCGCCTGCGGTGTCCCGCAAGCGCCCAGTGTTTCTGCTGCTTATGCTGCCTTTATTCTGTTTTTTCCTGCCGTCTCTCCGTCTTTACGCTGCCCGTTGTGCTGTCGCCCGGCAGCTCGTCCAGTTCGTCTGTGTCCGGCAGCTCGTCCGTATACTTCGTAAGGAAAGCCCGCACGGCAGCCCATACCTTTTTAACAGGCAGCCCGCAAAGTGCCATATTCTTAAAAATACTGGTAATCTCGTAAGCGATATAAAGCAAACTGAAAAATTCAGCCACGCCCACGGTGCTAAGCCCTAAATATGTACGTACAGTTTCCGGGATAAAGCCGATAAGGTTAATCTTAATCAGCATATCAATAGCCAGCATAAATACCAGAGAAATAAGCATAGCAATTTTTCTGATTGCGCCGTCAATCCCGGCGCAGCTGTTAAACTTTTTCTCTTTTACTGCCCGCAGCACCCCGAAAACCGTATCAAACACAATCGCCAGTATTACCAGCTCAATAACCTTGTTGTGCGCTGCCACGTTGATAAATTCCATAATTCCCATTTCCATAAATCCTACCTTTCTCTTATTTGCAGCTTAGCTGCCCTCTCTTTCAGCTCTGCGCCGTCGTACCCTGCCGCCTGCTCCCAGCTTTCCAGAGTGGTAATTAAGTCTGCAATAAGCCTGCTTTGCTGTTCTATGGTTTCCTGCTGCTCCTGCACCACTCTTAATAAATTGCTGCTCATGTACTCACTCCTGCGCTTTTTTACTGGCTATGCCGCTTTCTGTGTTTCCACCCTCTGTATCGCCGCATCTGCCAGCGCTATTACTTTCTTTTGTAGGTTGTAGCTGTCGGCGTGTCCTGTGTGTCCCGTCCAGCTTGCAATACTCTTTTGTAGCTGCTCTTTGGTTATCTTCCCGCTTTCGTACTTCTTAATTGTCTTTTTGATACGCTTTACACTGTCCGGGCGTACTTTCCTATGCGTTGCCCTGTGCTTATAGCCTACAAAGTCAATGCCATTCTTTGCGGCTAAAATCGTGGTCTTTGGGTTAAGCTCTAGCTTAAGCTCGTCCCGTAAAAATCTTTCAATATCTGCCAGCCAGCGCCGCAGCTGCTCCTTATCCGGGCTAAGTAAAATAAAATCGTCCATATAACGCATATAATGCTTTGCGCCCAAAGTGTGCTTTATGTACTGGTCTAGCTTATTGAGATAGATATTAGCAAATAGCTGGCTTGTAAGGTTTCCTACTGGTATGCCTACACCGTCCGGCATCTGCCCGTTATGGTCTATTATCCTGTCTATCAGAACCAACGCCCCAGCGTCCTTTATTACCTTTCGTATCTCTGCCTTAAGCACATCATGGTTAATGCTCTGAAAATAATGGTGTATGTCTGCCTTGATTGCGTAAAGCGGCTGGTCTGGGTGGAATTTCTGCCACTCATACAGCCATTCTTGCAGCGTATCATATGCAGCGTGCATACCCTTTGTTTTCCGGCAGGCGTAAGAGTGGAATATAAAACGCTGGTTAAAAATCGGCTCTAATACATTGTTTATGGTGTGCTGTACTACCCTGTCATAAAACGGCAGCGCCATTATCTGCCGCTCTTTAGGCTCATATACCTTAAAATATCGGTATTCGCTCGGCTCATAGGAAAGCCCCAGTATGTCATTGCGTACCGTTTCTAGGTTATCTTCCTTATCTTTGGTAAATAGCAAAACGTCTTTGCGGTAACGCTTGCATTTTCTGGCTTTATTGTAGGCTTTCTGCACGTTTGCATAATCAGCCATAGCCTCTACAAGCGTCACACGCTCGCCGCTCTGGTTCGTAATATGTCCTATTCTTTTCATGTAAAAAGCTCCTGCCTTTCGCCGCAGCTACTAGCCAGCAGCCTTATTTTTTCTCTTTGCCTTTCGGCGGGACAGCCGCTCTGACTATAGGATATTAAGCACTCTGCATAACTCCTTTTTTAAGTCCTTGCTAGTGTTCCGTAGATACGCTAAGCCTATAATGCTCTCACTAAGTCACACGCCCCACGCACGCCAATATTCGTGTTGACGTTCCACGGGTAATTGTTGCAATTCACGCAGCGTGCGCCCGCATTCGCCGCATTGTTCCAGTTGCCGCCCGCTATCAGCGCCGCCAAAGGGCTGTAGTAAGCAGCTGCCCCATATCTGGCTACTTTGTAGCCTTAACCTCTTCTATCAGTTCTCCCAGCATAACGCCCAGCTCCTTTAGGCGTTTACTGCTTTCGCCATAATGCCGGGCGTTCATTGCGCTATACTTCAAATCATTTGCCAGCCGCAAAAGCTCCTTACTCTGCTGTAGGGCGGCATCTGCTGCGTATAAGTGGCTTTTCGTGGCTGTTTTCTGCCACTTTACCACGTCTTGCAGCATTTCCAGTATTGTGTTTCTGGTTGCCGTCTGTAAGCTGAATTTCTCATATTTCGGGTATTTGCTTAGCAGCGGGTAAATGTATAGGAGAAAATCATAAATTTTCTGGTGTAGTCTGTCTCCTTTATCTCTGATTGTCATTTTCTACCCCCGCAGTAGTCGGCTGGGCTTTCGCCCGCCGTCTACATAGAGTCACACGCCCCACGCACGCCAACATTCGCGAGGACGTTCCACGGGCAACCGCTGCAACTCACGCAGCGCGCGCCCGCATTCGCCGCATTGCTCCAGTTGCCGCCCGCTATCAGCGCCGCCAAAGAATTTGCGTAATACTGGTAGATATTGCCAACGTCGTACTTTGTGGCTGCGTCCCTTAACGGGCTTGTCAAATCCCAGCCCCACGCCTCTGTTTTGTGGTATGTGGCATCTGTAGCGTGCTGCGCTCTTGTAATCAAGTCGTTAAGCCATTCATAAACTCGCCCTACGGCATCAACGCAGCCCACGGCAGAAACGGCATTTACGACGCTGCCCGTAACGCCTCTTCCTGTGTTCGCTGTCGCCGTCCATGCGTTTGTATTTGCATCTGCCAATCCCTGCGGACTGCCAAAAGCATAGGCTACGAACTCGCTGTAATCCGGCATACGTTTACCGCTCTTCATCAGTCTTTCTGCGAATGTGTACCAGTTCATTCCCTCTGTACCAGTCATAGGCGCACAATTATACTCTGATTTCAAGCCATACGCCCCGTCGTCAGAGCTTAAATAAATGTCAATCCATGTGCCGCCGCCCAGATATACCATGCCCTCCGGGCTGCATTTCGGGCGGTGTCCCAGCGTCCACACGCTCCGTGGAACAATGCCATTGCTTACCGCACTTTCCCAGCCAGTGCCAAAGATAATGCCGCTGCTGTTCACTGGCTGCATATTGCCGTCTACCTTGCGGCAGTGCCCATAATGAAAGCCGCCAATCTTACGGCTATTGCTTGCGTTCCAGCCGGACGGGTAAGTAGAGTTAAGAGAAATAATATACTGCTCGTCCTGCCCGTCAATACGACTGTCGCATATGTATACGTAGTAGTCGCTGCCTACGGCAAATGCGCTGCCAATATCTAAATTTGCAGCATTAAGCAGCGTGTTTACGGTCTTAAAAATACCAGAACCTCCCACGGAAATAACGCAGTTGTCTACAAGCGTCAGCTCGTTTGCTCCGCTGGCATACAAATACTGCGTTGTCGGCGCTACAATGTCGCTTATCATAGCCATTTTATTTACATTCAAAAGCGCCCTTGCGTCTGTCTTTGTAACATCATCAACTAATAATCTACTCATACTGTCTCAATACTCCTTTCATCGCTGTAATGTCGTCTGCGGTCATTCCTGCCACCGTGGCTGCCTTTTCCAGCCCGATAACTGTACTGTCTGCGGCAATGTTCTTAGACAGCGTTAATACTGTCCTGTCGTTGCCCGTTTCCCCTGTAGTCTGCTGCTCGTCGCTCTGGATATGTGTAACTGCCGTTACCGTCCCGGCAACGTCCCCGGACACAAACGCCATGCCTGCTGCCGCCTCGTCGCAGTAATACACCGTTACCGCTTTCTTTTCCGCTGCCACGCTCACAATAGCGCACTGTATGTATCGCTGCTTTTCCAGACTGTTGATTTTTGCCAGCAAATCTACTGCCTCCAGCTCCCCAGCCGCCACCAAAGCAAGGCAGTTATAGTAATCATCTTTTGTTTTAAGAGTTTTCGGGAATCCTTTCATGTTCTACGTCCTTTCTTTAAAATGTATTTGCAAGATAGGAATTGCCGATATAGGCAAGCCCTAATACTGCCGTTTCCTCTGTTCTTTCGTAATGCTGGGATAGCCACGCAGCGCCCATATAGCACAAGCCTAATACTGCGTCATGGTTATAATCGATACCCCAGCCGCTTTCTACTGCCGTCAGCCTCTTATTAAGGCTTTCCAGCGTGCCATTTATCCCGGCGCTGCTTTCCTCTGCCTGCTGCCGCAGCTCTTCCACTGCTGCTGTCAGCTGCTCAATTTCCAGCTGCAAAGCCCCGGCTGCATCTTCCCCCAGCTTGTCCTTGATACCGCTAAACCATGTGTTAAACTCGGTTTCAGCCTCGGACTGGAAAAGTTTGATTTTTGCCATAAAATCTGTATACGCCTGCAAAAGCTCCTTGTCCCAGTTGTTTAATGTTTCCTCAAAAGTGCTGTAGCGCTCCGTAAACTGGCTTTCGTACTGCTTAAAAAGGTTTTCCGTCTTACTTACGTACTGGTTATAAATCCCGGCAATATCGCTTAGATACTTTTCCATATCCTGCTTATATACGCTAAATTCGTCCAGTACCGCTTGACTGTAGGTATTGAAAAAATCTGTAAACTGCTTTGTCAGTACGCTTGCGTCTATTTCCTCTACTGTACCCTTTACAATGCCGCAGACGGCGCTATTAAATCTCTGGTCTGTTATATCCTTTGTCTGTATCTTCGTAACGCCCTTGCCTACGTAAATATCAGCTATCGCAAGCTCCCATATTTCCGTATTCCGGGTTATCGCCGTAGCTGTCGGCTTTGCAGACGGCACGCCCTTAAGTACGGCTATGTACATATCACGTTGCGGCAAATCCCAGCGCACTACTACCCTGTCAATGCGGTTTAATGCCCCCTCTGCCGTGGCAAGCGTGATGCTCTGGCTTGCCGGATTTCTAAAGGCGTACCCATTTATGAACGCATACCCGGCATTTACCTTTACTTCCATGCCGTTATAAGCTATTACCTGTAGCCCGTCGCTGGGCTTTGGAAATATGCCGTTTGCAATGAACGTGGCAAAGTACCACGCCCAATCCTCTGCTTTATATACCCTGTCGTATACTTCGCCGTCATATATGGCATTGAATGGTAAACAATCTGCCATATCTCCTACCTCACTTTCCTAATTTTGTCTACCAGTGTCGGCAGGCTGTCCCCAAACGTCGCCTCTATTTCCTCTGCGCCTTTCTGGTATGTTTCTGTTACCTCTGTTATTCTTGCGTCTATCTGTATACCCCATTTTTCCTCTTTGCAAGTTATCCTGTCTCCTAAATCAAAATCAACCTTAAACTTAAGGTTTGAGTTTGTGTTTATGGTACTCACAAAATTTATGGTTTTTCCGTAACTTTCCAGCTCTGCGCCGCCCCTTGTCTTAAGCATCAGCATATAGGTATTGAGCGGTATTGTTATCTCTGTTTCCCCGCTCTGATATTTCCTCGCTATGTCCGTGGCATCACAGAAAACCTCTGTCAAGTCCAGCCCTGTAGCGTTCTCCCCGTCTACTGTCGTCATGGGCTGGCTGCCGTTGTCGTCAGCTGCCCCCTGCACATAAATAAAGTTGCCGCAGTTCTCAATACTTGCGGTGTACTCCTGTTCGTTGACGTTATCAAAATCACGGGAGAAAATGCAGGGCGTGTTACCCGCACTGTTTTTGGCTGTAAGGTCTTTGCCCTTATACAGATAAAAGCCGTACTGCTTTGTCCTTTCGTTAATCAGAATGTCATAGCCCAGCTTTCCAGCCTGCGCCCGTGCCTTTACTTCCTGCCCCAGATTAGCGCATACCTCGTTTGCATACTCAACATTGCTGCCGCTCATGGTTTCCTGCTCCAGTATGATAAACTGTGGAAAACACCGCTTTGCGCTTGCCTCGCTTCCGCAGTTTTTCTTTACCATTGTGTTAATCAGCCACGGGTTTGCTGCCGTTGCCACAATCTGCGGATAAATGCAGCGCTTATTTAACCACCAGCCCAGCATAAAGCCTTGTGCCTCTATCTGTTCTAGCCCGTTCTCGTCTTTGGTAATGTGTACGTATGTAATCTGTGCAGCCCTGCGCCATACGCCGCCTGCTGCGTCGGTCACTTCCCTTTTGCCGTCGTGCTTTACAATAATATTGCCCTCAACCAGCAGCTTACTATTGTTGTCCGTAATCGGCGCAAGCAGGCTGAATGTGCCAACATCAAAATACTTTATATGCCATAGCAGGCTTGCCAGCTCGTCGATTGCGCCCAGCGGCTCTATGGTTTTATCAAATATCCTAAGTTCCATGCCGTCACACTCCTAAATATTCCTTGTTGTAGAAAATAGAGACTTCCATAGAATTAACGCCGCTCTCCGCATCATAACGGAAATTGTTGTCCCCTATGGCAAGCTGCATAAATGTACTGTCTACGTCTACGTATCTGAAATAGTCCGTTTTCAGCCCGTCCCGCACCAGTACAGCCCCTTTGCTGCCGTACTTCGTGTTTATCTCTATTACGTCGCCCGTCTGCATGGTAACATTCAGCTTTATAAATTCCCCGGTATCCACATTTAACAGAATAGGGTTTGTAACTGTCCCCAGCGCCGTAAACCTTACACGCATACCCGTGGATACGTCGCCCTCATTGTAACAGTCCACTATTACGCTTTCTGCCCTGTATCCAAATATCATACTTTTCTGGTTTTCCTTTTCAATCACACAGGGAAAGTGCCACATTCCCACCCAGCTTGCTATATCCTCTTTTTCCTCGTCCTCTTCCCGCCAGAACGGGTTAAGGCAGTCAAGCGGTATGCTAAACTGTATCAATACCTCTTTTCTCGGCACGTCCGGCTTTCCATGTACCCTGCAATCAATCACACGCTTAAAGCCGCCGTATTCGTAGGTAAGCGTGCCGCTAAGCTCCGGGTTAAATACCTTAAGCAGCTGGCGGCGCAGCTCGTATGCCTGCTGCTTGTCCTTTGTATTGATATGCCCCAGTATGTCAATATCCCTCGCCTCGATACGCTGCCCTACGTAGGTATCGCCGTGCTGCCCCATACTGTTTGTGCTGTAGACGACATTCGTAACGCCCGCTATGCCGTCTACGTCCTTGCTTACGTTGCAATGGTACACGCTGCCTATGCTAAGCTCTATGCTCTCGCCCCGCTCATTCTTATAAATCAGTTTTTCATATTCCATAGGCTACACCGTCCTTGCTATCATTTTGAATTGCCTTGCAGCCTCTTTCTGCTGCTTGGCGTAATCGGTTGTATTTGCGTAAATGTTCTGAATAACGGTAAAGCCGCCTGCTGCCCCGCCGCCTCTTGGCTTTGGTTTCTTCGGGTTTCCGTCGCCGTCTATGTCTAAATCCTTTTCAACCTTGACTTTTGCGCCTACGTCAAATTCTTTCGGTATGCTGTCCTCAATCATCTTGTTTACGCTGCCTATTTCCTCCGCAAAGCCTACGCCTACGCCCTGCGCCAGATATACGCCTATCTCGTCCCGCATACGTTTTGACGGGCTGGCAATCCCGAAAAGGTCTTTAAGGAAGTCCATAACATTTCCTACCCAGCCGCTTATTTTGTCCTTTATCCACTGCGTACCGTTGCTTATTCCGTTCCAGATACCGCTTACAATATTGCCGCCAATATCTGCCATTGTGCTGCCGATATTACTAAACGTGTCCTTAATTCCCTGTATAACATTTTCCATGCCCTCTACGGCTTTATTCTTTACCTCTGTACCCCATGTAGCCACTTTGGATATAGCGCCAGAAATATTGTTGTAAATCTTTTCTGGTATCTCCTTAACCACATTTACAATGCCCGTAACCATGGTATTCATTACCTCACGGGCTTTCGTAAGCATATTGCTGCCCCATGTAGCCACTTTGGTAACTGCCCCTACAATGCAGTTCCAGATTTTCTGCGGTGTCTGGGTTACTATCGTCACAATTCCCGTAAGCATGGTATTCATTACCTCTTTGGCTTTGCTTACCATGTTTGCGCCCCATGTAGCCACTTTGGTAACTGCCCCTACAATGCAGTTCCAGATTTTCTGCGGTGTCTGGGTTACTATCGTCACAATTCCCGTAAGCATGGTATTCATTACCTCTTTGGCTTTGCTTACCATGTTTGCGCCCCATGTGGCTACTCTGGTAACTGCCCCTACAATGCAGTTCCAGATTTTCTGCGGCGTTTCGGTTACTATCGTCACAATTCCCGTGAGCATGGTATTCATTACCTCACGGGCTTTCGTAAGCATATTGCTGCCCCATGTAGCCACTTTGGTAACTGCCCCTACAATGCTATTCCAGATTTTCTGCGGCAGCTCTTTAACGATATTGATAACCTTTGTAACAAATTCCGTTATTACCGTGCCGCCTTTTTCCTGCATACTTGCGCCCCACTCGGCTATTTTGGTTATCCCGGCAGCTATCGCCCCTGCAATCTGTCCCGGCAGCTCTGCCAGCTTTCCGACAATCGTAATAACCAGCTGCCCGGCTGCGGCTAATATTTGCGGCAGCCCGGATATTAAGCCGGACACAATAGCAACAATGATTTTCGGTATTGACGCAATCAGCAGAGGGATAGCATTTATAATGCCGTCCACTAAGGCTACTACTATTTCGCCTGCGCTCTCCAAAATCTGCGGTATTCCCTCAACCAGCGCATTTATGATAGCCGTTATGATTTCCGGCAGCGCCTCAATTAGAACGGGCAGCGCCGCTATCAGCCCATCTGCCAGCCCGCTTATGAGTTGCAAGGCTGCATCTATCAGCATAGGCACGTTGCTTACCAGCGTTTTTACAATCGTTGTAACTGCGCTAACCACGCTCGGTATCAGCTTTGGCAATGCCTGCCCCAGCCCATTTGCAAGCCCCGCAATAATCTTTACTGCCCCGTCTGCAATGTCTGGTATCAGCTCTATAATTCCGTCCAGCAGCGTAGTAACGATTTCTACGGCGCTGTCTGTCAGCGTCGGTATTGCCTCTATAATTCCGTCCACAAGCGACGTAATCATATCTACGCCAGCCTCTACGATTGTCGGCGCACTCTCTACAATGCCGTCTACAAGCCCATTCACAAGCTCTACGGCAAAATCTGTAATCTGCGGCAGCATTTCAGCCAGCCCGCTTACCATGTTGCCTAAAGCGTCCCCAAAGCTCTGCGCCAGTTTTCCCATGTCGCCGCCCGCATCTGCTGCACCCTGCTGCAATTCATTTGCAAACTGGCTGAAAATCGGTAACGCCTGCTCGCCAATCGGCATAATAAAACTGGTCTGTAAAATCCTGCCCGCTCCCCGCATTGCCTCGCCGAACGTGTCATATTTCACTGCGTTTATCTGCCCCATAGCGTCTGTAGTCTTGCTTATCTTCCCCTCAACATTCATAAGGGACGTACAGGCATCAGCGCCCATATCTTCCCACATAGTACCCATAAGCCCCACGCCTGCGGTATACTGTAGACTCTCGTCGTCGCAGTTCTTAAGCGCCTCGCTTATCTGGCTCATTGCCTCTTTTGCGCTGTCGCCGCCTGCTTGGAATTTGCCTACCATTTCGTCAGCATTAAGCCCCAGACTGGTAAGGTATTCATTTGCCGTGCCGTCATTCATGCGTATGTTAAACTCTTTGAAAGCGTCGCCCATTTTGTCAATGCTCCATACGCCCGTATCTGCGCCGTTTTTGATAGAGTTAAACATATCCTCTGCGCTAAGCCCTGCCTGTGCGTACTGGTTGCTGTATTCGTTGATAACGTCCAGCAAATCCCCGTTCTGGTTAAGCCCGTCCTGCGCTCCCTGTGCGATAAGGTTATATGCCTCGTCGCCGCTTATTCCAAATTTCTGCATAAGCTGCGTTGCAGCCCGTGTACTTTCTGCTACGTCCATATCAAACGTATCCCGCAGGGTTAGTGCGTTGGTCGTCATTTTTTCCAGCTCGTCCGCTCCCAAATCGCCTGCCTGCTGCTTTACGGTTGCCATAGATGCAGCTATATCCTCAAAGCCCTCGCCGTAATTGCCGTTATAGATATTCTCCATAACCTGCTTATACTCGCCTGCCTCTTCTGTCGCTGTCCCTGTAGAGGCGCAAAAGTCATTTAATGCGCCCTTTGCTGCGTCCGCTTGGCTTACGGTGTAGCCTAGTCCTGCCACTACCGCAGTGCCTATGGCTGCGGCTGCCGTTCCTACTGCTGCCACGCCCTTTGCCATTGCGCCGCCCAGCCCGCCCAAAATGCCGCTTAAGCCGGAAAACTTTCCGCCCGCATTTTCTGCCTGCTGCCCGCTTTCCTCTATCTCCTGCCCCATTTCGTCTGCGGCTTTTTCGGCTTTTTCCATGTCCCCTGCCGTCTTATTTAATTCCTGCTCGGTCTTTACAAGCGCTGCTTTCTGGTAATTAAGCTGGGTTTCCAGCTTTTTGCTCGCCTCGCTGTTTTCTCCTGTCGCTTTGCGGCACTTTTCTAGTGCCGCCTCTGTCTCTTTTACCTTTTTCGCCTGCTCGTCATAGGTCTTTTGTAATACGCTCTGCTTTGCTTTCAGCGCCTCTGCACTGTTGGCGTTGTCTTTGTATTCAGCTGTTACAAGTTTCATTTCAGAATTAAGCACTTTAAGGGTGCTGTTAATTTCCTTGCAGGCTGCCTTATACTCTGCCTCTCCGTCAAAGCTAAGCCGTGTTTTTATATTCTCTGTCTTGTCAGCCATGCCTTACATACCCCCTAGCGCTATGTCTATGTCGTCCATTCCCTCTGCGGCTTGCGGCGCTGCCGCCCGGCTCTCCTGCCGGAAAATGTGCGGGTTATACTCCTTGTGGTACTTAAAAAGCGTTACAATCTGGTACGGTGTCTTACGCCATGCCTCACGCTCCCTGTACCCCAGCAGCACCATTGCTATATACAAAAGGCGTGCAGTATCTAACTTTCCTGCACGCCCTGCCTGTTTCCCTCGTTATCTCCGTCGCTGTCGCCGTCCCCGTCCGGCGTTTCCTCTTCCCCGTCGCCTGCTGTCGCCAGTGCAAACGACGCATAAATAGCTTTTTGCACTTCCTTAAGGTTTCCTAAATGGATAAGCGTACCTACCCGCTTTTCCTCAATCAGCTGGGCGCTCTCGTCCTCTGATAACTGCCATTCATTGATAAGCAGGGTAAGCAGCCAACGGGTATCTTTGAATAAATCCGGGTTTTTATCGTTGAAAATCTCGCCCAGCTTGTCATAGCCGCCAAATCTTCCCTGTACCTCATCCAGTGCGTTAAGAGAGAACAAAAGCCCGTACTCTTTCCCTTTCAGTGTTACCGTATATACTCCGTTCTTAATTGCGCTCATATCAACAAATTAAGGCGCAGCCACGCTGCGCCTCTCTCCTTTCTTCTTATTCTGCTGTTTTACGCCTCTGCAATCGCTGCCGCCTTTTCCGGCACTTTTGTAAACCACGTTGTTGCTGCCGTGTCGGTTTCAGTCCCTACAAAGTCAGCTTTCCAAAGCCTGTCTTTCTTTCTGGCTGTAAAATCAGCCTCAATATCCGGCGTGTTAAACTTGATGCTTTCGCCTTTGGTTTCGTACTTCTCGCCCGGCACTTTGAATTTTGCTTTCAGCAGCCATACATAGCGGTACTTCCCACCCGTTTTCTTTGCTCTAAATCCTACGGCAACGTATGGCGGCTCATTTTCCTTGCCCGCCCATACTACTTTATTCTGGTCTACTTCCTGCCCCAAAAGCTCTGCCAGCACTTCCGGCGTAAGGTCTTTAATACCCAGTTTCAGCGTGCCGCTGGCAAATTCCGTTACGCTTTCGCTTAACGTATCGTCTGCATACAAAGTGGCATCTGCTGTCTTTACGGATAAATCAGCACTCATAGCCTCTGCCATTCTCTTAGGCTCTGCGTATGTTTCTACGCCGTCCGTTTCTGTGCATACTGCATAGAATAAGTCTTTTAATCCCAACGTCATTGTTTTGTCACTCCTTTAATATTTCGATTGTGATAGGTACAAGCCAGTACCCCGTTTCTGTTTCGTAGCTCTCGGTATCAACGCTGTTTATGTAATACCCTGCTGCTTTCATCACTTCCAGCGTCTTTGCTAAATATTCCTCAAAATCGCCTTTGCAGATTAACGTAACTCTGTATAGCTCCCTGCCGCTGCTCTCTTCGTCGTCGGCACTTACCGCCGCCCCTTTCAGCAGGCGCAGGAAAGTAAAATATGCAGCTGGCTTTTTCCTGCCAGTGTATACGCCCCTCTGCGCTGGCAGCCCTGTACTTTCCAGTACCTTTTTTAAGCTATCCATTGTTTTCGCTCTCCCATATTTGCCGCTGCGTCTCTACTACTTTATCTTGCGCCTTTGCGTTTGCTGCCGTCATGTACGGGCGTGCCTGCTGGCTGCTCGTACCGTATTCAGCCACAAAGCCAATAGTAGCGTAACGCACGTTGCTTTTGTCGCCCTTTCTGTCGTTCCCGTGTTTCGCCCTGCCTTGCGGGTATACGTCTACGTGTTTCTCTGTATCGTCTCCCTTTATGGCAGTTGCTTTGATAGACTGGATAAAGCCCGCCGTTTCCTCAATCCCCATAGCCCTTGCCTCTGCTTTCTGTGCCTCTACCAGCACATCAGCCCCGGCTTTCAGCATCTTAGGCACTGCCTGTACGGTTGCCTGCTCCCGCCTGCTAAAAGCGTCTATGATGTCCTCTAGCCCTACGGTGTTAAATTCTGCCATTTCCTACGCCCCCTTTTCCTTATGGCGTAAGTCCGTAAGCGTAAGCTCTATGGTATCGTCGTCTATGTCATACGTCTTAAGCACAAAAAAGCGCTGCCCGTCCAGCTCTACGGTGTCCTCGCCCTCATAATCTGCCCTGTGTACGTCGCATTTCGCCTCTACCACTTTGCCTGTCTGCTGGCTCTTAAAATACTCGCTGTAGCCTACGGATTTCTTGTTGCAGAAAATAGTGCGGCAGCTTTCCTGCGCCTCATTTTCAAAGCCGTTATCATTTACCCGCTCGCCTGCTGCCTGCTCGCTGATAAGCGTAATTTCATCTACCCAGTTAGCCATTTTCTGCCCCGCTTTCCCCGGCGTTGGTGTCCGTTTCGGACACTTGCGGCGTGTTGTATTCCTCCGACATAGAAAGCCGTGCTTTCAACGTATCGTATGATTTTCTGAATTTTTCGGAATTATCATTAAAGCCAAACTCTGCCTTGCAATAAAGAGTTATTGCCCTTTTAATCAGTGCGTCTTTCTCGTCAATTTTTTTAACACCGTCGTTTGCAAGGTCAGCTTTGCAGGCGGCTATACAGTCCTCTATCTCTTCCGTGATTTTTGCGTTAGTGCTGCTGATACGCAGTGCCGCCCGCATCTTCTCTGTTAATGTGGTGGTATCTGCTGCCATACCCTGCACCCTCTTTCTGAAAATAAGCGGGCTGCGTTCCCGCAGCCCTGCCCTTACTCTTTGATTTTAGCAACTTTGGCGCTTACCAGCTCTTCCGCCCTGTCCTTATGTACGGTAAAGGTTTCCCCGGCATCTTTAATCTGGTTAAGCTGCTTGTCTAAGTATCTGGTTGTAACCTCTACTTTTACCATGCCTGCTGCCGCAGCTGCCTTTCTTTCCTCTTCGGCTTTGGCTGCCGCCTGCGCTGCCTCTGCCGCCTTTCTTTCCTCTTCGGCTCTGGCTGCCGCCGCCTGTGCTGCCTCTGTCGCTGCTTTCTTCTCTTCGTCGGTCATATCTCCCTCGTCGGGTACTTCAACCTCTACAGCGGCGCATCTAGTGGCAATCTCTTTAATTGTGCCTGCGTCGCTTACCCCCAACTCTCTTGCAAGCTGCTGTAAATCAGCTTTCTTATAGGTTTCCAGCTCCTTTACATCTAAATGCCCTTTCATGCTGTGCGCTCCTTTCCGTCAACTTATGCGCTGGCAAGTTTCTTAATGGTTACAAGGCTGTTTTTATCAACTACCTTTCCATCAGCCAGCATGATACCTTTTGTTACCATATCGTCTGTATCGTTGTCCTCGTACTTCTTTACGCCCATAGCATAGTTTGTGTTAAGCACGTAATCCTTGAAGTTGAAGAGGAAAGCAAAAACAGTGCCAGCCGCTACAGATGCAACATAGCTGGTAACGTAATCACAGCACACTACAGGTCTGCCTAAAAGCGTGCGCTCCGGCTTTCCAGCAATGCCGTAATTTACCCTGCCAATCGGCTGCCCGTTGGTATCTGTCAGCCCGTAATACTGCATGAACGTCTTTTTGCTCATGCACCATACAGCGCCGTTTTCGTATGCCTGCGGTAAAGCCGCCTCTGCGTTAATCAAATCCGCATACGCAGGCTTTGCGCTTTCCACTTCCTGCCCTGCTGCGGGTGTCTCGGCTAAAATTCCTTTAGGCTTTCCCGTGCCGTCGCCGCTAATAATCGCCTGCTCCAACGCTTTTGTCATTGCCTCAACAATATTGTTGATAAGCAGCGTTTCAAAGGCACTGATTGCCATTGTATCTACTTCCAGAGATACAGCCACGGCGCAACGCAGCTTATGGTATGCAAAGGTAATCATGCCCTCTTTCTTAATGTCGTGTTTCTGCTTTGCGCTGCCCGCTCCCTCATTTACCCACGTTGCAGTAGGCTTAACCGTGGAAACGGGGATAGAAACGCCGCCTTTGTATGCTGTTCTTGTTACAAGGGCTAAAATCATGCCCGTGCTTTCCAATCTCTGCACAATCTGGTTAAGCACGGTTGTGGGGATTGTTGCGCCTACGTCCGTGGTCTTGCTTACTGCGTCTGCCCGGTACTCTGCCGGGATTGCAGTGCCACGGCACACATACTGCATAAATGCTTTTCTGTATGCCATGCTGTTATACTTGTCGCCGTCCCCGTCGCCCTCTCCGTTTGCGCCCTTAAAGTTACGCAGCACTGTAGGCGCTGTGCCGTCGCCCTCTGCGCCGTCGTCTACCGTCTCGCCGTTTGCAATCTTTGCAAGCAGCTTTTTCCTCTTCTCGGCGCTGTCTAAGAGTTTCTGCCGCTGCTCCTGCAATTCCCCTACTTCTGTCTCAAAGTTTGTAATCTCTTCATCTGTAAGCTCTGCCGCTCTGGTGTTCAGCTCATTCTTAATCTGGGCTAATCTCGCCTCAATCTCTTTTAAAGTTTTCATGTGGTGTTATTCTCCTTTTCTGGTTTTTCTTATAAACTGGCTCTAATCTTTAGCAGCTGCACCCGCCTTTTAAGCAGCTCCTGCTTTTCTGCTTCGTAACTCCTACGGGCAAAATTCCGGGCGCTTATTTCAGTATCGCCGTTTGCTGGTATGCTCACTGCGGATACATCATAAACCTTTTTAATTTTTAAGATTGTCCTTGTATGTGTGGCTCTGTCGTAGTCGTCCTTTAAAACAGTGAAAGCCCACGACATTTTAGTAATCATGCCTGCGTCAATATCTTGATACAGCCCCCTTGCTAAGTCCGTCTTGCCTAAATCGGCAGCCACTAAAAGCCCCTTATGGTCTGGGACTAAAATAAGCGTCTTGTTGGACTGTCTGGCAAATACCCTGCCCTCATGGTCGTACTGCATGATAACGTCGCTCATGTCCGCACCGTCCAAAGCGTGTGCGTCTACTCTTTCGTAATACTTTGTGCCGTCCTCAAACTCATACAGCAGATACGGCTTGTCAAACGTCGTAGCGTAGCCCTCTACGTAATACTCCGTATCTATCCGCTTTGCTGCTGCCACGGCAGATAAAGGCGCAGCCAGCGCCCTATATTCCCTCTCTTTCTTAACCGGCATTATTTGCACCCTCTTTCTGTCCTTTATCGTTTGGCTGCGGCGGCTTGTCCTCTGGCGGCTCTTTCGGTGTCGGTTCTGCTGCCTGCTGCCCCGCTGCTGGCATCTGCTGTATGATAATCTGCGGCTCTTTGCTGCTGTTCTTCAGCTCGCTTACCTCGGTATACTCTTTTCGGATATAATACTTATCGCCGCCCTCTACGTGCGCCATATTCCAAATATCCATTACCCCGTTACGGTTCAGTAATGCCCGGTCGAAAAGCTGTGTGCTTACTTGCAGCTTTGTTGCATTGCTGGCATATTGCAGGCGGTTTGCAGAGAACGTAATAGCGTTACCGTGTGCAAGCTCCCGCTGGGTAAAGGTCATATTTGACATTACAAGCGATAGCTGGATAGCAAACGGCTCTATCTTGCCCTCGTAGTAGGCGTTCCATGTGTTTTCATCAAATTTGTTTTGAAGAATATCCATACTTGTGCCAAAATGCGTGCATACGCTGTCCTGTATCTGCTGCATTTGCAGTGCGTTTGGCGTGTAGGGCTTGCTTTCTACCTGTTTCAGCTCTGAAAACTTGTTATCATAAATAATCATGCCGCTTTTGTTGTCGGCGCTTAAATTGTCCTCTGTGAACCGCTCCCGCTCTTTCTTTATGTCCTCTGGTTTCAAAATGTTTGCCACCTTTGCTAGAAAACGGATATTTGCAGAATTTTTTACGGCGTTTACGATACCCTCATTCTGTGTATGTATCAGCTGCATTGTGGGCTTAAGCGTGTTGTTGTCCTCTCCGAAAAGGTCGTCAGAATATTCAAAATCTGTCATTATCCCCACTTTTTCAAATTCAATCGCCCCATGCTCCCCATTTGCAAATAGGTAACGCAGATACACCCGCCCGGCAGCCTCTACTACCTCGCAGCGCTGCGCCCGCAGCGGATACCACCCGCACAGGCTGCCTACTTCGTCCTCGATAGGCACAATAAAAGCGGTATGCTCTACCGCTAAAATCGTCGCCAGCCGCTTTATGAATTTTACTGTATCCATGAAATAGTTTGGCTTGTACTGTAGCGCCCTTTCCAGATGCTTTGCGGCGTTGCCCTCTATCTCCGGCTTTAGCTTGCTGCAATGCGTGGCAAAATTATTGATTGCCACTCTGGTTAAGTCCATTTCATAAACGCCGCCGTTAAAGCTCGTAAACGTAGGGCTGTACCCATTCAGCATTTTAAAATAGCTGTCTATTGCCTGCATCTGCTTACCATGAAACAGGTAATCTAAAAATTTCATACCGCTTACTCTCTCCTTTCTATGCAGCGTTTTTAAGCAGCTCGCCGCACTCTTCCCAGTATTTCTGCCGCACGGTCATTGCATCTATGACAGATACAAAGCCGTCGATATGCGCCCGCTGCTCTATCTTTATCGGTCTGAATTTCCGTGTTTCCATGTTGTGCTTAAGCGCAACATTTAAGAAATGCGTCTTTAGTAAATTGTTGTCGGCAATCTTAAAATTACCGTCCTTTATGATACCCTCAAATTCCCGTATAACGGGTGTAAGGTTTTCGCCTTGGAAAACGTCGTCCATGTGAAAACCGTAATTCGCCATATCCGTAATAAGGTACTGTGCGCTGTACCTGTCGTAGCCGATTTTCAGCGGGCGTATGCCGTAAACTTCCAGCAGCATAGTAAACCAGTTGTAAACGTCGTGGTAGTCTACGTAATTCTCGCCGCTTAAGGTTATCAGCCCTCTTTTTACAAAAATGTCATACGGCACGCCGTCCGTAGCCTGCAAGGTTTCCAGCCTGCCCCGTGGCATAAAGAATTGAGTAAACGCATATAGCTTGCCGTCTTTCTGAATTACCACGCTTGCTGCTGTAAGGTCTGTTGTCTGGCTTAAGTCAATGCCGCCCACGGCGTAGCAGTCCCTAAAGTCCTCTAAGGTCTTTTCAACGCCTGCGCCGTCTACGGTCTGATATTCCAGCCACGCAATAGAGCTGTTCTGTTTGATATTGCAGTATTTTGTTAAAAACTCTGCTTTCTTGCTTAAGCTGCCCTCTGCTACGGCTATTTCATCAATGAAAAAGCTCTCTTTGACAGATACGCCCATATTCGGGTTAGCCTTTTTCAGCTCGTTTATGTCGTTCCACTTCTCTACATCATCAATCATGTAGAGGAACGGCAAAAGCCGCCTTTCCTTGCTGTTGCCCTTTAAAAAGCTGGTGCTGCGTATCATCAGCTCATCATAAATGCTGTCGTTGATATATCCGGCAGTGCTTATGGATAAAATCATAGGCTGTTTACGTGCGCCTAAAGCAGATTTCATTACTTCATACTGCTTAAGCCCTGCGTCCCCGCTCCATGCTGCCATTTCGTCACATACTACAAGCTGCGGGTTAAATCCGTCCGATTTCTTCGCATTGAACGCAATCGGCTTTACAAAGGTATTGCTTTCAGCTATGTAAATGTCGCTGCGGCGTTTCTTTGCCAGCTCTTCAAGCTCCGGCTCTGCCAGTACCATTTTATGAAAACCGTCATACACAAGCGCCGCTTGGTCTAACTTCGGCGCTAAACAGTATATTTCCTGCCCGTACTCTGGTTCTAAAAATGCCATGTATGCAATAATCGCAGATGCAAATAAACTTTTTCCGTTTTTTCTGCCAATAACAATAAAAATTTCACGGAAAACACGTATTTTTTCTGCGTCCTGTATGCCAAAAATGACAGAAACAATAGCTTTTTGCCATAGTTCCAGTTTTAGTAAATCGTTGCGCCCCTTGCTGTGGTGGCAGAAATTTTCTATAAACTTGATTGCCTTATTTGCTGCCTTTGCGTTAAAGAAATATTCCTGTTTTTCCAGCCCGTCCACAATGATTTTATAAATTGCCTTTATCCACTTGCCCGCTACAATCTCGCCGCTGGTTATCTTAGCGTGATACTCGTAGATATAATTTTTATACGGCAGCACTCCCGGCTATTCGTCCCGCAGGGCTGCCAGCCTGCTTGCCTTTCGCTTTGCAGCTGGGACTAATTCCGTAAGCTGCTTAATGACTGCTGCATAATTCTTGCTTAAGGCTATGTAAGTTTCAGCCTCCGGGCTTTTCTTTGTCCCCCACTGGTTCTGCCCGTTCTGGTATTCGCTCGTCCAGCCGTCCTGCTCAATGGTTGCCTGCAAATCATCAAGCTCCACGCTCACAAATGCAGCCTTTTCTATCAGCGGCGTTACTAATTTTCTCTTATTTTCGTCTAAGTCTTTGAATATCCCTTTAAGTCTGGTTTTCTCGGACTTAATGCGCTGTTCTTTGGTCTTTTCTTTCTTTACTGCCATTCCTTTTACCCCGCTTTCTGCTGCGCCCGGCTGCTGCCCGGTACTGCCACACCACACCCCCTACACCACGCATACGCACGCCCGGAGGGTAATTTTAGGGTATCCCCCTCGGTATTTTCCCCCTTTATTTTTTGTTTGAGATAGGGGGGAGTATGCCGCCGCTCTCGTCAAATCTGTACCGCCTCTGCCGCTCCTGCTTATGATGCTCCTTGTTATGGCAGTCTTGGCAAAGTGCCTCTAGGTTATCCCAGCATAACGTAACGCTCGTGTCGTTTATGTTCTCCCGGTTAAGGTATCTCTTATGGTGCGCTATCTTCGCTGGCTCTCCGCAGCGCTCGCATATATAATCTTTTGACATTAAGAAAGCGGCTCTGGTATTCTCCCATGCCGCCGATAAATAAAAACTCTTCGCCCATGCTTTCATACTGTCCCCGCTCCTTTCTTGAAATTCCCAGCGCCCTAAGTTTCATGCGCTGGGTGGAGGCTAAAAGAATGAAAACAAAAAAGAGTAGGTAACTGCTGTCGCATCTGCTGGCTAAGCTATTGCCTACTCTTTTCATGCTACCATTATACCGCTTTGGAAATACCATGTAAACACCACGATTTTACCACGGTTGCCCCATGCCTTTACTTTATCTTGTCCTCGTCAATCCCCCACAGCAATACTGATAACTCATTGATAATAGCCGTTACCCAGCGCCTCGGTGTGTTCTTCCCTGTTTCCAGTTCCTCTGCTATCTGTGCATAGTCCATGCCCTGCATAAAATACATTTCAAACGCTTTATACTCTACCTCTCTGCCAGCAGCCTTACGCCTGCGCTCCATTTCTTCTACTGCCTTGTCTATGTGTGCTGTCATAATCATAGTTTTAAAGCGGCTGCGCCTTACGCTCTCTAAATATGTCCGCTGCTGTTCGTCCGTCATTCCTGCAAGGGCTAACTGTGTCCCGTCGCTTATAGCGTTCTCTACATGAAAAGCAGCGTCCCGGTAACATTTCAGCAGCATAAAAGTATTGTGGTACTTATCCCTCTTTTTGTCCTTTTCTTCCTGCCGCTTATACTCTGCTACTGCTGCCTTTGCTGCTTTCTGTATCAGCTGTTCAAACTCTGCCGTAGGAAATGCTACCCAGCTTTCGCCTGCTGCCTCTCCCTCTGCCGCTGTCTCCATTCCTGCTGTCGCTGCTGCTACTCCGTCGCACATTTCCTGCGTTGTCATACCAGCGCCTTTACTTTCCATCTCTTTTCCCTGCATCTTCCTTACCCTGCCTTTCATTGATTTTCTTAAGCTGCCCGTAAATGTCTACCAGCAGCAGGATTGCAATAATCAGTAAAATATTAGTCATTCTCTCCCGCTCCTTTCCCTGCATGGTGGAAACGGGCAATATTTGCAGTCTGGGCTTTTGCAGCTCTTTGGTGCGCCATATTCCCAGTAATAGCTGCTCTTTTCCTTTTTGCTCCAAAATACTGCCCTTGTCTCAATTCCAGCCCTTTGCAATTTTTCCTGTATTTTTCTAAGTTCGTCCCGGTAAAATCTGTCTCTATTGTTTGTTGGCGGCTTTGTGTAATCTAACGGCTCTGCTTTCGTATCTAACAATTCTCTTAAAATTTCTGCCGTAGTCGCTCCGTATCGTCTAAACTTTCCCGTAATTATAAAAGCCTTTTGCCAGATAAAAAGTTTAAAACCTAATGCTGCCTCAATTCTCTTAAAAAATTCCTCTTCCGGGTAAATCGGTCTGTAAATCCAGTTTTCTAAATCTTTATTCATTTTTCAAACGCCCCGCTTTCGTATGCTGTAATGACTGCCGCCCGCAGGCTGTCTACTGCATCATTCCTGCGTTGTACTCTCTCTGGGCTTACAGCCCTTGTGTGTTCCAGTTGGTCTGTTCGCAGAATTTCTGCTATTTTTTCAGCAGCACTGCTGCTGTATGTAATTGCCCTTAATTCGTCGTCGCCGCCTAAAGCGTTCTTTTCATACACTGCGTAGCTGTCCGCTCCGTATTTCCGTACTTCCCAGCTAAACACGCTGCCCCGTATCTCCAATGGCTGCAATCTATCCGCAGCATTTCTAAAAACTGTTCCTGCTCTGTCGCAGGCGCTACCAAATACCCGCATAGCATTTGCAAGCCCGTTTACTATACTTTCGGCTGCCCTGTTCAGCGTTGCGCCTAAATCAGTATTAGCAAGGACGTTTACCGCCCTTGCTGCCTGTCTGCGCCTCTTGCGCTTATCTATGCTTGCTGGTGGATTTACACCATAGCGCTTTTTATAATTCTTTTTCCACTGCCTGTATCTCATGCGCTCGCCTCGCTTTCTGGCTTATTCATAAACTTGTAATCATCAATGCTCATTTGTCCCGGCAGTTGCCCCCCCCGTGTCCGTTTCGGACACTTCGCCGCTATATGCTGTTACGTCAATACCCAGAATACAATAGCCCTCTTGCAAGCCCGTATACTCTTCCAGCATATAAATAATATCTGCGTCTATCGTCCTGCCTTTGTATTTCCCGTCTTTAAATTCCAGCATCTTAAGGCTGTCGCCCTCTTTATACCCCCTGTCATTCTTCCGCAACTCAAAACGCCTTTTTCCGCTGGCTACGTCGTCATAGTAAGAGGCTGCTATTTTTATCTCATGCCGCTTATGCTCTGCCCCTCTTTCGCTCGGCAGCTTACCCATTTTTTCTGCGTCTGCCTGCTCCTGCAATTTCCGCTTTGTTTCCCGGTCTATTTTGTCCTGTTCTTCTTTATAGCGCTGCTCTTCCGTTTTCTCTGCCTCTGCCTTGTTTACGTACTGGTCGCACTTCTCACAAGTCCCGGTTTTTACGTTGCACTCTTTATATTTCTGGCAGGAATAGCACAAAGACGTTATGCTTTCCGGGTGCGGCGTTTCGTAGTCGTCCCCGGCTTTTTTCTCCGCTACCTTTGCCGCTATCTCCTTTGCCCTTACGCTCTCGCCTGCTGCCGCTGCTGCTGCAATTTCCCGCTGCTCGTCCTCTGGCAGCTTTGCAGCCTCGTAAGCAGCAGTTATACCAATATCCCCATTTTTCAGCGCCTCTTTTACTTCTGGCATAGCGTTATTGTTAATAGCGTCCATGCGTGCTACGTTGGTGCTGCTCTCATTCAGCAAATCCGCTATAATATCCCGCAGCTTTCCCGTAATCTCTAAACCGTCCTCTTTTTTCGCCCGTAAAAGCGCCTCTTTCAGCTTTTGCGCCTGCTGGGTTTTCTCCCACGCTGTAAGCTCTCTGTTGTAGGCGTTGCCGATAAGTAAAGACAACTCAAACATTGCTGCGCTCATGTCTTTATACAGATAACGCACTTTGTTGTATTCCTCATGCCCCCGCTCAATGTTCATAATGTTTGCAAGGTTGCGGCGGTGTCCGCTCACTATCCTAAATTCCCCATTTACCCTGCCTAAAACTGTCGGCTGCTGCTGCCCTACTGCTAAAAAGCTGTCTGCCAGCTCTTCTATGTTCTCCTGTGAGTAGAAATTACTTTCAGACGGCTTTACCTCATACGGGCTTAACCAGATTTCTGTATACTCGCTTACCGTGCCTGCTCCTGCTGTCCTGCTCTTTGCGTTCAGAATATCATTGATACCAAACTTTGCCTTTGCCATTTTCTCTACCTCGCTTTCCCGGTGTATGCTGTTACGAATTTCTTGTAGCTCTGTGCAGCTCCGCAGCACGGGCTATACTCATAAATAGGCTTTCGCATAAAAGAATTTTCCGCAACTTTCTTGGAATACTTGATAACTCCCAAAATATTGTAATTGCCCTGCTGCCCCAGCCATTCCATTCCCGCTGCCTCGCCGTCCGTATTCTGGTAAACCGTAACCAGCACGCCCAGCAGATGCAGCCGCTCATTAAATGCCTTTGCCTCTTCTATCTGCTCTGCTACAATATCCAGCCCCTCTAAAGCGTCCTCGTCAATCTTCACAGGTACTATAACCTCGTCCGTGATTGCCAGCGCATTTACCACGTTAAGCCCTATGTCTGGTGGATTATCTATAATGCAGTAATCATAATACCCGTTTACTCCTGCTGTGTACTTTGCCAGCCTTTCATATCTCCCTATCTGGTTCTCGTTTTCCTCTTTTGTCAAATTCCATGTAGCCCCAAAAAGTGACATATTCGCCGTTACAATGTCGATACCCTCATAATCTGTGTGCTGTATCACTTCCCCGGCATCTTTCCAGCCACCACTAAGCAGCTTTGCTATCGGCGCTACGTTCTCCGCATCATATCTGCCGTATGCCTTGCTTAAGTTTCCCTGCTTGTCATTATCCAGCATCAGAACTTTGTAGCCCCTGCGGTGCAGCTCATACGCCATATTTACCGCCGTAAATGTCTTTGCTACCCCGCCCTTTAAATTCAAAATGCTTACTGTTTTCATTCTCTGCCTCTCTTTCCTGCGCTGCCTCTAGCGCATCTGCTCTTTATGTGTCCTGCTCTTTTGTGATTTCCGTATCTAACGCCTGCCCGCAGTTCTGGCAGAAATTAGATATTTTTATACCCGTTATAAAGCTCCTATCTGCCACAATCCAATTACAGACAGGGCATTTATAGGTTTCATAGTTTGGCAGATTTTTTGCTGCTAGTTTTTCTGCCTGCGTTCCCTCGAAAATTGTTGTTTTTCTCGGCTGCATCTTCTTTGCTTTTTTCTTTGCCTCTTCTGCTGCGCAATGCGTACAATCCCTGCCGCATAGCTCATAGATTTTGCAGCTTATTCCTTTCCCCATGTCTGCCCTGCCTCTCCCAGCTCCGCTGTACGCAGTAAATACGTTTCTATCAGCTCTGCTGCTGCCTGCCAGTTATAACACACTGCCGTATAATACCCCTGCTGCCGCAGGAATTTTAACCAACGTTTCTGCTTTGCCGTTGTGGTATTGCTCCCCGCCTTAAGCTCAATGTAAAGCCCGTGATACTCTGCCCTTGGTGCTGGTAAAACAATATCCGGCACGCCCGCTTTTACTCCCTGCCTCTTAAGCGCTACTGCCGTGGCTGCGTCCCGCTTGCCGCCGTTTGGTACATGGTGCAAAAATTCCAGTTCCGGCATACGCTGCATATTGTAGCCAGCCCAGCTAAATAGCGCCTCTTGGTGTCCGCTCTCGTCGTCCAGTCTAAAGTTTCTCATGTTCTCGCCTCTCTTTCCTGCACTCTCTATACAACGCTTTCCAGCGTTCTTTGCTTAACGCCCGCTTATAACACAAGTACCGCCCCATTTTCCTTTCATACTCTTTCAGTTCGTTTGCTGCCTGCTCTCCCTTACCGCCTGCTGCTACAATCCCGCAAAGCGACTGGCTAACTATACCCAGCTGTCTTTTAAATTCATTTTCACAGATACAGCCCGGCGTTTTTGGTCTGCGCCTTTCCATGTACTCACTGTAAAACGGCTGCATTTTCTTTTTCCCCTTTCTGTCTGCTATGTCCCAGTAGCATATACTGTAATACTCACACCATAGGCAGCAGTGCTTACAGTCCTTACCTCTCTGGAATATCCAATACTTAAGCCTCTCTATCATTCTTTTTCCCTGCCTCTCTTTCGCCGTTATCCGTCCAGCTGTCCTGCCGCTCCATAATATCTTCCGCTATGCTAAAACTTAAAACAGCCAGCACAAGCAACGCCAAAACCGCACATACTATAAGCACTGCCACGATTGCTATAATTTTGATTATCTGCATCTTATCCCCCCCTCGTCTCTAATTTGACTAACGTATATCTGAAATAGCCGTAGCCGTAATACTCCGGGCTATGTACTCCCTTGCTTACACTGTTTTTGTCTACGTAGTAGCCCTTTATCTCCCGTGGCTCTGCCTTGAACCATGTTCTATCTGTGATTATCCGTATTTCCGGCTCTGGTCTAAATAAATTCTTGCTGCAATTCCAGCGCTTACCCTGTAGCGCCCCGTCCTCTGTCTTTCTGTGTGTGTCTGTGTATTTAATCAAATATGCTGCCAGCTCCGCATAGTTCCCGCTGTCGTCCAGAGGAAAAACCTTTACCCGGTTATGCCCCTCATACGCCTTATACCAGCAGCGCTGCAAAATCTCTGTATCAATCTTGTTTATTACTAAATGGTGATGTCTTGCGCCTTTCTTGCCTATCTCCATAACATGTATATACTTAAATTCCAGCCCAGCCCTTTTGTACTCTTTCCGGCACTCCCTTAAGAATATATCTATGTCCTGCCGCATCTGCTCCCTTGTCCTATCCGGCTCTCCCTTTCTGCGGATATAGTCAAGCACTAAATGATAATCTCCATACCCATAATTTGCATTTATCAGAATACGCAGCTTTCTTTCTGCCTGCCTCGTGTTTACCTTTTCCTGCTGCTCCTTTGTGGTCTTTACCTTATCGCCCCTCTTTATCCCCGGCTTTTTATATCTGCTCGTAAAGTAACGCTCTATTTCAATGGTCTTACCCGCCCTTGTTATCCTCTCTACGTATGGCATCTATGTACCCTCTTTCTGGTCTACCCTGTCGAATAGTTAATACTTTTATCAAGTGGTAAAACGGGCTTGCCGCCCGTGATTTTTCCTTGATTTTCTGCCATACTTCGCTTATAATAGATATAGGTTATTAAAGCTGTACAGCTTAGCCCCTATGGTATTCCCGTACCGTAGGGGCTTTTAACTTTTCTGTTTTCAGATTAGAGGCGTTGCGCTGCCCGTTTCCTCTTAAGGCTCTTAATCTGCGCCAGCAGCCCGCTTTCTTTCTTGGCAACTTCCTTATGCTGCTGCAATTCCTTGTAATCAGCCCAAAGACTGCGGAAAATCGCAATGCTTTTACCGTTCTGCCCGTAGTTGCTCAACCTGTTTGCCTCATTCCTTAATACCATGCGTCTAAGTTTCCTCATGTTCTCATTCTCCTTTACAGTAAATCTTTCTTGGCAACTTCCTTATGCTGCTGCAATTCCTTGTAATCAGCCCAAAGACTGCGGAAAATCGCAATGCTTTTACCGTTCTGCCCGTAGTTGCTCAACCTGTTTGCCTCATTCCTTAATACCATGCGTCTAAGTTTCCTCATGTTCTCATTCTCCTTTACAGTAAATCTTTGTGTGCTATTGCATATTCATAAGCCTGCTTATAAGGCTCTCTGCAATCATAACCAGTGCAGCTATGTAGCCTGCTGCCTTTACAGAAATGGCAGGCGCATATTTTGGCGTAGTCCCACGCTGCCGCCTCTATCCGGCTCTCTTTTTCTTTCATGTAATGCCGCAGCTTGTCTGCGTTCACTACCTCAATACCCAGTAGCTCCGCTGTCTGTATCTCCCGGCTCATTCCCTCACTGATACCGTACTTAACGCCCACTATGACAAAATCGCAGGATTTCAGCAGGGCAAGCCCCGCAGCCATTCCCTGCGCCCTCTCCTGCTCCTTACTTTCGTCTAAGCATTGTGTCATGTATAAATGTGGCGTAATCGGCGCTACGCCAGCCTCTAAAGCCAGCTTTGTAAGCGCCTGTGCATAATCTATGTGCCTGTCAAGCTCTGCGCTGTCCTTTGCCCTGTACGGGCTGCAAATATACGCTTTTCTCATGCCTTATGCTCCCTTTCAAATCTTTCTATAAATTCCTGCTCCGTCTGCCATTCAAGCGGTTTTTGTATTTCCCGCTCTTCCCAGCACTCGCCCGTTCCCTCGTCCTCGTCAAAGACAAACCGTAAGTATGCGTGCGGGTTTTCCTCGCCCTTGTCTGGTATCAAAGCGCTTAAGCTGTAAAATGCAGGCACGCCTTTAAAGCTGTACGTCTGCGGCGTGTCAGCTGTCGGCAGCCGCATAATGCCGTATGCGTTGCTTTCCAGAATAGCGCCCCGCTCTATAGCCTGCTGCTTTGTCAGCGTACAGGCAGCATTACCGCAAAAATCACACATTGCCTGCCTCGCTTTCTGTCTCATGCCAGCCACTTATATACGCCTCGCCCTCTTCAACGGTAATTCTGTTAATCAGCTGTACTGATACCTCATAAGCTGTGCGCTGCTCCCTGCTGCCACTGTCAGTATCAATAACTTTTTCATACTGTCTGCTCTGGCATCTTCCCAGCAGTATAACCTTGTCGCCCGGCTGCCAGTTTGCTACCTCGTCTGCTGTTTCCTGCCAGCAGATGCACGGTATAAAGCAAGTGCCAGCTGTAAGCACATTCTGTACCTTTACGAAAATATCAGTAATGCGCTTGCCTCTGGGCGTTTCCCTGTGCCTCGGTGTATACGCCAGTTCTCCCATAAGCGCTATGTCATTTTGCAGCATAGCTTTAGGGCTTACGGCTACATAATCAGCCAGAACGAATACCAGTACCCGCCCGCTCTCAAAGTCCTTAAGCGTCTGCATCTTCCCAGACAGTAAAAGCCTGCTTCCCGGCTGTGCCGTAGCCTCAAAGGCAATGCCGCCCTGCATAACTGCTACGCTCTTTTCAATGGCTATTACTACCTCGTCAATAATGCCGCTCGGTCTGGGCGTTTCAATCTTCCCCAGATAGCCCGTAAACGGCAGCCCGCATATATTGCTTACCTCTTCAAGCTCCTTAAGCTCTCCTGCCAGCCCTACAGCGTTCTTTACCCTGCCGCTCTTTGTCAGCTCGTCCAAAATCCCGGCGTTAATGTCTTTCAGAAAATCCGGCTTTTTATCCTGCTCTCTTTTCATACGTTATGCGCTCCCTTTCTTTCCCGTATCTTTCCAGCGCCTCAATAGCACGCTTGTAACAATCAATATCGTTTTCCTCTTTTACCTTACATACGCACTTACTGCGCTGCTCTCCCTTGTACTCCCATATCTCTATAAATCCGTCGTCATATTCGCCAGAAAATCCCAGACAAGCGCCGCTTTGCTCTTGCTGCGGCTGCCCGTATCGCTTTATCAAACTGCAATGCTGCTTTTTCCGCTCTATTCTGCACTTTTTGCATACAATCTTTTTGCCAGTAGTACAGCCCTTTTGCCTTGCGTGATATGCTGCCCATGCTCTGCTTACCCCCTGCCCTTTGCTATGCCAGCCTATGACATATTCCCCGCAAACGTCACAATATACCGTTGTTTCGACTTCCCTAAATATCGCCATTGTGCCGCCTCTCTTTCGTCTGCCAGTAAAATTCATTCACTATGCACATTTTCTTTGTAAAAGCCAGATACAGCCCCAGCGGTACTGTGATAAGCGCTATTGTTGCGTCGCCGTCCAGCAGCTTAATTAAAATCATGGTAAGCACAATAAGGAAAATACCGTTTAAGCGCTGCTTTATGAAATACCAGCGGCGCTGCTGCCGCCTGCGTTCCCGGTGCTCCCAGAGTCTACGGCTTTCCAGATAGTACGCTAATGCGTCCCCGGTTGTCGTATCTGTGCATATAATTACTGTGTGCCTCATTTCCTTCCTCTCTTCCTTTTTGGCGGAGCTCTCTGTCTTTTCATGCTGCCGCTCTCCTGCTCTGGCGTAAATTTACTGTGTGGGCTGCTTTTCACATTAAAAAGCCGCTGAAAACTTGTTGACCGTCTACACGCTCTCTGGCTGGCGTGACCGCCGCTATTTTGTCACAGCATACAGAAAACAGTTATAGCCCGCTGCCCTCTGGTGCAGGCTCGCCATGCCTGCTACCAAACCGCCCTGCTGGAATTGAACCAGCGCCCCGCTATAGGCTTGTACTGCTATAGTCAGTCACAAACTCGGTATTCTGCCATTAAATTAAGGACGGGTACTTGCGGCTTGACAATTCAGCCGCACGCTTTCTCTAAAAGAATATTGAATACCTTGTTTTTAAGCTGCTGCATTTCTTCCCTCATGTCTGCAATTTCCTTATCCCTTTCCTCTACCAGCTGCTTAAGTTCCGCTATCTGCTTTTCGTATTTTTCCTTGTCCTGCCCCTGCATCTTTATAACCTCTCTTTCCTCTGCCGCCTGCTGTATCCTCTCCGGCATAATTTCAATGTTTCTGTATGACTGCTCCGGACGCACGCGTTCTTTTAACATTACCGGCGCGGCTCCTTTTTCCAGTGCCACGCGCAGGGCTTTAAAGATATGCGCTATTACCTCTACCGTCCAGCCGTTCCCTACAGCCTTATAGCGCTTGGTATTGCTTACCCCCTCTGTGTAATCGTCTGGCAATGTCTGTAGCCGTTCACACTCTATAGGCGTCAGTATGTAATACTCGGTATCTGAATACTTTACATTTGTTGCCCCAGAATTGCTTATTGACTGTGATGTAGTTAAGGCTCTGCTTTTCTGGTCTAATGTCCTCACATTCGCCCATGCCTTTTTAAAAGCTAAAGTACCCTCTCTTTTTGCAGCCATTCTTTTATAACATTCATACTCTTTTTTCTCTTCCGCTGGCTGCACAATATCCTTTAGCGTAAGCCCTTTGTCCTCTGGCTGCTCTATCCCCGGTATGTTCGTCCAGTACAGCCTTTTCCTGTCCTGCGCCGTCAGCAGATTAGAGTTAATGTATATAGGCTCTACCCCCATAATTTCTGTTATTATGTCTTGGTTCTCCTTTGTCATGGTTGCATTGTTTTCCAGCAAAAACCATTTAACCTCTGTTTCGTATAAAGCCCTCACATAATCAAAGAACAACTTGCTTTCTGCACCGTCCAGCCCTTTCTTATCCCCGCAGTTGCAAAGGTTTTGGCAGGGGCTACCGCCTATCAGTAAATCTACCTTGCCCTTATACTTTGTAAAATCTTCCTTTGTAACGTCCCCACCCCTTACTATGTCTGGGTAATTCTTTCTGCTGATTTCAATAGCGTTATGCTCTATCTCATATGCTATGTACTTGTCTATCTCTATGCCTGCCCGCTGCAAAGCCACCATGCCGCAGCTTATACCGTCAAATAGGCTTAATACTGTCAATCCCACTGTATACCTCTCCTTTCAAATCTCCTTTTCCTTTCTGTTCGTCAAATATGCTTAACTGCCTATTTTCCTGCTTTATGTCCTCGTCTATGTCGTCTATATCCATACATTCATTGAAAACACTTTGCAGGCTCTTTGCCTTTTTCCATGTGTGCTGTATCTTCATTTCTGCCCGTACATACTCTGCCGCCATTTCTGGGTATCTCTTCATGTTCTCTGCGGCGTGTCGCTCTGGCATGAACATACAAAACATACAACTACATCTACCGACGTATTCATAGCACGGGTGCGGCTCTAGCTTAAGCTCTCTGCCCTGCTCAAACATTTTGCCTTTTTCGTAATCTAAGCAAGGTCTGTACCAATGGCACGTAAAATCTGCTACCCTCTTTGTCTTAAGCGTCGTGCTGTGGTATTCCAGCTCTGGCAGCTTTGTCCGCCCCGTGCTTTCGTCCCTGCGCTCCCCAGAAACAAATAAGCACTTTGCCCCTAACTGCTGCCTATGCTGCCGTATCCATTTGTCAGTTACCGCCGTTTTCAGATAAGCCGTACACCATCTATTTTTCATATCTGGAAACTTAAGCCGCTCATTCAGCAATAGCCCTAAAAAGCCTCTGGTATCCGATAACAGAACGGGCTTAACTCCCATGAACTCCGCTACCTTGTAAAACCGTGATACGTTTTCTGGGTACTCACACCCAGTATCACAATAGAGCAGGTATATCTTTTCTTTTGGAAAAATCTTTACCGCCCAGTAAAGCGCCCCTGTGCTGTCTATTCCGTTTGAGTAGCTTACAATTACGCTTGTATACTCTAAATCGCTTAACAGCCCCTCTGGTGGTATTATTTTTGTGCGTGCCATTATACTTACCTCTCTCGTAACTCTTACTTAAATCGCCCTCTGCCCGGCATCTGCGCTGTATGTATGCTGGTCTGTCCCACTACGGGCAAATTCTTTATAAATCGTGTCCCGGTGTACTCCCAGCGCTCCTGCTGCCTCTGCTACGCTGTCGCCTGCCCTCAACATTTTTTCTAAAGTCTTTCTGTCCTCGTAGTGCAGCCGCTTATACTTTCTTGCCACTGTCCCCGCCCCTTTCTATCTCTCAACCTTAAACAGCCAGTCCTTTTCATCTTCCGTAACCACTCCGAAATATTCGTCTGTTCTAGTAAAGCAATACTCAATTCCGTAAAATTGACGGATTGCCATTTTATACACTTCCCACTGTGCTTGACACCAATCGGCTACTTTCCGCTCTCGCTTGTACTCTCCTGTTTCCCATGAATATTTTCTGCACCCGTCTAAAGCAATGTCCCAGCTTGTAATACATTCTTTTAAGCTGCTACCTAACTCTGTCTTTAAAAATTTCTCTTTGTTCATCTTCATTGTGTTTACCTCTCTTTCGTTGATAAAAAAATAAGCGTGCTAGAGTTTTTACACTCTGCACGCTCTTCTTTCTGCTGTTTCCTAATAAAAAAGAAAATCGGCAGAGGCTTTATAACCTCTCGTCGATTTTCATTCTAAAACTTATCTTGATTCCTACTTTTCCCTGAAGAACAGGAGGTAATACATGTCCGAACTGAATCAATTTCTTACACACTTTAATACCATTTTATACACTTATATTCTCATTGCTCTGCTGCTGGGGTGCGGTCTCTATTTTACCATCCGTACCCGTTTTGTACAAATCCGTCTGCTCCCGGAATCCATCCGGGTTCTTACTGAAAAAAGGAAAAATTCTGCCGGGGTTTCTTCTTTTCAGGCTCTTATGATTTCCACTGCTTCCCGGGTAGGTACCGGCAACATCGCAGGGGTGGCCACTGCCCTTTCCCTTGGCGGAGCCGGATCTATTTTCTGGATGTGGCTCTCGGCTTTTATCGGCAGCGCTTCCGCCTTCATTGAAAGTACACTGGCACAGATTTACAAAGAATCGGACGGCAAAGAATTTCGGGGCGGTCCTGCCTACTATATGCAAACAGCCCTGGGACGACGCTGGATGGGCATCATCTTTTCCCTCCTCCTAATCCTCTGCTTTACCATTGGTTTTAATGCTCTGCAAGCCTATAATGTCAGTTCTTCCCTTGCCTATTACATCGATGATTATGAACATTCTCCCTTTCCGGCACTGGTAGGATTGATTCTCGCAGCACTCACTGCCTTTGTCATTTTCGGCGGGGTACACCGGATTGGCTTTATTACCTCTGTAGTAGTTCCGGTAATGGCCATTTTGTACATTCTCCTCGGTGTTTCCATCACCCTTCTCAATCTGGAACAGCTTCCTGATATCCTCCATCGGATTATGAAAGAAGCCTTTGATTTTTCTTCCATCACCGCCGGTTTCACCGGTTCCTGCGTGATGTATGGGATCAAACGGGGACTGTTCTCCAATGAAGCGGGCATGGGTTCTGCTCCCAACGCCTCTGCCGCCGCTGCAGTTTCTCATCCGGCCAAGCAAGGCCTCGTACAAATGCTGTCCGTTTTTATCGACACCATCGTCATCTGTACCACAACTGCTATGATACTGTTAAACTTTGACGCCGACGATCCGCAGCTTACGGGCATGCCCTATGTACAACAGGCATTAAATGCCCAAATCGGTGAAATAGGAATTCATTTTATCACTATTTCTATCTTCCTTTTCGCTTTCAGTTCTCTCATCGGCAACTATTGCTATGCAGAATCAAATTTAAAATTTATCAAAGATGATAAAACACTTTTGCTGATTTTCCGTTTGTTTGTACTGGGAATCATTTACTTTGGTGCACAATCCGGTTTTGATACGGTATGGAATCTGGCAGACATCCTCATGGGGCTGATGTCCATTGTAAATATCATAGCCATCTTCCTTCTGAGAAATACGGCGCAAAAGGTTTTAAACGATTATATACAGCAAAAAAAGAACGGGGAAAATCCAGTTTTTCACTCTGAAAAACTGGACATTCCCCGCACAAAATACTGGAAATAGAAATTTAAGCATTTAACGGATATTTATCTGTCAATGATTTTACGATTGCTTTCGCTTTGTCTTTATTTTCCACGCTCTGAATCATCAGTGCGATAGCTTCTGCAATCTGATCCATATCTTCTTCGTTCATACCTCTGGAGGTTACTGCAGCTGTTCCCAGACGGATACCGCTGGTTACGAATGGAGATTCCGGATCATTTGGAATGGCATTCTTATTGCAGGTGATATTTGCCTCATCCAGCAATTTTTCCATTGCTTTTCCGGTAATACCGGTTCCGCGCAGGTCAACCAGCATCAGATGGTTATCTGTACCGCCGGATACAATTTTAATGCCGCGTTTCATCAAACCTTCGCAGAGAGCTTTACAGTTCTTTACGATACCCTTCTGATACTCTTTAAATTCCGGCTGTAATGCTTCCTGGAAAGATACTGCTTTTGCTGCGATCACATGCATCAAAGGACCACCCTGGACACCTGGGAAGATTGCTTTGTTAAAGTTAAACTGTTTTGCCACTTCCGCACTGCTCAGGATCAGACCACCTCTCGGTCCGCGCAGAGTCTTATGCGTTGTGGTAGTGGTTACATGTGCATAAGGGATTGGGCTTGGATGCAGACCAGTTGCTACCAGACCTGCAATATGTGCAATATCTACCATCAGATAAGCTCCAACCTCATCTGCGATCTCACGGAAACGTTTAAAATCAATCACTCTGGCATATGCACTTGCTCCCGCTACGATCAGCTTCGGCTTTGCTTCCAGGGCAATTCTTCTTACTTCGTCATAATCGATCACACCGTCATCATTTACACCATATGGTACTACGTGGAAATATGCACCGGACATATTAGCCGGGCTTCCGTGTGACAGATGTCCGCCATGTGCCAGGTTCATGCCCATTACGGTATCTCCCGGTTTTAACATAGCAAAAAATACAGCCATATTTGCCTGTGCGCCAGAATGTGGCTGAACATTGGCATACTCACAGCCAAATAATTCTTTTGCCCGTGCAATTGCCAGTTCTTCTACAACATCCACATACTCGCAGCCGCCATAATATCTTTTTCCCGGATAGCCTTCTGCATATTTATTAGTTAAAGGACTTCCCATAGCTGCCATAACGGCTTTGCTTACCCAGTTTTCGGATGCAATTAATTCAATATGGGAATTCTGTCTTTCTACTTCATCGGCAATCGCCTGTGCAATCTGTGGATCCACAGCCTTGATTTCGTCAAATGAATACATTCCGTATTTCCTCCTTTAAATTCTGTCTGTTCACTGCTCTTTTGCGACATATATCGCTGGATTTCATTATATACAGAAAAAATCCGCCTGTCAACCTAATAAAGACAAACATCCGTCTATGAAACACATATTATGGACACTTTTTAGACGCTTTGACTGCTGACATTGACGAATCTTTCCCAATTTGTTTTAATAAAATTAGTATTCCGCAAACGGATGTTAAAGAAAGAAGGTATGATATGGAAAATTTCACATTTTACGCCCCTACCAAAGTGGTATTCGGCAAAAACACAGAACAGCAGACCGGCAGTCTGGTCCGGATGGAACACGGAAAAAAAGTCCTGATCCATTACGGAAGCGGCAGCGCTGTAAAGTCCGGCCTTCTGGATCGTATTACTGCCTCTTTGGATGAGGCAGGCATCCCCTATGTCACACTGGGCGGCGTGGTTCCCAACCCCCGACTGTCTAAAGTATATGAAGGAATTGCATTATGCCAAAAAGAAAATGTGGATTTTCTGTTAGCCGTAGGCGGCGGAAGTGTCATTGACTCCACAAAAGCAATTGGCTATGGTCTGGCCAACCCGGATATTGATGTATGGAGCCTTTACGAAAAAAAAGCAGCCGCAAAAGGCTGTTATCCTATCGGATGTATCCTCACCCTCGCCGCCACCGGCAGTGAGATGAGCCGTTCTTCTGTCATCACAAACGAAGAAAACCGGCTGAAAAGAGGATACGGAAGCGACTACTGCCGTCCCCGCTTTGCCATTATGAATCCGGAGCTTACTTACTCTCTGCCGGCGTATCAGACCGCCAGCGGATGTGTGGATATCCTGATGCACACTCTGGAACGCTATCTTATGAAGAGTGACACTCTGGAATTGACTGACGGCATGGCAGAAACACTGATGCGCACCGTCATCAAAAACGCACGCATCTTAAAAAAAGATCCCCAAAACTATCAGGCACGTGCAGAGGTTATGTGGGCCGGAAGTCTTTCCCATAATAATCTAATGGAATGCGGCGGTGTCCACGGAGACTGGTCCTGCCACCAGCTGGAGCACGAGCTCAGCGGTATGTTTGATATCGCCCATGGTGCCGGTCTGGCAGCCATATGGGGCAGCTGGGCACGATATGTTTTCCTGGAATATCCGCAGCGTTTCGCAAAACTCGCTGCACAGGTATTTGATATTGCCTGGGACGATGTCCACCACGAAGATGCCGCCTTAAAAGGCATTGCAGCCATGGAAGAATTTTTCCGGGAAATCGACATGCCGACCTCCATCCGAGAATTGAATCTTGCGCCTACACCGGATCAGATTCAGGAACTGACTGAGAAATGTTCCTTCTGGGGCACGCGCACGATAGGCAATATTAAAGCGCTTACGTCAGAAGATATGGCAGCGATTTACAAACTGGCGTTAAACTAAAAAATAATGGCATGAAAAAAGGAAACGTCTTTTGCGAAAGACGTTTCCTTTTTTGCGATTTCATATATCCCAGAGCAAAAATTTTTTCCTGACAGGGCAGCATTTAGAACTGACTGTACTCTTCGATTCTGCCCAGAATCCGCTCTGCCGCCTCTCCCTCTGCCGGTGTCGGCTGGTAATCATTGTAGTCGGAAACAGAAGATACGGTGCACGGAATGATGTTTGTCACATTGTCTGCCTGTACTTCTCCGTCTGCAATGGTAAATGTCTGCTGAAAGATCATCGTATCTTTGTCACTTGGATTGCTGTTTCCACCGAAACAGAAATTTCCAAGACTGTATACAATATTCTTTCCATTATATTCTTCAATTCCCTGCAGTACGTGCGGATGATGTCCCAATACCAGATCTGCTCCGTTATCAATGGCGATATGGGCAAGGCTCTTCTGAGTATCATCCGGATAATTCTCCCGCTCTGTTCCCCAGTGGAAGCTGACAATCACCAGCGAAGCCCCCTGATCCTTCACCGCCTGAATATTATCAATGACCTGCTGCTGACGTTCCATGCCGTCTGCCAGCTCATAGATGCCTACCAGGCCCACCTGCACGCCCTTTACATCTGCCACAGCAGTACGGTCATACCCAAAACTGACAACTCCTGCCTCTTCTACATATCGTATCGTATCCTCGTAGCTTTCTGTACCATAGTCTTTACTGTGGTTATTTGCCAGATTCACGGCCTCGACTCCCCCAGAAGTGAGAATATTAACAAAGGAAGGATCTCCCTTGAAGGCAAACTGCTTGTCCTGTCTTTCCGTGGCTTCTGTCAGCGTGCCTTCCAGATTCACAACGGTCAGATCATCTGCATCAAAGATAGATTTCACACCGGACAGGAAATACTCGGTTCCCTGCCATTCCACATAATGATTCAGGCTGCGCTCGTAATCAAAGTTTTCATCCGTACCCAGGGTACAGTCCCCGGCTGCACTGACGGTAATCTGTACGGCCTCTTTCGGTTCTTCCTCCTGGGGTTCCGGTGTATTCTCTTTCTCTTCCTCTGCTTTTTCAGTCTCTGCTTCTTCCGCCGCAGCTGACAGCGGATCCCTGGCTTCTGCCAGTTCCGTTTCCGCAGCTTTATTCTCTGCTTTTAATTTATTTCCCAGCCTGTTCATCAGAGAAATACAAACACATATAATACAAATAGCACTAATAATCAGGATCCCTGTAAGCAGGCCCTTTCTTACTTCACTTTCTTTTTTCCCTTTTTTACTTTTCATAAGTACTCCTTTAGTTTATCTGTCTGATTCTTCTATTATAATAAATTTCTGCCTATATAACAATCCCAGTTTTCGGCATTTTTACCGTTCCCCTTTTACATATTCTATGATAAAATCATGTCGAAATTTTAAAACATGTCAGGAGGATAACCATGAAAAAACATACTGTTGCTGTTCTCGGAACCGGTGTCCGGGGCAAAACGCATATCAAAGGTTTACTGGAAAACCCGGACCGTTATGAAATCGTCGCTCTCTGCGACCTTGACAAGGAAAAAATGGAAAGTGTTGCAAAACATTTTGACCTGCACGTTCCGCTCTATACGGACGCTGAAACTATGCTCAAAGAAACACAGCCGGAGGTATTTGTATTCTTAACACTGCCAAATCTGCGTCTTTCTTTCATAGAGCTTGCAAATAAATATCATATCAAAGCAATTTCTTTTGAAAAACCTATGGCGGAATCTCTTGCAGAGGCAAAAGCGATCCGTGATCTCTGCGTAGAGAACGGTATCAAAGCAGTTGTATGCCATCAGCAGAAATATCTGCGTCAGATGCAGGCCATGAAAAAGCGGATCGATGACGGCGAAATTGGTGAGATCACTAAAATTCATGTGGAAACGCAGCCATGGCTGGCTCAGCTGGGCACACATTATGTGGATTATACTTTATGGGCAAATAATGGCCACAAAGCCAAATGGGTAGTAGGACATGTACACGGAAATGCCACCTTACAGGATTCCCATCCGTCACCGGACTATCTCTTAGGAGAAATGATGATGGAAAACGGCGTACGTGCATATATTGAGTGCGGTTACTTAAGCGAAGCACACGGAGAACCGGACTATGCAGACTGCGATAACCGCATCACGGTATACGGAAAGAATGGGTATGTATATGCAGAAACCGACGGATACTACGGTGCATGTACAAAAGCTACCGGCGGCGAACTCATCGAAGGCAAGCTCCCCGGCTGGTACAACTATCAGGAAAAAGAGATTCAGACACCTTATTACACAGAGTATGCAGACTGGCTGGACGATGACAGCAAGCCTCATTCCTGCAACATTGATATCAGCTACCACGGATATGAAATTCTGGAAGGTATGTGTTTAAGCGCATTAAACAATACCCGTGTAGACATGCCGATCACAGATTTTGATTATGAGCCGGTATTTGAACGTATGAAAAGGGAATTGCCGGATGTGGGCACAAAGCTCCGCAAACTTTATGACGGCAAAAACCCAAGACCGGAACACGACCATCTGAACACAGAGGAGTAATTATATATATGGAAGGTTATGTACAAACAAACGGAATCCGTATGCACTATTTCACCGAAGGAGAAGGGGAACCTCTTGTTCTCCTTATGGGACTGGGTGCAGACGGACATACCTGGGCTCCGCATATAGAGGCCTATAAAAATGATTTCTGCTGCATCGCTGTGGATAATCGGGGCGCGGGACTTTCCGACAAGCCGGCCGAAGTCGCCTATACCACCCGGCAAATGGCGAAGGATACCATAGATCTGCTGGACAGTCTTGGCATTGAAAAAGCACATTTTCATGGCATTTCCATGGGCGGCGCCATTGCCCAGTGGATCGCCATTGACTATCCCGAAAGAGTAAAGTCTGTGATACTTACCAGTACCCAGGCAGCAGCATCTGTGGGCTATCGCCGCGGTATTGAACTTCTTCGGGACACCAAAGGACAGCTTCCCGCAGAAACCTCAGCCAGACTGCTCAACTGGATCATCTACGCAAATACCTATCAGGATGCTCACGAAGAAGTTCTGCTGGAGAAAGAAGCTGCAGTGGATCCCAATCCTATGCCTGTGCACGCTTTTATCGCACAGTGCAATGCCTGCATCACCCACAATACGCTGGATCATCTTTCCGAGATAAAGGCCCCGGTACTGATTGCTGCAGGTGAGGATGACCAGCTGGCAGACAGCATCTGTACCAAAGCATTATCTGCGGGAATTCCCCACGCAGAAGTCTATATCTGCCCGGAAGGCGGCCATGTCCATCACTGGGAAGATCTGGAGACTTTCAATCAGGTAACACTGGAATTCTTAAAAAAACATAAGGAGAAAGCATAATGAGCGGAATTATTTTTGGATGTCAGACATACAGCTGGCAGATGTCATTCGATAAATTCAGCGGAAAAATCCCTCATATTGCAGATACCATCAAAGCTGCGGGATTTGCCGGTATGGAAGCAGAAATCTGCATGTTGGGCGAAACTTATTTTTCCAATCCTACTCTCTTAAAAGAAACCTTACTGGAAAAAGGACTAAAATTTCCCGTTCTCACACTGCCGGGACACTGGATCCATGCAAAAGAAACCGAAGAAGAATATGCCTTAGCACAAAGAGCCATTGATTTCTTAAAAGAGTTTCCCGGTTCCAAACTGATGCTGGCTCACTATCCCCTGGACAAGCGGGAAGATGTAAAAGAACGGCAGCAAAATCACATTTCCTGTCTGCTGGAAATTACCAAAAGAGCCAACGACAAAGGTATTGTTACTTCTTTTCATCCAAACTCACCGGAAGGTTCTTTGTTCCGTACACCGGAAGATTATGAAATCTTATTTGATCGTATCTGGAACACTCCGCTGGGCTATACACCGGATGCCGGACATATCGCGCACAGCAATATGGATCCATTAGAAGTATTCAAAAAATATCATGAAAAGATCAATCATGTACACTATAAAGATATGGCTGAAAACGGTGACTGGAAATCTATGGGCGAAGGCTGCATTGATTTTAAGGGAATTACAGATTATCTGCGCAGCATTTCTTATGACGGATGGATTATGGTAGAAGAGGAATCAAAAGAAGCCGTTGCAGACCCGGATAAGGTAACGCTTGCAAACGGACGTTACATGCTGCAGGAACTGTAAAACACGTTTTTTAGGTTGTAAACTTTACTTGGGGGTAAAGTAAAAATTGAATAGGCATAGAGATTCAATTCCTATATAATTAAGTTACCACACAAAATATATAGAAAGGATGGAACCCTATGCCTATTTCTGATTTTACC
>JBMNRU010000005.1:0-150726 GCA_050944855.1 Lachnospiraceae bacterium
GCCTTTCGGTTAGGCAGGTGGTTTCCCGTGTTATCTTACGGAGTAGTGCCTTTTTTCTGTCCCCCTTTCTTTAATCTACTTCTAACTTTCGTCCCTCTGGACGCACGATACCGACGTGCGTTACATATGTTCCAGAATTATAGGTCGAGTGGAAGAATACCAAGTCACCAGCTTTTGCCTGTGACAGCGGTATGTGCTGCGTAGCGTCATACTGTGCCTGTGCGGTACGGGGCAGGCTGATACCAGCCTTTCCATAGCACCACTGGACCAGTCCCGAACAGTCAAAAGAGGTGTTGGGATTGCTGCCGCCAAACACATACTTCCAGCCTTGATATTTCAATGCTTCGTTGAAGATTTCCTGTGCGGTAGCGTCACTGAAACTAGGCATAGCTAAATACTGGCTGACTAATTTTACATAGAACATATTTCCGTACCTGTAACGCCAGCCGCCATTTTCTTTTATGGAAATCTCATTTTTATAGGTGACTTTGACACCGCCGGATTTGTCCTTTGCAAAACTGGACGCCAGTTCAAAGGTATATTTCCTGCCATGCTTCGCCACATAATCAATGAAGCCGCCGCCATAGTTATAGGCTTGTACCACCGTGTTAATATCACAGCCTTTTGATTCAGCGGACTTCAACAGTTCCGAGAAGTATTTACACCCCTGTTTGATGGATTCCTCCGTGGAAAGGGAGTTCGGCGGCAGGCCGAGGGATTCTGACGATTGCATAACGTCCTCTGCTGTGCCGCCAGATTCCACCTGCATAATCGCAAGCAGGTAATTCACATAATCGGAAATCCCGTATTCCTTTGCATATTTTTCTACCGTAGGCTGATGTTTCAAAACTTCCTGTGACAGATTCAGTCCAGAGAAATCAAAGCCGGAAGCGCCGCTTTCTTCATCATCTGCGGTCACGATAAACAGGAACAGGAGCAGGCAGAGAATCACCGTGAAAATCCCACCGAACACAGCAAAATGTCTTAGTTTCATTTTCTGCCGCCTTTCTTACTGGTGGATTTTTTCACCGTAGATTGTGTTATATTTTTCTTTTGAACTGTCTTTGTCTGCGATTTTCGCTGTACCGTTTGTCGTGAACCATCTGTAGCAGCTCCCGAATGTTTATCTGCCGGACGGGATTCTCTGACAGCCTGCGTTCTCACATTTTCCTGTGATTTTGTCACAGGTTCTTTAGTTTTGCTTGATTGCGGCTGCCCCTTTACCACTGTGACAGGACGTTCTTTGATATTCTGTTCCTGCCTTGAAGCTGTTGCCTTTGTATCGGATTTTGCAGGAACAGGCGTTGTCGCTGGCCGCCCATGCACTGGGGCAGCTCCTTTTGTCGCTGATCCATTGCTTTGTCGCTCCTTATCCTGTGCCTTATCCACTATCGGACGCTGTGGATTCTGTTTCTCTGATTGTGGCTGCTTTGATACCGATTTTTTATCTGTGATTCCACGGTTTGTAGTGGATTGCATTTCCTGTGTCTGGCTTGTAGAACTATGTATTTCTGATTTTGATGCATTTTTCTTCTGGCTCGTTTTATCGGGTATAGCTGGCGGCTTTCCGTTATCTCCGCTATGGGAAGATGGCGTATTGTTTGGTCTGGAATGACCGCTGCCTGCTGATTTTGTATTATCTATCTTTTTTGTGGCAGAAGAAGCCGCCGCACCAGCGACACCGCCAGCAGCACCAGCCGCAACTGTTCTTCCGATTTTACGCTCTAAGCGTCTGGCTCTGCGGCTTAGGAACAGATAAGGCCTGCGCATGATACGTCTGCCAACCTGCTGTGTATCGTTTGCCTGTAAACTGAACATGGACATTAAATCCCCCAGCTTCATGTAAATACCAGCAAAGGTCACTATCTGCAAAAAGGCAGCCATAAAGAACGGATAGCCAGCAGAAATCGAGTAAAACATGGTAGAGATACTGAAAGCTGTGGTGATAATCAGCGTAATACCAGCTCGGAGCATAATCGTATTGAACAGCTTTGTAAGAGCTTTTTTTGCCATGCCCTCATAAGTTGGAATCATGGAGAGGATAAAGCTAACCGGCAGGAACATGGCGTAAATGATGAATAGTACCTGCGAAAATATCATCATGCCCGTGAGCAGAAATACAAAGATGGAGATTCCAATATTGAAGATAAACAAAAATACCACCGTACCTAATCGGCTCATGGTCTTTGTAACGCTTAAATTTGCATTATCCTTATCCTCGATTTCATCAATCACAATATCCTCCCTGTCGTCCGTATCCGGGCTTGCCGATAAGAGGCTTTCCACACGGTCAGCGCCAAGCGTTTCTATATCCGATTCCCCGTACTGTAAGAGCAGCCACGGTTGTTTTACCTGTATGGAAAACAGGCTGTCCCTTATCAAATCCACGCTGTCTTTCCCTTTGCTGTTGGAATCGGGCAGCACAATCTTTGTACCGAGCGATAACGCCGAATTGCTTATATCAGCGGAAAAGCCGTTGATTTTGCTGATATAGTTTGGGGCGTAGGCAATAAAAGACGCTGACAGGATAAATACCACAAGGAAATTCACGACCGCATGAACCGCTTTCGTCGTTTCCCTTTTGACAAGTCCTGTATAGGCGACATAGATACCCATTACCAGAATGAGGATAAGCAAAAATCCCACATAAAACCCCTCACTGGAAAAGCCGTTTTGTGTAACGCCAGCTAATGTCTGAATGTTCTTTCCGATTGAGCTTGCGGTATCAGAGATAAAATCCAGCTTGTAGGCTTCCTGTACCACATATCCCGTCGCATTGGAGATATAAAGGCTCACCGTCCAGACAAAGTTTGTGATAGCATATAGTCCGTACTGAATACTTTTTCCGATACCGTCCAGCCAGTTCCACGGCAGCCAGTCCCAAGAGCTGTCAACATAAAAATCAAGCTGGTAATTCTCCAGGGGATATTTTGAATAGGCGTTCGCGTCGCTCACCGTATTGTCAACCAGGCCAGCCGCATGGGCGACCGTACCCGTGACTGCCAGAAACACCAGCACACCAAGAATCACCGCAAGAGTGATAAGCAGCCAGCGGATTATCTTTTTCTTACGCATAGGCTTCACCTCGTTTCCTCTGCCTGTATCGGCGGTCTGGTATCAAAGGCATGGAACAAATCAGCGAATACAGGGTGAATCTGGATAACGCCCACACGCCCGTATAAATCTTGAAACAGGCATTGCCCGTTCTCCAAATCCCTAAGCCGCTTCTGATTTCCCTCGTCCTCCTTATCCACACCGAAAAATTCAAGGGTATTCTTGATTTCCTTGATGTCCGTACTGCGAAAGGCAAATTTCAAGCCGATATTGTTCTTCATTTTCTCGTCGTCCACGTCGCCAGAGTTTTGTGTGACAAAGTAAACAGCGGCGTTCATGGAACGTCCGGCACGAATTAGCTTGTTGGAGAGTGCTTTCCCCTGTGCCACCTGTAAGAACGTCCACGCTTCGTCCAAATCTACCATCTTAAAAATGCTGCGGTCAGAATGGATAAAGTCTAAGGCAAAGGTACTGATAACGATAAGCATTGCTACAGAAAGCAGCTCCATTGTGGTGTATTCTTCAAACTTTGTATCTTTATCGGGGAGTACAAGGTCTGCCACCTGTATGATGTTAAGCTGTCTGTCTAAGCTGATGGACTGCCCCACATCACCGTCCGAGAATAAAAGATGTGCAAAATCATAATCAGTCATGCTTTCGATATGGTCTGCGATATTCTCTGCCACAGAAGAACCGCCTTTGCGGAGTTCATCAATGACACGGAGCAAGCCACGCTGCCTGCTCTGGGTGACAGAACGGATTGCTCGCCTTAATACAGGGAACTTCTCACCGTCACGGGAAGAAATACCCGTAAGGAATGTGAGTATGTCGATTGCCAGACTTTCAGCGTCCTTTGTACGCTTCATAATCACATACGGGTCAAGAAGTCCTCTGTTCTTATCCTCACTGGTGAGGTTGACAATTTTGATTTCATCTGCAATGTCGGGTAAGGTTTCCTGCCAGTTGCCACGCTCGGATTTCGGGTCTACAATGACCGCTTTCCCGCCAAACAGCACCGCATAATAGATGATAAGGTTGTTGCAGAATGATTTCCCACCGCCAAGCGAACCAAGAAAAGCGGCAGCAAGGGCATTTGTCACCGAACCTTTTACGCCCTGTGCCGCAAGGCTGGGTTTCAGATAGACATTTTTCCCTGTATCAAGGTTGTAGCCGATATAGATACCGTCGCTCTCCCCAAGCTGCTGTGTCGCACCGAACCCAAGCCCGGCGAGAAAATCCGAAGTGACATACTGGATATAATCATTGATGTAACGCTTGCTTGATGGGATAAATTCCCCGTGAAGTCCTAACATATCCCCGAATGGGCGAACTAACTTCACGTTCAAATCGTCATAGAAATCTTTGACTTCATCACAGCGGCGTTTCAGTTCGTCCAGAGAATCCGCCGCCACACGGATAACGTAAGAGAGCTTATACATGGATTCCTTTGACTGGTCGAGATTGGTTTCCAGCTCATTGACCGAATCCAGAGCGTCCATGACGTTGCTACCTGTTTCGTTGTTAGATTCCCAAGCATGATTATCTAGGTCTTTCAGCTCTTTCTTTTTGTTCCGAACCGTTGTTAGAGCTTTTTTGTTGGTGACGATTTCCACATTCATAGAAGTGGAAACAGGGAACGTGAATTGCTGCTGCTGGTAGTAAAAGATTTCCGAAGATGGAAAATCCAGCTCACCCACGATATTGTTAATCGTGAAGTAGGCAGCATACGTTGTCTGATCTTCACGCTCAATCTTTAGGTATCGCTGGTTTTCGGTTATCTGACAACGTGTAGGTCGGATAAGGTCATATCGCTTCACCAGTGTTTCTTTCTTTAATTTCTTTACTGGCAGCTCATAGGAATAATCGCTGTAGGCAACGCCTGTATTCCCGTAGATATGTTCCAAGAGATACCCAAAGTCGTTCTTATCCAGCCTGCGGAACTGAAAGCGGCGTGAGATTTTGCTTTCCAAGAGCTTTTCCATCTTCATGTAGCGGCTGATTTCATCATTGCTCATGGAAACAAAGTCACCCATCAGCTTGTGGTTGACTTCATAGATGAAATCCGTAAAGGTCATAACCACTGATTTACGCATAGCTTTCAGATTGATTTCTTCCTCATTCACCAGCAGCTTGAAGCCAAGAAAAAAGCGGTAGTCAATCTGATTTTCCCCAATCATTTCAACCAACGCTTCGGTCTGTTCATCTACTTTTTTACAGGCAATCTCTTTTAACCTGCCTGTGATTCCTTTTTTGGAACGCTCCTGTACCGCCCGTAAGCTGTCCTCTGTGGCAATCTGTAAGGCATGGATTTTCCCGTCACGGTTCTGGGCGATAAGCTGGCGGAAGTTATCATGCACCAGATACTTTTCCTCGGGTGACAGGAACGAATAATTGTAAGGTGTCAGCTCATAGTAGGCGAAGCACTCACCGTCATGGTTGAACACCAGATTATTTTCTATATATTTAATTGGGAACATACATCACACTCCTAACTGTCGTAATAACGGGATTGAATTTCTCCTGTTTCAGTTTGACGGCTTTTCCTGCATAGGTCACTTTTGGACGGAGCAGAAATGAGATACAGGATTTTAGGAATCCAAACGGTTTCTTTCCGTCAAAGGTCTTTTGTGATACAAACCAAGTGAACGCTACCGGGATTCCAAAGTATTTGAGGAATGCACCGTCAATCATGGAAAGCGGCGGCAGCTCCCCAAAGAGAATCACAAAAAACAGCGACAGGACAAACCAGGCCATCTGGCTGAATGTGAGGGGGAACGGGAGCTGAAAGTCGTTGATTGCGTAAATGACTTTTTCCACGCTCCAAATGCTTGTATAACTTTTGATTTTCTTCAAGTTTCACAGCTCCTTTCTTTAAAGATTTTTCTTTACATGGAAACAGCAGCCTATATTTCAAGACTGCTGCATAAAAAATACCAGTATCATTCACTGGCTGATAATAAAATATATTCAGTTGTAGTTATTAATACGGACATTCAAACACGCCGTGATTGGTGACAACAAATCGCCCCTCCAAATCAAGGTCACGCCCGTAGGCTTCATAGTCTATGTAACTATGGATTCTGTCTGGTATTTCCCCCAGACTTTGAAGCTCATCTATGAAGTAATAGGCAACGTCTGTCATATCGTCACAATCAGGGTATTGGATAATATCGTCTGCGTGTTCACACAATTCTTCTAAGCTGCTGAAACAACAGAGCAGCTCCGATAATTCGTCCTGTATATCCTCTGGTAAATCCTCCACCATTTCACACAGGCGGTTGACTTCCTCAATAGGCGTGTATTCGTCAATCGTAAAGGGCAGCTCATAATCATGGATTGCGTATTCTTCGTATTCATCATTCAAGCCGATACGCTCTGCCATCTCATCATAATCAATGGGCGGCGTGAACCATGCGCCCACAAGCTCACCCTCATTGTATTTACCGAGGTTCGCGATATAAACCTGCATTTCTTCGATAGCACATCACCCCTTTACTGATAACGGAACACACCGCTGGTTGTGAAAAGGTATTGGTCGTCCATTTCCAGCTCGTTTCCGTAGGAATGATAGTCGATATGTTTTAGAAGTTCATGAGGAATCTCACCGAAAATGTATTCCTCACAGATAAGGTATTCTGCAAGCGCCGCACCGTCGCCCACATCATAGTAACGTATCTCGTCCTTATGGTCGATAAATTCATCAAAGCTGGAAAACCATTTCTGCTGAATAGCTTTCATTTCATTACCGATAGGCGTACCCTCCATTTCAAGCACCATGCGGCAGTTGGCGTTGATTTCCCAGAGTGGCATATCGCTGCGAATATCAAAGGGCAGCTCATAGTCTGCAATCTCAATCTGTTCCTCATGTTCAACGCCGAGCTTCTCTCTGACTTCTTCAAAATCCACAGGGCAGTTGAACCAATCGCCAGCGTATTCCTCGTCACCGTCACGGTAAGGTTTTGTATTGTTTAAGAGATAGATTCTCATTTCCTGCAAGGCGTGTCACTTCCTTTCTTTCTATATTTTTGTATTTTCCAGTGTTCGGTTTTTCTTTGTGTACCATTCCGTCACCCCCTTTTCATTCCCCCTATGCCCGAACTCCCATAGAGGGAGTTGTAAGTTTGCGTGTCCGCAAACTGATGATTCTTACGCCCCGATGATTTTATTGAATAACTGTAACAGTACATCTTTTACGCCAGCGGCATTGAATACCAATCCGACAGCGATTAAGGCAACCACCAGAAATCCGATAAGTTTGGAAAACTCACGCTTGAAACCGAGATACACCCCGATAACAGCGATTGCCATAAGCACTAAGCTCTGTGCATTACTTAAAAACCAGTTGTATAAGTTCTGTCCGAAATTCATGATTTCTTTCTCCTTTCCATCATTTCAAAATCTTTGTCCGCGGCTTTACCAGCCTGCATAAGATACATCGTAACTACTCCGATACCAGCACCAAGTGATACCAGAAATAAATCAAACAAAATATGTTTCCTGCCGTCATTCCTCCGTTTCTGTAATCATTTCTTTTGTGGAAGCTGTCTGTTGTTCAATGAGTTTCCTGTGGCGCTCGGTCAGCTTCGCATGGTCTAAAATATCTTTAAGGTACGTCGTACCGTTGGTACGGTCAATCTTCTCTAAGACTTTCCATGTAGGGGCTACCTGCCTGCTTATCCAGTTCAGCGTCCGTGTGAGCGTGTACGGTTCTGGTTTGGCCGTCAGTTTCAAACGTCCACGGTCAGAACCGATAAAGTACGCCCATTTCTCATTGGTTTTCCATTCGCTGCGCCGTTTTTCCACCTCCTTGTCAGCGAACCTCATATAGCGGTTAATAATAGCAAAAGCGGTACGTTCTGCGTCATAGTGGGTCAACAGGTCACGCACCGCATGACAGGCCCGCTCATTTTTCAGCCGGATTTCAAAACGGTTCTTGATTTTCGTATCTTCAATGGGAATATCGTATTTAACGTATTGCTCATAGTCCTTTTCGTAGATACAGAAATAAACCTCCGATTTGAGCGAACCGATATAAAGTGTATTTCCCATACCGTATTTATCCTGTTCGTTGCTTCTTACCAACTCACCGCTGCGGTAACTTTTGAAGCTGCGGAATACGGAAATACATTCTTCATGGCTGCATTTCTCTGTCAGCTCTGGAATATCTAAAATCCCTGCCATATCGTTAATGGCAAGGTCAAGACGTTTCATTACCCCTCCCTCCATCAGAGCGTCCATGAGAAAGTCATACCAGCTCCTATGCTGTGCCAGCAGGTAACTTTCCATCTGCCGGCAGCCTTTGCCTTTCAGCTCCAATAACGTGCCTTTTTCCTTATCGGGTGAAGCCAGCACGAACACATCACCCAGCACATAATGTTCCACATAAGAGTAGAACCCGTAATCCTCATGTATCATCACATCAAGCCGAAGTTTAAGAATATCCTCGACCACGTGCCGAACGTCCTGTGTGGGAAATCGGATTCTGACATAGTCAAACAGCATTGTGAGCGGTGATTCCGGGTTGAACCGTTCCAGTGTTTGCAGAAGATTCTTCTTTACTTCTTCACTGGGAATGGCCGCCCCTTTTTCAATCTGGTTCAGATATTGTCTGGAAATGCCTGTTTCAACCGCCAGCTTGTTTTGTGACAGCCCGTAAGAAATGCGCTTTTCCCTTAAATCAGTTATCCAGCCCGTATCATTCAGTAAAAATCCCTCCCATCTGAAAAAGGTGTCAAATGAAACCCTGTTCTTTTGACACCCTGTGTGAAATCCCCAAGCCCTGAATTTTCAAGGACTTTCCGATATTAAATTGACGGTTTCCAGTTGATTTGTGCCCCCCTGTTAGATACCGGGGGCGAATGGTTGGTGTGGCTTACGCCACCCCAACACAGGCTAGTCCGTACCTGCGGCTTTCGCTCCGCACGCCGCCTGTCCGTCCTGCCTGCTCTGGACTATTCCAGTATCAGGGTAAAGCGCTCTGGATTGTCCACAATATTGTATGCAAGGTCCGGCTTTTCCGGCTGCACATAGGAAAATGTAAATGCCGGATTGCCGGATTTTACCTGATACTCCGATAGATAAACCGCCACAAAAAGGGCGTTAGGTACCGAAATATCATAGCTGAAACGAACGCTATGAAAAGAATTATCCCTGCATTTTTTAATGATTTCTTCCGCGCATTTTTCTTTATCTGCCACAATGAGCCTGTTTACAACAATATTCAGCCTTTCCTCATGGAATCCGCCAGACATAGAAGAATGTCCGTTATAAACGTCCATTTCCCTGCCGAACTGCAGATGCCCTAATATGGCTGCCGTCAATGCTGCCGCAAGAATTTGTTTTATGATTTTTTTCTTTCCCATACCTGTATAACCTCCCGACACCTGTATCACAATAGAGTGTATTACAATACATCTTATTTTTCAATACAGTTGTACTTATAATTTTCAATAAAAGGCGGGTAATAAAAATGACGGTATATATTGATTTGGAAAATCTTCTCCGGGAAAAGAATATCAGTAAAAACAAACTATGCGAAGCCTGTAACCTGCAAAGGACACAGCTCAACAATTATTGCAAGAACAAGGTAACCAGAATCGACTTTTCAATCCTTGCGAGATTGTGCGATTTTCTGGAATGTACGCCCAATGACATATTGAAATTACGGTAAGGCTCTAGGAATTGTCCGGAGCCTTTTTTTCATTCCCCCTTTCTCCTGTAAGCCTGCCAATTTCTTTGATAAAATCATGCCCTTTTGGTACAAGGGGCGTGTAAAACTCGGATATGACGCTCGTTCCTGTGTCAACGTAGCCGCGTCCTTTGATCTGTTTCAGAAAAAAGTCTTTGTCTACTTCCCCAAACATCATGGAATAGCCTAATTCCGACATGCGCCCCAGTGCCACACGGAAGTTGAATTGGTCGCGGATTCCGTCGCCTAAATATTTTGCGTCTGGCCGCTGGCAGGCGAGAATGAGAAAATATCCTGCCTGTCGCCCAAGCATGACTATCTGTTTGAGTTTATTCAGGACAGCAGCATTTTCTTTTGTCGTCAGCATTTCCATGAACGCCACATATTCATCAAAAATGAGAAAATGCGGAGCAAGACCGAGATAAGCATAGTTTTCGCCCGTCTTGTAGTTTTCCATGAGCTTCATAGCTTCACTTCTTGCCATCATGCCGTCATAGAACCTGTCAATGCAGGCGGTTATATCTTCCTTTTTGTAGTAAACGTCGGGCATGGCGACGGATAAATCCGCAAGGTCGGCGTTCTTTGGGTCTAACACATACATGACCGCATTACAGCGGAGCAGGGCTTCAATGATAGTGAGGATAAAGTAAGTTTTACCGCCGCCAGTACCGCCAGCAATCAGCATATGCGGGAGCTTGTCATACTCCCACCAGACATTTTTCATCAATCGCAGCTTGCCATTTTTAGCCTGTACTTCATTGATAGTGATTCGATTCGCGATAGTGTCATAAAGTAAGACATACTCCACATAAGAATCATGCAGCTCTTTTGACACCAGTTCACAATACAATCCTGTTTCCAGCTTCTTTTCCAAATGTAGGAGATGGTCTTGATATTTCCCCAAAGTGATTTCCGTACAAATATACAATAGTCCATTATCCATACGGTAATACATTTTGGGAAAGCAGATGATTTTCTCTTTCTTGCTGGACGCTGGCAAGTCTTTGAAGAATCCGCTGTCCTGTGTCGTTTCCGATTCATACCAGCCATTTTCAAGTATCATGCGTGCCAGCTTTTGACGGTGAAAGAGCTGCTTCACTTTATCATACTGGAATCTGCGGTATATTATGGCAGCAACAGCACATACCAGAGCTGCGATAATGATTGTGATTATCCTATATGGCGTGACTGTAAAATGGACGCTGCCATCTTGAAACAGAGAGGTTTCTTCCCAATCAGTAGTTAGGATTGACTTTAGGTTCAGCAGCATAACCACAGCAAGGAACAGCAGGAGCAGCGAACCAGCCGTGAAACGAAAAACCAGTGATTTGTCACTGGCACGGATACGGTTTCCCTTATTCAATAAAAATCCATGTAAAATATGAGTACACCTCCATTTTCAGCGTTGCCGCTTGCCTGTGTCTGGAACTGGAACGTATAACCACAGCCATCATTGCTGATATAGTCAGGCATATGCACTTCCAGAGCTTCTTGCAGCTCACAGGTTTCTAACGCCTGTAACAGCATATCTTCTGCAAGCCACCTGTACTCCGGCAGGGCGGCACGCTTAAAATCTTTTTCGTAATCATCATAGCCTATGACATTATCCATGAGTTTATTTTCCGTTTGTGTTATCTTTTCGCTGCTGCGGATTGTTTGGGGCATGATGGTTTCCTGCTGGCTGACCGTTCTTATTCCTCAAGACAATATCCTCTGCCTTGATGTACCAGTCCACGTCTGCACCCTGAAATGTAGCGGTCGCTACCGTATCAGCCACAGGACCTACAAGCTCCACTTCTGCGTTATAGTCAAAATCCTTTAACGGGACAGCGGCCGGAATGCTTACCTGTATCATGCGCCCCTGCTCCTTACATTTCAGATCGTAGGTACGCTCCTTGACTTCTTCAGAAACCGTACCGTCCTCATTCTGGATATGCACCTCACGGCGCAGCGCCGAGAACTTCAATACCCCGAAAGTCTTTTCCTTATCAATAATGATTCCGTTTGCTAATCTCATATACGCAATACCTCCTATGCTTTCACCATGTCGTCAGCCGACAGGATATAGTTAGTGAACCCTCTTGTACCGATTTTGTAACCCTCTGCGGTGATTTTGGGATTGATAAGTTTTACCTTTTCCTCTGATTCAAAATTCTTCTCGCCAGCAGAAGCAGGCAGCACCACGATAACATCATCTGCCCTCTGTACGTCCGAATAAAGGTTGAAGCTGCGGGAAACGGCCGTCATACGTCCGTTGATCCTGCGCTGTTCAACTTTATTCTCTCCAGCAAATTCCAAGTTCCCGAATGTTTTCTCCATGTTCGGGATAACATATCTTAATTCCATAAATTGTTTACCTCTTTTCTTTCTATATTTTTAGTGTTTGATTGTGCCATTCTGCCATCAGGATAATATCTGTCTGCCTGTGAATTATCAAGGGCAAGCGTGTGCTGAAAGCACCCTTGACAATTCCCATTCAGAAAGATAAAGCATAGTCAAGCAGAAGTTAGATAAAATATCAGCGATATGCTGATTTCCCCAAAATAAATCTGTTTTAGGCGGTTCTTTATTGTGATAGTTTTTTAATCTTTATCCCTCCAATACTTCTTTGATTCCTGCCATGATGTACTCCGCACAGGGTAAGGCGATTGCGTTTCCAAGCGCGGTACACCTTGCGTTGTCGCTGGTCTGTTTTCCGAGATAGTCATACTTTGTCCAGTAATCCGGCAGCCCCATCAGACGTTCACATTCAAGCGGTGTCAGATAGCGGATAAATCCGTCTTTTTCCTTTCCCTCATACCAGAATGAAAAAATACCCGTCGCACCTGCTAAAAGAGTGGGAAAAGGGTCATCTGACCGTCCGAAGCTTCGTAAGAATCCGGGAACATCTTTTCCTTTTGCACAGCTCCGCATACGTCTTTCCTCAAAGGGACATAAGACTGGTATTTCCCTCCTTGTTTCAGCAGCAGGTATTCCACCGACTCCGGCGGAGGATAGCCCGCTCTCTCTGCCAGCGTCAGGAAGTGGGTACACCCTACGGGGTTTAAGTAATATTTCTGCGGCACGCTGCCCTCCAAAATCTGCCACGACAAAGACGCGTTTTCTTCTCTGTACGAGGGTGGGTTCTCCCCAATACTGGGCGTCCAGGAGCCGCCAGCAGACGTCAGAGAGACCCCCTCTAACCATTCCGCATTTTGCCCATCTTCCAGAATCAGGCATTGGAATCTCGGAATCTGTGAACGATTCCAGCACGGATTTAAAATCCAGCCTGTGGTTTGATGAAAATGCTCCTGCGACGTTTTCCCAAACAGCGATAACTGGAAATATGCCATTGGTCGCACACCTCATTTCTTTTATGATTCTGATTGCGTGATAGAAAAGCCCCGATTTACTTTCTGCCAGCCCCTCACGGAATCCGATGGTGGAAAGGTTCTGGCAGGGTGAACCGAATGTAATGATATGCACCGGGGGAATTTCAAAGCCTTTCAGCTTCGTAATATCCCCCAAATGCGCCATATCGGAAAAATGCCTTTTCGTAATGGAAATCGGCACTTTCTCAATCTCACTGGCCCACAGCGGCGTTATCCCATGACGGGAGGCCGCAAGGGGAAACACACCGATACCGTCAAACAGGCTCCCAAGTGTCAGGCCCATTACCGGTTTCCTTTTCTGCCGAATCTCTTATATCCGGCAAAAATAAGGCAGGCAGCGGAAATCCCCATCATAGCAAACAATGCGGCAAGCGGCGTATTGTCGCCTGTTTTTGGTGAATCGCTTGTCTTTGTTGGCGTGTTCGGTTCATCTGGTGCAGCCGGGGATTCTGGCTTTTCTTTAACCGCCACCGTCTGCCCATCGTCCTTAATGTCCTTATGTTCCGCCACTTTGACAGGCTTGTCTGGATTGGTTACGTCATATAATTCTTCAAAAGTCACAAGCTCTTTACCTGTAAGCTCACTGGCATTGAACGTAAATTCAATTTGGACTTCCATCTTCGTGTCGGCAGCGGTAAAAGTAAGGTCATTTTCCACACGCTTGCCACCTACGATAAGCTCTGCATTTTCAGACTTCACCATTTCCCAGCCTTTAAGAGTATATTTCACGCCTTTTTCCAAACCATCTAAAGCGACGGTATCAACGATAGTCACGTTTTTTCCAGCTTCGATTGTCTTTTTCCCTGTTGCTTTATCGGCAGCGGTTGTGTGCATAGTGATGATACGTTCTGTAATCGCCACAGTCTGCCCGTCGTCCTCGATGTCTTTATGTTCCGCCACCTTTATAGGCTCGTCTGGATTGGTAAGGTCATATAATTCTTCAAAGGTGACAAGTTCTTTCCCGGCAAGGGAAGAAGCGTTGAATGTAAAGGAAACTTCCACTTCCATTTCTGATTTTTTCGCTGTGAATGTGTAATCACTTTCTACAGGCTGACCGTCAATCAAAAGCTGTGCATTTTCAGACTTCACCATCTGCCAGCCTTTTAACTGATATTTTGTGCCTTTCTTCAAACCATCTAAAGTCACGGTATCAATGATAGTCACGTTTTTTCCAGCAACGATTGATTTTCCACCTGTTGTCTTATCTGTGGCTGTCGTATGGATAGTGATTTCTGGTTCGTAATCGTCTGTAAGCGTACCCAAATCAACAACCACCTTATTTCTTGAAACTACCACGTCAAAGGCTGGAATCAGTGTCATTCCCTTGTTGGAATCACAGCGTAATTCTTCAATTTCGTAAGTGTCATAAAGCAAAGCGCCTTTGCTGTCGTCTGGCGCGGACGTACCGAACCAGATACCGTCCTCGCTGGTCTTTCCTGCATTGGTATTCTGTGTATGTGATACCCATTCAGAGGAAGTGGAGAACTGACCGTTTTTATCCGTTACAATGGTATGGCTCTCACCAGTCGTCTTGCTCGTGATCCGAAAGGGAACATTCGCAAGCCGCTTGTGCGTACCGTCACCGATTTTCACGCCCTCAATATCCCCACGGATAATCTGATTGTAGATGGAATGTGCTTCATCTGTTAAATCCACAATTTTTTCATTCTCTGTGATTTCAAATTCAATCGGTTTAGCCCCGTCTGTCAAATATCCCTCTGGAGCTTTGCTTTCCTCGATACGGTATTTTCCGTAAGGAAGTGTGCCAGCGTCAGTAGCAGCGATACCGTCAATACCTGTATGGATTGTCTTGACGACTTCATTTTTGTTGTATAGCTTGCCATCTACCAGAACAGCATTATCATTTAAGGAAATGATTGTAAAGGCAGTATCTTTTAAAGTCGCACCGCCCTGTGCTTTCGTATCTTTGGTTTCAAGGTCACGTTTCTGGATTTTGACACCTCCACGAATCACCTTATCTGATACGGAATACTGGTTGCTGCCGTTTAACGCTGCAAGTTCACCATCTTCTGTAATCTGTGCCACATACACGCCTTTTATCTGTTCGGAACTTCCAGCAGCCTGCATATATGCACCCTCTAACAAGTAACCGTTCGGGGCAGACTTTTCTTCCACGGTGATAGTGCCAAGCGGTAAACAGATAACGTCATTCTGTGTATAGAAGTTGTCACCAGATACCTTGTAGGAATCAGCTAATCTTGTGATATAATGGATTTCATTCTTGCTGTCCTTTTCAGCGATTGTCTTTGTCGTCCATGTGCGTGTCGGCTGTGATGGAAGATTATCTTTCGTATAATATCCGTCATAATATTTCCAGACAAACTCTGCACCCTCCAAAGAAGCATTACCCTGTGGCGTAGCTTTTCCTGTTTCCATGTCAATCTTGAAAAGTTCAACCAAAGTGTCTGTGACTTTTGGTGTATCGCTCACTTTCAAAATGGCAGTTTCACCAGCTTTTACCGTAAGCGTGTAGATATTCTTATCTAACTGGAATCCTTTTGGAGCTTTTGTTTCTTTTACATAATATGTAGCAGCCCGGAGTTCCACAGTGTCAGTATTCCCGTTTCCATCTGTCGTAAGTGTGGCAACAGGCTTCGTGCAGCTTTTATCAGAATAGACACCATAAGCCGCGCCAGCAATGGAATAGCAGTCATTCCCGTTTGTAACTGTAGTATTACTGGAAGATTTCTGAATCTTGCCATTCCCGACAGCCAGCTTCGCCCAGAACTGTCCTAAGTCCTGCCCCTCGCCAGTGTAGATATAGCCGCCGCAATCGTAGCGGTCTTTATTTGCCTTTGCAAAATCCTTTGCGTTCTCATAGACTTCTGACTGGATTTTCTCTGACACTTCATCATAGGCAGCTCGTACATTGTTGTAACCCCAGCCTAAATGAACGCTCAATCTACGCCAGACAACGCACTGTTTTAACAGATACACCTGCTTACTGGAAAGACTATGTTTTTCAGCGTACTGTTTGACGTATTCCAGATTCAACGCCACATCTGATATTTGTTCGCTGCTCATTCTGTCTTTCGCGTCAATACGGTTTTTATATCCCGATTGAAAGTCCGTGTTAATGTCTACACAATAGGCAGCCTGGCCGTCAGCGGTCATTATGCTTTCTTCAAAGCTCTTAATTTCCGTACCGCCATTGTCAACCTTGACGATAGTTCCTGCTTTCCCGTCCGTAGTGGTGTAGACGGAATCCGCAGCATAAGCCTGTGTGACAGGCAGGGCGGTAAATACGGTTTCAAGGGCGAGTACGCCTGTAAACAATCGTTTCATAATCTTATTCATATTCCTTGATTCTCCTTTCATTTGGAAAAAAAATAGACGCTCATTTCTGAACGTCTGAAAGTGGAAAAAGAACGCTTTGCACGTTCCATTATCCACGCTTATTGAATAGTTAATGTTCAATAAGGTATACACTATTTTATTTTTCAATACTGATGTGCTGTCCTGAATCCCTGTCTGTATCTTTGCATTTCTAGGCATTTCACCGTATCAAGGTTCATTCATGAGTAGTAAATTAGTAGTAAAATATGCTCTTTCTGCCTTTGGAATTGCTGATAAATACAGTGTTTTCAAGGATTTCTTGAGTTTTGGGTGGATTTTTCTATATAAAAGAAATTGCGCAGATTCTGGAAATTTCAGAGGGGGCGGTTCAAAAACGCCTTGCCAGAGCCCGTGGAAAGCTGAGAATGACGATTAATATTGAGGAGGTTTTTGCATGAGATTAGATGAACTGAGAAATGAATTACCCGAAGTGCCGGATTTGGTCCATACAAGGATCCTGGATGAGGTGGATAAACAGTTACAGGAAAATCAAAGGGTATCTATTTTTGAAAATAAAAAAAGAAGCTGGAATCTGAGTCGTATGGCGGCAGCAGCGGCAGCCTGTGTATTGGCTGTTTCTACGGTTGCTTATGCGGGTACCAGGTTTTACCATATGTATTTGGAACAGCAGGGAAAATACAGTGTTGCAACCGGAATTGAAGGAAATGAGGAAAGCGAAACGATACAGCTGCCGAAAGAAGTACACGATCTTGAGATAAAGGCTGGTTATATTCCGGATGGAATGGAATGGAATGATGAATATAAACTGAGCTATGCAGATACACCATACCAGGGTGGAATCTCTATTTCGTCCGTATTGATGGATAAAAACGATCTGGGCGCAGCTATGGTAGATACCGGTGTTATTGAAAGCGAAGAGCGAAACTTTGGAAATTATGAGGGAGTTTATCTCCGATATCTGGATTTGAATGAGGATACATCTTTTAATCAGAGGATCTACATGCTTTGTCCGGAAGAGTATAGAGTGTTTACTATTTATGTTGGTGATGATGTGTCAAAAGAAGATGCCGTAAAATTTGCTGAAAATCTTGTCATTACAGAGAAAGAGGAGATGCTTGAAACAGAGGGATTATATACATGGAGTGACTTGGTAAATCCGGAAGAGGCGGGTGAGGATTCCGCTGATGTTACCGCTGTGGCTGATACAAAACTGCCCGTACATCAGATCGGCGATACCGTTACCTTGAAGGCCAGTGGTGAGGATAAAGACGGCAATTTTATTACGGATGGCAAGATCACGGCTAAGGTTGACAGCGTACAGATAACGGATGACCTGAAATTGATGGAAGGGAAAGAAATACCTGAAGAATGGAAAGCTGCTGTCGGCAGTGATGGACGATTGGTAAAAAACAATCTTTCTTATGTAAAATCCGGTGACGGAGTAGAGACACTGGATCAGGTAGTGAAGGAGGAAAGCGTAAATCAGAAACTTGTGTATGCGAAAGTTACTTATACGAATGATACGGATGAGGAGATAAATCATATGTTATACATGGGTTCTATTATGCTGATGAAACATGAAGACGGTAAATATCAGGTTTATAACGCAGAAGAAGAGTCCGGTGATGGGTATGATTATGTAATAGGAGACGGCGCCGCACATGCAGGCGAAATGACCTACTGCAGCGTGAAAGAAGACTATGGGAACGGTGGAAATTATATCACTTCGTTAAAGCCTGGAGAGAGTATGGAAGTAGAAATGGCATGGATCGTCAATGAAAATAATCTTAAGGATATGTATTTGAACTTGAATGGCTATGGCGGTACGTACAGTATCGAAGACTCTGATCTGGAAACAGGGGTTGTATATATAGGGGAATAGAAAAAAGGCCGATCACAGAAATGTGGTCGGTCTTTTCCTCTGTTTATTATCTGTTACTTATGATATACTTACCGGTAAACAGGCAGTGAGTGTTATCGGACGGAGGAATAAAAGATATGGCAGTTATAGGGATTGATCTGGGGACAACAAATTCCCTTGGTGCAGTTTGTAAGGATGGAAATGTAGAGCTGATTCCCAATCGTTTTGGATCATTTCTTACGCCGAGCGTGGTGAGTGTGATGGAAGATGGAAGTATTGTAACAGGTGAGATCGCAAAGGAACGCCTGGTTACGCATCCGGAGAATACGGCGGCATCTTTTAAAAAGGATATGGGGACGGAGCGGAAGTTTCGTTTAGGAAAACAAACGTTTCTTCCGGAAGAATTAAGTAGCTTTATTGTGCGTTCCATTGTGGATGATGCGCGGGATTATCTGAAAGAAGAAATCGAAGAAGTCATTATATCGGTACCGGCATATTTTCACGATAAGCAGCGTGTGGCAACGAAAAGAGCCGGTGCGCTTGCCGGAGTTACCGTGAAACGAATTATAAATGAGCCCAGTGCGGCAGCGATGGCCTCTTACTTTGATACCAGTGAAGAAAAGCTGTTCCTGGTATTTGATTTTGGAGGCGGGACACTGGACGTTTCCATTGTAGACTGTTTTGATACCATAGTAGAAATCTTATCCGTAGCAGGTGATAATCGTCTTGGAGGAGACAATTTTCATGAGATTATGGCAGAGAACTTTTTACAGGAACATGAATTGCAGAAAAACGGGATCACTGCCAAGGAATATGCAATCCTGTTAAAGCAGGCAGAGCGATGCAAACGAAAACTTTCAGAAGAAGAAACGGCGGTCATGTCCTTATCTGTTTCCGGAAAAGTATATCAGAGCCAGTATACCAATCAGCGGCTTATGGAAGAAAGCGGTGCCATATTAAATCGTATAAAAAAGGTATTGAGTCATGCCCTGAAGGATGGCAATTTGAGTGTACAGGATATTGACGCTGTTATTTTAGCGGGCGGTTCCAGTAAGATGCCATTGATTCAGTCCTACATACAGCATTTATTTGGCAGGATACCAATGGCAGTGGGACATTGTGATGAGTTGATCGCGAGAGGGCTTGGGATCATATGTGCTGTGAAAGAACGCAGAGAAGAAGTAAAGGATTATGTTTTGACGGATATCTGCCCGTTCACCCTTGGTACAGATACTTATAATGAAGCAGATCCGGATCACTCTTATATGTCTCCCATTATTGAGCGAAATACCGTATTGCCCTGTTCCCGCGTGAGACGGTATTATACAGCAGGGAATAATCAAAAGAAGATAGATTTCAGGATTTTGCAGGGTGAGCATACCTATGCGGATGACAACCTTCAGCTTGGTTTTATGAGTATTGCGGTACCAAAGAAAAAGCGGGGAGAGGAGTCTGTTGATGTAAGGTTTACTTATGATATCAATGGTATTTTAGTCGTAGATGCAACGGTGGTATCTACCGGCCAGCGTGTCACAAAAGTGGTTTCTCAGAATATGGATGATGCAGAAATCGAGGGAAGAATGGAGCAGCTTGAAAAATTAAAAGTACATCCGAAGGATTTATCAGAAAATAAACTGGTTTTGGAGAGAATGGAAGCATGCTATGAAGAAGCCGCTCCGGATTTGAGAGAACAATTACAATCTTATATCCGATATTTTGAGTATTTGCTGTCCAGACAGGATCCGCGTCCCATTGCAAGATACAGAAACTATTTAGAACAGATTCTTGAGCAGCTGGAAGAGTATGATCCTTTTGCTCCGCGTATGGAATTTCAGGATTATCAGGAAGAATGGGATGAGGATGAGACCCAAGAGGAAGAAGGACAGGAAGAATTTGATGAGTTGCAGGGGGGAGAGAAGAAATGGACCAGTTAACAGCATATCAGATTTTGAGGCTTGAGCCGGGAAGTTCTCCAGAAGAGATCAAAACGGCATATGCCCGGTTGTCGAAAGAGTTTCACCCGGAAGAACATCCGGAAGAATTTCAGCAGATACATGAAGCGTATACTACTCTGACGCGGGGAGCAAGACGAGGCGATCGTCGGCATGCAGTGCGAAATGAAGTACAAAATGCAGTGCGCGACGAAGTACGAAATGAAGTGCGCAACGAAGTACAAAATGAAGTGCGCAACGAAATACAAAATGCAGTGCGTAACGAAGTACATGAGATTGATCCGCCAAAGCAGGAATCAAATCCAAGACGGCAGGAAAATTTAACGGAAAATTTGGAGGAAAACAGCAGTACCTATCGTTTTGAGGAGGCGATAGAAAACGCACAGGAAAACAGGAAAGAGAAGGAAAGTGCGTATGATTTTGAGGATACCCTTGAAAAAGCGCAGGAAGAAGAGCGAAGAAAGGATCATCAGCTCACATTACAGGCATTAGCCGAGATGGAACTATTGTTATCGGTACAGTATAGAAATAAAACAAAGTTGTTTCGTGAGTTTTTCCGCAAAGAAAAATATCAGAAAATCTTAAAAGGACAGGAATTTCTGCTGCAGTTATCCCAATGGCTTACAGAGACAAAGCTGAAAAAAACCATTTATGACGTTATGATCGACTATTATCGTCTGCGGGGATTGGATCCAAAAGCATTAACACCGGAAGCGGCGGCACTGTATCGGGTCTTGGATGACAAGCGTGGGATGCGTGCAAAACAAAAGGAAAATGCATATTATGCGATTCCGGCGGGAATTTTTGTAGGACTTCGAAGTGCATTGCGAGGCGGAGCAGACGCCACCGTTACATTTGCAGTACTGGCTATAGGAGTTATTATTGCCATATTGGGAATGTGGGGATACCGAAAATTATATGAAAATCACAGCAGTATCTTTTCTCAGACGATCATTGCGCTGGCAGTGATGGTGATTCAGATTATTGCTCTGTTTTCGGATATGTATGCACCGGCTCTGGGAGTGGACGGAGGATTGGTTGCTTCGGTTCTGATATTCTGTGCGGCGGGGATCTGGCTGCTTGTATTGGGAATTGCAGCCATTCTGGTCAAAATAAAAAACCGCCATTGTTAATAAGAGTCTAAAATTAGACGTTTCAGAGTCTTTTCACCGATTTTCTTTCTTGAAAAGGCCTAAATCCTATGATATGATAAATCGTAGTAAAGAATACCCTGACGGGATAAAATAATTGCATAAATTCAGATTGGAAAGGAAACAGGTGCAAGTCCTGTGCAAGTCCGTTACTGTAAAGCCAGATACTTACCTTCTGAATGATCGATACGCCGCGGCAACCGGTGGAAGCGAGAAAAAAGAGTCTGTTGTCATTGATAATAGGCTCTTTCCTAATCTTATCAGGAGATTTATCGCAAAAGATCTGCCTGCCGGGAATCGGATGTGAGTGTTGGAGAAAGATATGGAACATAAAACAGGGATAGAGTCCTATTACACCATGAAAAATAATAAAAAACTTCGTTTTGGCTACACGACGGGAACCTGTGCGGCAGCGGCAGCGAAAGCGGCTGTCCGGATGCTGCTGACGAAACAGCGTGTGGAAACGATTCCACTGATGACGCCGAAAGGAATTCTTCTGGATCTGGAGATCCTGGATATTTCCTGTACAGATGAGATGGTCAGCTGTGCGGTAAAAAAAGATGGGGGAGATGATCCGGATGCGACCAATGGAATCTGTATTTACGCTGCGGTATCAAAAACTTCTCAGCCGGGAGTGACCATTGACGGAGGCCGGGGAGTAGGCAGGATCACTAAAAAAGGGCTGGAACAGCCGGTGGGAAGTGCGGCGATCAACCGTGTGCCGAGGCAGATGATTACCGAGGCCGTGACGGAAATCTGTGAAGCATGTGATTATGAAGGCGGTATTTCCGTTGTCATATCCATTCCGGAAGGAGAGACCATCAGTACCAAAACCTTTAATCCCCGTCTGGGAATTGAGGGCGGTATTTCTGTATTGGGAACGTCAGGTATCGTGGAGCCCATGAGCGAAGCTGCATTGATTCAGACCATTCGGGTTGAAATGCAGCAGCGTGTGGAAAACGGCGCTGAGTATCTTTTGGTTACGCCGGGAAATTATGGCGCAGCATATCTGCGGGAACATATGGATATAGATTTTGAACAGAATATGAAATGCAGCAACTATGTGGGAGAGACGATCGATATGGCCATGGAGATGGGCGTGAAGGGAATCCTGTTTATCTCTCACGTGGGCAAATTTATCAAAGTTGCAGCGGGTATTATGAATACCCATTCTCACAATGCGGATGCCAGGGCAGAGATTATAGCTTCCAACGCATTGCGTGCCGGAGCCGAAGCAGATACGGCCAGGGCGATTCTTCAGACGAATACCACGGATGAAGCGATTCAGATCCTGAAGGAACAGGGAATTCTTCAGGAAACGATGAATGAGATTATGGAACGGATTCTGTATTATTTGAATTTTCGTTCTTATCATGGAATGTTGATGGGGGCCATTATATTTTCCAATGAACATGGCTACCTGGGTCAGACAGACCATGTAGAAGAATTAATAGAAAAGATAGAACAACAAAAAGAAGATAAAGGAGAATGAGACATGAGTGGAAAGTTATACGGACTTGGCGTGGGACCGGGGGATCCGGAATTATTGACGCTGAAAGCACTGCGTCTGATAAAAGAAAGTGATGTGATTGCGGTTCCAGGTGAAAGTGCAGTAGACAGTATTGCCTATCAGATTGTAAAGGGCGCGTACCCTGAGCTGGATAAAAAGCAGCTGTTGGCAGTTCCTATGCCGATGACAAAGGATGCGGCTCTTTTGGAAGCAAGCCATGAGAAGGGAGCCAGACTGGTGGAAGAACAGCTGGAAGCGGGAAAACAGGTGGCATTTTTAACCCTGGGAGATCCTACGGTATATTCTACCTATCTGTATGTACATAAACGAGTGCAGGCAAGAGGTTATGAGGTAGAGATCGTGAGCGGCATTACCTCATTTTGCGCAGTAGCGGCACGACTGAATATAGGCCTTGTAGAAAAGGCAGAGCCGCTGCACGTAATTCCGGCTTCTTATCAGATCGAGGATGCGCTGAAGCTTCCGGGTACGAAAGTTCTGATGAAAGCAGGAAAGAAAATGGCGGTTGTAAAAGAGACATTAAGAGAGATGGGAGCCTGTGCGGTTATGATTGAAAACTGCGGTATGGAGAATGAGAAGGTTTACCGTACTGTGGAAGAGATTCCGGAGACAGCAGGTTATTATTCTCTGATTATAGTAAAAGAGAAAGAATAAAGGAGAGAGTGCAAATGATACATTTTGTTGGAGCGGGCTCAGGTGCCCCGGATTTAATAACGGTTCGCGGAAAAAAATATTTGGAAGAGGCGGATGTGATTATCTATGCCGGATCTTTGGTAAATCCTCAGCTGCTTACCTATGCGAAAGAAGGATGCAGTATTTATAACAGCGCGAAGATGACACTGGAAGAGGTACTGGAGGTTATGGATCAGGCAGAACAGGAAGGCAAGATGACAGTACGTCTCCATACGGGAGATCCCAGCCTGTATGGCGCCATCAGAGAACAGATGGATGTGTTGGATGAAAAGGGAGTTTCTTATGATTATACGCCGGGAGTTAGTTCCTTCTGCGGAGCAGCCTCTGCATTGAATCTGGAATACACGCTTCCCAATGTTTCCCAGAGCGTGATCATTACCCGTATGGCCGGAAGAACTCCGGTGCCGGAAAAAGAGAGTATTGAATCTTTTGCAGCACATCATGCGACCATGGTAGTATTTTTAAGTACCGGTATGCTGGAAGAATTAAGCCGCAGATTAATAGAAGGCGGATATGAAGCAGATACACCGGCCGCTATTGTGTATAAGGCAACCTGGGAAGATGAGAAGACCTTCGTTTGTACGGTAGGTACTCTGGCGCAGACAGCTGCAGAAAATAATATTACAAAAACAGCGTTAATGATTATTGGGGATGTTGTGGCACATTCTCACTATGAACGGTCCAAATTATATGATCCCGGATTCACCACAGAATTCCGTGTGGGAACGGATCAGCAGTAAAGAGGATAGTATGAAAATAGCAGTAATTAGCTTTAGCCAGTCAGGCTATAAGCTGGGTGAAAAGCTCTATGGGAAACTGACTGATGCGGGGCATGAGGTGCGTACCTATACAAAAAGTAAGCATACCGAAAACATGGCAGATGAGCTGCGGCTGGAAGAATCGGTGTCTGACGGGAAGGCATTGCCATGTACGGAGTCGGTAACCACTTCTCTTTCCGTCTGGACCGGCGAACAGTTTCAGTGGTCAGATGCCATTGTATTTATTGGAGCCTGCGGGATTGCCATTCGGAGCATTGCCCCGTTTGTAAAGAGCAAGAAGCTGGATCCGGCAGTGGTTGTCATGGACGAACAGGGAAAGTTTTCGATTTCTCTGCTGTCCGGACATATCGGCGGGGCCAACGAACTGGCTCATGAACTGGCAGAAATGACGGGGGCCATACCGGTTGTGACAACGGCTACGGATTTGAATCAGAAGTTTGCAGTAGATGTTTTTGCAAAAAAGAATGACCTTTCTATTTCGGATATGGTGTTTGCGAAAGAGGTATCGGCGGCACTGGTGGCCGGAAAAGAAGTCGGATTTTATAGTGAATATCCCTGGACGGGCAGTCTGCCGGATGGTCTGAAGCTCTGGGAAGAGGAGGAGCCGAAGCGGGAACTGGGGATTTATATTGGAAGCAGTTATGCGAACCGTCCCTTTGTACATACGCTGTATCTGATTCCCCGGACGATAGTGATGGGAATCGGCTGCCGAAAAGGGACAGAAAAAGAAAAGATTGAACGGATTGTACACAAGGTATGTGAAGAAGAACTCATTCCTTCTGCTGCCATAGAAAAGGTGGTCAGTATTGATCTGAAAAAGGAGGAGAGAGGACTTCTGGAATACTGTAAAGAGCGAGATCTTCCCTTTATTACTTATACGAAAGAGGAATTGGAAGCGGTAAGCGGAAACTTTTCCGGATCGGAATTTGTGCGGTCTGTGGCAGGTGTGGATAATGTCTGTGAGCGCAGTGCCGTATTGGGAAGTGACGGTGGAAGGATCCTGAGAAAAAAATATGCAGAAGATGGCGTGACGGTAGCGTTAGCCATAAAGAAATGGAGTGTGGAATTTGAATAAGTTATATGTAGTAGGAATTGGTCCGGGTGAATATGAGCAGATGACGATTAAGGCTGCCAATGCGTTGAAAAGCAGTGATGTGATTATCGGTTATACCGTATATGTAGATTTGGTGAAAGAACATTTTCCCGGAAAAGAATTTTTGACAACACCGATGAAAAAGGAAGTAGACCGCTGTGTGATGGCATTTGAAGAGGCAAAAAAAGGAAAAGTAGTTTCCATGATCTGCAGCGGAGATGCAGGCGTGTATGGAATGTCAGGACTGATGTATGAAGTAGGCGTGAAGTATCCGGAGGTAGAACTGGAGATCATCCCCGGAGTTACCGCAGCGTTAGGCGGAGGCGCTGTGCTGGGAGCACCGTTGATCCACGATTTCTGTCTGATCAGTCTGAGCGATCTGCTGACCCCGTGGGAGAAAATTGAAGCGCGTCTTCTGCATGCTTCTCAGGCAGATTTTTCTATCTGTCTGTATAATCCGTCCAGTAAGAAACGTCATGATTATCTGGCAAAGGCCTGTGATCTGATGATGCAGTATAAAGCACCGGAAACGGTCTGCGGTATTGTGGGAAATATCGGACGCGATGGAGAAGACATGAAAGTAATGACTCTGAAGGAATTACGGGATACACCGGTAGATATGTTTACCACTGTATTTATAGGAAATTCACAGACGAAAAATATAGGCGGCAAGATGGTAACACCAAGAGGATATAAGAATGTGTAAAGTTCTGGTATTTGCAGGAACAACAGAAGGAAGAAAAATAGCAGAGTATCTGGACAGACATCATGTACCTGCCCACGTGTGTGTAGCTACCGAATATGGCGAAAGCTTGCTTCCCGAGAGTGCATCTTTGTCCGTATCGCATGAGAGATTAAACCAGGAGCAGATGACGGATCTGATGCGGCGTCTTTCGGCACCTTTTGTAGTTGACGCTACGCACCCTTATGCAGCAGAGGTAACAAAAAATATACAGGCAGCAGCCCGGGACGCAGGCGTATCTTATATTCGTTTGCTGCGGGAGAGCGCTGCCCCTGATGCAGATGCGGCAAAGGCGGATGTGATCTATGCAGATACGGTGGAAGACGCTGTAAGCCGTCTGGAAGGTACCCATGGAAATATACTGGTTACTACAGGAAGCAAAGAAATAGGGAAATTTACAAAACTGACCAATTACCGGGAACGGGTGTATGCCCGGGTGCTGTCGCTGCCGAAAGTGGCAGAGCAGTGTGCCAGCCTGGGGTTTGAAGGAAAGCATCTGATCTGTATGCAGGGACCTTTTTCCCAGGAAATGAATCAGGCTATGCTTTGCCAGTTTGACTGTGCCTACATGGTAACGAAGGAAGCCGGAACTACGGGCGGTTTTCTGGAGAAATATCAGGCTGCAGTGCAGTGTGGCTGCAAGCTGGTTATTGTGGGACGGCCTGCCAAGGAAGAAGGTTTGTCTCTGGGAGAGTGCAAGCGCTTTTTGCAGCAGAATCTGGGATTTTCCACCTGTCCGAAGATTACCCTGGTGGGAATTGGCATGGGCAGTGCAGAGTCCTTTACCGTGGAAGGGAAAAAAGCCTGTGAGGATGCGGATCTTCTGATCGGTGCCCAGCGTATGGTGGATGCCGCTTTATGTGCAGCTCGGGAGCAGGGAGAGCCGGATGTCTATGTGGAGTACCGCAGCGAAGAGATTGCCAGGTACATTCAGGAACATCCGCAGTATGAGAACATCGTGATTGCGCTTTCCGGTGATGTGGGATATTACAGCGGAGCCAAAAAGTTGTATCAGGCACTCAGTGAGAGGAATTTTACCGATGTGCATGCAGTGGCGGGTATTTCTTCTATGATTTACTTTATGGCCAGGATCGGCAAGTCATGGGACGATGCGGCTGCCACCAGTCTGCATGGGAGAAATGCCAATATAATCGATCTGGTACAGAAGCATAAAAAGGTATTTGCGATTTTAGGTACCAGAGACGGTGTTGCCGCACTGGCGAAGAAGCTGAAAAAATACGGAATGGATCAGGTAATCCTTCATGTGGGAGAAAATCTGTCCTATCCGGAGGAAAAGATTCTTTCCGGCAGACCGGAAGAGTTTCTTTCTTATGAAAGTGATGTATTAAGTGTTGTGTGTCTGGAAAATCCTGATCCTGACCGTAAGGTCATCACTCACGGGATTCCGGATGAGGCATTTTTAAGAGATAAGGTACCGATGACAAAAGAGGAAGTCAGAAGTATCTCTCTGTCTAAGCTTCGTCTGACAGAGGATGCGGTCTGCTATGATATCGGTGCTGGTACCGGTTCGGTATCCATAGAAATGGCTTTACAGGCGTCAAAGGGGCACGTGTATGCCATTGAGAAAAAGGAAACAGCCGTAGAATTGCTGTGGCGCAATCAGATCCATTTCAGAGTTGATAATATGACCGTGGTTGAGGGCCTGGCGCCGGAGGCCATGGACGAATTGGAAGTACCCACACATGCTTTTATCGGCGGTTCTTCCGGAAATATGAAACAGATTATGGAAGTGCTGCTGGCGAAAAATCCGAAAGTGCGGATGGTCATTAACTGCATTGCTCTGGAAACCGTTGCAGAGACTTTGCGGTGTGTGAAAGAATTGCCGGTGACAGACGTTGATATTGTCAGCGTATCAGCGGCCAGAGCAAAGACGCTGGGTGCTTACCATATGATGATGGGAGAAAATCCGATCTACATTATTTCTTGTACAGGAGGCGAAGCTTCATGAAAATTCCGCGTTTTCTCATAGGAGCAGGGGCCAGCGGAAGCGGCAAAACTCTCATTACCTGTGGGATTTTGCAGGCTTTGAAGGACAGAGGTTTAAAAGTTGCTTCCTTCAAGTGCGGGCCGGATTATATAGATCCTATGTTTCACAGCAAGGTGATTGGAACCAAATCGCGCAATCTGGATACTTTTTTTGCCGTTCCTGAAGTACTGAATTATCTTTTGACAGAAAATGCAAAAGAAGCAGACGTGGCAGTGATGGAAGGGGTCATGGGATATTATGACGGCGTGGGAGGAATTTCCACCAAAGCCAGTGCCTATGATCTGGCCAGCCAAACACAGACACCTTCTGTTTTGATCGTAAATGCAAAAGGAATGAGTGTATCCGTTCTGGCTTATATCAAAGGCTTTTTGTCCTATACTGAGAACAGTCAGATCCGGGGCGTGATCCTGAATCAGCTGTCTCCGATGATGTATCCCCGTATGAAAAAGATGATCGAGGAAGCGTTGCCGGTGAAGGTATATGGTTATGTACCGAAGGTAGAAGACTGTATTTTAGAAAGCCGGCATCTGGGACTTGTGATGCCTCAGGAAGTAGATGGATTCCGTCAGAAGCTAAAACGTCTGGCGGCGATCATAGAAGATACCCTGGATCTGGACGGGCTGCTGGCTATGGCAGGGGAAGCGCCGGAGGTGGAGACCTGCGATCTGCAGAAGATTCACCCGGATTTCGGATGGTCTCTTGCCCGCTGCGGTGAAGAAACCGTGCGGATCGGTGTGGCGCAGGACGAAGCTTTTTGTTTTTTTTATGAAGATAACTTTCGATTGTTAAAGCAGATGGGGGCTCAGTTGGTTCCTTTTTCTCCGCTGCATGATAAACACCTGCCGCAGAATCTGGATGGGATGCTTCTCTACGGTGGTTATCCGGAGCTGTTTGCCGAGGAACTGGAGCGTAATGTTTCCATGCGGGAGGAAATCCGGGATGCCTTAGAGCATCAGATGCCCTGCATGGCAGAGTGCGGAGGGTTCATGTATCTGCATCAGCAGATGGAAGATATGGATGGAAATCCCTGGGATATGGCAGGTGTTATTCAGGGAACAGCCTATCGCACGAAGAAGTTGAACCGATTTGGCTATATTACGCTGCAGGAAGACAGAGGAGAAGTGTTTGGCAGACAGGTGGGAGAAATACCTGCCCATGAGTTCCATTATTTTGATTCCACCGCCTGCGGTGATGATTTTACAGCAAAAAAACCCCTGAGTACCCGATCCTGGGATTGTCTTTGGGGAACGAAGACGCTGCTGGCAGGATTTCCTCATTTATATTATTATGGAAATCCCAGCGTTCCAAAAGCTTTTCTGGAATGTGCAGCAGCATATAAGAAAAGAAAGAAGGATGAGGAGATATGAATTTACAGGAAGCGTTAGACAAGATCACGCCTTTGGATGAGCAGGCGATGCAGATTTGCCAGAGACGTTGGGATAATATTGCGAAACCGCTGCACAGTCTGGGTAAATTAGAGGATTTACTGATTCGCGTTGCCGGAATCACAGGAAATCAGGAGGTACCGGTAGAAAAGAAGGCTTTGGTACCTATGTGTGCAGACAATGGCGTGGTAGCGGAAGGCGTTACCCAGAGCGGACAGGAAGTAACCGCCATTGTGTCTGAGAATTTTCTGAAGGAAAAAGCAACTGCCAGCATTTTGTGCAAAACGGCAGGAGCAGATATTTTCCCGGTAGATATCGGAGTTGCAGTGGATACCAATATTATTAATCATAAGATTGCTTACGGTACGAAGAATCTGGCAGTAGAGTGGGCTATGAGCAGAGAGGAAGCGGTTCGTTCTCTGGAAGTAGGGATTCATATGGTAGAAGAATTGAAGGAGAAGGGCTATCAGGTGATCGCCACCGGCGAGATGGGCATCGGAAATACGACTACCAGCAGCGCTGTGGCAGCCGTTCTTCTGAATCAGCCTGTAGAGGAGATGACAGGAAGAGGAGCCGGACTTACCAGTGCGGGTCTTCAGAAAAAAATCGATACCATCAAAAACGCCATTGCCCTGCATCAGCCTAATAGAGAAGATGCCATTGATGTACTGGCAAAGGTGGGAGGACTGGATATCGGCGGAATTGCCGGCATGTTTATCGGCGGAGCTGCCTGCCACATCCCGATCGTGATCGATGGATTTATTTCCGCTGTGGGCGCGCTGGTAGCTGCATCTATCTGTCCCCAGGTAAAATCTTATATGCTTTCTTCTCATGTATCCAAAGAACCGGCTGCGCATCTGATCTTAGAGGCATTGGAAGTTTCACCCTGCCTGCACTGCGATATGTGTCTGGGAGAAGGTACAGGAGCGGTTGCCTTTTTCCCGCTGCTGGATCTGGCCAGTGCAGTATATCATGGAATGAGTAATTTTGAGCAGATTGGTGTGGAGCAGTACCAGGAACTGAAATAGATTCCGGAGGCGATAAGAAATATGATTACGTTAATTACCGGAGGAAGCGGGAGCGGCAAATCCGCCTATGCGGAGGATGAGATCCTTTCCTTCGGAGAGGCAAACCGGATTTATATTGCCACCATGTTCCCGTTTGATGAAGAAAGCCACAGGCGTATCGCACGGCATCGGGCGATGCGCAGCAAAAAGAATTTTCATACGGTAGAATGTTATACAAATCTGAAAAAGCTGAAACTGGAACCGGAGAGCGTGGTATTGCTGGAATGTATGTCTAATCTGGTGGCAAATGAAATGTTCCAGGAAGAGGGTGCCGGAGAAAATACGGTAGCTGCTGTGGCAGAAGGAATTCAGTCGCTGGCAGCACAGGCCAGGGAACTGGTGATCGTTACCAATGAGATCGTCTCCGACGGAATGGATTATGATCCGGAAACCCAAAGATACCAGCGGTATCTGGGAGAGATTAACCAACTGCTGGCTCAGAAGGCGGGAAAAGTAGTGGAAGTGGTCTACGGAATACCGTTAGTATTAAAAGAGAGGAAAAAAACGCAGTGCGTTTTGGAGCAGTAATATGAAACGATTATGGAACAGTTTTAAAATAGCCATGGCGATGTATTCCAAAATACCAGTACCGCAGAGTGACTGGAATAAGGAAAATATGCGGTATGCCATGTGCTTTTTCCCTGCGGTAGGCGTAGTGATTGGAGTTCTTACCTGGCTTTGGGGCAATTTTGCAGGACATTGGGTAGGAAATACACTGTATTATGTGATTTTGGTGTTGATTCCGGTGTTTGTCACCGGGGGAATTCATCTGGATGGTCTGCTGGATACGGCGGATGCTTTAAGCTCTTATCAGGAGCGGGAACGAAAGTTAGAAATTCTGAAAGATTCCCATGCGGGAGCTTTTGCTATTATCGTGGGAATTACCTATTTTCTGTTGTATTACGGAGTATACAGCGAGGTATCCTTAAGGCTGCTGCCCATTGTCTGTATCGGGTTCGTTCTTTCCAGAACGTTGAGTGCATACGGCATTGCGAAGTTTCCCATGGCTAAAAATACAGGGCTGGCGCATACCTTCTCTGACGGAGCGCAGAAACAGACAGTTCGAAAAACCTGTATCGTTTTGGCAGTGCTTTGTCTGGCTGCCATGTGTCTGGTAAATCTGGCAGCCGGATTGGTGTGTTTTGCATCGGCCCTGGCGGTCTTTGGCTGGTATTATCATATGTCCATGAAACAGTTTGGCGGTATTACCGGAGATCTTGCCGGATTTTTTCTGCAGATCTGTGAGCTTGTGATGACGGCATCCATAGTGTTGGTACAGATCGTGCAGGCAGTGATAAGATAATAGGAAAGTGACGGATAAGATATGTTAGAAAATGGGATAGTGATTGCTTTGCTTGCCGGATTTGTGCTGGACATTTTGTTTGGAGATCCCAGATGGCTGTATCATCCGGTGAGAATCATAGGAAACAGTATTGCAATATTAGAGAAAGTGCTGCGCCGTATGTTTCCGGCAACCGTAAGAGGAGAGCGGGCAGCGGGTATGGTCCTGCTTCTTCTGATCTGTCTGGGAAGCTGCGGAATTCCTTTTCTTATTTTATTTTTTGTTTTCCGGTGGAATGTACTGGCCGGAATTCTGGTGGAAAGCTTTATGTGCTATCAGATGCTTGCCACAAAATCTCTGGAGCAGGAAAGCATGAAGGTATACCGTGAGTTGGAGAAGGGAGATCTGGAAGGAAGCAGACATGCAGTATCCATGATCGTAGGAAGAGACACCCAGAATCTTACAGAAGAAGGGGTGACGAAAGCTACCGTGGAGACCATTGCGGAAAATACGTCGGATGGTGTGACTGCGCCGCTGTTTTATATGGCCATTGGCGGAGCTCCTCTGATGTTTTTGTATAAAGGTATTAATACCATGGATTCCATGGTGGGCTATAAAAGTGATAAGTATATCAACTTTGGAAGATATCCGGCAAAACTGGATGATATTACCAACTATATTCCGGCCCGTCTTTCTGCGTGGCTGATGATTGCTTCCTGTCCGTTTTTGAAACTGGATGGAAAGAAAGCCAGAGAAATTTATTTTCGTGACCGGTATCAGCATGCAAGCCCCAATTCCGCGCAGACAGAATCTGTGATCGCAGGAGCCCTGGGAGTACAGCTGGCAGGGGATGCCTGGTATTTTGGAAAATGTTACTCCAAGCCTACGATTGGAGACAGCCTTCGTCCTGTTGTGCGGGATGACATTAAAAGAGCAATTCAGCTTATGTATCTCAGTTCCTTTTTGGGTACAGTGCTGTTTGCCATCTGCAGACTTTTGATCGGGCTGCTGCTGTAAAAACTCTGCAGGATCATGATAAGAGATACAGATGCAATATTGGCATCTGAAAAGGAGACAAGAATGAAAACGCATACTCATGGCGGTGACGTTTACCGCCATACGAATGTCATTGATTTTTCGGCGAATTGTAATCCCCTGGGTACACCGCAGAGGATTAAAGACGCCATCAGTAAAGCGGCAGATCAGATCGTGCATTATCCGGATGTCCATTGCGAAGCGCTGATCAAGGCCCTTGCAAAGTATGAACAGGTTGAAGAAGAACAGCTTATCTGCGGCAATGGCGCTGCGGATCTGGTTTTTTCTCTGGCTCTGGCCTGCAAACCGAAAAGAGCGCTGCTTCCGGCCCCCACGTTTGCGGAATATGAACAGGCGTTGGAAACGGTTGGCTGTCAGGTGAATTATTATCAGATGCAGGAACAGGATGGCTTTAGGATCGGAAGGCAGTTATTGGAGCAGATTACAGAGGAGATCGATATGCTTTTCCTGTGTAATCCCAATAATCCCACGGGACTTTTGGTCTCTTGCAGCTTTTTGGAAGAAGTATTAATGCGGTGCAGAGAAAAGCATGTGTTTTTGGTGTTGGATGAATGTTTTGTGGATTTTGTAGAAAATCCGGAAGCACATACAATGAAGCCGTTTTTACATTCTTATGAGAATTTCTTTATTTTGAAAGCGTTTACCAAGCGGTATGCTATGGCAGGAGTTCGTTTGGGATACGGGCTTTGCAGCAATCGGCAGCTGCTGGATCAGATACGGTGCGTGACACAGCCATGGAATGTATCCACACTGGCCCAGGAAGCCGGAATAGCCGCTTTGCAGGAAAACGCCTATGTGGAGCAGGCAATGCGCCTGGTTCATGAAGAAAATCCATATCTGAAAGAAAAGATGAAAGAAATAGGCCTTACTGTCTATGACTCACAGGCCAATTATATATTTTTTAAAGGCCCCTGCCGTCTGAAGGAGTATTGTCTGGAACAGGGGATATTAATCAGAGACTGCAGTAATTACGTCGGCCTGCAGGAAGGGTTCTATCGGATTGCAGTGCGCACCAGATGGGAGAATGACCAGCTGCTGCGTGTGCTTTCAAAGGCAGTGAAAGAACTGGCATGCCCTTCGGGCGGGCGCGATAAGGCATAAGAGAAAAGAGGGAAAGAATATGGCAAAAGCAATTATGGTGCAAGGTACCATGTCTAATGCAGGAAAAAGCCTGCTTGCGGCAGGACTCTGCCGGATTTTTAAAGAGGATGGCTATAAAGTGGCTCCTTTCAAATCCCAGAATATGGCATTGAATTCCTTTATTACAGAGGAAGGTCTGGAAATGGGAAGAGCACAGGTAATGCAGGCAGAATGTGCAGGCATCAAGCCGTCGGTTTACATGAATCCTATTTTGTTGAAACCTACCAATGACACCGGATCTCAGGTTATTGTGAATGGAGAAGTGATCGGGACGATGAATGCCCGGGACTATTTTGCATACAAACATAAACTGATTCCCGATGTGATGAAGGCTTATCAGAAATTAGCAGATGAAAATGATATTATCGTGATCGAGGGCGCAGGAAGCCCTGCAGAAATCAATCTGAAAGAAGAAGATATTGTAAATATGGGAATGGCCAGGATGGCAAAGGCTCCGGTATTGCTGGTAGGAGATATCGACCGGGGCGGCGTATTTGCGCAGCTGATCGGAACCGTCATGCTTCTGGAAGAAGATGAAAAGAAGATGGTAAAGGGACTGATTATTAATAAGTTCCGGGGAGATAAGACAATCCTGGATCCCGGTGTTCGCATGCTGGAAGAAAAAGCACAGATTCCTGTTGTTGGCGTGGCGCCTTATCTGAACATTGAAGTAGAAGATGAAGACAGTCTGACTGAGCGTTTTTCCGGAAATCAGGAAGTTGGCGTTATTGATATTGCAGTCATTCGGGTTCCGCGTATCTCTAACTTTACAGATTTTAATGCCTTAGAGGTGATTCCCGGCGTATCCCTGCGTTATGTAAAACATCCGTCAGAATTAAAGAATCCGGACATGATCATTTTGCCCGGAACCAAAAATACCATGGAAGACCTGATGTGGATGCGTCAGAACGGATTAGAAGCCATGATTTTAAAGGAAGCCGCCAAAGGAAAGATTATTTTTGGCGTGTGCGGCGGTTATCAGATGCTGGGAGAGTCCCTGTCCGATCCCAATGGTGTGGAAGCCGGAGGTACGATGAAAGGAATGGGGCTGCTGCCTATGGATACCGTGTTTGAAGAGCAGAAAACCCGTACCAGGGTATCCGGTGTCTTTACGGATGTGCAGGGCCCGCTGGAATGTTTGAATGGCATTGAATTAGAGGGCTATGAAATTCATATGGGCGAAACGGTTCTGAAAGAAGGAGCAGCACCGCTGACACAGTTGACGGATTGCGTAGAAGGAATCCATAAATTGGACGGAGCCAGAAAAGATAATGTGTATGGATCTTATGTTCACGGCATTTTTGATAAAGAACAGGTGGCAAAAAAAGTCATTGAGTCCATTGGCGCCATAAAAGGAATTGATGTGACAGAGATGACCGGAGTGGACTTCCAGGCGTTCAAAGAATCCCAGTATGATATTTTAGCTGCAGGATTAAGGGAACACTTGGATATGAAAAAAATCTATCAGATACTGGAAGAGGGTATTGAGTGATGACAGGAGGGTACTATGAAAGTTGAATTAGAGAATGTACTGCCAAGAGAGATTGAAGGCAGAAGCTTTGAAATCATTACACAGGAATTGGGTGATACCCCTTTGATCCCCGGAACAGAATTGGTTGTAAAGCGTTGTATTCATACAAGTGCGGATTTCGATTATGCAAAGAATCTTTGCTTTTCAGAAAATGCAGTAGAAAAGGCCATAGATGCCATTAAAAATGGCGCCTGCATCGTAACGGATACGCAGATGGCTAAGGCTGGCATCAATAAAAAAGCTTTGGCTCGCTATGGCGGTGAGGTATATTGCTTTATGTCCGATGAGGATGTGGCAAAGACGGCGAAGGAAAATGGAACCACCCGTGCTACCGCTTGCATTGACAAGGCAGCAGCTATGGGCAAGGAACTGATTTTTGCCATCGGCAACGCACCTACAGCCCTGGTACGTCTTTATGAATTGATTCAGGAAGGAAAGATTGATCCGAAGCTGATCATCGGCGTGCCGGTTGGATTTGTGAATGTAGTACAGTCCAAAGAGCTGATCATGCAGACAGAAGTGCCGTATATCGTGGCACGGGGCAGAAAGGGCGGCAGCAATATTGCTGCATGTATCTGCAATGCACTGCTGTATATGATCGATAATAAGAGAGATTAACGGGAAATTTAATACCATTAAAAATCGACCTCTTTTCGGGAAAAACAAAGTGCTTCTTCCGGAAAGAGGTTTCCTTTCTTAGGGTATTAAAACCACGCTGCCTGTACCTGGCATAAAACCGGCCGCTCCTTCTCAGCTAGCCGTCAAGACGCACTAAGCCTCTCAGGAAAGCCTTCGAGCCTAAGTGCTTACTAGACGTTAGACGTCGGATCTTCGAACTCGCTTTTCCTGATGTTTTTGCCATGAAACAGGCACGTGGTTCTTGCAGCCCGAAAAGTGATATTCCCCGTTTGCTTTTCATCCGGCCGGCATAGCCTAACGAGAGAGTGTGCCTTTAACCAGTCATTATCAATCGACGTGGCAAAGTCCCTGCTCCTTCTCCGCAAATGCATGTGGAAAGCGCGCCTGAAAATCCTGAGCCTAGCATACACTTAGCCTCGAAGGCTTTCCTGAGAGGCTTATGTGTATCTTGGCTCATAGTTGAAGGGAAGCGTGCTGCGTTTGCAGGAAGGAGCAGGGACCTTAACCAATCGAATGATATAACCTGCATCAAAAAAAGCATACCACTCACTCAATGATATGCTTTTTGCGTGCTGTATTTTATTTTTCCATGGCATCTTTTACATGCTGTATAAACAGGTTGCGGATGCCCTCATATTCACCCAGTCCTTTCAGGACGGATTTGGTTTCATAGCCTTCTGCTTCTAACTGGCTTCTCCAGGATTCCGGATCGTTTCCGTCCATATCGTTTCTTGCATGATCTCCGGCAACGATCATGAACGGTGCCAGAACGATTTTCTTCGGTTTATATTCTTTTAACATACGAAGAAGTGATTTCATGGAAGGATAGGCTTCTACCGTTCCAAGGAAAATATTGGGATGGCCCGTATCTTTAAAAGTATAATCCAGTGCGGCATAGATCGCATTGGAGAAATGTGTGGTGCCATGTCCCATCAGCACTAATGCTTCGTCTTTGTCCATCCAGGAAAATTCTTCTGCGATTGCCTGGATGACATCCTCGTTGTCGCTTACTGACGTAAGCAGAGGATCGCCGAAGCGGATGGTTTTAAAGTATTCCTGATAAGCCAGCGCATCGTCTTTCATCAGATCATTTTCAATACCGTTGATCACGTGAGTAGGCTGTATAATTACATCGGTGATGCCGTCTGCGCGCATCTGTTCCATAGCTTCTTTTACATTATTAATATGTAGGTTATCGCGTTTCTTTAGTTTGGCCAGAATCATTTTGCTGGTCCATGCCCGATAGATCCTGTAATCCGGGAAGGACTCGCCGATGGCATTTTCGATTGCCTCAATGGTGACTTTTCTGGTTTCTTCATAGCTGGTACCAAAGCTTACAACTAAAATCGCTTTTTTGGTATCGTGGTTCATAAGTTGACTTCCTCCGTAATATGGTTTTATATTGATGTTTTCTATATAACTCTCCAGTGTCTGCAGATTTCTGGGCAGAGGGAGAGATGCTTTTAAAATTCCTTTTTGGCATAGCCGTTCAAAGAGCTGCAGTACAGCAGGCTGCTCCAGATTGGTCATGGCCAGAGCGGACTTGTTGGAAAATACCTCCAGAGGAGAGCCATGCATTAATACTTTTCCGTGATGGAAAAGGGCAATTTCATCCGCCCATTCCAGTGCGTAGTCGACATCGTGGGTGGACATCATGACGGTGATGCCGTCCTCCGTCATCTGATTGACGATTTTATTCACCAGGGTGGTATGCTTCGGATCCAGGGCAGCAGCCGGTTCGTCCAGGATGATAATGTCCGGATGCATGACCAGGATATCTGCAATGGATACCTGTTTTTTCTGGCCGCCGCTCAATGCGTGAGTGGGTTTGTCAGAGAAGGGTGTGATTTCCAGATGCTCGATGACTGCGTCTACCTCTTTTTTTGCTTCTTCTTCGGATGCACCCAGGTTTAGAATTCCAAAAGATATTTCCTGATACACGCTGGCAGAAAACAGCTGGTTATCCGGATCCTGGAAGATAATGCCTACCTTGCTCCGCAGCTCCAAAAGTCCTTTCTTGGAATAATCATACGGCTTGCCGTTAAAGAAAAGCTGTCCCTTCGCAGGCTTGTGGATTCCGTTGCAGCACAGGAAAAAAGTGGATTTTCCGGAACCGTTAGCTCCCATAAAGGCAATTTTGCGTCCTCGACGGATTTCCAGACTCAGGCCGTTCAGAGAATGGGAATTTCCATCGTCATAGGAAAAATGCAGATTCTCCGCTTTTATAATAATATCGTCGTTCATATCGTTAATCTCCATATAGTAATGATCAGTAATAATAATTCATATAATATAAGGAAGAGAATTTCCTTTCGCTTGGGCGGATAGTTTTCCATCAGTACATGGATCGTTCCGTTGTAGCATCGGGATTCCATTGCGTCATACAGGATGTTTGATTTCTTCATGGCCCGTACAAACAGGGTGGAGGCCATGGCTCCGAAGGATTTGCAGGAAGTGCGAAAGTCCTTATTGCCAAGACGGCAGTCCTGAGCGGTAGTCATAGCAGATGCCAGATTCATCAGCACGAAGATAAAGCGATAAATGAGCATCATGAGTTCGATGAGAATCTCCGGGCAATGGAATTTGCGCAGGACGGTCAGAATATCTGTCATGGGTGTATTTAGAGATAAGAAATACAGACAGGATACACTGGCCAGCGCGGTAAGGATCAGCTGAAGCCCAAAGAAGAAGGATTCCCGGCTGCTGGTAATATAGTAGCTGCCTACAGGAATTGCGTAAGCATCCAGGGGTACTTTTGATATATTAATAATGATGGCAAAGGTACTTAAAAAAAGAAAAGCAAGTGGAATTACCATCAAACGCCTGTAACGGGAAAAAGGGATTCCCCCCTTCCCAACAGTGAGAACCCCATTTACGATTAATACAAGCACGGCGATCACCATAGATTTGCTGAAGACGCAGAAAAACAGTGTGAGCAGTGCGTATATAAATTTTTCACAGGCATTGACATATCGCAGTTTCGAATAATAACATAGCTTATCAATGACCATTGTAGAAAATCCTTTCTGTACGAATTATGATCTCGCCATTTCGCTGCCGGTGAGCTTTTTCCTTTCATAGAGGCGGCCCATACAAAATGCGATGATGCCTACGCCGATGCCGGTCTGCACGCAGAAGAGGAGACTTTCGATCTCTCCCGGAAGTTCTCCGCCGATGTAGCTTTCCAGAACGGGAGTGAACCAGGGTTCGTAGGATTCGCCCTGAATTTCTTCTACCATAACGCTTCCCGCATCATCGGATCCGCCGAATTCGGCACCTTTTAATGCAAAAAACGGAATCACTGCGATTAAAATGGCAACAACAAGTAAAATGATAACTGTTTTTTTATTTTTGCTCATTTCTAAGCCTCCTTTTCCTTTATATAACCGATTGCTTTCAATTCTGGTTTCGCGAAAGATTCCAGACCGATAATGATGATTACGGTAAGAATTCCTTCAATAACAGCCAGAGGTATCTGCGTTGGGGCGAATACGCCCAGGAACTTCACTGCGGAAGCAGCAACGCCGCCCTGCTCAGAGGGGTAAGCCATAGCCAGCTGTAAGCTGGTAATACAGTATGTACACAGATCACCTGCAGCAGCTGCGATAAACACGCTGACTCTTTTATTCACATTTAATTTCTGACATAATTTAAACAGACCAAAAGTTACCAGTGGTCCGGCAATTGCCATGGAAAATGTATTGGCACCTAAGGTTGTCAGACCGCCATGAGCCAGTAAGATGGCCTGGAAGATCAATACGATAATGCCAAGGATGCTGACTGCAGTAGGACCGAATAAGATGGCGCCCATGCCGGTGCCGGTCATGTGAGAACAGCTTCCTGTTACGGATGGTATTTTCAAAGATGAAATTACAAAAATGAATGCGCCGCACATTGCCAGGATGATCAGCGACTTGCGGTTTTCATTTAAAGTTTTACGGATGGAGAAGAATCCGGCGATCAGAAACGGGACACAGATCGCGCCCCAGGCGATGCAGAAGCTTCCCGGAAGATACCCTTCCATGATATGCATGGCATTTACGTTGGAAAGCATGCCAAAAGTCAGCGCAAGAATACTTGCAAGTACCAGAATGTTTTTTTGTTTTTTTGTCATTTTCATTACTCCTTTTCCTAGTAGAAATTGAACAATGTAAATAAAAAAGCCATCTGTACGAATACAGATGGACAAGGGAACTTAAGAGAATCCGGAGAACAGAAACGATATCTGATTCTCAGATAAAAACAGTTCCTACACCCAGCCATCGTTCGTAACTTAAGTGCAAATCGATACCACAGGCAGGTCTTCTGACTAAGGGCCTCTCTGCGCAGCTTTGCCTTCCCGGTAATCCAGTGGCATCGTAAAGCTTTGCTCTTCCCATACAGCGGCGTGACCGTGTAAGCTTTAACTTACTTCCCTATTCTCTCATTATTATGAGCACCTGTCGTATTTAATTAACTTCATTCTAAACCACAGAATCTATTAAGTCAATGGATTCCACGTCTAAAAAGCGTCAAAAAAAAGGATGTTGAAAATCCTTTGACTTTTCCGGGGCATATGATATGATGAAAAAAGATTGAAACGAAAGAGAGAGAAAACAATGAGTATACAAATGTTAGGAATCGATCATAATAAGGCGCCCGTGGACATTCGTGCTCTGTTTTCCTTTACGAAAAAAAATGCAGGAGCTGCTATGGAAGCATTTTATGGGGAAGAAGGAATTCTGGGATGTATTATTCTTTCCACCTGCAATCGTATGGAGATATGGGCCAGTACGGTAGAAGACTGGGATGGCTGTCTGCTTGAAAAGCTGTGCAGCATAAAGGGCGTGGAATCCAGTCAGTACCGGGAATATTTCGTGTTCCGTGAAGGACAGGAGGCAGTGGAACATCTTTTTTATCTCACCAGCGGACTAAAGTCTCAGATTTTGGCAGAAGATCAGATTATTACTCAGATAAAAGCTGCTCTGTCTCTTTCCAGAGAACATTTTTGCACGGACAACGTACTGGAAGTTTTGTTCCGTATGGCCGTGACAGCAGGAAAAAAAGTAAAAACAGAAGTGGTATTTTCCCATGGAAATACTTCTGTTATTCACCAGGCCATCCGTTTCCTGGCCGACCGAAATTACTCCGTGCAGGGAAAAACCTGTATGGTGATCGGCAACGGAGAGATGGGTAAACTGGCTGCGCAGACCCTGCGGGAAGAAGGCGCGGATGTTACTGTTACCGTGCGCCAGTACCGCAGCGGAATTGTCAATATTCCTCAGGGCTGCAAGCGAATTAATTACGGGGAACGTATGGACTATGTACCGCAGTGCGATCTGGTAGTCAGCGCTACGGCAAGTCCTAATTTTACTTTAACTGTGGAAAGTTTTGCATCGGTTAAGCGAACTAAGCCGCTGCTTTTGATTGACCTGGCTGTTCCAAGAGATATTGAGCCGGGACTGGATCAGCTGGAAGATGTGACGCTGTATGATATTGACAGCTTTAAAATGGATCCCACATCTTTGAAGATGCAGGAGAGCCTGGAAAAAGCGGGAGTCATTATCCACGCGCAGATGGAAGAGTTTCATAACTGGTTTACCGGAAAAGACCTGTTCCCCAGAATACAGGAAATAAAGGCAGAAGCAGTCAATGATCTGAATCTTCGTATTATGAAAATATTGAATAAAACTCCTATGGAGGAAAGTGACCGGGAAATGCTTTTGGAGGTCATTGATACGGCAGCGGGAAAAGTAGTCAATAAAATGATTTTTGGCCTGAGAGATTCGCTGGAGCAGGAAGCATTTGCAGAATGTGTGGCAGGACTGGAGCGATTGTATGAAGAATAAGGCACTGTTTCCCATGTTTGTAGATCTGTCGGAGAAAAAGGCAGTGGTGATCGGTGCCGGAAAGATTGCAGCCAGAAGAGTAGAGACTTTACTGGATTTTGTCGGAGAGATTCTGGTGATTGCACCCAAAGCAGAACCGGCGATTTTGCAGATGGCAGAGGAAGGCCGGATCACCTATGAAAAACGTCTGTATGACAGAGAGGATCTGTATGATGCGGATCTGGTGCTGGCAGTGACGGACGATCATTTGCTGAATGATGAGATTTACAGTGCATGCAAATGTCTGGGAATCGCAGTGAATGTAGCCAGCAATCAGCATAAATGTGATTTTCATTTTCCAGGTGTGATAAAGACCGATCAGGTTGTTATCGGTATCAATGCAGGGGGACGTGACCATAAGGCGGCAAAAGAAATGCGGCAGAAGCTGCAGCAATATTTGGAGAATGGACAATAAGGAGCAGCGAATATGGAAAGAAAAGTGATTACAATCGGAAGCCGGGAGAGCAAGCTGGCAGTGACACAAAGTGAAATGGTACAGTCCTTTATACAGGCGCACTGTCCTGAGGCGGAAGTGAAGATTCTCACCATGAAGACCACAGGAGATATCATACTGGACCGCACGCTGGATCAGGTGGGCGGCAAAGGATTGTTTGTAAAAGAGCTGGATAAGGCTCTGCTGGATAAACGCAGTGATATTTCCGTACATAGTTTGAAGGATCTGCCCATGGAAGTGCCGGAAGAATTACCGGTAGTGGCTTATTCCAGAAGAGAGGATCCGAGAGATGTTCTGGTGCTTCCCAAAGGAGTAAAGGAATATCAGGGTAAGAAACCGATCGGGTCCAGCAGTCTCAGGAGAACTCTGCAGCTTGCAAAACTTTTTCCGGGAGTAGAATTTAAAAGTGTCAGAGGAAATGTTATTACACGGCTGAGAAAGCTGGATGAAGGAGAATACGGAGCTCTGGTGCTGGCAGCGGCCGGATTAAAGCGTCTGGGTCTGGAAGACAGGATCAGTCGTTATTTTGAACCGGATGAGATCATCCCGTCAGCAGGTCAGGGAATCCTGGCAGTGCAGGGCAGAAAAGGAGAGGACTACTCTTATCTGGATGAATATCGGGATGCCAATGCCACTTATGCGGCGCTGGCTGAGCGGGCCTTTGTGCGCTATCTGGATGGCGGATGTTCTTCACCTGTGGCAGCTCATGCTACAGTAACAGACGGCAGGATCCATCTGCGGGGGCTGTATTATGAAGAAGAGACCGGACAGTACTGTACCGGTGAACTGGACGGAACGCCGGATCAGGCAGAGGCTATGGGAATTGCGCTGGCAAAGAATTTGCGAGATAAGATGAAAGGTGGAAAATAGATGGCGGAAGGTAAAGTATGGCTGGTAGGTGCCGGCCCGGGTGATGTGGGGCTTTTTACGCTGAAAGGATATCAGACCCTGCAGAATGCAGAGGTAGTAGTATATGACAGTCTGGTGGGACATGGCGTGCTGTCTCTGATTCCAGAGGGTGCAAAATGTATTGATGTGGGAAAACGGGCAAATCACCATACCATGTCTCAGTGGAGAATTAATGAAGTATTGCTGGAGGAAGCGCAGAAAGGATACCGGGTTGTGCGGTTAAAAGGCGGTGATCCTTTCCTTTTCGGCAGAGGCGGAGAAGAACTGGAACTTTTAGAACAACACGGAATTCCCTATGAAGTTGTGCCGGGAATTACCTCTCCTTTGTCCGTTCCCGCTTACAACGGAATACCGGTGACTCATCGGGATTTTTGCTCTTCTTTGCATATCATTACCGGCCACAAAAGGGCAGGAGAAGCTTATGATATTGATTTTAAGGCATTAGTGCAGACAAAAGGTACACTGGTCTTTTTGATGGGTGTGACCGCCATGGGCGATATCTGTTCCGGTCTGATAGAGGCGGGAATGGATCCGGATATGCCTGCAGCTGTGCTGCAGCAGGGAACCACAGCCAGACAGCGTCGGGTGGTGGCGACAGTATCCACTTTGAAAGAAGAGGCAGCCAAGGCGAAGATTCAGGCGCCTGCTGTTATTGTAGTAGGAAAAGTATGTCAGCTGGAAGAAAAGTTTGCCTGGTATGAGAAACTGCCGTTGGCGGGATATCGGGTACTGGTAACCAGACCAAAGGATCTGATCTCTAAGATGTCTGAGAAATTAAGACTGCAGGGAGCAGAAGTGTTAGAACTGCCGGCGATCAAGACCATTCCACTGGAGGATCAGAGCCAGCTTCACGCTGCTTTTGCGAAGATGGACAGTTATCAGTGGATTGCCTTTACCAGTCCTACCGGGGTAAAAGTATTTTTTGTAGAAATGCAGAAACAGCATCTGGATATTCGGGCGCTGGGAAATGTAAAGTTTGCGGCAATCGGAACAGGAACGAAAAAAGAGCTGGAAAAACGCGGTCTTTATACGGATCTGATGCCGGAAGTATATGATGGTGCTCATTTAGGCGAAGCGTTGGCAGAGGCCTGCCAGGGAGGAGAGCATATTCTGATCCCAAGAGCAAAGATCGGCAGTCACGAGATCTTAGAAGCTCTGAAAAAGAAAGAACTGGTGATTGAGGATATTCCTACCTACGACACCGTATATGAAAAGCAGGATGTAATTGATGAATGTAAAGAATTTGAAGAAGGCAATATTGATTGTGCCGTATTTACCAGTGCTTCTACCGTAAGAGGCTTTGCCGAGGCAACAAAAGGTCTGGATTATTCTCTGGTGCGGGCTGCCTGCATTGGAAAGCAGACAAAAGCGGCAGCAGATGCGCTGGGTATGCAGACCTATATGGCCCAAAAGGCGACCATTGACAGTCTGGTTGAACTGGTTATACAATTAAAAGCATAAGAGGAAAACGCGGGGGGTGCTGTATGAGATGCCCCCTCTTCCCATATCAAAAGGAGTGTGAGTAGTATGGATATGATTCAAAGACCCAGAAGACTGCGGGGAAATGAAACTTTGCGGAAGATGGTAAGAGAAACCAGAGTAGATAAAAATTCTCTGATCTATCCGCTTTTTGTAAAAGATGGAGAAAATATTGAGGAAGAAATCCCTTCTATGGAAGGACAGTACCGCTATAGTGTGGATCGTCTCCCCTATGAACTGGAACGTTTGAGTAAGGCCGGTGTTCCTTCTGTTATGCTGTTCGGCATTCCGGATCATAAAGATGAGGCAGGAAGCCAGGCCTATGCAGAGGATGGCATTGTGCAGCGGGCACTGCAGGAAGCAAAGAGACAGTTTCCGAATTTGTATTACATTACAGATGTATGCATGTGTGAATATACTTCTCACGGCCATTGCGGCGTGCTTTGCGGAGAGCATGTGGAAAATGACGCCACGTTAGATCTGCTTTGCAAGACCGCGCTGTCCCACGTGGAGGCAGGTGCAGATATGGTGGCTCCTTCGGATATGATGGATGGCCGTATTCTGGCCATGCGCCGGGCGCTGGATGGACAAGGGTATAAAGAAACTCCGATTATGTCCTATGCGGTAAAATACGCTTCTGCTTTTTATGGTCCTTTCCGTGATGCGGCGGGAAGCGCTCCTTCCTTTGGTGATCGGAAAGGATATCAGATGGATTACCATAATCGGAAAGAGGGCATGAAAGAGGCCCTTTTAGATGTGCAGGAGGGCGCAGATATTATCATGGTGAAGCCTGCGTTATCTTACCTGGATATCATCTCTGAAGTATCCAAAGAAATTAATCTGCCTATTGCTGCATACAGTGTCAGCGGAGAATATGCGATGGTAAAAGCAGCTGCACGCTTAGGTTATATTGAAGAAGAAAAGATTATCTGTGAAATGGCAGTGAGTACATATCGTGCCGGTGCTGATATTTATCTGACTTACTTTGCAAAGGAACTGGCGCAGTATATCGATGAGGGGAGAATTGGATAATGACAAGATCAGAAGAGTTATTTCAAAGAGCGGTGAAAGTTATCCCCGGCGGAGTGAACAGTCCGGTGCGGGCTTATGGCTCTGTGGGAGAAAATCCCCGTTTTATACAGGGCGCTGTGGGAAGCAAAATATTTGATGTAGATGGTAATGTATATATCGATTATATCGATTCCTGGGGTCCTATGATCCTGGGACACAATCATGAAGAGATTAAGGATGCCGTTGTAAAAGCGGCACAGGATGGTCTGAGTTTTGGCTGTGCGACAGAGATTGAAGTGGAAATTGCAGAATATATCTGCGAGAGAATTCCTGCGGTGGAAATGATCCGTATGGTCAATTCCGGAACTGAAGCGGTTATGAGTGCGATCCGTGTAGCCAGAGGTTATACCGGTAAAAATAAGATTATTAAGTTTGCCGGATGTTATCACGGACACAGCGATGCCATGCTGGTAAGCGCAGGCAGCGGTGTGATGACAAGCGGAGTGCCGGACAGCGCCGGAGTACCCAAAGGATGTACCCAGGATACTATGATTGCTGTCTATAACGATCTGGAAAGCGTAAAGCAGTTATTTGCAGAAAGTAAAGAACAGGTAGCAGCTGTTATCGTGGAACCCCTTGGTGCCAATATGGGAGTTGTACCTCCGGCAGCCGGATTCCTGGAAGGGCTGCGCAGACTCTGCGATGAAAACCACGCCCTTTTGATTTTCGATGAAGTTATTACCGGATTCCGTTTGGGATTTACGGGAGCAGCGGGATATTTCGGAATTCGTCCGGATCTGGTTACCTATGGAAAGATCATCGGTGCCGGTATGCCGGTAGGCGCATACGGCGGACGAAAAGAGATTATGGAGCTGATTGCTCCGGTGGGAAGCGTATATCAGGCAGGTACCTTAAGCGGCAATCCGATTGCCATGACAGCCGGCCTTACCCAGTTGAAAATCCTGTATGAGCATCCGGAAATTTATGAAAAACTTCAGCAAATGGGCGAGAAGTTATATGGCGGTATGAAGCAGATTCTGAAGGAATATGAAGTTCCCTGCCAGATCAATTACGAGGCATCTTTGGGCTGTATGTTCTTTACCAGAGAAGCGGTTGTGGATTATGCAACAGCGAAGACTTCGGATACGGAAGCCTTTGGCCGTTATTTTGCACATATGCTGCATGCGGGGATTCATCTGGCACCGTCTCAGTTTGAAGCAATGTTTCTTTCCAATGCGCACACGGAAGAGGATATTGAAAAAACACTGGACGCAGTGAAAGCATTTTTCCGTGGAGAATAATAGAGTATAGGATTGTGTGGCAGGGGAATTTTCCGGCTGTGGAGACAGCCGGGCAGTCCCTGCCCTCTTTTACTGTTAAAATGATGAAGAGTGAATGGAGCGATTAGATGAACGCAGTTGGCGTAGTAACAGACAGTCATGGCGGAATTACACTGGAGGAAGCAGAGCGTTTGGGCGTCAAAGTGCTTCCTATGCCATTTTATTTCGGCGAGGATTGTTATTATGAAAATGTTTCCATAACCAGAGAGGAATTTTTTAAAAAGCTGAATGCAGGGGAAAACGTATCCACGTCACAGCCGTCACCGGAGATGGTGGTGCAGATCTGGCAGGAAGCTCTGCAGGAGTATGAACAGATACTTTATATGCCGCTCAGCAGCGGTCTGAGCGGTTCTTGTGATACGGCCCGGATGCTGGCAGCGGAAGAAGAATTTGCAGGTAAAGTATTTGTAGTAGATAATGGCCGTATTGCCACGCCTATGCATCGCTCCATATTGGACGCACTGGAGTTGGCAAAAGAGGGGTATCGTGCGGAGCAGATAAAACAGATCCTGGAAGAAGCAAAGGATAAAATGGCGATCTATATTGCAGTAGAGACGCTGGAGTTTTTGAAAAAAGGCGGACGGATCACACCGGCAGCGGCAGCCATAGGGACTGTGCTGCATATAAACCCTATTTTATCTCTGAATATCGGAAAGCTGGACAGCTATAAAAAGTGCCGCGGCATGAAAAAAGCCAGAAAAGAAATGCTGGAGGCCATGAAGCACGAGATGGAAGTCACATACAGGGAATATTACGAAAAAGGTGAGCTGTATTTGATGGCGGCATCCAGTGCAGATGAAGAAACCACAAAAGGGTGGGAAGAAGAAATCCGTGCTTATTTTCCCGGAATGGAGATCTTAAGCGATCAGTTGTCGCTGGGTATTTCCTGCCATACCGGGGAAGGAGCCCTGGGGATCGGCTGTTCCTGTAAACCGAAAAGGTAAAAAAGACAGAGAAGTAAAAATGTAATCGTGATGATAGAAAGAAGGAAAATTATGCTCAGTGGTGCAGATTTTTATTATTTTAGTCCCACAGGAGGAACAAAAGAAGTAGGCAGCTGTTTCTGTGAGGAAATCGCAGAACAGGTGAAAGAATGCAATTTGGGAAACAGAACAGAAAGGATCGCAGATCCAGCAGAGGAATTGACGGTTGTAGCAGTGCCTGTATTCGGAGGCCGGATTCCGGTCTATCTGGAAGAAAAGCTGGCAGGCCTGAAAGGCCAGGGAAAGAAAGCGGTTGCTTTGGTGGTTTATGGAAACCGTGCGTATGATGATGCGTTATTAGAACTGAAAGACATACTGACAGAAAATGGATTTCAGGTTATTGCAGGGGGCGGATTTGTGGCCCGTCATTCCATTATTACGGAAGTGGCAGCAGGCAGACCGGATGATGAGGATGTGAAGCAGATCAAAGAATTCGCACAGAAGGTACTGGAGAAAGTAGCAAAGGGCATAGATACGGAAGTAACGGTTCCGGGTAATCGTCCCTATAAGGAGAGAAACGGTTCCCCGTCGGCACCGATTAGCCTGGAGGGCTGCGATCAGTGCGGAAGCTGTGAGAAGGCCTGCCCTACAGGAGCAATCTCCATAGGAGAAGACGGAGTGATTACCAGCCAGGAAAAATGTATCTTCTGTCTGGCCTGCACAGCAGTTTGTCCAAAGAATGCCCGTATTATGCCGCCGGCAGTACATGAAAAAATGAGCCAGTTTTTGGGCGGACTGGTATCTGTTTACAGCAAGAATGAATATTTTTTGTAAAATAAGTGTATACAGGGAAAGAAGGAAAGACAGCGATGAAGATTCGAAGAGCAGAGGAGAGAGACTTAAATGGCCTGCAGTCCCTTTTGCGCCAGGTGTTGATGGTGCATCATAACGGAAGACCGGATTTATTTAAGGCAGATTGTGAAAAATACACAGAAGAGGAGCTGGTCGCGTTAATTCACGATGATGCCAGACCTATTTTTGTGGGTGTTGATGAAGAGGAGCAGGTACTGGGATACGCTTTCTGTATTTTCCAGCAGCACTTAAATGATAATATTCTGACAGATATCAAGACATTATACATTGATGATCTTTGTGTGGACGAAAGCAGACGGGGACAGCATATCGGCAGGCAGATTTATGACTATGTCATTGCTTTTGCAAAGGAGCAGAACTGTTATAATGTGACGTTAAATGTATGGGCATTAAATGAGAGCGCCATGAAGTTCTATGAATCCTGCGGTCTAAAGCCTCAGAAGGTGGGAATGGAAGTTATATTTTAATTGACAGTAAGGATATAGGAGTAAAGAATCCCCGGAATCGATGATGATCCGGGGATTTTTCGAGTTGTAGAGTAAATTTTGCCCGTTATTATATTAACGATTTCCCGCTTAAAAGCGGTAAAAAGTGCACAAAAAAATTTATATTTTTTTTATTTTTTTATAAAAAATGTTAATTTTTGACGTTATTTTGACAGTATAAATTGTATAATAATTATAACAAATTAACAAAATAAAACTTCCATATTGTCGCCAAACATATGGCGGCATTCACTTTGGATGGTCCTCTGTTAGGGCAGAGAGGAGGGTTTCCTTAGCAGGGCTATTATATATTTCGGAACTCTTCCGAAAAAAAGCATCCCATGAATAATAAAATGGAGAAAGAAGGAAAAATCATGACAAAAAATGAAAAACAACCAAGAGCAGTACGTCTTCCTAATGTTTTTGAGGCGCTGCTTCCAATCGTGGTAATGATGGGACTCATGATCTACGATCTTGCTTTCGAAGGTTATTATGTCGACGCGCATATGCCCTTGCTTTGCGCTATCATAGTAGCATGTATTATCGGCTGTCTTTGCGGCCACAGTTTCTCAGATATGCTGGCTGGTATGCTGGATCGCCTTAACGCTACTATGGAAGCTATCCTGATCTTGTGTACAGTAGGTATCCTTGTTGCATCTTTCATTATTTCAGGTACCATTCCATCCCTGATCTATCATGGTCTGAATTTGCTGACACCGGCTCTGTTTCTTCCGGTAGGATGTCTTATGTGTGCAGTTGTAGGTCTGGCCTGTGGTTCCTCCTGGACGGCTACCGCTACCATCGGTATTGCTTTCCTGGGTATTGGTGCAGGTCTTGGTATCAATCCGGCGCTTACCGCTGGTATGATCATCTCCGGTGCATACGTTGGAGATAAATTTTCTCCTCTGTCAGATACAACTAACTTAGCTGCAGCAGTTTCTGAAACCGGTCTGTTTGACCACGTTACAGCGATGGTTTCCACAACGGGTCCTACTTTTATCGTTGCACTGGTTTTATATGCTATTTTAGGTATGAACATTGATACATCCAATTACGATCCACAGGTTGCTGTTGACCTTCAGGCAGCTCTTGCAGATTCCTTTAATGTAAGCCCTCTGATGATGATTCCTATTTTGGTCATTATCATTGTCTGTATTATGAAAGTTCCCGGTCTGATCGGCGTCATTATCTCTGTAGTATGCGGTGTATTGTTTGCACTGCTGTTCCAGGGTGTCGGTTCTCTTGGCGAACTGTTCGATATTCTGCATTACGGTACCGCTTTTGAAACCGGAAATGAATTAGCGGATAATCTGCTAAGCCGAGGCGGTATGGATCACCAGATGTGGACGATCAACCTGATCTTGCTTGCAGTTGCCTACGGCGGAGCTCTTGAGCGCTGCGGCTGCGTAGAAACATTGTTTGGCGGTTTGAAGAATAAAATCCACTCTGTTGGTTCTCTGGTCTTAGCTACTATGGTAACGTCTCTGTTCTGTGACGCTGCTATGGGCGATCAGTTCCTTGGAATCGGTGTTCCGGCTCCATTATATGTGGAAAAATACGATGAACTTGGTCTGGGACGTAACATGATGTCCCGAACGTTAGAGGACTGTGGTACTTTATGGGCAGTTATGTTCCCATGGACTGGCTGCGGTGCTTATCAGATGGGTACGCTGGGTGTTCACCCATTCGCATACTTCCCATTTGCATTCGTTAACCTGCTGAACCCGATTTATGCTGCCATTACTGCATTCTTAGGACGCAACATCTTCTGGGCTGACGGTTCTTACACGAATCTGTTAGGCAGAACAAAGGCTGGCAAACCGGCAAAAGCTCCTGAAAAAGAACACGAGATCGCAGTTAAAAACCTGGAAGCTCTGCGTGAAGCAGGCAAGGCTCCACAGGTTCACGCTTAATTTCGAAAGGAGTTATCATTGTGAGAGAAGTGCATCTTCCCTGGGAATCATTAACCGGTCCGATCTATTATGCCAGGGCATTAAAACAGCGTAAGAAATGGGTGACACAAGGCTGGTGGGTGATGTCATTTATCCTGCTGGCAGGCGGTATCGCCACAGGCTATTATGTAGTTTCTCTGTTCGGTGTGTTGTACATACTGACACTGTTAATGAAAAAAGATACGGTGGTTACGGAACGTGGTCTGGAAATTTATTATCAGATGCGTATTACCACGCATTACGATTTATGGAATTGGTCTGATATTAATTCCATCGTCCGTGAAGATCGGAATCATCCGGAATTAATTGCTCTCCATATTGGTAAAGGGAATGCAAGCAAACAGTTATTCTTTACCAAAGAAGATGCAAAACAGATCATAGTGTTAGCCAGAAAGAAAAATTCTACGATTAAAATTATGGATGCGGCAGTTTCTGGCAGAAATGCCGCAAAAAAGAAAAAATATTAAATATTTTGCGTGTATAACGGATAGACTCCTCATATCCTATATGCCAATTCACAAAATGATTTAAAACTGAAGAATATAAAAAAAGAGAAATACCTGGATCGTGACAGATTCCAGGTATTTCTTTTTAAGAAGAATAACTAAATTGCTTTTCCGTTGTCCGGGCCAGGTGTGGTAACCAGAACTTTTTCCGGTGTGATCAATAAAGCACCCTTGCAGGCCAGTGCACCGTGGAATTTCTCGGCAGCAATTTTCTGCAGGTTTTCTACGATCGGGCCTTCGCTTAAATATTCAGCAGTTCCTTTGATCTGATAGCCTTCTGATGTTTTCAGATCACATACGGATACTGCAATTTTTCCGTTTGCCTGTACATTCTTCATGGTGAGGTTCAGCATGACGTCGCCGACTAATAATTTACCGTCTTCGGTTACGCTTTTGAATCCTACAGGTACACAGTTTGCTTCGTCAGAATAGGTAGCAAGATACCAGATCTGCTCGTTTAACACTTTAATAACTTTTTCGTTCATGAAAAAACCTCCTCTGCATGATATAGTTACTATCCTTAGTATAGGTGAGTTGTTATAGAAAAACAAGATATAAGTCAATTTATTAGTTACTATTGTTTTGCATAGCAGCTTGCGTTTTTAAAGGGAGCTCTTTATAATAGGAACGTAAGGAGTGATGAAAATGTATCAGTTGAAACTGGAAAAAGATATCCGGTGTCCGTTGGAATATGGTTTGGAAGTATTTGGCGGAAAATGGAAGTCCAGAATTATATGTGTACTGGCTAACCGAAAAGTGATGCGCTACAGTGCTCTGCGCAAAGAGATGGGAAATATTACAGATGCAGTGCTGTCATCGAACCTAAAGGAATTGATTGGGGATGAAATGGTACAGAGAAAGCAATACGATGAGATTCCGCCAAAGGTAGAATACTGTCTGACGCCAAAAGGAGAGTCTGTACTCCCTATTCTGGTCAGTATCAGTCAGTGGTCAGGCGCCTACTGCCGTGAGGAGACGGATAGGGAAGGCGGATGCAGAAACTGCGATTACCGCGCAGCAGGCGGACAGTAGAGGGCGCAGTTATGGAACGGACATATTCCATGAAGATCATAGGACATCTGCACTGTGATTTTCCTACGAAGTTTGGGATTCCCAGACAGAGCGGTCTGATAGAAGAAATCGAAGGCAGGATTATATTCGAAGAAGAGTACCGATGTCAGGAAGCGGTGAGAGGCCTGGAGGGTTTTTCTCATATTTGGCTTATCTGGCAGTTTTCTCAGGCAATCAGAGAAAACTGGTCGCCTACTGTGCGGCCTCCGAAATTGGGAGGAAATACCAGAATGGGAGTCTTTGCCACCCGCTCTCCGTTTCGTCCTAATGCGGTGGGCCTTTCATCCGTGCGGTTGAAACAGGTGGAGATGCATCCTAAGTGGGGTCCCATATTGCATGTGGCCGGAGCTGATCTGATGGATGGAACGCCCATTTTTGATATCAAACCGTATCTTCCTTATGCGGACAGCCATCCCGAAGCAGCCGGAGGGTTTACCGATCATCTGCAGAGTGAGAATCTGACTGTGGAGTTTCCGGCATATTTGCTGGAAAAAGTACAAAAGGATAAGCAAAGGGCATTGATAAAAGTATTGCAGCAGGATCCAAGGCCTTCCTATCAGCAGGATCCCCAGAGAATATATGGTTTTGTTTTTGCAGGGTATGAAGTGCACTTTACAGTGGAAAATAGGATTCTGACCGTAAAATCAGTGACGGAAGCATAAAGGAATTGACGTGAGAATCCGGACGGAATACAATAAAATTACTACAGAGAGGAAGGGTTTATAATATGATACAGCAATTATCTGTTTTTATTGACAATCAGCCTGGAAGTTTGATGAAGGTTACTCATATCTTACGGCAAAAAGATATTAATCTTCGTGCGATATCTACGTTTGATTCCCCGGAATTTGGGATTTTAAGAATGATCGTAGACAGGCCGGAAGAAGCAAAGAAGGCTTTAGAAGAGCAGCATATGATGGTACGCGTAGGAAGAGTACTGGCGGTGGAACTGGCAGATGAGCCGGGATGTCTGAATCAAATGTTAGAAGTATTGGCGGACGGAAATGTCAGTGTAAATTATATTTATTCCTATATCAGTGAAACCAATCACGCGCCGGTTATGATTTTTCATACCGCATATCAGGAAGAGGCGCGTCAGCTGTTGAACCGTCATGGTTTTAATGTAATAGACAGGTTAAATGAAGTGTGATCCACTCTGCATTTTTATTTAAAAAGGGAAAGGTCCGGTGTTGTGCGGCATAAAAGACACTGGGTCTTTCTTTTTGCGATATTAAGAAGGGCGGGAGCTGTGTCTTTACAAACAGGGAAGAAATTGCTATGATGTGAAATGGATGAGTAACTGAAAAAGTAATGGAGGAGAACCATGCAAATATTGATTGTAGGGTGTGGAAAAGTAGGATATACCCTGGTTGAGCATTTAAGTAAAGAAGAGCATAATATTACAGTTCTGGACAGGAATGCAGACCGCATCACGAAGGTGACAAATGATTTTGATGTGATGGGACAGGTGGGAGACGGCAGCAGTTACAATTCGTTAAAAGAGGCAGGGGTAGAGAATACCGATCTTTTAATCGCAGTGACAGAATCAGATGAAAAGAACCTGCTGTGCTGCCTGATCGCGAGGAAGGCCGGCGGCTGTAAGATTATTGCCCGTGTGCGTAATCCTATTTACAGCCGGGAGATAGAATTTTTGAAAAAAGAATTCGGACTGGCTATGATTATTAATCCGGAATATACCGCAGCCATGGAAGTCGCAAGAATTTTTCGTTTTCCATCTGCAATTACCATAGAAACATTTTCAAAAGGCAAAGTAGAACTTTTGCATTTTAGAGTGAAGGAAGGATCCATTCTTCATAATATGAAGGTTATGGATATCCATGCAAGGTTAAGATGTAATATTCTGGTCTGCATGGTAAAACGGGACGATGAAGTGCAGATTCCGTCCGGTGATTTTGTCCTGCAGGAAAAGGACATTGTTTCTATTATAGCGCCCCATAAAAAAGCCGGTGAATTCTTTAAGAGAATCGGTGTTGAGACAAAGCGGGTAAAGAATACCATGCTGATCGGAGGCGGCAGACTTACGTATTATCTGGCAGAAAGACTTCTTCGGTCCGGCATTGATGTAAAGATTATTGAGCAGGATGCAAAACGTTGTCAGGAACTGAGCGAGCTTTTGCCCAAAGCCAATATCGTTTTGGGGGATGGAACAGATAAGAAGCTTCTGCAGGAAGAAGGAATTGATGAGATAGAAGGTTTTGCTGCGCTTACCGATAATGATGAAGAAAATATTATGGTTACGCTTTTTGCGCGGAAGATATCTAAGGCAAAATTAGTTACGAAGATTAACAGAATTAATTTTGACGAAGTGATTGATGAGCTGAATTTGGACAGTATTGTTTATCCGAAATTTTTGACAGCACAGTATATTCTTCAGTATGCCCGTTCCATGCAGGATTCCCTGGAAAGTAATGTGGAAAATCTGTATAAGATGGATGGCGGCGCAGAAGCGCTGGAATTTTATATAAAAGAGAAATCTCCGGTGGTAGGGGTACCGCTGTCCCAGCTGCAGATCAGGAAGAATATTCTGGTATGCTGTATTAATCGAAATGGCGATATTATGATGCCAACGGGTCATAGTACCATTGAGGTAGGGGATACTGTGATTATTATGTCTAAGCACAGTCTGTTTGATATCAGAGATATTTTGGGAGATTGATTGACGTATGAATTATGGACTTGTGAAATATGTGTTGGGATATGCCTTAAGATTTGAGGCGATTTTCTTGCTTTTGCCCGGCGTAACGGCAGTCATATACAGAGAAAAGGCCGGTGTGGCTTACGCGGCAGTGGCAGTAATATGCTGTCTGTTAGGCTTTTTCTGCAGCTGGAAAAGGCCCAAAGATACGTCCCTCTATGCAAAAGAAGGGTTTGTGATCGTTTCCCTAAGCTGGCTGGTTTTGAGTCTGTTCGGGGCACTTCCCCTTGTGATTAGCGGAGATATTCCGAATTTTACGGATGCTGTATTTGAAATGGTATCCGGATTTACTACCACGGGAGCCAGTATTTTGCCCGATGTAGAAGCGCTGCAGTACAGCAATCTGTTCTGGCGCAGTTTCAGCCATTGGCTGGGCGGCATGGGAGTATTCGTATTGATGATGGCAATACTGCCGTTGGCCGGCGGATATGACATGAATATGATGAAAGCGGAAAGTACGGGGCCCGTTGTGGGAAAACTGCTCCCTAAGGTCAGAGATACGGCCAGTGTTTTATATAAGATATATTTTATACTGACCGTGACAGAATTTGTGATACTGTTGTTTTGGGGAATGCCTGTATTTGAAGCTATGACGACCACATTCGGTACGGTGGGAACCGGAGGATTCGGCGTGAAGGCAGACAGCCTTGCCAGCTATCGGCCGGCGATCCAGAATACCGTTACTATCTTTATGGTGCTGAGCGGAATTAACTTTTCAGCCTATTTTTTCATTTTAATGAAGAAGCCCCTGCAGGTATTGAAAATGGAAGATGTCCGTACTTATCTGGGGATCATTCTTGCATCTTCTTTGCTGATCGGATGGAATATCCGGGATCTGTATGATTCTGTGGGTGAGACTCTGCGGCATGCCTTCTTCCAGGTAGGCTCTATTATTACTACTACAGGTTTTGCCACCGTTGATTATGAACAATGGCCGGAATTTTCTAAGATGATTCTGGTATGTCTGATGTTTATAGGAGCCTGTTCGGGAAGTACCGGCGGCGGTATTAAGGTATCCCGTATTCTGATTTTAGTGAAAGCGATAAAAAAAGAATTAAACAGCCTGATCCATCCGAGAGCAGTTCGCCAGATTTTTATAGATCAGCATGTAGTTACCGATGGGGTAGTCCATTCTGTGGCTATTTTTATCGGCCTGCATTTTTTGATCCTTTTAGGCTCCACCCTGCTGATCTCGCTGGATAATTTTGGTTTTACCACTAATTTTACAGCGGTAGCGGCTACGATCAATAATATTGGTCCGGGTCTGGCGGATGTAGGTCCGACCATGAATTTTGCCGGTTTTTCGGCGTTTTCAAAATGGATTTTGATTTTTGATATGCTGGCGGGGAGATTAGAATTGATGCCGGTATTATTACTTTTGTCACGCAACAGCTGGAAAAAGTATTAGAAAGGGGCGTTTATGTTGGAATGGAATCGGGAAATATTGATACAAAAGGCAATAGAAGCTAAAAAAATGGCTTATGCTCCCTATTCTCAGTTTCATGTGGGTGCAGCATTGCTTGGAAAAAGCGGAAAGATTTATACGGGATGTAACGTGGAAAATTCATCTTATCCTGCGGGCATCTGCGGAGAGCGGACAGCGATTTCTAAGGCAGTGTCTGAGGGTGAGACAGAGTTTCAGGCGATTGCCATTGCGGGAAGCCTAAAGGATCAGGATGCAGAGCAGTATTGTATGCCCTGTGGCATCTGTCGTCAGGTAATGGCAGAATTCTGTAAAGAAGATTTTATAATTTTGGCGGTAAAAAACGAGATCGATTACAAAGAAATGACATTGGGTGAGCTGCTGCCGGAGAGCTTTCATTTGTAGCAGTACAAAGGCACGGGAGGTTTTTATGATGCGAATGATAGATATCATCAGTAAAAAAAGGGATGGAAAAGAACTGACAGAGAAAGAAATACAATGGATGGTCCAGGAATATGCAGAGGACAATATTCCTGATTATCAAATGTCGGCATTTCTTATGGCAGTATATTTCAATGGAATGAATGACCAGGAACTGCTGGTTCTGACCGATGCTATGGCCCGTTCCGGAGATATGGTAGATCTGTCTGAGATATCAGGAATTAAAGTAGACAAACATTCTACCGGAGGTGTGGGAGATAAAACTACCCTGATCGTGGCTCCTATCGTGGCAGCATGCGGTGTTAAGGTTGCAAAAATGTCCGGCAGAGGTCTGGGATTTACCGGAGGTACGGTAGATAAGCTGGAATCCATTCCAGGTTTTCAGACCAGCCTTTCCCGAGACCGTTTTTTTGATATTGTGAATACGGTAGGAGTCAGTGTGATCGGTCAGTCTGAGAATCTGACTCCGGCAGACAAAAAGCTGTATGCGCTTCGTGATGTGACTGGAACCGTAGAGAGTATTCCGCTGATCGCAGCGTCCATTATGAGTAAGAAACTGGCTGCGGGGAGCGAATGTATTCTGCTGGATGTAAAGACCGGAAGCGGTGCTTTTATGGAACGCTATGAAGATGCGAAAGCATTGGCGGAGAAAATGGTGGAAATTGGGCGGCTTGCAGGACGAAAAACCAAAGCCCTGATTACCAATATGGAGGAACCTCTCGGCAATGCCATCGGCAATTCTCTGGAAGTGGAGGAAGCCATTGCTACACTGGAAGGAAAAGGTCCGGATGATTTGAATCAGTTGTGTATTGCCCTTGCCGGCAATATGCTGTACCTGGCCGGAGAGGGTGAATTGAAGGAATGTATGGCGAAGGCACAGAGGGCTCTGGAAACCGGAAGTGCTCTTACTAAATTTGAAGAGATGGTGAAAGCACAGGGTGGTGACAAAAGGATCGTCAGAGAAACAGAACGTTTGGGTCGTGCAGCCTGTTCCTACGTGGTGCGGGCAAAGGAATCCGGTTATCTGGCGCATATCAATGCAAAGCAGTGCGGCGTGGCATCTGCGCTTTTAGGAGCGGGCCGGGAAAATAAAGAAAGCCACATCGATCTGCTGGCAGGTATTTATCTGCATAAAAAGGCGGGTATGAAGGTTACTGCGGGGGATCCCATTGCCACCTTATATACTTCGGATGGAAAGAAAATCGCCAGCGCCCTGGAAGTGCTGGAGAAGGCAATCGTAATAGAAGAAAACCCCGGCGAAGTACAGAAAATAATGGTATTGGCAGAGATCGGCTAAAAGAAATGAGGTTACGATGGAAAAGAAAGAAATATTACAATATATTGATCATACACAGTTAAAAGCATTTGCTTCCTGGAAAGAAATTGAGCAGTTATGCAAAGAAGCGATAGAGAATCAGACGGCATCTGTGTGTATTCCTCCTTCTTATGTAAAAGAAGTGAAAGAACATTTTGGAAATGCACTTTGTATCTGTACTGTGATCGGATTTCCTCTGGGATATCATGTGACGGCGGTGAAGGCAGAAGAAACGCGCATTGCTCTGGAGTACGGTGCCGATGAAATCGATATGGTAATTAATATAGGGGATGTGAAAAATGGCCGTTTTGACCGGGTGAAGGAAGAAATCGCTCTTTTGAAAAAAATTACCGGGGAAAAGATATTGAAAGTAATTGTAGAGACCTGTTATCTGACGGAAGAGGAAAAGATAAAATTATGTGAGATCGTAACAGAAGCCGGAGCGGACTATATTAAGACTTCTACCGGTTTTGGAAGCGGCGGGGCAACTCATGAAGATGTGCGTTTATTCCGGGAAAAAATAGGTCCTGAGGTAAAGATAAAGGCTGCCGGAGGGATCCATTCTGAGGAGGATATGCGTCAGTATTTAGAGGAGGGGTGTTCCCGGATCGGGAGCAGTTCTGCAGTTTCCATGCTGAGAAATTGAAAGGTTTTTTCGGACAGGGACTTGCATCCATTAATAGTCTATGTTAAAATGTAAAAGAAATGATAAAAAATGTTTCAAATTTATTACGAAACATAGGATGACATTTTAAGATGATACCCGAAGATAAGCGGAATTAAATAAGAGGTTTTAACGATATGAAAAGAAAATTAGTATGTGTGACACTGGCGTTTATTCTTTGCTTTGGTCAGGTCGTGTCTGTAGGGGCAACTACCAGGGAACAGAAGTTAAAAGAGCAGAAAGCGGCGACAAGCAGTCAATTGTCAGCAGCCAATGCAAAGATCAGTAATTTAGAGGAAAAGACCTCCGCTTTAAGAGCAGAGATCAGCGATACAAATGAGGATCTGGTAGAGATCATCACACAGGTTAACATCCTGGAAGATGAGATCAGTCAGAAGGAAGTACAGATTGAAGAGACAAAAGAAGAGTTAAAGATAGCAGAGGCCGACAGAGATGAACAGTACGAAGCAATGAAGCTGAGAATCCAGTATCTTTATGAGAACGGCGGAGATACTGCATGGGCACAGATGCTTCTGGAAGCAAAAGATATTACCACTTTATTGAATAAAGCAGAATATACACAGAAGATGTATGATTATGACAGAGAAAGCCTTGAGAAGTTTGTAGCTGTTGTACAGGAAGTTACAGATCTGAGCAACCAGCTGGAAAGCGATAAAGCCGAACTGGAAGTTATGCAGCAGGATTTTGAAGCACAGCAGGTAGAACTGGAGACTTCTCTGGAACGTATGAGAGCTACGCAGAGCGATTATGAATCTCAGATTGCGGTTGCACAGGAACAGGCTGCAGAGTATCAGAGTTTACTGCAGCAGCAGACAGCAGCATTAGCTGAGATTGAAGCAGAAAAGCAGCGTGAAGCGGAAGAAGCAGCAAGAGCAGCAGAAGCAGCATCTAAGAATAATAATAGTTCTTCCAATAATGCTTCCTCTAACAATAGTTCATCCAACAGCAATTCATCCGGCAATAGCTCATCCGGAAGCGGCTCATCTGGAAGCAGTTCATCCGGAAGCAGCAGCTCTTCGGGAAGCTCATCTACCAGTAAACCATCTTACAGTGGTGTAGGTGCTTCTGTTGTCAGTTATGCACTGCAGTTTGTTGGCAATCCTTATGTATGGGGCGGAGAAAGCCTTACAAATGGTGCGGACTGTTCTGGTTTCACCATGTTAGTGTATGGCCACTTTGGTGTTTCCCTTCCTCATTCTTCATCAGCACAGAGAAGTTACGGTGTGGGTGTATCTTATGCAGATGCGATGCCGGGCGATTTGATTTGTTATTCCGGACATGTTGCTATTTACATGGGCGGTGGACAGATTGTACATGCAAGTAATGCAAGAGATGGTATCAAGGTCAGCGGCAATGCGGCATACAGAACCATTCTTTCTGTAAGACGTTTAGTATAGTCAGTACATAGTATATAGAACAGGATCTCTTTTGTGGGGTCCTGTTTTTTTGTTGTCAAGCATGCAAAGAAAACGTCCGGTGGGCGTTTTTAAGTATATAGAAATGAACTTTACGGAAAAATAAATAAAATGATAAAAATAGCTTGCTTTTTGAAAAAACTGTGTTATAGTAGTTATAGAACAGATAATGATTTTAAAATATTATCGAATGGAGAATAAGGAGGAATCATTATGAATATAAGCAAATTTACGCAAAAGTCTATACAGGCAGTGCAGGATTTAGAAAAAACAGCATATGAGTTTGGCAATCAGGAAGTGGAACAGGAACATTTGCTGTATAATCTGCTCCGACAGGATGACAGCCTGATTTTAAAATTAATAGAGAAGATGGAAATTAACAAAGCGTCTTTTTTAGACAGTACGGAGCAGGCGATTAAGGCCAGAACCAAGGTTTCCGGAGGTCAGCCTTATATTGGTCAGTACTTAAATAAGGCTCTGGTGAGCGCGGAAGATGAAGCAAAGGCCATGGGAGATGAATATGTTTCTGTAGAGCATCTTTTCCTTTCTCTGCTTAGAAATCCGAGCCCGGCGCTCAAAAAGCTGTTTCAGGAATATGGAATTACCAGAGAACGGTTTCTTCAGGCCCTTAGTACCGTGCGGGGAAATCAGCGGGTAACCACAGATGATCCGGAAGCAACTTACGATACCCTGAATAAATATGGAGAAGATCTGGTAGAAAAGGCAAGGAATCAGAAACTGGATCCGGTCATTGGCCGGGATGCGGAGATCCGTAATGTGATTCGGATTCTTTCCCGTAAAACAAAAAATAATCCGGTGCTGATCGGCGAGCCCGGTGTTGGTAAAACGGCAGCTGTAGAAGGTCTTGCCCAGCGTATTGTCCGGGGAGATGTGCCGGAAGGGCTGAAGGATAAGAAAATATTTGCGCTGGATATGGGCGCGCTGGTGGCTGGAGCCAAATACCGAGGTGAGTTTGAAGAGCGTCTGAAAGCAGTTCTGGAAGAAGTGAAAAAGAGCGACGGCCAGATCATTCTCTTTATTGATGAGCTGCATCTGATTGTAGGCGCCGGTAAGACAGATGGCGCTATGGATGCCGGCAACATGTTAAAGCCTATGCTGGCCCGGGGAGAATTGCACTGTATTGGTGCCACAACTCTGGATGAATACCGTCAGTATATTGAAAAGGATCCCGCATTGGAGCGCCGTTTCCAGCCGGTTATGGTGGATGAACCCACGGTAGAGGATACCATTTCTATTCTGAGAGGTTTGAAGGAAAGATATGAAGTATTTCATGGGGTTAAGATTACAGATGGTGCGCTGGTAGCGGCTGCAACTTTGTCAGATCGCTATATTTCCGATCGTTTTTTGCCGGATAAGGCCATTGACCTGGTAGATGAAGCCTGCGCTCTGATCAAGACCGAGCTGGATTCCATGCCTACAGAACTGGATGAAAAAAGCCGGCGTATCATGCAGATGGAGATCGAAGAGGCTGCATTGAAAAAAGAAACGGATAAACTCAGTCAGGAACGTTTGGAGAATCTGCAGAGAGAATTAGCAGAACTGCGTTCTGAATTTCAGAGCAGCAAGGCACAGTGGGATAACGAGAAGACTACGGTGGAACGTCTGCAGAAGCTGAGAGAGCAGATTGAGGCCATGAATAATGAGATTCAGATGGCGCAGAGAAATTATGATCTGAACCGGGCTGCGGAACTGCAGTACGGGAAACTGCCTGAACTGCAAAAACAGTTGGAAATTGAGGAAGAAAAGGTTAAGAATCAGGATCTGTCTCTGGTTCACGAAAGTGTAACGGACGAAGAAATTGCCAGGATTATTTCCCGCTGGACGGGTATCCCGGTAGCGAAGCTGACCGAGGGAGAAAGAACGAAAATCCTGGGCTTGGAAAGTGAACTGCACAGATGGGTTATTGGTCAGGATGAGGCAGTTACCAAGGTGACAGATGCCATCCTGCGTTCTAAAGCAGGAATCAAAGATCCGGGAAAACCTATCGGTTCTTTCCTGTTTTTAGGTCCTACCGGAGTAGGCAAGACGGAGCTTGCGAAAACTCTGGCACGTACGTTATTTGACGATGAGCAGAATATGGTGCGTATTGATATGAGCGAGTATATGGAGAAACATTCCGTGTCCCGTTTGATCGGAGCGCCTCCCGGATATGTAGGATATGAGGAAGGCGGACAGCTGACCGAAGCAGTAAGAAGAAAACCTTACAGCGTTGTGCTGTTTGATGAGATTGAAAAAGCACATCCGGATGTGTTTAATGTACTTCTGCAGGTACTGGACGACGGACGTATTACAGACTCTCAGGGCAGAACGGTAGATTTTAAAAATACAATTTTGATCATGACTTCCAATCTGGGTTCTTCCTATCTGCTGGATGGCATTACCCAGAGCGGCGATATCAGTCCGGAATGTGAAGAACTGGTAAATAAAGAACTGCGGGCTCATTTCCGTCCGGAATTCTTAAATCGTCTGGATGAGATTATTCTGTTTAAGCCGTTAACAAAGGATAATATTGGCCATATTGTAGATTTGCTGATTGAAGAACTGAATGAACGTCTGAAAGCGCAGGAGTTGTCTCTGGAATTAACTCAGCCGGCGAAAGAATATGTGATAGAGGGCGGTTATGATCCCGTATACGGAGCCCGTCCGCTGAAGCGGTATTTGCAGAAATATGTGGAAACCTTATCTGCAAAATTGATTCTTTCCGGAACGGTGTCCATGGAAGATGTGATTTTGATTGATGTGGAAAATGGCGACTTGACAGCGAAAGTGAAGTAGTATATTGTTATGTTCTTGCTTTACTGTATCTTTTGCGGTAGTATGCAAAGGATACAGTAAAGCTTATTTTTTGTTTTAAAAGTTCAGCCATGCTTCACAAAATGGGCGAATGGCGCGGGCTGAACGGATATTAACTTTTAGTATAGACTTTTTGAAAGGAATGGAAATTTATGATACCGAAAGATCCAGTTATGTTATTGAGTTATGTAAACACCCAGTTGAGAGACCATTATCCTTCCTTAACGGAACTGTGCAGCAGCCTTCAAATTTCAGAAGAAGAGCTGAAAGAAAAACTGGCGGGGATTGATTATTGTTATGATGAGGAGATAAACCAGTTTTCGTGATCATGCAATTGGCAGGGTGAAATCAGTCCATTTCCTCCACCCGTTCGTTCAGTCCGTATTCGATAAAAGATTCTCTGTATTGCTCCAGGCAACTTCCGGAGACCAGAAATGTCACATTGCAGTTCGAAAAGCAGTGGGCTCCTTTCAGTGTGGGCGGTTCTTCTGTCTCTATGACCAGTGCAGAAAGGGATGCTCCATAGAAAGCATAGTCTTCGATGCAGGTGATCGTATCCGGCAGATAATCTTCGCCTCGTCTTCCCGCCGGATAGACGCACAGCCGGCTTTCATCTCTGCTCACGATCATACCGTTGATGCTGCAGTAGGCCGGATTTCCTTCTGCGATCACCAGATAATCCTTTACTCCCCGCATCGCCCGGAACGCTCCTGGCTCGATATCCGCGACATTGGCCGGGATGTATACATATTTTACGGCTCCCGCAGCTTCTTCTGAAAATGCGCCTGCCCGTACACCGACACAATGCTCCGGGAGCATCAGGGTATCCGTCATCTCTCCTTCATATCCGATCACATATCCCTCTTCATCCAGTATAAATCCCCCGGTTTCTTCATAACCGGCATACAGATCCATGTGAGTCTGTCCCGCGGCTAATGTCAGCTGGTCTGTTTTTACCGGTATCGTACAGGCTTCATCGTAATACCAGCTTCCGCTCTGACAGCCTACTTTCTTCGGGTCTCCCGGCAGCTTGGCCCTGTAGTCCCTGGCAGTAAGGCAGTCCACCGGATAATTGCCGCCGTTTGGATGCAGGGTGATCGTATACTCTACCACCTGATAAGGCAGTTCGATCTCATAGTCACCGTAACGGACAGATAAGGTCTTGGATCCTGCGGATGTCGTATCCAGGCTGCCCGTCTGGTAGGATCCTGTTTCCAGTTTCTGGGTACTTCCATCGGACCGCTGTGCATACACTTCTAATGCAGGGACCGTTTCTGTGCTTCCCACACAGTAATCCTGTCTGAGGGCAGTACGGCAGGTAATGCCGGTAAGGACGACCGTACTGTCCTCTGCCTCCTGAGATGGGACAGCCGGGGAATTTGGGGCTGTCTTTGGGATATTGGGATTCCTTTCTTCTGTGTTGCATGCGGTTGTATTTGTTGGCTCTGCAGGACTTACAGCAGGCTGTGCTGCACCGGTTTCCTCTGTCATTATCTTTTCTCCCAGATCCGGACCTGAAAGGATCTTCCTGTTTGTTTCGATCATCCGTGTTATGCCGGATGGGATAACGGTATTCTCTGTTCCCGGACGGGAAGGTAGAATTTCAGGGAGGAGTTCTTCCTTTTCTATGGAATCCGTCATCGCAGTAAGAGAGGCGGATTCTTCCCACGGGATTCGGGCATGCGGATGATGACTGACTGTTGTTATGACCAGGATGTATAAAAGGCAGATGACAGGTATGCTCCATGTGGTTTTTATAGAGTAATCGGTTTTTCTTCTCAGAGTAATGCCAATGATGTGTTCCATTTTTAATTTCCTTTCTGTTTTTGATTGCGTTTGCGTGCGCATCCCCGGAGGGTTTTATCATATAGGACGAACTTTCCTTTCCTATATAATGAAAAGCCCCGGCAGATATCACAGTCTGCTGAGGCTTTGATTTTTGTTTTAATTCGGAAATTGCCGTGTTAACGGCTTAATTTTTTTTCTATAAATCCGTCGGAAAAGAATGGCAGACAGAAGTACCGATACAATTTCTGCCAGCGGAATGGACCACCATACGGCGGACAGGCCCCAGATTTTGGCAAAAGCAAATGCGATGGGAAGGATTGCCAGGAGTTGTCGGCAGACAGAGGTAATCAGGCTATAGATGCCATTGCCGAGAGCCTGAAATACAGAACCTACCACAATGCAAAATCCGGCAAACAGGAAACTGAGGCTGATGATACGCAAAGCAGGGACACCGATTTCCAACATTTCCGGAGAAGCATTGAAAATATGAAGAAGCTGTGCCGGGCAAAACTGGAAGATAGCCAGCCCCACCAGCATGATGCTTACTGCTGCAGCAATGCTGAGTTTTATGGTAGACATCATACGCTTTGCATTTTGTGCTCCGTAGTTGAAGGCAACAATGGGAACCATACCATTGTTTAAACCAAATACCGGCATAAAGATGAAACTTTGCAGGCGGAAATAAACACCAAATACGGCAGTCGCCGTAGGTGTGAACATTAACAGGATTTTATTCATGCCAAAAGTCATGACGGAACCTATGGCCTGGACAATGATGGAAGGGACACCCACCGCGTAGATTTTTTTGATAATCATTACGTTGGGGCGGAAATGCCGCATATTGATATTAATTTCCGGATTTTTGCGGATATTCAGGTACAGGCCCAATAACATGGCACAGGTCTGTCCGATCACTGTGGCAAAAGCGGCACCGATTACTTCCAGCCGCGGGAAGCCGAATAAACCGAAAATGAAAATAGGGTCCAGAATGATATTTATGATGGCGCCCAGTCCCTGTGACAGCATGGAATAAAAAGAACGGCCGGTAGACTGCAGCAGACGTTCCATGAGAACCTGCATAAATACGAAAATACTGCAGCCGGTGATGATCATCATATACTGGATGCCGTAATGGCAGATGGTTGTGTCAGAGGTCTGTACGTTCATAAAAAATGAGGACAGAGAAGTTCCCAGTACAGCAAAAACTACGGCACTGCAGAGGAAGATAAAGATACCGTTTTGGGCAGCCAGATTAGCCCGTTCATACTGTTTGGCGCCCAGATTCCGGGAAAGAATGGCATTGACGCCTACACCGGTTCCTGCAGCCACCGCAATCATCAGATTTTGTATGGGAAATACTAAAGACACGGCAGTCAGGGCGTCTTCACTGATACGGGCTACGAATACACTGTCCACAATATTATAAAGAGCCTGTACCAACATAGACAGTATAATGGGGAGGGACATTTCCAGCAAAAGCCGGGGAATTGGCAGATATCCCATTTTATTTTCTCGTGTAGTTGTTTGTTGCATGTATATTCACCTCATCTATTGTTTAGAAATACTTAGCGGATTCTATTATATACAGATATCTTTCGTACTTCAAGCAGTTATTGCGTTTTCCGGGAAAACTTGTTACACTAAAGTGTCAGGACATTGCGGGAAATACCCGTAGTCTGAGGTGTTTTAGAAGAAAATCAGGGAGAGCTTATGAGTGCATATCAAAGTTTTGCCAGAGTATATGACATGTTCATGGACAACATTCCCTATGAGGAATGGTGTGATTATCTGGAGGAATTATTAAAAGAATATGGGATAGAAGATGGCCTGGTGCTGGAACTGGGCTGCGGAACCGGCAGTATGACACAGCTTCTGGCTGACCGGGGATATGATATGATCGGTGTGGATAATTCTGAGGACATGCTGGAAATTGCGGCGGAAAAACGGGAACGATCCGGAAGCGGGATCTTATATCTGCTGCAGGATATGCGGGAATTTGAATTATATGGCACAGTTCGTGCGATCGTGTCCGTATGCGATTCCATGAATTATATTCTGGAAGAAGAGGATCTGCTGAAAGTATTCCGGCTGGTGAATAATTATCTGGATCCGGGAGGGCTCTTTCTTTTTGATCTGAATACGGTATATAAGTATCAGCAGGTGGGCGATGATACGATTGCGGAGAATCGGGAAGACGGCAGTTTTATCTGGGAGAATTTTTATGACGAAGAAGAAGCCATCAATGAATACGATCTGACGCTTTTTATTCCGGAGGAAAATGGCTTGTTCCGGAAGTACGAGGAGACCCATCTGCAAAAGGCTTATGAAATCCATACAATAAAAAGATTGCTGAAAGAGGCAGGGTTGGAATATATAACGTCCTATGATGCGTTTACCCATGAACCGCCCCGGGATGACAGTGAGCGGATTTATGTGTTGGCGAGAGAACATGGCAAGCGAAGATAAGGAAAGAGGGATATTATGAAAGATTATATTGTAAGGGCAACGGCTGCCAATCATCAGATTCGGGCCTTTGCCGCTACCACCAGAGATTTGGTGGAAGATGCCAGAGCGGCACACAATACCAGTCCGGTAGCAACTGCGGCTTTGGGACGTCTGCTGACCGCAGGCACTATGATGGGTGTGATGATGAAAGGCGACAGAGACGTTCTGACCCTTCAGGTGATCGGGGATGGCCCTATCGGCGGGATTACGGTTACCGCGGATGCAAAAGGAAGGGTAAAAGGTTATGTGAGGAATCCGCAGGTCATGCTTCCGGCCAATGAAAAGGGCAAACTGGATGTAGGAGGCGCTGTGGGACACGGAATCCTGAATGTGATCAAGGATCTGGGACTGAAAGAGCCGTATTCCGGTCAGGTTCAGCTGCAGACAGGAGAGATCGGTGATGATCTGACGTATTATTTTGCCTCCAGTGAGCAGGTGCCTTCTTCCGTAGGACTGGGCGTACTGATGGAAAAAAATAATACCGTAAAAAGAGCGGGCGGTTTTATTGTGCAGCTGATGCCTTATGCAGAAGAAAAGGTCATTGCTGCATTAGAAGAAAATTTAAGTCATATTCATTCAGTTACGGCCATGCTGGATCAGGGGATGACTCCGGAAGAACTGCTGGAGACCGTATTAAAAGGAATGGATCTGGAGATAAATGATACCGTAGAGGCAGAATTTTACTGTAATTGTTCCAAGGATCGTGTGGCAAAAGCGCTGATCAGTGTAGGAGAAAAGGATTTGCAGGAACTGATAGAGGAAGGAAAAGAAGTGGAACTGAATTGTCATTTCTGCAATCGCAATTATACATTTTCTGTGGAAGAGCTGAAGGAACTTCTGGAATTGGCCAGAAACTAGGAGGACAATATGAGAGACGGTTTTATTAAAGTGGCAGCCGGTACGCCGAAAGTACAGGTGGCGGATTGTGTAGCCAACAGAGAGGCAATATGGGAAGTAATCTGCAAAATGCATGAGAATGGAGCCAAGATTATGGTTTTGCCGGAACTGTGTATCACCGGCTATACCTGCGGGGATCTGTTCTGGCAGCCGGCTCTGCTTGCAAGTGCGGAGCAGTCCTTACTTTGGCTGGCAGAAAAGACAAAGGATATGGATGGCCTGATTTTTGTAGGACTTCCGTTCGCATGGAATCAGAAACTGTATAATGTGGCGGCGGCCATCAGCAATGGGCAGATTCTGGGACTGGTGCCCAAGACCAATCTGCCGAATTATAATGAATTTTATGAAGCACGGCATTTTGCTCCGGCAGAGGATACGGTAGAAATGATTTCCTGGAGGGGAAGACAGATCCCCTTTGGAACGAATCTGCTGTTCACCACCGAAACGATGCCGGAACTTGTGGCAGCGGCCGAAATATGTGAGGATTTGTGGGTACCGGCGCCGCCCAGCATCGGTCATGCGATAGCAGGGGCGAATGTGATCGTAAATCTTTCTGCCAGTGATGAACTCGCCGGGAAAGAAAATTATCGGAAAATGCTGGTGCAGTGTCAGTCCGGAAGCTTAGTCTGCGGTTATATCTATGCCACTGCAGGTGACGGAGAATCTACGCAGGATGCGGTCTATGGCGGTGCCAACTTAATTGGTGAAAATGGTGTGCTGCTGGCAGAGGGAGAGCGTTTTGCCAATAAAATCGTCTATGCGGATCTGGATATTCAGCGTCTGGCCTGTGAAAGACGTAAGATGACCACTTATCCTGCGGCTGATCGTGCCGGATATTGGGAAGTGGAATTTGACCTGCTGGAAGAAGAAACCTGCTTGGAACGTTATTTTCCGCAGATGCCATTTGTTCCGTCCTCTGTGCATGACAGAGCAAAACGCTGTGATGAGATTTTGAATATTCAGGCTATGGGCTTGAAGAAACGACTGGAACATACCCATTGTACCCATGCAGTGCTCGGTATTTCCGGTGGTCTGGATTCTACTCTTGCCCTGTTGGTGACGGCAAGGGCGTTTGATATGCTGCAGATTCCAAGAAAACAGATTTTAGCGGTGACGATGCCCTGCTTCGGAACCACAGACAGAACCTATACCAATGCCTGTGAATTAACCAGAAAGCTGGGAGCCGATTTAAAAGAAGTGGATATCAAGGAAGCGGTAACGCAGCATTTTAAAGATATCGGTCACGATCAGAATACACACGATGTCACTTATGAGAACAGCCAGGCGAGAGAACGTACGCAGGTAATCATGGATCTGGCCAATCAGATCAATGGTATGGTCATTGGTACCGGAGATCTGTCCGAGCTGGCGCTGGGATGGGCTACTTACAATGGAGATCATATGTCCATGTACGGTGTAAATGCTTCCATTCCCAAAACTCTGGTGCGCCATCTGGTACGGTATTATGCAGATACCTGTGAGGACAAAAAATTAAGTGAGGTGCTGCTGGATATCCTGGATACTCCGGTAAGTCCGGAACTTCTGCCTCCGAAGGATGGTGTGATCTCTCAGAAAACGGAAGACCTGGTAGGGCCTTATGAGCTTCACGATTTCTTTTTGTATTATATGCTGCGTGCAGGATTTTCACCGGCGAAACTCTATCGCATTGCCTGTCTGGCCTTTAGGGATGTATATGAGAAAGAAATCATTTTGAAATGGCTGAAGAAGTTCTACTGGAGATTCTTCTCCCAGCAGTTTAAACGGTCCTGTCTGCCGGACGGCCCCAAAGTGGGAACCGTGGCAGTGTCCCCGAGAGGAGATTTAAGAATGCCCAGCGATGCCTGTGTGCGGATCTGGATGGATGAATTGGATAGATTATAAGAATGAACAGCCTCGACGGAGGCTGTTTTCTTGAGGTTTTCATTTGTTATAGATAAAGGATAGGAGGAATTGTCTATGCAGGCAATATTTGAAACACTTTTTGACATTGTATATCTGGTGTCCGTGATCACCATAGGAATTATAATGATTCGCGGATGTGAGGGACGTAAGCAATACCGGCTGTTTGGTATTATGGCAGTGACCCTTGGATGCGGGGATGCATTCCATCTGGTGCCCAGAGCGATTGCTCTTTGTACTACCGGACTGGAAAACTATACTGTGGCGCTGGGGGTTGGAAAACTGATCACATCTGTTACCATGACTCTGTTTTATGTTTTGCTCTATTATGTATGGCGCTCCCGTTACCAGATTGAAAATAATAGGAGCACAACCATAGCCGTATGGGTTTTGGCTCTGATGCGTATCGGTCTGTGTCTGATGCCGCAGAATGCATGGACCAGTTCGAAACCGCCGCTTTCCTGGGCGATTTACCGCAACATTCCTTTTGCACTTCTTGGCGCTCTGATCATTGTACTGTTTTATGGAAGTGCCAAAAAGATGCAGGATCAGGCTTTCCGGCATTTGTGGCTGACTGTAGTGTTGAGTTTTGCCTGCTATATCCCGGTGGTGTTATTTGCGGATCAGATTCCGGCAGTGGGAATGCTGATGATTCCCAAGACCTGTGCATATGTCTGGACAGTGCTGATTGGATATCGTGCAATGAAGATCGGAAGATAGTAATGGATGAGATAGAAGTAAACAGAGGGTACTCTTCAAGTCGTTTTATGACTTTTGGGGTACCCTCTGTTTGAGCATATCCGGTGTTATTGATTTTCCACAGAGGCTTTTTCCAATGCAGAGGATATGGCATCCAGCAGCAGCATGGACGTGTACTTGTTATCGTCGGTATAAGTAATGCCCTCCAGTGACTGGGTGACATAAATCTGACTGGAAATTTCCTCTAAAGTGGGCTGCATCAGAGGATACATGGCAGTGGTAGTTTCACTTAAATTGGTCAGTGCGATGGAATTGATATGATCGGAATCCACGGTAACTTCCACATTGAAAGTATTTCCGTTTAAGGTTATGGGCGTTGTATAGACACCGGCCGTGTAAAGACTGGCAGACATATTGGCAGTTTCTTTTGCCTCTTTCGAACCAAACATGACAAAGAGCACTGCAGCCAGTGAAACAGCCAGAATGAGAAAGATGGCAGTATAAATGACCTCTTTCATATGTAATACAACAATTTTTGTTTTTGAACTCATAATTACGCCCTCCTGTTTTCCTTTCTATAGCATATTAACGAAAGAAGAGAAATATGACATCGATCTTTAATTATGCTATACTGAACTAAAAACAACGGGCCATTTCCATTTATAAAAGGAGATTATTATGAAAAAATTGTTAGTGATTGTAGATATGCAAAAGGATTTTGTGGACGGTGCACTGGGAACGAAAGAAGCGCAGGCTATAGTAGAACCTGTGGCCGAGAAGATACGCCGGGAGAAAGCAAACGGAGCGGAACTGGTATTTACTTTGGATACCCATACAGAAGACTATATGAATACGCAGGAGGGAAAGCATCTGCCGGTGATTCATTGCGTGAAGAACACGCCGGGATGGATGCTCACGAAAAGGCTGCAGCCGTTGGCAGAAGGAGAAAGGATTCTGGAAAAACCCACTTTTGGGTCCATGGAGCTGGCAGGGAAGGTGCAGCAGGGCGGCTATGATGAGATTGAACTGATCGGACTTTGTACGGATATTTGTGTCATTTCCAATGCTATGTTAGTAAAAGCGGCCGCACCGGAGGTGCCGGTATTTGTGGATGCCTCCTGTTGTGCCGGTGTGACGCCGCAGAGTCATGCGAATGCGTTAGAGGCGATGAAGATGTGTCAGATCGGTATTCGTTAGCTGAGAAAGGAAGGTCTATGTCATTACAATTCGTTTTGGGAAATTCCGGTGTGGGAAAGTCTCATTTTCTATTTGAAAAAATCATACAGGAATCTCTGGAGCACCCGGAGAAGAATTATCTGATTCTGGTTCCGGAACAGTTTACCATGCAGATCCAGAAGGAAGTCGTCAGTCTGCATCCGCGAAAGGGTATTTTTAATATAGATATCCTTAGTTTTGAGCGTCTGGCCTATCGTATTTTGGCGGAACATGAGGAGTTTTCGGCCAGGATTCTGGAGGAGACCGGAAAAGGTCTGGTACTGAGAAAGGTGGCTCAGGAAAAAAAGAGAGAGCTTGCGGTACTGGGAAGCAAGCTTCAGAAGACAGGCTATATTTCGCAGATGAAATCTACGGTTTCCGAGCTGATGCAGTATGGCATCGATGTGGATGACATGGAGGTACTTCTGAAAACCAGTGAAAAAAAACCGCAGCTGTATTATAAGCTAAAGGATATTGGGGTAATGTATCAGGGATTTCGTCAGTATCTGGAGGGCAGTTATGTGACCGCAGAGGAAGTGCTGGATCTTTTGTGCAAATATGTGCCGGAATCCTCCCTTTTAAAGGAGGCAGTGCTGGTACTGGACGGCTATACAGGATTTACTCCGGTGCAGGGAAAACTGTTGGGAGAATTGCTGCAGGTATGCGAGAAAATATATGTCTCTCTTACTATGGATGAAAGGGAGAAGAAAAAGCAGGTGAGTCAGTATCGGGCAGGAAATCCTCATGAACTTTTTTATCTCAGCCGTCAGACCTTGGAGAATCTTTGCCGGCTGGCCGCAGAAACCCATGCAGAAATAGAAGAACCGATTTGGATTTCCCGTCACGGTGCGGATCGTTTTGCCAACAGTCCGGCTCTGGCGTTTTTGGAACGCCATTTGTTCCGTTATGACAGGGCTGTGTATGACAGAAAACAGCAGGAAATTCATATAGCTGTCTGTAAAAATCCGCAGATGGAAATGGAGGCCATTTCTGCCAGGATTCTTCGAATGGTACGGGAAGAAGGATATCAATATAAAGATTTTGCAGTCATTACCGGGGATCTGGAGGTATATGGAGATTATGCGGCCTGGGCTTTTGCCCGCGCCCAAATCCCCTGTTTTCTGGATGAAAAACATTCCGTGCTTTTGCATCCGCTGATCGAGTGTCTTCGTTCCCTGATGGACATTGTGGTAGAAGATTTTAGTTACGAGAGCGTGTTTCGTTTTCTGCGCTGCGGTTTGACCGATCTCACAGAGGAAGAAACAGATATTCTGGAAAATTATTGTATCGCCCTGGGAATCCGCGGATACAGCCAGTGGAAGGAAGAATGGGTGCGCCATTACCGCGGGCAGCCGCCGGAGGAGGTTCCTACCCTGAACAAACTGCGTCAAAAGGTGGTGGAACCGCTGCTTCCGCTGTTAGGCGTAATGAAACAAAAATCATTTTCCGTGAGAGAAGGAGCGCTTGCCCTGTACCAGTATATGGCGGATGCCCGCATAGAGGAAAAAATGGAAGCACAGAGGGCCTATTTTGAACAGATACAGGAAAGTGCGCGGGAAAAGGAATACAGCCAGATCTATAAGATCGTGATGGATCTTCTGGATAAAATGGTAGATGTGCTGGGAGACGAGACTGTCAGCAGGCGGGAATGGAAAGAATTGCTGGAGGCTGGATTTACAGAGGCGAAAGTGGGAATTATCCCGCCGTCCAGTGATCAGGTGCTGGTGGGAGATATGGAGAGAACCCGGCTGAAGGATATTAAGGTACTGTTTTTTGCCGGAGTAAATGAAAACCGGATTCCGAGAAACGGAGTCTCACCGGGACTGATCACGGATCTGGATCGGGAAACATTGAAAGCTTCCGGGGTAGTGCTGGCGCCTACGGAAAAAGAGAATCTTTGTATTCAGAGATTTTATTTATATCTGGCTATGACAAAACCCAGGGAACATCTTTATCTGTTTTACAGCAGATCCAGTGAAAAGGGGGAGAGTATCGGCCCGGCCTTTGTGATCGGCAGCCTTTTGCAGATGTTTCCTTCCATTAAGGTACAGGATGAGGAAGAAGAAAGGGCAAAACTGTCTTATATTCAGACTCCGGATCAGGGAATGACCTATGTAGCAGAGGGCTTTTTGCGGGAACCGGAAGAGGTATCAAAACAGTGGGAGTCTTTGTATCAGTGGTATTGCAGTCAGGAAAAAAGGCTGCCTCAGATCCGTAAATTACTGGAAGCCGCGTTTTATGAAAATCCGCAGGATGCGATCGGAAAAAGTGCGGCCCATGCTCTGTACGGAACGGTGCTGGAAAACAGTGCTACCAGACTGGAGCGCTTTGCCGCCTGTGCGTTTGCTCATTTTCTGGAATACGGCATACAGGCCAGAGAACGGGAACGGTATGAATTTAAGGCTTCCGATCTTGGAAATGTAGTCCATCAGGCGTTGGAAGTATTTTCCCGAAAATTGCATCAGATGGGATTGCAGTGGAGAGATTTAGAGGATACCGTGCGGACACAGCTGATTGAGGAAAGTGTGGAGGCTGTGACCGGAGATTATGGCAATACCATTCTTCACAGTACTGCCAGAAATGAATATATGATCTGCCGTGTCAAACGAATTTTAGGAAGAACCGTATGGGCAGTGCAAAAGCAGATAGAAAAAGGGCAGTTTGAGCCGCATCGATTTGAAGTTTCTTTTGCTGTAACGGATTCTCTGGACAGCGTGCAGATTGCCTTGTCAGAGGAAGAGAAGATCCGGCTCAGGGGCAGGATTGACCGGTTGGATCTATGCAGGGAAGAGGATCGGGTTTATGTAAAGGTTGTTGACTATAAATCGGGTAATACGGCGTTTGATCTGGTAGCGTTGTATCATGGACTGCAGCTGCAGCTGGTGCTGTATATGAATGCTGCGCTGGAAATGGAGCAGAGAGAATTTCCGAATAAAGAAATCATCCCGGGAGGAGTTTTTTATTATCATGTAAAAGATCCTGTTTTAGACCGGGAAGGTAAGGAAACGCCGGAAAAGATCCAGGAAAGATTGTTGAAACAGCTGAAACTGGGCGGTCTGGTACTGGCAGAACCGGAAATAGTCGCAAAGATGGATGTAACGGTAAGTCCCCAGGGAACCAAAGCATCGGGTGTGATTCCCGTATCCTATAACAAAGACGGAAGTTTTTCGAAAACGTCCAGTGTGGCTTCCCGGGAAATGTTCCAGGTAATGGGAAGTTATGTAAATCAAAAGGCCCGTGAGATCGGCCGGGATATTCTGGACGGAAAGGCAGAGACGGCTCCCTACAGTATGGGTAAGAAAAATGCCTGTACTTACTGTCCGTATCATAGTATCTGTGGATTTGATGAAAAGATACCGGGTTATCATTTCCGTAGATTAAAGGAGCAGAAGCCGGATGAAATCTGGGAAAAAATGAGGAAGGAAGTGGAATCGTGAGCACAGCATGGACCGAAGAACAGAAGCAGGTCATTGACCTGCGCGATAAGAATATTTTAGTCAGTGCGGCTGCCGGTTCCGGAAAAACAGCAGTACTGGTGGAGCGGATCCTGTCCAGAGTGACAGATCCGGTGCACCCCATCGATCTGGACCGTCTGCTGGTGGTGACATTTACCAAAGCAGCCGCCGGTGAGATGCGGGAGCGTATTGGTGCTGCGATAGAAAAAAAGTTAGGCGAAGAACCGGACAATGTGCATCTGCAGCGGCAGTCATCTTTGCTGCATCATGCACAGATCACAACCATTGACAGTTTTTGCTCTTATGTGGTGCGGAATTATTTTCATAAGATTGACCTGGATCCGGGATTTCGTATAGGCGATGACGGAGAGTTAAAGCTTCTTATGCAGGATACCGCACGACAGGTACTGGAAGAGGCATATGAGGAAGGAAAAGAAGAATTTCTGATTTTGATGGAGGCCTATGCAGCCGGAAAAAGCGATGTTTCTATGGAAGAACTGATACAGCAGCTGTATCAGTTCTCCGTGAGTACGACTTTGCCGGAGCGATGGCTTCGGGAATGTAAAAAGTCCTATCAGGCAGAAACCGAAGAAGAACTGGAAAACAGCATCTGGATGCAGCAGCTGCGCACAGACAGTGATCAAATCCTTCGGGAGGCGATGCAGCTCAATGAAAAGGCATTAAAGATTATCCGTCAGGAGGATGGTCCCCGTGTTTATGAAGAAGCATTGGCAAACGACAGCAGCTGGATCAGAAAATTGCTGGAGGCAGAATCGTTTCAGAAGCGGTATGAAGCATTTGCAGGACATAAGTATACTGCCCTGTCTAGGAAGAAAGATCCCGATGCGTCAGAAGAAAAGAAAGAACTTGTGAAATACCTTCGTGAGCAGTGTAAGTCCCTCCTAAATGGCCTGCGGGAGCAATATTATTTTCAGAGCCGGGAGGATGTGCTGGCAGATATGAAGGAAGCGGCAGTACCTGTGTGCGCTCTTCTGGATCTGACCGGAACCTTTGCCAGCCGTTTTTCTCAGGAAAAAAGGGAACGGAATATGCTGGATTTTGGAGATCTGGAACATTTTGCTCTGGAAATTCTGGTAGAGCAGGAAGAGACTTCCAAAGGAATTCTTTGTCATTATACAGAGGCTGCCCGGGAGCTGGCATCTGGTTTTGAAGAGATTATGATTGACGAATATCAGGACAGTAATTATGTACAGGAATTGCTGTTAACCGCGGTTTCCCGGATTCCTGATGGCGGGCATAATATGTTTATGGTAGGGGATGTGAAGCAGAGTATCTATCGCTTTCGATTGGCCCGTCCGGAGATTTTCATGGAAAAATATCATAGTTATCAAAATGGCCGTGAAGGCTGCCAGAGAGTAGATCTTCACAAAAATTTCCGAAGCCGGAAAGAAGTGCTGGACGGGGTGAATTTTATTTTTCGTCAGATTATGCGTCCGGAATTGGGAAATGTGGAATATGATGAGGATGCTATGCTGCGAAATGGTGCGGCATTTCCTGCTTCCGATGAAGAACCGGAGCATAACACGGAGATAGTATTGGTGGAAATAGATGATGCACAGTGGCAGCAGATGGAAACAGAGGAAAATGCTGTCGAGCTGGAAGCCCGGGCCATTGCCATGCGAATCAAAAAGATGGTGGGAAAAGAGCAGATTCTGGATAAGCATACCGGTCAATACCGTCCCATACAGTACAGAGATTGTGTTATTTTGCTTCGTACGGTTGCTGGCTGGGCAGAAACCATTGGGAAAATGCTGGACAGTCAGGGAATTCCCGTTCATATTACTTCCCGAACCGGCTATTTTTCAGCGTTAGAGGTGGTAACGGCATTAAATTATCTGCATATCTGCGACAATCCGCTGCAGGACATTCCTTTTACCGGAATTTTGTATTCTCCTATAGGCGGCTGTACGGCGCGGGAATTGGCAGTGATCAAGGCCGCTTACCCGGATGGGTATATCAGTCAGGCTGCCAGAAACTATATGGAAAGGGAGGACGCAGAAGAACAGCTGCAGGATAAATTACGCCGTTTTTTCCATACGTATGATACAATGCGCAGACGTTCCCTTTATGTTCCCATTCACCAGCTGCTTTATGAAATTTTGCAGGAGACGGGATATCAGGCTTATGTGCGTGCGCTTCCCGGCGGAGAACAGCGTTATGCGAATCTGCAGATGCTGCTGGAAAGAGCCCGTGAATTTGGAAAAACCAGTTACCGCGGACTGTTTCATTTCATCCGCTATATTGAAAATCTGCAGAAATATCAGTACGAGCTGGGGGAGGCAAGCATGACGTCCGCATCGGAGGACGCGGTGCAGATTATGAGTATTCACAAGAGTAAAGGTTTGGAATTTCCGGTAGTATTTGCTGCTGGAATGGGCAAACACTTTAATCTTCAGGATTCCCGCAGCCAATTGCTGCTGCACATGGAATACGGTGTGGGAGCGGATGCCGTGGATTATAAAATGAGGGTGAAATCCCCCACGTTATTGAAAAAGATGATACAGCGTCAGCTGGTCCGGGATAGTCTGGGAGAAGAGCTGCGGGTATTGTATGTGGCCCTGACCCGTGCCAAAGAGAAGCTGATCCTTACAGGTACCATAGAAAAGCTGGAAAAACATATGCTGGAGTATCATGTGATTAAAGAGCAGCAGGAGGAGCCGCTGTCCTTTTCTCTGCTTTCTTCTGCTTCCTGTTATTTCGACTGGATCTTGCCTGCGCTGGCAAGACACAGAGCTATGGATCCCTTATATGAACGATACGAAAGCAAAAAGCCGGCAGGACATCCGATGTATCAGGACGTCAGCGAGTTTTCCATCCTTTGCATTTCACCGTTGGAGCTGACGATGGAAGAGATAAATCGTCAGGGAGAAAAGATGCAAAAGAAAGAGGCATTTCTTTGGATGCAGCAACAGGAACGATCGGATGATGCTATGTGGGAGGAACGGTTTTCTTATGTATATCCCTATGAAAACCGCAGAGAGATTCCCATGAAAATATCGGTCTCTGATCTGAAAGCGGGAAAATTTAAGGAAGAAGAGGAAGTGGCCCTCTACGAGGAGACGCTCATCCCGTATATTCCCCGGTTTATGCAGCAGGAAGAGAAACATCTTCAGGGAGCAGCACGCGGTACCGCATACCACCGGGTCATGGAATGTCTGGATTATGAGAAGGTGTCTTCTGTGAAAGAGATAGAGCGGCAGATGGCCCGGATGCAGCGGGAAGGAAAAATCACTGCAGAGATGGCAGACTGTATTGAGGCAGGTGATATTGCCGTTTTTGTGCAGTCCTCTATAGGGCAGCGGATGAAGCGTGCAGGCGGACAGAAACGATTATACCGGGAAAAGCAATTTTTCCTGGAGATTCCCGCTTCCCGTCTGCGGGATCAGTGGCCGGAAGAGGAATCGGTACTGGTACAGGGAATTATCGATGCTTTTTTCGTGGAAGATGACGGTCTGGTGTTAGTGGATTATAAGACAGATCAAGTTTTCTGTGAGCAGCAGCTGGCGGAGCGCTATCGCGTTCAGCTGGAAGCATATGAAGAGGCTCTGGAGAAACTGATGGGAATGTCGGTGAAAGAGAAGATCATCTATTCCTTCACGCTGGGGAAAGAAATTCTTTTGTAAATGGCAGCGTTCGGATTGATAAAGCCGCCCCGCCTGTGCCATGCCATAAAACAGGACGCTCCTTCTCAGCTAGCCGTCAAGACGCACTAAGCCTCTCAGGAGAGCCTTCAAGCCTAAGTACTTACTAGACGTCGGATCTTCAAACTCGCTTCTTCCTAATGTTTTTGGCATGGCACCGGCGGGGCGGCTCTGACGATCTGAAAAGCGGTTACCTTCGGATAGTATGTCAATCCGGGAGTCATAATCTGCCGATAGTACGTGTTTTAACTTTTTGTTATCGTCCGGTATAATAAAGTCCCCGCTCCTCCTTTGCAAATGCGTGTGAAAAGCGCGCCTGAAAATCCTGTGTCTAGCATACACTTAGCCTCGAAGGCTTTCCTGAGAGGCTTAGGTGTAGCTTGGCACATAGTTGAAGGGAAGCGTCTCGTATTTGCAGGGAGGAGCGGGGACTCTAATATACGTAAAGACAATTTATTTTAAAGGGTTTGTATCACGGAGGTATACAATTCGTCTCTTCGATGATCTCGCCAGGGATTTATGTCCCTGGCTTTTTTTATTTTTTCCAGTTCTATTTGTCCGATGACCAGTTCCTCCGTGCATCCGCCGCTGGCGATCACGGTACCGAAAGGATCCGTAATCTGGCTTTCTCCCAGATATTTTTCACTGCAATAACAGCATCCTGCGGTAAAACAGCTGTTTTCAATGGCTCTGGCTGTCAGGAGCGTGTGCCATTGTGTGGATTTCATAGGGCCTTTTACCCAGGCAGAGGGATAGAGAAGCAGGTCGCAGCCGTGCAGAGCTGCAGCTCTTGCTAATTCCGGGAAGCGGAGGTCATAGCACATACCCAATCCCAGTTTGCCAAAAGGAGTATCCACCGGTGTGAAAAGATGATTTCCCGATATAGTACGGGCGGATTCCTGTGTACTGAAGGCATCGAAAAGATGCGTTTTCTGATATTTGGCCAGAATCCGGCCTTTATTGTCTACGATAACGGATGTATTATAGCTTTTTTGTGCAAAAATATCCGACTTTTCATTCATGGGGAAAATAATCCACAGCTGAAATTCTTCGGCAATTTTTTGCATCGTTTTGACAAAGGGGCCGTCCATAGGCTGTGCAGCATGAAGATATTCTTTGGCAGACAGTTCGAAGGGAACCATAAAGTATTCCGGAAATACTAATAGCTGGGCATGGGCATTTTGGGCTTCTTTGGCAAAATAGCGGGCCTTTTCCAAATTTTTTCGATAATCGGGTGAAGACTGGCATTGTGCCAGGGCAAGCAGATAAGACATAGGAATCTCCTTTTTTTCTTATCATACTATAAATGGAATCATTTTTGCAATTATTTGTATAATACTATTGACAACACTATATTATACGATATATAATATTAAAAACAAAATAATATTATATAATAATACAGTATATGGAAGGAGCGATGGTATGATCTTTAACACCGGAGCTGCACTTCTGGACGCGATTGTTCTGGCGGTTGTTTCCAAAGAAGCAGAAGGGACCTATGGATATAAGATTACGCAGGATGTCCGGCAGGTATTGTCTGTGTCGGAATCCACTCTGTATCCGGTTTTGCGCAGACTGCAAAAGGATGATTGTCTGGAAGTTTATGATCGGGAATTTGGCGGAAGAAACCGCAGATACTATAAGCTGACAGGAAGAGGTAAGGCACAATTGGAATTGTATAAAACAGAGTGGAAGAGCTATTCATCAAAGATTACGAAGATGTTTGAAGGAGGGGTGAAGTGATGAATCGACAGGAATTTATGGCACAGTTGTCCAGACTGTTATCAGATATTGATGAGCAGGAGCGTCAGGAAGCCCTGGATTATTATGAGAGTTATTTTGATGATGCAGGAGAAGATAATGAAGCAACTGTGATTCAGGAATTGGGAAATCCCGGAAAAGTGGCTGCTATGATAAAGGCAGATTTGGAATGTGACGGTAAGCAGCATGGAGAGTACACAGATACCGGGTATGAAGATGCAAGATTTCGGGAATCAAAGGATATGCCGGAACCGGCTCAGAAGAGTCAGAAGAGCCGCCAAGAGGGCTGGACAGATGCCAGAGATGGTGAAACAGGACATTCTTACAGTGGTTATGAGAGCCAGACTGCCGACCGCGGAAGATATCAGAAGACCAGAAAACGGGGCGCAGGCGGCTGGGCACTGATTATTATCGCTATTGTGTTTACCTCGCCTCTGTGGTTTGGCTTACTGGGCGGCGGTCTGGGATTACTTCTGGGATTTATCGGCCTGCTGATCGGTTTGATCGTTACCGTGATTGGAGTTGGGGTAGGAGGCATCGCGCTGGTATGCAAAGGCATTGTAGGCATGACACTGAATCCGGCCACCGGTTTGCTGCAGTTTGGCGGCGGCCTGCTTCTGACGGCTTTTGGGCTTTTGGGAATCATGCTGATGGTATTGTGTTTGGTAAAGGGACTGCCGGCCTTGACGCGGGGCTGTGTCAATTTGGCACAGAGGATATTTTATCATGGAAGGAGCGGTGATTCTGCATGAAAAAGTTTATAAAGGTATGCCTGATTATTTGCGCTATATTGGGATTTGTAGGGCTTGGAAGTATGCTGGCCGGAGCCATGTTGGGAGGAAACTGGAATGTTTTTCACGGTCCCATTTTGGAAATCGGCTGGTTTGATCATGACGATGACGACGATGATGATGTGTATGATTGGTTTGTGGATGAAGATTTTGCAGAGAGATCTGAGTTTAAGCAGACCACAGATACACAATCCTATACCCGGGATGAAGTACAGCGGTTAGATATTGAGATACAGGCGGGAGAGTTGGAAATACTTCCATCGGAGGATGAGAGTATTTATGTAGAACTGGGAAATGAGAATAATAAGGCTGTATTAGATCATGATCGTCTGCACATTCATTCAGGAAAGGCAGTCCAGAATAATGTAATTTGTGTGTATTTGCCGGAAGGCGTCCAGCTGCAGGAAGTGGATATTGAAGTAGCAGCAGGTTCGGCAAGCATAGAAAACTTATCTGCCAACGAAGTGGATCTGGAAATTGGCCTGGGAAGTCTTATCTGCAATGGAACTATTACGGCGCAGAAAGTAAGCTGTGATGTGGGCGCAGGTGATGCGGAATTTAGCAGAGTAGACGCGAAGAGTATAGAACTGGACTGCGGAATGGGCGAGATTATTGCGGAACTGGAAGGTCCGGAAGCCGATTACAGAGGACATTTAGAATGTAGTATGGGAGATCTGTCTTACGGAGAGGCAGAGTATTCCGGTATGGCTGTTTCACAGAATGTAGGTACGGACGGCAGACGAAAAATAGAAGCGGAATGTGATATGGGATCCCTAACGATAATATTTACAGAGTAATGGAACAGAGCACAGTTTTTATGTGAAAAGGAGAGTATTTTATGGATAATAAACGATTATACAGATCAAATGCAAATTATATGATATGCGGAGTCTGCGGAGGAATCGCAGAGTATTTCAATATTGATCCCACATTGGTAAGACTGGCCTGGGTATTATTTTCCTGCCTTGGGGGTGCCGGAATTCCTGCCTATATTATTGCAGCCATTATTATACCCAAATAGGATATCAAGTCAGACAATACCCGAGTAGATAAAAATGAATTAGTGACTAATATATTTCATAGTATATTGTCTAAACAGAGCCAATTTTATATAATCAAAATAGTAGGGAGCATATGATAGAAAAGATATGCTGCAATGTTAAAAATGAGATGATAGATGATTGGAAATTTATTTATGAAGGGAGCGATTTTTATGAATATTGAATATACGGAAGAAAAGAAATTCTCAGTACAAGATGTGCAGGATTTATTTTTATCCGTGGGATGGGTATCCGGACGATATCCGCAAAGACTTTATAAAGCGTTACAGAATTCCCCTACGGTTATCACTGCATGGAGCGGTGAAAAATTAGTTGGACTGGTACGTTTGCTTGATGATACAGAAATGGTTGCTTTTGTGAACTATGTTTTGGTTCATCCGGATTATCAGGGAAATGGCATTGCCAGGAAAATGATGGAGAAGGCAGTAGAAAAATATAAGGATTTCCTGTATATCGAGGTTATGCCGGAGGAAAGCAAAAATAGACTGTTTTATCAAAAATTCGGATTTCAGGTGATAGAAGACGGTTTGGCAATGCAAATCTGCAATGAATAAAAACAGAATATCGAGAGGGTGCCTTGCGTTTTTGAAAGCGTACCTACTTACATGTGACCGGAATATTAATTTCGGTCACAAATTTGTCTGTATCATTGGTAATACCATAATCAATCATAGTAATTTCTCTTGAAAATCTGCAATTTCAGATAAGGGCATATCCAATGCTCTCAGGTAACGTATCGTGTTCAGCACTTCAAACTTGCCACATCACCGATTTGAAACAGTTTTGATGTTTCCAATTCTTAACCTCCTGTCGATGTACGGTTACTGCGCCGTAATATCACTGCATAGGCAATCACACATATCACAATTGATAACAGAGAACCCGCTACCGTAGCCAGTCCCATTGGAAATAGGGTGGCAGGGAACATCTGGGAGGTCCAATATACTCCCGGGATACGCACCAATACTATGGCAATGATATTATGTAAAAAAGAAAGAACAGACTTTCCGCAGGCACAAAAATATCCGCTGAAACAGAAATGGATTCCGGCAAAAATACAATCCCAGACATAGCCTCGTAAATATTGTCCTCCCAGACGAACCGTTTCTGCACCGTTTTGTGTTTCTGGATTTGTGAAAAGTGCCACAACCGGCTCAGCAGCAAATTGCATGGCAATGGCGATCACTGTCCCAAAACATACGGTAATCAAGGTGGCATAACACAGCGTCAGCCTTGCCCGCTTTGGTTTTCCTGCCCCAATATTATGCGCTCCTAATGCGGAAGTAGTCGATAACATAGAGGAGGGGACCAGGAACAGAAAACTTATAATCTTTTCTACAATACCAACCGCTGCTGCATCGTTTAGGCCACGGCGGTTAGCAATAATCGTAATTACAATGAAGGAAATCTGAATTAAGCCGTCCTGTAAGGCGATGGGAAATCCAATCTTTAAAATTTTTCTCATAACCATATGCTGCGGGAGAAAATCATTTTTCCTGACCGATATCCCGATTTTCCTTTTGCGGATAACCACAAGAGAAATCACAACACTGATTGCCTGAGATAAAGTAGTGCCCAGAGCGGCGCCGGAAGGTCCCATCTGTAATAGTCCCATAAATAGATAATCCAGAGCGATATTGGCCGCACAGGCAACTGCAACGAAGTACATAGGCCTTTTGGAATCCCCCATACCCCGGAAAATGGAGCCGATAATGTTGTAGGCGGTAATAAACGGAATCCCTGTAAAGCAGATTCTTAAATAGTTTATAGTGCCGGGGATCGCCTCTGTGGGTGTTGACATAACAGAGACAATCGGTTTCACAGATAGGAGCAATATTGCGGTCAAAGATAGAGAGAGAACCATGAATAAGGTGGCTGTATTGCCTATATTTGCTGCAGCATTTTTTTTATCATTTGCCCCTATAGATTGTCCGATGGAAACAGTAGATCCCATTGCAAGGCCTACGATTATCACCGTTAACATGTGCATAACCTGAGAGCCGATCGATACCGATGTTGTGCTGGCAACTCCTTCAAATTGTCCGATGATGAATAAATCTGCCATACCATAAAGGGTCTGCAAAAGGTATGACAACAGATATGGCAGCGAAAAAAAGATAATGTTTTTAAAGACACTGCCGGTAGTAAGGTTTCTTTCCATTTCACATAGTTTCTTTCTTTTACTGTTTTTCTAACATTATAAACCTTACAACCGTTATAGAGTCAAGAAGGTTTTTCGTGTGAAGATGATCTGCCGGTGATAAAGCATAGAAATGTGAAAGACCGTGTGTTAAGATACTTTATAGGATAGGAATTATTATATATATTTGGTGGGAAGCTGCAGAGAGCGAAAATCGGAAGTTGTTAAGGAGAATGATTATGAAAAATTATAGAATAGTTGCAATTATTTATTATCTTTGTGCTGTGGCATTTTATATTCTTGCTGTCATCAATATATTTAATTCTGAACAAAGAAGTATGGGTGTTACTTGGTTTTGTGTAGGTTCCATGTGGATTTGTTTGGGCTCAATGTATTTTAATAAGTCTAAAGATGAGGACGACTCGGATAAAGATGACAAATAGAAGAAATTAAAATTGATGGAGCAATAGAAATGGTCAAACAAATATTTCTGGCTACTCAATACAAGTCCAGTGTAAGCTTTTTGTCAGATAGATACTAAACTTGAAAGGGTTCTAGCTGACAAGTACAAGTTCAGTGTAAGCTTTTCGTCAGATAGATACTAAACTTGAAAGATTCTAGCTGACAAGTACAAGTCCAGGGCAAGTTTTTTATCATTTGATGAATGGGAAATTTTGCGGAGAGGCTTGGGACGTCATTAGCAGATATGTTTACACTGCTCTGCAGGGAGGTTCGATCATGCACAAATGGACAAATGACGAGCGCATGATGATTGCTTGCTGCAACGATGGCACAAGGCCTGTTATTTTCAAAATTGAGAGGATCGATATTCCGGAAAACGAAGAAGAGCAATGGCTGGAAAAGCAGAATTTTAAAAATACACTCCTTGATGCTTATACCGGATAACAGAAGGGGGTCTTCTCAAAAACGGTCAATGTCATTAAAATAGTATTGACCGAATAGAACAACGGAGGTTTCACTATGAACGAAAGGTTCTTTTCCCTGCCTGCAGAAAAGCAGCAGGCTATCATGAATGCAGGATATCGGGTGTTTTCTCAAAACTCTTATAAAAACAGTCCTATGAGTGAGATTGCGCATGCTGCGGGAATCAGTAAGTCCTTGCTCTTTCATTATTTTCACAACAAAAAAGAATTGTATTTGTTTTTGTGGGATAAATGCGCACAGATTACTATTGAATATCTGGCAAAATGCGGATGCTACGGACAGAACGAGTTGTTTGAAAGCATGGAAAAAGGAATGCAGGCTAAAATGGAAATTATTCACCTCTATCCCGACATGGCGAATTTTACCATTAAAGCTTTTTACGAAAAAGATGCGGAGATTTCTGCCGCTGTCCAGGAAAGCTATCACAGATATTTTAATCTGAAGGCAGATAAAACACGAATAAATATGGATCCGGAACAGTTTGTTCCCGGATTGGATATTCCCATGATGTACCGTGAAATGTATTGGGCGTCGGAGGGATATTTTTGGGAAATGGTGCAGCGGGGTAATGTAGATATAAAACAGATGGAAAAGGATTTTAGGAGGCTGATAGATTTTTGGAAGAGTATTTATCTTCGGAAGGAGTAACAGAATATGGATATTATGAAAACGACAAAGCTTACAAAATATTATGGCAAAGCAAGAGGAATCATTGATCTTGATCTGACGGTAGAGCAAGGCGAGTTTTTTGGTTTTATAGGGCCAAATGGCGCAGGAAAATCTACAACGATCCGCACATTGCTTGGACTAATTTCTCCTACTTCCGGAAGTGCAATGATATTTGGAAAAGATATCACAAAGGAAAGGGAATCCATTTTGCAGGATATCGGATATCTTCCCTCAGAGGCATTATTTTACCAGGGAATGAAAGTAAAAGATATATTAAAGCTGTCTGCCGATTTGCGAAAAAAGGATTGCAGCACGGAATGGAAGCTGCTCTGTGAACGCCTGCAGCTGGATGTGTCGCGAAAAATCGAGGATCTGTCATTCGGCAACAGGAAGAAAGTTGCCATCGTCTGTGCGCTGCAGCATCGGCCGAAGCTGCTTGTGCTGGATGAGCCGACCGGCGGACTTGATCCGCTGATGCAAAAGGAGTTTTTTGACATTCTGCGTGAGAGAAATCAGGAGGGCACAACGATTTTTCTATCCAGTCATGTGCTCTCGGAAATTCAGCATAACTGTACCCGTGCGGCAATTATCCGTGACGGCCGGATCATTGCATGTAATAGCGTGGATGTTCTGTCGAAAACAAATACAAAGCGCATTACGATTAACGGCAGTGTGAACTTAGAGCGTCTGACTGGCGTTCGGGACAGAAAAGATACGGAAAATTCCATTAGTTTTCTTTACGGCGGTGATATGGACAGCCTGCTTTGTACATTGTCCTCCGGGCAGATAAACGATCTTACGATTACAGAGCCGGATCTGGAAGAAGTATTCCTGCATTATTATGAAAAGGACGGTGAGGCATGATGACGCTTGTAAAACATGAATTGCGGCAGGGCAGGATTCCGTTTTTGATATGGACAGCTTCTATCGGATTTCTGCTTGCAGTCTGCATTTTTCTGTTCCCGGAAATGAAGGGGCAGATGGAGGGTGTGAGTGATGTATTCGCCTCTATGGGTTCTTTTACCCAGGCGTTTGGCATGGATCGTCTGAATTTTGGAACACTCATCGGATTTTACGCGGTTGAGTGCGGCAATGTTTTAGGTCTCGGGGGTGCATTTTATGCTTCTCTCTGTGCCGTGAGTATTCTCAGCAAAGAAGAAAAAGACAAAACTGCTGAATTTCTGCTGACGCATCCTGTCAGCCGTAAAAAAATCATTACGGAAAAACTGATTGCCGTACTGCTTCAAATCACCGCTATGAATATCCTGATCTATGTGCTTTCTGTGCTTTCCACCATCGCTGTTAGCGAGACAGTTCCCTGGAAGGAAATCAGCCTGATGAATCTGGGCTATTATCTGCTTCAGCTTGAGCTGGCAGGAATTTGTTTTGGTATTTCGGCATTTCTTCGCAAAGGCAGTGCGGGTGTAGGACTTGGCATTGCCGTAATGATGTATTTTCTGAATCTGATCGCAAACATTGCGGATGCTGCTGAGTTTCTCAAATACATAACACCGTTCGGATATTGTGAGGGCGCCGACATTGTGGCAAATGGCAGACTGGACGGAGCAATGGTAGCCGTTGGTTTGGCCATAGGAATTGTCGGAATCATCATCGCTTATCTAAAATACACAAAAAAAGATATACGTTAAAAGTAATGGTAAAGTTTGTAAAGATGGATCTCAAAACAAAAATCAAGGAATTGTTTGAATTTGCGGAAGATGAGGAAAAGCGATTATGAGAAAATGTTTAAGATGTAATGTGGAAATGATGGAAGATTTAGATGTTAAAGTTGAGGGCGGAGCTTATGGACTTAAAGTTACACAACAAGGAGTGTTTAAAGATAGTTTAGGAAAGTTCAAATGTGCAGTGTGTCCAGAATGTGGCTATACGGAGACTTATATTCAGGATACTTCTAAAATAAAAAAATTAGTATTAAATAAAAAAGAAAAGTAATACAAATTAAAATTGACCGAGCTCTTTAGAGTGAGGGATGCTTCTTGAAGGATAGTTCAAGAAGATGGAGCAACAGAAATGGTCAAACAAATATTTCTGGTTAACAAATACAAGTCCAGTGTAAGCTTTTCGTCAGATAGATTCTAAACTTAAAGAAGTTCTAGCTGACCGGTACAAGTTTTGGGCAACCTTTTCATCGGATAATTTCAAATTTAAGTAACTTTTTTCAGTCTGATTCAGCATTCCTTGTTACCTCGGCAAATTGAAAAAGCAGAGCTATGGAGAATGCTTTTAGAGCGTCAATGAATTTTGGAGGAGGAAAATCATGTGGAAATGCCCTAAATGCGGAAGGACATTTAAGAGAACGGAACAAAGCCATTACTGTACCGACAAACCTAAAACGATTGATGAATATATTGCTTCTCAGGATTTGTCGAAACAGGGTGATCTATGCATGATCCGAGAAGTTTTGCGACAGGCATTACCGGAAGCAGAGGAACGTATTTCCTGGAGTATGCCTACTTACTGGAAAGGGCACAATATTCTGCATTTTGCAGCTTCCAAAAGTCATATAGGGTTGTATCCCGGATCGGAAGCGGTAGCAGAATTTGCAGTAGACTTGAAAGATTACAAAACAGATAAAGGTACTATTAGGATTCCTTACGGCAGTGTAGATACCGCTCTGATCGCAAAAATTGCAAAGTGGTGTTGGGAGAACGGAAGCCATGATTTTTGATACTAAGTATTGAAAATGATCGTACTTGTGTCATACCTCGAACGGTCATATAATGAAAGCAGTTTCAAAATATGACTTAATTTAAGGAGGATATGAGTATGACAAACATTGAAAAAGTAAATCAATTCCTGGACGAAGCGAAAACATTTTATTTCCTGACGACGGACGGAGATAAGCCAAAAGGACGCCCGTTCGGCTTTCACCTGCTGGATGGAGACAAGTTGTATTTCGGATGTGGTACATTTAAAAATGTTTTTGCGCAGCTGATGAAGAATCCGAATGTCGAGGTTCTGGCGGTTCACGGAGATGAGTTCATGCGTTACGATGGAACGGTAAAAATCGTGAAAGACGCCGTTCTTCTGGATAAGGTACGTGCTGCTATGCCGCAGATTATGAGCTTGTATGATAAAAACGGCTGGGAGATGGGAATGTTCTATCTGGAAAATGGTCATGCAGAAATTCGCGGAATAATGAATCTGAAAGAAGAATTTGATGTATAAGAGATAACGTGCGACTCTGTCTGTACAGTTGAACACTTTGGTGGGTCATAGACTGGTGGAGCGAAAACAATATGATACCGTTTCATCGAGGGTAGAGTATTCTTTAACAGATATAGGCAGGAAATTTCATCCCGTAATAGAAGCATTATAGGACTGGGACAGGAGTATATTGACTTTCTACAGACAAATATTCGTGAAAGACCGTGTGTTAAGATACTTTATAGGAATTATTACAGAATATGGAATAGACTGGGCGGAAAGCGAGAAATGTTTTTTGTCAGATAGATACTGAACTTGAAAGAGTTCTAGCTGACCGGTACAAGTTTTTGGCAACTTTTTCATCGGATAATTTTTAATTTGCGGGAGGGTCATATGAAATTAGCCACAAAGTTTTTTAATGAATTAACTACTATTGAATTATATGAGTTACTGAAAGCAAGGGCAGAAATATTTGTGGTAGAACAAAACTGCGTATATCAGGATCTGGATGATAAGGACTATGACAGTTTACATGTTTTTTATGAGGAATCTGGAAAAGTAGTGGCCTATCTGAGAGCATTTTTGAAAGAAAAGGATATTGTGCAGGTTGGTCGTGTCCTTACGATCACGCATGGAAACGGTTTGGGCGGAAAGCTATTAAAAGCAGGAATAGAGTGTATTAAAAATAAATATTGCCCTCGTAAAATTTTTATAGAAGCCCAAAGTTACGCTGTTGGATACTATGAAAGGGAGGGCTTTCAAGTTTGCTCAGAAGAGTTTTTAGAAGATGGAATACCACATGTTCAAATGGAATTGGTTTTGATTTTGAGCTGACAGAGAAAGAGATGGAACAGTTAAAAACATTGGACGAAAACAAGTCAATGTGGGCAGAATATGATGATCCAATGATTGTAAAGTATGCGATGAAAGAGGTCCAACTGACCGACATAAGCATGGCGAGGTATAAAATATAAAAATTGGGTCATACTCCAAAATGTAAAGGAGGATGACCTTTTATGTCAAAGAAAAAAGATAAAAAAATTAATTTGCATGAGCTTACTCCGGAGGAACAGCTAAAATATGAAATTGCGGGGGAACTGGGCCTCTTAGATAAAGTTTTGGATTCTGGGTGGCGCAGTCTGACAGCCAAAGAAACCGGACGGATCGGCGGTTTGGTTACAAAGCGGAAGCGGGAAATGCAAAATCGGGAACATAATGAAATACAGTAATATGCTCCCTTTCAGATATTGGGTGGAAGATCAGACCACCTGATGCCTGGAAGGGAGTTTTTTGTGATTTTCTCAGACAGAAGTGAAAGAATTTTAACTTTCTCTTGTCATATGGGAAAAAGTGTGGTAGTATGTACTTGTATAATTCCATAGAGCAAATTAAGTGCATCAATACTGTACACAGTTTAGATGAAAAGGGAATTTGGGTGAGAATCCCAGGCGATCCGGTCACTGTAATTGAGGAGCGATACTTCGATGTCCCATTGTATGAGAATATGAGAAGGGGAAGTATGGTGATGATTCATAAGTCAGGAAACCTGCTTAATTTGGTAAGGTAGAACTTCCGTGTAAAGTTTGAATCCCAGTCATAATAACCGCAAATTATGATCGAGTGTCTGCTTTCCGTAGGAAGTGGACATTTTTTCTTGGTCAGAAATCGAACCGTAAAAATGTCCCGCGAGGAAGAGCCTAAACGACACTTTCTTATGGAATCCCCGATTTATTCGGTGCCTGAATGGAAATTATGCAAATCCACAGTGGTGGGTTGATTAACGGCAGGTTGGATACCCTGGTCTATATAAAACTTACGCTTTGCTGTCTCTTGAACGCTTCTCCGCAACAAGCTTCTTGAGGCTAATCCTCCGCAAAGCAGATATAAGTTTAGGATCGTGATGCGGACCAGGGGAGCCCGCCTATTTTTTTGCCCTTTTCCTTGACAAATTTTTAAAATCCTACTATCATTAAGGACATGAAAAAGGTGATGAGAAAGAGGAGTACGGTATACGCGCCGCCAGAGAGGAAGATTCGCAGGCTGTAAGGTTTTCCCGGAAGGTGATATCGGAAGGTAGCTTTTGAACCGGAGGACTGAGGGATTTGGTAGTGGTGCCGTAAGGCAGATGTTTGCGCCGGATAAGTAGGTCTTCCCGTCTTGTCCGCGTTATCGGACATAGAGATTGCAGAAGTATGTTTGAGAGAATTTTCTGCAGAATAAAGGTGGTACCGCGAGAATGTCGCCCTTTACAACATCCGTTGTAAAGGGCGTTTGTTTACCTAAAAACAGGAGGAAAAAGATGAGCAAAGAATTAGCAAAAACCTATGATCCAAAGGGTCTGGAAGACCGCATCTATCAGAAATGGCTGGATAATCATTATTTTCATGCAAAGGTAAATCCGGATAAAAAACCATTTACCATTGTTATGCCGCCGCCAAACGTAACGGGACAGCTGCATATGGGTCATGCTCTGGATAATACCATGCAGGATATTCTAATTCGATTTAAGAGAATGCAGGGCTATGAAGCACTGTGGCAGCCAGGTACTGATCACGCAGCGATTGCAACGGAAGTTAAAGTAATTGAGATGCTGAAGGAAAAAGGCATTGATAAGGATGAGATCGGCCGGGAAGAATTCCTGAAATACTGCTGGGAATGGAAAGAAGAATACGGCGGACGTATCATCAATCAGCTGAAGAAACTGGGTTCTTCCGCTGACTGGGACAGAGAACGTTTTACCATGGATGAGGGCTGCTCTAAGGCAGTTGAAGAAGTATTTATCAAATTATATGAAAAAGGATATATTTACAAGGGCTCCCGTATCATTAACTGGTGTCCGGTATGTCAGACCTCTATCTCTGATGCGGAGGTTGAACACAGCGAGCAGGCAGGTCATTTCTGGCATATTAAGTATCCGATCGTAGGAAGCGATGAATTTATTGAAGTTGCTACTACCAGACCGGAAACCATGCTGGGCGATACTGCGGTAGCTGTTAATCCGGAAGATGAGCGTTATACACATCTGATCGGCAAGATGCTGAAACTGCCTCTGACCGATCGTGAGATCCCGGTGATCGCAGATGAGTACGTAGATAAAGAATTCGGTACAGGATGTGTTAAGATCACTCCAGCACACGACCCTAACGACTTTGAAGTGGGAAGACGTCATGATCTGGAAGAAATCAATATCATGAACGATGATGCTACCATCAATGAAAAAGGCGGCAAATATGCAGGCATGGATCGTTACGAAGCAAGAGAGGCCATCGTAGCCGATCTGAAGGAATTGGGTCTTCTGGTTAAAGTAGAGGAACACGTACACAACGTAGGTACTCATGACCGCTGCAAAACAACCGTTGAGCCAATGATTAAGCCTCAGTGGTTTGTGAAGATGGGTGAGATGGCGAAGGCTGCCATTCAGACTTTAGAGGATGGAAATCTGGTATTTGTTCCGGATCGTTTTGATAAAACGTATCTTCACTGGCTGGAAAATATCCGTGACTGGTGTATTTCCCGTCAGTTATGGTGGGGACACCGAATTCCGGCATATTATTGTGATGAATGTGGAGAAACCGTTGTTTCCCGCGGCGTTCCGGAAAAATGTCCGAAGTGTGGATGTGTACACCTGACCCAGGATGAGGACACCCTGGATACCTGGTTTAGTTCTGCCCTTTGGCCGTTTTCTACCCTGGGCTGGCCGGAGCAGACCGAGGATTTGGAATATTTTTATCCCACCGATGTATTGGTAACCGGATATGATATTATTTTCTTCTGGGTTATCCGTATGGTATTTTCTGGTTTAGAGCAGACCGGTAACACACCGTTCCATCACGTGTTGATCCATGGCCTGGTAAGAGATTCGCAGGGACGCAAAATGAGCAAATCTCTTGGAAACGGCATTGATCCGCTGGAAGTGGTAGATCAGTATGGTGCAGATGCGCTGCGTCTGACTCTGATTACAGGCAACGCGCCAGGCAATGATATGCGTTTTTACTGGGAAAGAGTAGAGGCAAGCCGTAATTTTGCAAACAAGGTATGGAATGCGTCCCGCTTTATTATGATGAATCTGGAAAAAGCAGAAGTTCCGGAGAAGATGGATGCGGATCAGCTGACGCTGGCAGACAAATGGATTTTATCCAAAGTGAATTCGCTGGCACAGATCGTAACAGAAAATCTGGATAAGTATGAATTGGGAATCGCCGTACAGAAGGTATATGATTTTATCTGGGAAGAGTTCTGTGATTGGTATATCGAAATGGTGAAACCAAGACTGTACAACGATGAGGATACTACAAAAGCGGCAGCTTTATGGACGTTAAAAACTGTATTATCCAATGCATTAAAATTATTGCATCCGTATATGCCGTTTATCACAGAGGAGATTTACTGTACGTTGCAGCCGCAGGAAGAGTCCATTATGATTTCCTCCTGGCCGGTATATACAGAAGAGAGAGACTTTGCCGAGGAGGAATACGCAGTTGAACTGATTAAAGAAGCAGTTCGGGGAATCCGTAACGTACGTACGGATATGAATGTGCCGCCCAGCAAAAAAGCAAAAGTATATGTGGTAACTGAGGATAAAAAGATCGGGGAAATTTTTAGCAGCAGTAAAGTATTCTTTGCAACCCTGGGCTATGCAAGCGAGGTATTTGTGCAGCAGGATAGGAGTGGAATTGATGAAGATGCCGTATCGGCAGTGATTCAGAACGCAGTTATCTATATGCCGTTTGCAGAACTGGTGGACGTTGAGAAGGAAAAAGAACGTCTGCAGAAGGAAGAAGAACGGCTGATGAAAGAACTTGCCCGCGTCAATGGTATGCTGAGCAATGAGAAATTTATTGCGAAAGCGCCTGCGGCTAAGATCCAGGAAGAAAAGGATAAGCTGGAGAAGTATACACAGATGATGGAGCAGGTAAAAGAAAGACTGGCACAGCTGAAGTGATGGCAAAGCAGCCATTAGAGGAGTATTTATATGGAAAAATGGATTAAGAGACTGAATCTGGTTTCAATTCCCCTGCAAATGCTGGGTGTTTGCGTACTTTATTTTGTGATCGAGTGGATTTCCAGACATTCTTTTCTGGAGACCTGGCAGTATATGACGCAGCGGCCCCAGGTATTTCTGTATAATTCATTTTTGATTTTTACAACTACATTATTAGTATATTTAACAAGGCGGCGGGTGTTTGCCCGCACCTTTCTGGCAGTGGTATGGCTGTTTCTGGGGATTGTAAATGGTTTCCTGTTAAGCCAGAGGGTGACACCCTTTACCGGACCGGATCTTACGCTGTTAGCGGACGCTTTTGGTGTTATGAACAGGTATCTTCCGGTATATGCGGTAGTCATTGTTGGTATTTTTATGGCATTGATTACTGTAGGGATTGTTGTGTTGTTTATCAAAGGACCGAAATATAAAGGGCCTTTTAAATATCGATACAGTATTATCCTTGTGGCAGCAGGCGTCCTGCTTTTTGCAGGTTCCACAAAGCTGGCATTGGAAAAAAGAATCCTTTCCAATTATTTTGGAAATATTGCCTTTGCCTATGAAGACTACGGGTATCCGTATTGTCTGATCACTACGATATTTAATACAGGTATTGAAGAGCCCATGGAGTATTCCGCTGAGGAAATTCAGAACATACTGGACAGTACAGATTCTTTGAATGCGACAACAGAAAATCGGCCCAATATTATTTTTCTGCAGCTGGAATCCTTTTTTGATCCTACGCTGGTAGATTTTCTGGAGTTCTCGGAGGATCCTATCCCGTATTTCAGAAAGTTAATGTCAGAATATTCTTCCGGATATTTTCGTGTGCCGTCTGTGGGTGCGGGAACTGCCAATACAGAGTTTGAGACGATCACAGGTATGAACCTGAGGTATTTTGGACCGGGTGAGTACCCTTATAAAAGTATTTTAAAAGAGACTACCTGTGAGAGCGCGCCTTACGTACTTAAGAATTTAGGCTACAGTACCCATGCAATCCATAATAATGAAGCAAATTTCTATGGACGCCGTACCGTATTTGCCAATCTTGGATTTGATACCTTTACTTCTTCTGAATATATGGAAGAACAGGATGATATTACGCCACTGAACTGGATCAAAGATGAGGTTCTTACCCGCTATATTACAGGGTGTCTGGATTCCACTGAAGGTCCGGATTATGTGTATACCATTTCTGTACAGGGACATGGGGATTATCCGGAAGAGCCCATGCTGGATGATCCGGAGATTACTGTTTCCGGGGGAGAGTCCGATGCAGTCAATAACAAATGGGAATATTATGTAAATCAAATACACGAGATGGATCAGTTTGTGCAGGAGTTGACTGCGGCATTGTCTGAATATGACGAAGACATCGTTCTGGTTATGTATGGAGATCATCTTCCTACTATGGGGCTTACCGTTTCCGACCTGGAAAACCGATATCTGTTCCAGACCAGTTATGTGATCTGGGACAATATGGGGCTGGAAAAGAAAGACGCAAATCTGGCGTCCTATCAGATGGCGGCAGAGGTGATGGACCGTGTGGGTATCCATGAGGGAAATATTTTCCGTTATCATCAGGCTAGAAGAAAGTCAAAGAACTATCAGGTGGATCTGGAAATGCTGCAGTATGATATTTTGTACGGAAAACAGTATGTGTATCCGGATGGAGAAAGCCCTTATCTGAAAACAAAGATTCATCTGGGTACCAAAGATGTGTCTATCTCAGGAATTGAACAGCTGCTGGATGACAGCTGGTATATTTATGGAACGAATTTTACCCCTTCTGCATGGGTGGAAGTGAATAAAGAATTGAAAGATACAACTTATATTTCTCCGACGCAGCTGCTTCTGATGAATACGGAATTGAAAAACGGAGATAAGGTTGATGTGGCGATCCGCAGCAATAGTTCAACAGCAAAGGTTCTGAGCAGGAGCGGAAAACTTACTTATCGGAAGGCGGTACAGAGGCCGTATGCACAGCCTGTCGAAGAATGGAAACCGGAAATCATAGAAAATGCAGGGGACATCTATCAGCCGCAGGGAATTCTTGTACAGAAAAAGTTGTCATAGCGACAGAATATGATTGTATCTGACTTGGCATTTATAGTAAGATGCCTATGGATCTGAAAAAGGAGGAAAATCCTTGTTTACGTATGAAGAAGCTGTTAATTATATAGAAGCGATACCTAAATTTACGACCAAAAATAAACTGGAGCATACAAAGGACTGCCTGGTACGCCTGGGCAGTCCGGATCAGAAGCTGAAGATCATCCATGTGGCAGGCACCAATGGAAAAGGAAGCGTATGCGCCTTTTTATCATCCATGCTGGGCGCAGGCGGTTATAAGGTGGGATTGTTTACCTCGCCGCATCTGGTGCGGATCAATGAAAGATTCCAGTTGAATGAAGTACCGGTATCAGATGAAAGGTTTTTAAAAGCATTTTGCCGGGTGAAAGACTTATCCGATGCATTGGTCGCAGAGGGAAACTATCATCCTACTTATTTTGAATTTTTGTTCTTAATGGGGATGACCATGTTTGCAGAGGAACAGGTTGACTATCTGATATTGGAAACCGGTCTGGGCGGAAGACTGGATGCCACGAATTCTGTGGCCCGTCCCATTGCCTGTGTGATTACTTCTATCAGTCTGGATCATGTAGAATACCTGGGAGACACGATCCCTGCCATTGCCGGGGAGAAGGCCGGCATTATCAAACCCGGTGTGCCTGTGATTTACGATGCCAATGATCCGGAGGCTGCCGCTGTACTGAGAGAAAGGGCGCAGCAGCTGGGAAGTCCGTTTTACCCGGTAGAACGAAGCAGGGGAAACATACTGGGAATTACGGCCGGAGGCATCGAGTTTTCTTATGGATTTACGCATTATGGTACGGTCCGGGTATCCATTCCTTTTGTCGCCAGATATCAGGCGGACAACGCCGCTTTGGCCATGGAAACCATGGGAGTGCTGGCACAGGAACATAAGATTTCCTTGGATACGGCGAAGATGGGCATGAAGAATACCCGCTGGCAGGGAAGAATGGAAACCATACTTCCGGGTGTGATCGTAGACGGCGCGCACAATGAAGACGGTGTGGAACGATTCATTGAGACGGCCAGAGATTTTCAGGATCAGTATAAGATTACCCTGTTATTTTCCGCAGTAGCGGATAAGGATTATCAGGATATGATTGGACATATCTGCAACGAATTAAAGTTTCATCGTGTGATAACCACAGCAATCTGGGGAGATCGTATGGTGTCGGCTGAAGAACTGGCTGAAGTATTCCGGGAAAAGGGATGTATCCATGTGACAGCTGTTTCTTTGGTTGCAGAGGCCTTTGAAGAGGCCTGCCGTCAGAAAGAAGACGGATTGCTGTTTTGTGTAGGCTCTTTGTATTTGATAGGGGAAATCAAGGCGTATTTGCAAAGCAGAAAAAACGACGAGGAGGAGTAAAGGATGATTAATTACGATGAAGAAATTAAAAAATTTCAGCCATGTTTGGATGTAGATGAGGCAGAAGGGGTAATTTACAACCGTGATCTGACTGATGTGATTGACATCCTGAATGAAATACTAAAGGAGAATGGCCATAAAACGGAAGAATAGGGGAGAATTATAAATGAGCTTTATGATAAACGTGCAGAAGGAAGCAGTCAGGATATCCAATCGGCTGTATAATCAGGGCTTGGAAAAAGCACAGATCCGTGATCTTTCGGGGGCTATCAGCTGTCTGTCCAGAAGCGTAAAATTGAACAAGATGAATATACAGGCCAGGAACTTACTGGGGCTGGTATATTTTGAGACGGGTGAAGTGGTTTCTGCACTCAGCGAATGGGTGATCAGTAAAAATATCATGGAAGAGAATAACCCGGCCTCCGATTATATTCAGCGTCTGCAGGCACACAGAAATAAGCTGGATCAGATCAACCAGAGTATTAAAAAGTATAATCAGTGCCTGCTGTACTGCCATCAGGGGAATGAGGATATGGCTGTGATTCAGTTGAAAAAGGTAATTGCTCAGAATCCTAAATTGATTAAGGCTTATCAGCTGCTGGCCCTTTTGTATATGCGGGGAAATAATTATGAAAAGGCCAGAAAACTATTGAAAAGTGCGGCAGTGATCGATAAAACAAACACAACCACGCTGCGCTTTTTAAAAGAAGTAGATGCGCAGACCGGGAAGGTCACCAGCTTAGAGCCGCGTTTTAAGGCAAAGGCAAAAGAAGGCAGAGTGCACGAATCGTCTTTGGTTTATCGTTCCGGTAATGATACGGTAATCCATCCTCCTGCATTTAAAGAAAGTTCGGCAATGTCCAGCCTGGTGAATTTAGGGATTGGTCTGGTCGTAGGGATTGCCGCACTGGGCTTTTTGATCATTCCGGCTATCAGGCAGAGTATTAATCAGGAAGCCAATCAGAGGATTGTAGAATATAGTGATCAGGTGGCCAGCCAGGCGGATCAGATCAGTCGATTGGAAAGCAGTATTGCCTCTTCTGAATCTACGGTGAGTTCCGCCAATGATCAGATTGCTTTGGCGGAAGAGAAAGCACTTGGTTATGAAAATCTGATGAAAGCGTTAGGTGCGCTTGAGGATGGAGATTATACCACCGCTGCCAATGCCATGCAGAGCGTGAATGGTGATGTATTATCTGTGGAAGCAAAAGAAGTCTATGATTCTATTTATTCCCAGGTGAAGACGACACTGTTTAATCAGTGCTTTAATGATGGTGTAAATGCTTACGATTATAAGGATTATGAAACTGCCATTGCGAATCTTCTGAAAGCTCATGAGATTGACGGTACCCATTATGAAACCTTATATTATCTGGCTCATTCCTACTATGAGAGCGGGGATACCGGCAATGCAGATATTTATTTTCAGAAAATTATTGATACACAGCCGGGAACCAGGAGAGCTTCCGATGCACAGGATTATATGACAGGAACTCCTGCTGACCAGACCGATACAGGCGGCGAAGGCGGTACGCTTGCCGGCCCGGGTGCCGGGGACACAGCAGAAGGAGAAACACAGGGAGATTCGGAAGAGGATCCGAATACAGAAGAATAGAACTTGCAAAAGAGAAACCTCGAAAAAGGGGATGCCGATTGGCATCTCTTTTTTGTTTTACAAAAAAAGTCGAAAATTAAGAAAAAAGGGAATAGGAGGAGTAACAATTGGAAAACCTAATACAAAAACGGGGTACCTGCCTGATCGTACATCTGCCCGCAGAATTAGATCATCATGTAACAGAGCCGATTCGTCTGCAGGTGGACAGAGAATTAGAAAGCGGAGATTTTCGGACGGTTGCTTTTGACTTTAGAAACACTACATTTATGGACAGTTCCGGTATCGGTATGATTATGGGACGCTACCGGATGCTGGGTTATATGGGCGGTAAGGTAAGCGCCATTCATGTGAGTGACAGGCTGCTTCGCATTATGCGGTTATCCGGCATCCATAAATATATTGAAATCAGTCAGGAACCGATCTGGAATCAAAAAAGGAATTAGGAGGGAGTATTATGGAAAACACCAATGAGATGAGTATTACTTTTGACAGTCTGTCCTGTAATGAAGGATTTGCCAGGGTGGCCGTGGCAGCTTTTCTTACACAGCTAAATCCTACTTTAGAGGAAGTAAATGATGTAAAAACAGCTGTTTCGGAGGCCATTACCAATGCGATCGTGCATGGATATGAGCAGGAAGTACATAAGATTATCATTCACTGCAGCGTGACGGGACAGGAGATGACCATTGAAATCATCGATCACGGGAAAGGGATCGATGATATAGAAAAGGCTATGGAGCCTTTATTTACCACAAAACCGGAACTGGATCGTTCCGGTATGGGATTTGCTTTTATGGAAGCTTTTATGGACGAGGTGACGGTAACTTCCAAGCCGGGAGAAGGAACCTGTGTGATGATGAAGAAAAAAGTGGGCAGCGGCCCGCATTTTCAATAAGGAGGATTCTATGGAGCATATCCTTGCCCTAATCGAGCGTGCGCACAAAGGGGATAAGGAAGCAAGAGATATACTGGTAGAGGAAAATATGGGGCTTGTCTGGAGCATTGTAAGACGTTTTACAAATCGAGGGGTGGAATTGGAAGATCTGTTTCAGATCGGCAGTATTGGACTGATGAAAGCAATTGATAAGTTTGATACCTCTTATGAAGTGAAATTTTCTACTTATGCCGTTCCTATGATTACAGGAGAGATTAAACGATTTTTAAGAGATGACGGCATGATTAAGGTGAGCCGGTCTTTAAAAGAAACGGCCGGAAAAGTGTATGTGGTGAGAGAAGAACTGGAACGAAAAAATGGACGGGAACCCACCCTGGAAGAGATCGCAGTCTGCCTGCAGATACCCATGGAAGATGTGGTCATGGCGGTAGAATCCGGGGCACAGATCGAATCTCTGCAAAAGACGATTTACCGGGGAGACGGAAGCGATATTTCTTTGGAGGACAGGCTGGAAGAAGAGCAGGATGCTCATGAGGAAGCGCTGAATCGGATTCTTTTGGAACAAATGCTGGAACAGCTGGAGCCGAAGGAAAGGACACTGATCCATATGCGGTTTTTTCAGGAAAAGACCCAATTGGAAATTGCAAAGTTTATGGATATTTCTCAGGTACAGGTTTCCAGAATGGAGAAAAAAATTTTGCGCAAGCTGGCCGCGCAGCTTCGATAACGGGTGCATACTTTTATAAATAAAGCAGATACTACCTGTTAGAAAATGACAGGAGTGAGTAATATGAGTGATATTTTGTACGTTCAGACAGAAAAGAATGTAAAGATTGTAAGTTCTCAGGTGTATTTGCAGGATATCGCAAAACTGGCCTGTGCCAACAGCAAAGTATTGAACCGGAATCGGGTGAGAAAAATTACGACGCTTCCAGAGAATAAGCCGGGGCGATATGTGATTTCTGTTATGGATATTATCGAAGAAATACAGAAACAGGAAGAAAATGTGGATGTTACACATATCGGGGAGCCCAGTATGGTGCTTACTTATGAAACTCAGAATCAACCCGCAAAATGGAAGACATGGCTGAAAACGGCTATGGTATGCGTGCTCACTTTTTTTGGCGCTGCGTTTTCTATTATGACCTTTAACATTGATGTGGATGCTTCCGGTTTGTTTTATCAGTTATATCGACAGTTTACGGGAGAAATTTCTAACGGAAGGACGATCCTGGAATTGTCCTATTCCATAGGGATTGGAATTGGTGTGATTGCATTTTTTAATCATTTTGGCCCGGGGAAACTGACGCAGGATCCCACACCGATGGAAGTGGAGATGCGGCAGTATGAAGATGAAGTAGATACCACAGTGATCGAAGCCATGAGCAGAAAGGAGAAACAGTGATGGGAGCGCAGATACTGATGGGAATGATCGGCCTTTTCGGAGGTATTATCATTGCCAGTGCTCTGGGAGCTCTTCTGGTGGGCCTGGGTATTATTCCCCGTTATGCCGGCATCACCAAAACTGCTGAAAAAATTTCTCTTTATGAAGATGCCACCGTTTTAGGCGCGCTGTTCGGCAATCTGGTTTTTCTGTATCACTGGGAGATATCGGTAGGCTGGATTGGATTGGCAGTGATCGGTTTCCTTTTTGGAGTTTATCTGGGCAGCTGGATCATTGCCCTGGGAGAAGTGGTCAATCTTTTTGCTATTATGGCCAGAAGAGTAGGCCTTACTAAAGGAATTGGCTGGGTGATCCTCAGTATGGCTGCGGGGAAAATGATTGGTTCCTGGATGTTGTTTTTTCAGTTGTAACAGACTGCAAGGAGGTAAATATGGTTGATATTGCGAAAGAAAAGAAGAAAAAAGAATATGAAAAGTATGTGAAGCAGGTGACGCCTACCCATAGTCTTCATATGAATATGGCCAAAGCTTTTCTGGTAGGAGGCATGATCTGTACTGCCGGTCAGCTGATACTGAATACAGCGAAGAACATGGGCTTAGATGAAGACGCGGCAGGTTCCTGGTGTTCTATGCTGCTGATTCTTGCGAGTGTCGTCTTAACCGGGCTGAATTTTTATGCGCCGATTGTGAAGTTTGGAGGTGCGGGCGCACTGGTGCCCATTACCGGTTTTGCCAATTCCGTGGCATCACCGGCTATTGAGTACCAGAAAGAGGGACAGGTTTTCGGTATCGGAGCAAAGATTTTTACCATTGCCGGGCCGGTTATCCTATATGGGATTTTTACCAGCTGGATCTTAGGGCTGGGGTACTGGATATTAAAATATGTAGGCGTTCTATAAATGCGCAGATAAAGAAAATACAACCGAGGTGAGCTTATGAATCAGATGATGGGAAAGCAAAGTATACAGTTTGGTGAGGCGGTCCATATTTTAAGCGGCGCTGCCATCGCAGGAAAAAAAGAGGGAGAGGGACCGCTGGGCAAGTATTTTGATATGGTAGGGGAAGACGCCATGTTCGGGTGCAAAAGCTGGGAGGAAGCAGAGAGTACCCTGCAAAAAGAGGCGGCACAGCTGGCGCTGGGCAAGGCGAAAGTGGAAAAATGGCAGATCCGTACCTTGTTTGCCGGCGATTTGCTGGCGCAGTCCATCGCTTCTTCTTTTGGGATTATGGATTTGGAAATACCCTTATACGGTCTGTATGGGGCCTGTTCTACCATGGGAGAGGCCCTGTCTCTGGGATCTATGGCAGTTGCCGGCGGATATGCAGAATATGCCATGGCTCTTACTTCCAGTCATTTTGCAAGCGCAGAAAAGGAGTTTCGGTTTCCCCTGGGATACGGAAGCCAAAGGCCCTTATCAGCTTCCTGGACGGTTACGGGAAGTGGTGCCTGTGTACTTGGCAGGAAGGGAGGAAAAGCCAGAATTACAGGAATTACCACAGGAAAAATTGTGGATTATGGATTGAAAGATTCGCAGAACATGGGAGCCTGTATGGCACCGGCTGCCTGTGATACCATTTATCAGAATTTTATGGATTTTAACAGAAGCCCGAACGATTATGACAGGATCATAACTGGGGATTTGGGAAAAGTGGGTCAGAAAATTTTATTTGATCTGATGAGTGAAAAAGGTTTTGATATCAAAGAACAGCATATGGACTGCGGTTGTCTTATTTTTGATGACGCAACGCAGGATACGCATGCGGGCGGCAGTGGCTGCGGCTGTGCGGCAGTTACCTTTGCAGCTTATATTCTTCCGAAGATAGAGAGTGGAGTTTGGAAGAGGGTTTTGTTTGTGCCTACCGGCGCATTAATGTCAAAAGTAAGCTTTAATGAAGGCCAGAGCGTGCCGGGCATTGCCCACGCCGTTGTGGTGGAACATTGCTGACAGGAGGAAGTTATGGATTATATAAATGCATTTTGGGTCGGTGGTCTTGTCTGTGCGCTGTCCCAGATATTGTTGGATAAGACAAAAATGATGCCGGGACGCGTTATGGTGACATTGGTGTGTACCGGGTGTGTGTTAGGAGCCTTGGGAATCTTTGAACCATTGAAAAGCTATGCAGGAGCCGGTGTGACAGTGCCCCTGCTGGGATTTGGGAATACTTTGTGGACTGGTGTGAAGAAGAGTGTCATGGAACATGGCTTTCTCGGCATTTTTATGGGTGGCTTTACATCAAGTGCCGTGGGAATCTGTTCCGCATTGGTATTTGGTTATCTGGCCAGTCTTATTTTTCGCCCTAAAATGAAGGGGGAATAATTTTTCTGTACTTTTTGGGAACATGATGGTATACTTGCTGTAGGAATAATGCAAAAACTAGGAGGCAAATTATGCTGCATGAATTTTCCAGAATGGAACCTTTAGTGGGAGAAAAGGGACTGGAACGTCTGTATAAAACCAGGGTTGCCGTGTTTGGTATTGGAGGCGTGGGATCCTATGTTGTAGAAGCGCTGGCGAGAAGCGGTGTGGGAAGCCTGACATTGGTGGACAATGATACCGTATCGATTACGAATATAAACAGACAGCTGATCGCGCTGCGTTCCACTCTGGGAAGGTCAAAGACACAGGTGGCAAAGGAAAGGGTGCTGGATATCAATTCCGATGCGATTGTGAATACTTACGAAACCTTTGTGAATGCAGATACCATTCAGATCTTTGATTTTTCTACATTTGATTATATTGTGGATGCGGTGGATACGGTGACCACGAAGCTGCTTCTGATTGAAAAAGCGAAGGAACGGGGCGTACCGATTATTTCCTGTATGGGAACCGGCAATAAATTGGATCCTTCCTGTTTCCAAATTACAGATATTTCCAAAACCAGCGTGTGTCCGTTGGCAAAAGTGATTCGCACAGAACTGAAGAAAAGAAAAATCCGAAAAGTAAAAGTGTTGTTTTCTACCGAGCAGCCGATCAAAGATAAGAAAAAATTGCTGTCGGGCAGGAATACAAAGGAGGTATCTCAGGAAACCAAAGGAAATACAGGGCGTCCGGTGCCCGGAAGTGTTTCTTTTGTGCCCAGTGTGGCAGGGTTGATGATTGCAGGAGAAGTCATAAAAGATTTGCTGAGCCAATAAGAATATTATATGATAAATATCTGGCCTGTAATGGTACGGGGAAGAAAAAGTTGAGGAAGTAGAACGTGAAAGAGAAGATATATCAGGAATTATGTACAGCAGCAGGAAAGGAAAATGTACTGCTGAAAGAACCTATGAGTCGTCATACCACATTTCGTATCGGAGGACCGGCAGATTATTTTGTTGTACCGGATACGGTGGAACAGCTCAGCCAGCTGGTAAAAATCTGCATAAAAGAAGAAATACCTTACTTTATACTGGGTAATGGAAGCAATCTGCTGGTAAGCGATGAAGGCTATCGGGGGGTAGTATTGCAGCTGTATCGGAATATGTGCGATATTTGTGTAAAAGGCAGTCAGGTGCATGCACAGGCAGGAGCTTTGTTATCTCAGATTGCCAAGAAAGCACAGGAGCATAATCTGACAGGATTTGAATTTGCAGGAGGGATTCCGGGAACCCTGGGCGGTGCGGCTGTTATGAATGCCGGTGCGTATGGCGGCGAGATGAAGGAGATACTGGCTCAGGTAACGGTTCTGGATCAGCAGGGAAATGTGCTTACTCTGCCGTCGGACAGCCTGCAGATGGGATATCGTACCAGTATTATTAAAGAAAAACAGTATATTGTTCTGGAAGCAGTGATTCAGCTGGCAAAAGGAGACCCCGACGTTATCGCAGAGAGGATGGAAGAATTAAAAGAGTTAAGGGTCAGCAAGCAGCCTTTGGATTACCCCAGTGCGGGAAGTACTTTTAAAAGGCCCGCGGGATATTTTGCAGGAAAGCTGATCATGGATGCCGGTCTGGCAGGGTATTCTGTGGGAGATGCACAGGTATCAGAAAAGCATTGCGGATTTGTGATCAACCAAAGGAATGCTACGGCAGAAGAGGTAAAAACACTGATGCTGCATGTGCGGGATCAGGTGAAAGAAAAGTTTGGTGTAGAATTAGAACCGGAAGTGAAGTTTTTAGGATTTCAATGGGATAAATAAGGGGAGTTTGCATGCGGTTTGTAATTGTGACAGGTATGTCAGGTGCCGGTAAAAGTACAGCACTGAAGATGTTGGAAGATATGGGATATTTTTGTGTAGATAATCTTCCCATTTCTTTGATTGATAAGTTTGCACAGCTTACCATGGATACCGAAAACGGCGAGATAGAAAAGTTCGCTTTGGGCATAGATGTGCGAAGCGGCAGAGCTTTGAATGAATTGGAGTCTGTACTGGAGCAGCTGACGCTGTCCGGGGTTCATTATGAAATTTTATATCTGGATGCAGAAGATTATGTGCTTGTGAAGCGGTATAAAGAGACACGAAGAAGTCATCCGCTGGCCGGAGACGGCAGAGTGGATCAGGGTATCCGTTTAGAGCGGGAGAAGTTAAGCTTTTTAAAAAAACACGCAGATTATATTATTGATACCAGCCAGCTGCTGACCAGAGAGCTAAAAGCAGAACTGGATAAAATATTTGTAAAAAATGAAGAATTTCGGAATCTGTTTATCACAATTTTATCCTTTGGATACAAATACGGAATTCCGGGGGATTCTGATCTGGTATTTGATGTGCGGTTTTTGCCCAATCCCTATTATGTAGAGTCGTTAAAGGCACTGACGGGCAATGATCCGCCCGTGCAGGAATTTATTATGGGGTTTGATCTGGCCCATGAATTTTCAGACAAACTGGAAGATATGATCCGCTTTCTGATTCCCAATTACATCATAGAGGGAAAGAATCAGCTGGTGGTCAGTATCGGATGTACCGGAGGAAAGCATCGTTCCGTAACGTTGGCCAATGAGCTGTACCGCAGACTTTCGCAGGATACGGAATACGGATTAAAGGTAGAACACCGGGATATCGGAAAAGATGCTTTGCGGAGAAAATAAGCAGGTGATAAAGGAGAATGGCATGTCATTTTCTGGTAAAGTAAAAGAAGAATTGGTGAAGGTACAGAGCCGTGCAAGGCATTGTCAGATCGCAGAATTAGCGTCTATTATCGGGTTTTGCGGACAGATTGCAAAGAAATCAGACGGAAGTCTTACTTTGCGTATTCATATCGAAAATGAATATGTTGCCAGAAAGTACTTTACATTATTGAAAAAAACATTTAATATAGATACTGAAATTTCCATTAGAGAGAATCGATCTTTACATAAAAGTCGTGCATACAGTATTGAAATACCTACAGAAGCAGATTCTATTCGTATTTTGCAGGCGGTAAAAATATTAGGGAGCGATATGCAGGTGTCCGATACAGTGGGTCTGGTGGATCCGATCGTGGTTCAGAAGAACTGCTGCAGACGCGCATTTATCAGAGGTGCATTTTTATGCGCGGGATCCATGAGTGATCCCAGGAAGAGCTATCACTTTGAAATTGTATGTGTATCACCAGAGAAAGCGACACAGCTGCAGGAACTGATCTGCAGTTTCGACATTGATGCGAAGGTTGTCAGCCGTAAAAAGTATTTTGTGGTGTACATCAAAGAAGGGGCTCAAATAGTAGAAATGCTTGGGATCATGGAAGCCAGTGTTGCTTATATGGATCTGGAAAACATCCGTATCCTGAAGGATATGCGTAACGCGGTAAACCGCAAGGTGAATTGCGAGACTGCCAATATCAATAAGACTGTGAATGCGGCAGTAAAGCAGATGGAAGATATTCGTTATATACGAGATACCGTAGGTTTACATGGTTTATCGGAGGGTCTGCAGGAGATAGCGAATCTGAGATTGGAATATCCGGAGGCAACGCTGAAGGAGCTAGGAATGTTGTTAAATCCCCGGGTGGGCAAGTCAGGAGTAAACCACAGACTGAGAAAGTTATGCAATCTGGCGGATGAACTCAGGGGAAACAAGGAGGAAGAAGTATGATTAAGAAACCGTTGACCATTAAAATTTCCAGTGGGCTTGAGGCTAGACCAGTTGCTTTTTTAGTACAGGTAGCCAGCCAGTATGAAAGCAAAATCTATCTGGAATGCGACGACAAACGTGTAAATGCAAAAAGTATTATGGGTATGATGAGCCTGGGTCTGGATGAAGGGGAACGCGTGACCGTATCAACTGAAGGTGTAGATGAAGAAGAAGCAATGCAGGGTATTGAGAAGTATTTATGCTGCGAATGATAACATATGTTAAAAAAGTGCCGATATGATATCGGCACTTTTTTAGTCCAGTATTGACTGCTGGCGGAACCAATAGGTATAAAAATCCTGAAAACCAATAGAAGAATACAGCTTCTTAGCGGGGACATTTCCCTGTACTACCTGTAAATAAGCTTTCGTCGCTCCCCGTCGGATCCCTTCATTTATGATAGCCTGACAAATTTCACGTCCCCAGTGCTGTCCCCGATATGCTTCATGCACATGGATGGCATAGAGTCCGATATATTCCCGGTCCAGGATACCCAATCCGGTAGCTACGATTTTTTCGTCCCGCCAGATAGATGCGGCGATAGTATCCTTAGGAATAGCGCGGTACATAGAAGGTACGATTTGATGATGTATGGAGTTGGTCATGTTTTTTAAACGGAAAAGTCCCTGGATCCATTGGGAGGGAATATGATCTTCCAGCAGGACCGTATGGTCAGAGGCCAGAGGGACAGGATTTTCCAGATTCATGGTCATGACTTCTGTGGTATGTTCGATGCGATAGCCCCGTTCCATCAGCATGTGGTCGAAAGAACTGTCGGTGAGCGGGCTGATCTTAAAAATAGCCGGGGTCCCCCATTTTTCGTAGGCGGATTCACAGTACAGTATTTTTTCCTTTAAAGGAATGGCGGAAGGCCCAATTTGTTCCACGCTGTTGGTTCGGTGGGTATAAAAATAGGAAAAACGCAGCAGCCAGCCGTCATATATCTGGATCTGGTGAGAAGGCCATGCGTTTAAGGATAAATCTTCGATAATTTTTATTTCTCGGTTCATGCTATTTCACACTCTCATTTGTTTTAAAGTCATTATAAAATAGGAAAGAGTTTTGCACAAGTAAAAATAAAGGGGCACCCTTGCGGGAATAAAAAAAACAGTCTATAATTATTTCCAGAACTTTGTCTTATCAGAAAAACAGAGGAAGAAAGAGGTTTTATATGGAACGTAAAATTGCATGGAATAAATATGAAGATAATCGTGAGAAAATGGCATCGTTACTGGAATTTAATGATGCTTATAAAAAATTCCTTTCAAAATGTAAAACAGAAAGAGAATGTGTAACAGAGATCGTAAAAGAAATCGAGCAGCAGGGATATCAAAATCTGGAACAGGTGATCCGTGAACAGAAAGTCCTGAAATGCGGTGACAGAGTGTATGCTAATAATATGGAAAAATCTCTGCTCATGTTTCAGATCGGCAGCAGACCCATGGAAGAGGGACTGCGGATTTTAGGTGCGCATATTGATTCTCCCCGTCTGGATCTGAAACCGAATCCATTGTATGAGGATGAGGACATGGCTATGTTAGATACACATTACTATGGCGGTGTCAAGAAGTATCAATGGGTTGCACTGCCGTTGGCTCTCCATGGAGTGGCAGTAAAAAAAGATGGAAGTACGGTAACGGTATCCATAGGAGAACATCCGGAGGATCCTGTAGTGGGAGTTTCCGATCTTTTGATCCATCTGTCTCAGAAACAGCTTGCTAAAAAAGGCAGTGAAGTGGTAGAAGGAGAAGATCTGAATGTACTGATCGGCAGCCGTCCGCTGGCCGGAGAAAAAGATGAGCCGGTAAAAGCTCAGATATTAGCTATCTTAAAAGAGAAATATCAGATAGAAGAGGAAGATTTTATGTCTGCAGAACTGGAGGTAGTTCCTGCAGGACCGGCCAGAGACTATGGGCTGGACCGGAGTATGATTATGTCTTATGGACACGATGACCGCGTATGTGCATATCCTTCTTACCAGGCGATGCTGACGCTGAATCAGGTGGAGTATACGGCCGTTTGCCTTCTGGTGGATAAAGAAGAGATTGGAAGTGTGGGTGCGACCGGCATGCAGTCCCGTTTCTTCGAAAATATGGTGGCAGAGGTGATGTATGCGTCAGGACAGTATAGTGAACTGGGGGTACGGAGAGCACTTTCCCGTTCCAAAATGCTTTCCTCTGATGTAAGCGCAGCGTTCGATCCCAATTATCCTCAGGTGATGGAAAAAAAGAATTGTGCATATTTGGGAAAAGGGCTGACCTTTAATAAATATACCGGATCCAGAGGAAAGTCCGGCTCCAATGATGCCAATGCAGAATATATTGCCGTTTTGCGCCGGGTATTGGATGAAGCAGATGTTTCTTATCAGACGGCGGAACTGGGAAGAGTAGATGCCGGCGGAGGCGGTACCATTGCCTATATTCTGGCGAATTACGGCATGGAAGTGATTGATTGCGGTGTAGCAGTGTTAAATATGCATGCACCCTGGGAAATTGTGAGCAAAGTGGATGTTTATGAGGCATATTTGGGCTACCAGGCATTTTTGAACTGCCTGTAGGAAGAAAAACGAATACCGAGGAGAACGAGACATGATGAAAAAGATAAGTCCGCTGTTGGTTATGCTTGCCGGAACTCTGTGGGGAACTATGGGCCTTTTTGTCAGAACTTTTTATGATGCGGGATTGGGTGCGCTGGAGATATCAGAGATACGTGCGGCTTTTACATCCGTTATTCTGCTGTGCGTACTGGGGATTTTTAACAGAAAACTGCTTTCTGTACGGCTGAAGGATTTATGGATTTTTCTGGGTACCGGAATCTGCAGTGTTATGTTTTTCAATTACTGTTATTTTAGGACGATTTCTCTTACTTCTTTGTCAGTGGCTGCGGTACTGCTTTATACCGCACCGGCTATGGTTATGGTGATTTCTTTGTTTGTGTTTAAAGAAAAACTGACAAAAGAGAAAGTAATCGCATTGGTATTATCTTTTGTCGGTTGTGTTTTTGTGACGGGACTGATAGGAGGCAGCCTGGTATTGAATGTGCCGGGCATTCTGATCGGCCTGGGAGCCGGATTTGGATATTCGCTGTATACCATTTTTAGCAGGATCGCGCTGGAAAAGGGATATCCTCCCTTTACCATTACTGCGTTTACCTTCCTGTTTACCAGCATCGGCAATCTGTTTGTCTGCGATGTAAAAGCAGTGGCAGATGTGATGACGGCGGACGGTACCATGCTGCTGTATGGAATTGTATTTGCGGTGGTCAGTACAGTGCTTCCCTATCTGTTGTATACAACCGGCCTCAGTTATATGGAGGCGGGCAAGGCATCCATTATGTCATCAGCGGAACCGGTATCTGCCACCATATTGGGGATTCTGGTATTGGGAGATCCGGTTACGGTCAGCGGAATTTTAGGGGTTGTCTGTATTTTGTCAGCGATTGTTATCCTTAATATAAAAAAGCCGGAAGCAGAAAAAGAAGCTTAGGAAAATGCAGGTTATTTCAGATGGGTATGTACATCTGGGAATTAAAATGTTAATATAATAGAATATGAATGAGAAACTGCAATAGGAATATACATAGGACAAGGGGAGAACTGTATATGTCGAAATTTCTTAAATTTATAGTAAATCTGGTAGTTCTTTGCACGGTTGTGGTGGCATTGGCGTTATTGGTCCCGCCGCTGGCAGGGGTGAAGACAGTTATGATAGATGATGCTGGCAAAGATACGAATTTGCCGGTGGGATCCGTTACATATGGAAAGTATATCGACACAGCGGATTTGGAAAAGGGCGATAAGATCCTTTTGGAGAATGATGGTGCTGTTTATGAGTACACAGTGAGAGAAGCAGATTCTGCAGCAGGTTCCTATACGCTTGTGGATGCTCATGACCGTACAGCGGAAGAACAAACGGCCGAATTAAAGGGAGAGGCAGCAAAGAGTATTGTTACGATTCCTTATATTGCATACGCCGCTATGGCGCTGCAGAGTACGGAAGGTCTGATCATGGCCGGTCTTGCTATTGTATTTCTTATTATTTTGTTTATCTTATCTGAACTGTGGAAAGATGATGATGACGAAGAAGATGAGGAAGACGAAGAAGACGAAGACATCCCTGAGGAAGAAGCACTGCCGTTGAGCAGAAAAGAAAGAAAACGCGCTGCAAAAGAAGCAAAGCGTGCGGCCAAAGCAGAAGCGAAGATGAAAAAGAAACGTGCAAAAAAAGGATATGATGACGAGGAAGACGAAGAAGAGGATGAAGCGGAAGTTCTCGTGGAAGAAGAGCCAGAGCAGCTTGCAGAGGAAGTGATAAAGGCCAGCCTGGAGTCTGTGGCGTTCGATATCTCAGAAGCAGCAGATCAGAAGGAAGAGGCACCTGTTGAGAAAACACAAGAGATCCCTTCGGTGAAAGCGGCAGAGGAAGCAGTTGCGGAAACGGCAGAAGAAGTGGTTTCGGAGCCGGCAGCAGAGAAAGCGGTGCAGGAACCGGAACGGTCCGAAGAGCAGGATGAGCAGGATGCGATTGTGGCAAGAGAGCGGATTCTTCCTTCTCAATCTCTGGATGTGCTGATTTCGAAGGCTACCGTGGAGGGCGACGAACCGGACATTATTGAGGATGAGGAAGCAGGCGTGACACTGTTAGATTATTCTGACATTATATAATAAGAAGAAAGAGGTCTTTCGCGGATTGGCGGAGGGCCTCTGTTTTACCTTACCAGCAGAATATTGTATTAAAAAAAATACAATATTTTTGAAAAACACCTTGCAAATTTTTTAACGACCCTGTATACTGTTAACTGTTGTGACATGATAGCTGTGAAGCGCGAGGTTGCTGCCGATATGGCAGGTTTTCCGTGGAGCGAATGTCAAGTTAGGAAACTGGCGACAAGTCACTGTACAAGATAATAGTCCATCAAAGAAAACAAAATGGAAACGACGTGTGTGAAAATATGTGACACACACGGATATGTGTACAGTCACCGCTTGTCGTGCTAATAAGTGCGAAAAGGAGGCGACTTTTTTTATGGCAAGTCAAGTAATGAGAATCACATTAAAAGCTTACGATCATCAGTTAGTAGATGCATCTGCAAGCAAAATCATTGAAACTGTAAAAAAGAACGGATCAGTAGTTAGTGGACCAGTCCCACTTCCAACTAAGAAAGAGGTAGTAACTATTCTTAGAGCGGTTCACAAATACAAAGATTCCAGAGAACAGTTTGAGCAGAGAACTCATAAAAGACTGATCGATATCATCACACCGACTCAGAAAACAATCGATGCTTTATCTCGTTTAGAGATGCCTGCAGGTGTTTATATTGATATCAAAATGAAAAACAAATAATTCAGGCAAGAATCCTATTAGGTTTATATAGAAGCGACGCAACGGTACGGGAGCGTCCCACATATATCAACTGTTCTAGGATGATCGCGGAAGCGATCCGCTGTAGATGAAAACAGGAGGTAAAAAGAATGAAGAAGGCAATCTTAGCTACAAAAGTCGGAATGACTCAAATCTTCAACGAAGACGGAGCGTTAACTCCGGTAACTGTATTGCAGGCTGGTCCATGTGTAGTAACACAGGTTAAGACAATGGACAATGACGGCTACAGTGCAGTGCAGGTTGGCTATGCTGACAAGAGAGAAAAATTAGTGAACAAACCGATGAAAGGTCAGTTCGCAAAAGCAGGCGTTTCCTGCAAAAGATATGTAAAAGAATTTAAATTCGAGAATGCAGAAGAGTATTCTTTAGGCCAGGAAATCACAGTTGCTATGTTTGAAGCAGGCGACAAGATCGATGCTACTGCAACAAGCAAAGGTAAAGGATTCCAGGGCGCGATCAAGAGACACGGACAGTCTCGCGGACCTATGACTCACGGTTCTAAATATCATCGTCATGCAGGTTCCAATGGTGCATGTTCTGACCCGAGTAAAGTATTCAAGGGCAAAAAAATGCCAGGACAGATGGGTAACAAGAAAGTTACCATTCAGAATCTGGAAGTTGTAAAAGTAGATGCTGAAAACAACTTACTGTTGGTAAAAGGTGCTGTGCCAGGACCTAAGAAATCTTTAGTAACAATTAAAGAAACGGTGAAAACTATAAAATAAGTTTTTATAGGAAAGGAGGAACACACAGATGGCAAATGTATCTGTTTATAATATGGAAGGCAATGAAGTTGGAACAATGGAATTAAATGATGCAGTGTTCGGTGTAGAAGTTAATGAACATCTGGTACATTTAGCTGTTGTTACCCAGCTGGCAAATAAACGTCAGGGAACACAGAAAGCTAAAACCCGTTCCGAAGTAAGCGGCGGCGGAAGAAAGCCTTGGAGACAGAAAGGTACCGGTCATGCAAGACAGGGATCAACAAGAGCTCCTCAGTGGACAGGCGGCGGTATGGTATTCGCACCGACACCTAGAGACTACACAATGAAAATGAACAAAAAAGAGAAAAGAGCTGCTTTAAAATCTGCTCTGACATCTAAAGTGCAGGAGAACAAGCTGATCGTTCTTGACGAACTGAAATTAGATGAAGTAAAGACAAAAGCAATGGTAACTGTATTAAATAATCTGAAAGCAGAACAGGCTCTGGTTATTTTAAACGGCAATGACAATAACGTTGTATTATCTGCAAGAAATATTCCTGGCGTAGCAACCACACAGGTTAACGCTATGAACGTATATGATGTACTGAAATACAATACAGTGATCGTGACAAAAGAAGCAGTAGCTTCAATTGAGGAGGTGTACGCATAATGGCAAATATTCAGTATTATGATGTAATCCTTAAACCGGTTATCACAGAAAAAAGTATGAATGCTATGGGTGAGAAGAAATATACTTTCTTGGTACATCCGGAAGCAAATAAAACAATGATCAAAGACGCTGTTGAAAAAATGTTTGAAGGAACAAAAGTAAAAAGCGTTAACACCATGAACATGGACGGCAAAACAAAACGCCGCGGCATGACATATGGCAAAACAGCAAAGACAAAGAAAGCAATTGTATCTTTGACAGCTGACAGCAAAGATATTGAGATTTTTGAGGGTCTGTAAAATACAGACGCCGGAACCAAGAAAAAGTAATCCATTATTTGGTTCGCACAATAAGAAAACGCCAGGAGGCGTTGTAACAAAGTTGAATAGGATTGAAAGGAGAGACAGTAATGGGAATTAAAACATATAACCCATATACACCTTCCAGAAGACATATGACTGGCTCTGATTTCTCTGAGATTACAAAGACTACTCCTGAGAAATCACTGGTTGTATCACTGAAAAAGAATGCTGGACGTAATAATCAGGGTAAAATCACAGTAAGACATCATGGAGGCGGCAGCAGAAGAAAATATAGAATCATCGACTTCAAGAGAAGAAAAGATGATGTTCCGGGAAAGGTAGTATCTATTGAATACGATCCAAACAGAACAGCAAATATTGCTTTAGTAGCATATGCAGATGGCGAAAAAGCATATATCCTTGCTCCGGAAGGCTTACAGGTTGGTCACAAGATCGTGAATAGTCCTAACGCAGAAGTTAGACCAGGCAACTGCCTGCCACTTGAAGCTATTCCTGTTGGTACTATGGTACACAACATTGAATTATATCCTGGAAAAGGCGGACAGTTAGTTCGTTCCGCAGGAAACGGCGCACAGTTAATGGCAAAAGAAGGCAAATACGCAACACTGCGTCTGCCGTCTGGTGAAATGAGAATGGTTCCTATCGTATGCCGTGCATCTATCGGTGTTGTAGGAAACGGCGAGCACAGCCTTATCAACATTGGTAAAGCTGGACGTAAACGTCACATGGGTATCAGACCTACTGTTCGCGGTTCGGTTATGAACCCTAATGACCATCCACATGGTGGTGGAGAAGGTAAGACCGGTATTGGTCGTCCAGGTCCATCTACTCCATGGGGTAAACCTGCTCTTGGTCTGAAGACTAGAAAGAAAAACAAACAGTCCAATAAGTACATCGTAAGAAGAAGAGATGGAAAAGCTTTAAGTAAATAAGGAGGTTTGAACTATGGCTCGTTCACTGAAAAAAGGACCATTTGTCGATGCAAGTTTAATGAAAAAAGTAGAAGCATGCAACGCTTCCGGTGATAAAACAGTTATTAAGACATGGTCACGTCGTTCTACAATCTTCCCACAGTTCGTTGGACATACGATCGCAGTTCACGACGGAAGAAAACATGTGCCTGTATATGTTACAGAAGATATGGTTGGACACAAGCTGGGAGAGTTTGTTGCAACAAGAACATACAGAGGACATGGAAAAGACGAAAAGAAATCTAAGAGATAAATCATACACCCCTTCATGGGGTGTGCCTATAAAGGCCTGAGGGCCGGCTAAGTTTGAAAGGAGGACTAATTCCATGGCAAAAGGACATAGATCCCAGATTAAAAGAGCAAGAAATGCCCAGAAAGACACAAGACCATCTGCTAAATTATCTTACGCAAGAATGTCTGTACAGAAAGCTTGTTATATATTAGACGTTATCCGTGGTAAAGATGTGCAGACTGCTCTGGGAATTCTGGAATACAACCCAAGATACGCTTCCAGCGTAATTAAAAAATTATTGCAGTCAGCGATTGCTAATGCTGAAAACAACAACGGTATGAGCGCTGAAAATCTTTACATTGCAGAGTGTTACGCTAACAAAGCTCCTACAATGAAGAGAATTCAGCCAAGAGCACAGGGTAGAGCTTACAGAATCGAAAAAAGAAACTGCCACATCTCAATCGTGTTAGATGAAAGATAAGGAGGACGATCATGGGACAGAAAGTTAATCCACACGGCCTTAGAGTCGGTGTTATTAAAGACTGGGATTCCAAATGGTATGCAGAAAAAGATTTTGCAGACTTCTTAGTAGAAGACTACAACATCCGCACATACCTGAAGAAAAAATTATACAGCGCAGGTGTTTCTAAGATTGAAATCGAAAGAGCATCTGACAGAGTAAAAGTTATTATCTACACAGCTAAGCCTGGTATCGTAATCGGTAAAGGCGGCGCTGAAATCGAAAAAGTAAAAGCTGAACTTCAGAAATTTACTGCAAAGAAATTAGTTGTTGATATCAAAGAAGTAAAAAGACCAGACAGAGATGCTCAGTTAGTAGCAGAAAATATCGCACTGCAGCTGGAAAACCGTATTTCTTTCCGTCGTGCTATGAAATCCACGATGCAGAGAACTATGAGAGCCGGTGCAAAAGGAATCAAAACATCCGTATCCGGACGTCTTGGCGGTGCTGATATGGCTCGTACAGAATTCTACAGCGAGGGAACCATTCCGCTGCAGACATTAAGAGCAGACATCGACTATGGTTTCGCCGAAGCAGACACAACTTACGGTAAAGTAGGTGTGAAGGCTTGGATCTACAATGGCGAAGTACTTCCAACTAAAGGAACTAAGGAAGGGAGCGATAAATAATTATGTTAATGCCAAAAAGAGTTAAACGTCGTAAACAATTCCGCGGATCCATGAAAGGAAAAGCATTAAGAGGAAATAAAATAAATTATGGTGATTTCGGTCTGGTAGCTTCCGATCCATGTTGGATCACTTCAAATCAGATTGAAGCAGCCCGTGTTGCCATGACTCGTTATATCAAGCGTGGTGGTAAGGTTTGGATCAAAATCTTCCCGGACAAACCAGTAACAGCAAAACCAGCAGAAACACGTATGGGTTCCGGTAAAGGAGCTTTGGAATACTGGGTAGCAGTTGTAAAACCAGGTCGTGTAATGTTTGAAATCGCAGGTGTTCCTGAGGAAACAGCTCGTGAAGCATTACGTCTTGCTATGCATAAGTTACCATGTAAATGTAAAATCGTTTCTCGTGCAGACTTAGAAGGCGGTGATAACAGTGAAAATTAATAAGTATGTAGAAGATTTAAGAACAAAATCAGCTACAGAATTAAATGAAGAATTAGTAGCTGCTAAAAAGGAACTCTTCAATTTGAGATTTCAGAATGCAACCAATCAGTTAGACAATACCAGCAGAATCAAAGAGGTTCGCAGAAATATTGCAAGAATCCAGACTGTCATTGCCCAGAAGGCAAATGCAGCTGAGTAATTAAGGAGGAATCGTCGTGGAAAGAAATCTTAGAAAAACACGTACCGGTAAGGTAGTAAGCAATAAAATGGACAAAACCATCGTTGTTGCCATCGAAGACCATGTAAAACATCCTCTTTACAAAAAAATCGTGAAGAGAACTTATAAATTAAAAGCTCATGATGAAAACAATGAATGCAACATCGGCGATACCGTTAAGGTAATGGAAACAAGACCTTTATCAAAAGATAAAAGATGGAGACTTGTTGAGGTTGTAGAAAAGGTTAAATAATCCGAGCATATAGATCGTTAAGGAGGAATACCAGCATGATTCAGCAGGAAAGTAGACTTAGAGTCGCTGATAACACTGGTGCAAAAGAAATTCTTTGTATCCGCGTTATGGGTGGTTCTACTAGAAGATATGCAAATATTGGTGATGTAATCGTTGCTACTGTCAAAGATGCAACACCAGGTGGCGTTGTAAAAAAAGGTGACGTTGTAAAGGCTGTTGTTGTTCGTTCTGTAAAAGGTGCTCGTCGTAAAGACGGTTCTTACATTAAATTTGATGAGAACGCAGCAGTAATTATCAAAGATGATAAAACACCAAGAGGAACTCGTATTTTTGGACCAGTAGCCAGAGAGCTTCGTGAGAAACAGTTCATGAAAATTGTTTCCTTAGCTCCAGAAGTATTATAGGAGGTACCTTATGGCAACATTAAAAATTAAAAAAGGTGATACAGTTAAAGTAATCGCCGGCAAAGATAAAGACAAAGAAGGCAAAGTAATCTCTGTTGACGCTAAGCACGGTAAAGTGGTTGTAGAAGGCATTAATATGATTACAAAACATGCAAAACCTTCTATGGCAAACCAGCAGGGTGGAATCGTGAATAAAGAAGCTGCACTTGATATTTCCAATGTAATGCTTATGCATAAGGGAAAAGCAACAAGAGTAGGTTTCAAAATTGAAGGCGACAAAAAAGTTCGTGTAGCAAAAGCAACAGGCGAAGTAATCGATTAATAAGAGAGGAGGCCAATCAAATGAGCAGATTAAAAGAACTGTACCAGAACGAAATCGTTGATGCGATGATGAAAAAGTTTGAATACAAAAACGTCATGGAAGTGCCAAAACTCGATAAAATCGTTGTAAACATGGGTGTTGGTGAAGCGAAAGAAAACGCAAAATTATTAGATGCGGCAATTGCTGATATGGAACTGATCACAGGTCAGAAAGCTGTTGTTACAAGAGCAAAGAACTCCGTAGCTAACTTCAAGATCAGAGAAGGTATGCCGATTGGATGTAAAGTAACTTTAAGAGGCGAGAAGATGTATGAATTTGCAGATCGTCTCATCAATTTAGCACTTCCTCGTGTACGTGACTTCCGCGGTGTAAATCCTAACGCATTTGATGGAAGAGGAAACTATGCTCTGGGTATTAAAGAGCAGCTGATCTTCCCGGAAGTTGAGTACGATAAGATCGATAAAGTAAGAGGTATGGACGTAATTTTCGTTACTACCGCTAAAACTGATGAAGAAGCTCGTGAATTATTGAGATTATTCAATATGCCATTCGCAAAATAATAGGAGGTATGATTCATGGCTAAAACAGCAATGAAAATCAAACAGCAGCGCAAAGCTAAATTCTCCACTAGAGAATATAATCGTTGTAGAATCTGTGGTCGTCCACATGCTTATTTAAGAAAATACGGAATCTGCAGAATCTGTTTCCGTGAATTAGCTTATAAGGGACAGATCCCTGGCGTGAAAAAGGCTAGCTGGTAGAAGAGAGGAGGACACTGGAAATGACAATGAGCGATCCAATCGCAGATATGCTTACAAGAATTCGTAATGCAAATACTGCTAAACATGATACCGTAGATGTTCCGGCATCTAAAATGAAACTTGCTATTGCTGAGATCCTTTTAAAAGAGGGATACATTGCAAAATATGATGTAATCGAAGATGGAAGCTTTAAGACAATTCATATCACATTAAAATACGGTGTGGATAAGAACGAAAAGATCATCACAGGTTTAAAGAGAATCTCTAAACCAGGTTTACGTATTTATGTAGGCAAAGATGAGCTTCCGAAGGTTCTGGGTGGATTAGGAGTTGCAATCCTTTCTACAAACCAGGGCGTTATCACAGACAAAGAAGCAAGAAAACTCCAGGTAGGCGGAGAAGTTTTAGCATTTGTTTGGTAGGCCGAAAGCAACTTAATGAGAACAAGCCGATAGGCGCCGTTCGAATTTAGTGCGAGGCCCTTCCTGACCCTTAATGAAGCCGAGCGGTAGGCGAAGGCTGAATTTAGTGGAGGGAAGAAACCCGTAAAAGCAACTTAATGAGAACAAGCCGGTAGGCGCAGTTCGAATTTAGTGCGAGGCCCTTCCTGACCCTTAATGAAGCCGAGCAGCAGGTGAAGGCTGAATTTAGTGGAGGGAAGAAACCCGTAAAAGCAACTTAATGAGAACAAGCCGATAGGCGCAGTTCGAATTTAGTGCAAGGCGGGAAGAAATATAGCAACTGAAAACAGAGGGGAACCATATAAGCGTCCCTTCCGAAAATTTAAGTTAGGAGGAAACAGGTATGTCACGTATCGGAAGACAGCCAGTCGCTATCCCAGCAGGCGTAGAAGTAAAAATTGCTGAGAATAACGTAGTGACCGTGAAAGGTCCTAAGGGAACACTTGAAAGAGCGTTGCCAACAGAAATGGAAATTAAGTTAGAAGAAGGCAGTGTTGTAGTAACAAGACCGAACGATTTAAAGAAAATGAAATCCTTACATGGTTTAACCAGAACACTGATCCACAACATGGTTGTTGGTGTCAGCGAAGGCTATACAAAAGCTCTGGAAGTAAACGGTGTAGGTTATAAGGTTCAGAAACAGGGTAAAAAGTTAGTATTATCCCTGGGCTATTCACATACCGTTGAGATGGAAGATCCTGAAGGCATAGAGTCTGTTGTAGACGGAAACAAAATCACAGTTAAAGGTATTGATAAAGAAAAAGTTGGCCAATATGCAGCTGAAATCAGAGATAAGAGAAGACCGGAACCATATAAAGGCAAAGGTATTAAATATGCTGACGAAGTTATCAGACGTAAAGTTGGTAAGACTGGTAAAAAATAATTAAGGAGAGTGTAAAAATGGTTAGTAAAGTATCAAGAGCGAAAGTTCGTGCAAAAAAACATAGAAGATTACGTAATCATCTTAGCGGTACAGCTACAACTCCACGTTTAGCAGTATTCCGCAGCAATAATCATATGTATGCTCAAATTATTGACGATACAGTTGGAAAAACTTTAGTTTCAGCTTCTACTCTTCAGAAAGAAGTAAAAGCTGAGCTGGAAAAAACCAATAACGTTGATGCAGCAGCATATTTAGGAACTGTAATCGGTAAGAGAGCGGTTGAAGCAGGTATCAAAGAGGTTGTCTTTGACAGAGGCGGCTTTATATATCAGGGTAAAATTCAGGCATTAGCAGATGCAGCTCGTGAAGCTGGATTAGAATTCTAGAAAGGGAGGAAAAGAACACATGAGACATACTATTATTGATGCTAGTCAGTTAGAGTTACAGGAAAAAGTAGTATCAATCAAGCGTGTAACAAAAGTTGTTAAAGGTGGTCGTAACTTCCGATTCACAGCTTTAGTCGTTGTTGGTGATGGTAACGGGCATGTTGGCGCTGGTTTAGGTAAAGCAACTGAAATTCCGGAAGCGATCCGCAAAGGAAAAGAAGATGCGATGAAGAAATTGGTAACAGTAGCAAGAGACGAGAACGGCAGTATTACACATGATTACATTGGCAAATTCGGAAGCGCTGAAATGTTATTAAAGAGAGCTCCGGAAGGTACTGGTGTTATTGCCGGCGGTCCGGCGCGTGCCGTAATTGAACTGGCAGGTATTAAGAATATCCGTACCAAATGTCTGGGATCCAGAAACAAACAGAACGTTGTCCTTGCCACTATTGCAGGTTTAAGTCAGTTAAAGACTCCAGAAGAAGTTGCTAGACTTCGTGGAAAATCTGTTGACGAGATTTTTGCATAGGAGGAATGAAAAATGGCAGATAAATTAAGAATCACATTAGTGAAATCTACAATTGGTGCTATTCCAAAGCATAAAAAAACAGTAGAAGCTTTAGGATTAAGAAAGCTGAACAAAACAGTGGAAATGCCTGATAATGCAGCTGTAAGAGGTATGTGCAAACAGGTATGCCACTTAGTAAAAGTAGAAGAAATTTAATCAGATAAAAGGAGGTGCCAAAATGGATTTATCTAATTTAAGACCAGCTGATGGTGCAAAACACAGTGATAACTTCAGAAGAGGCCGTGGACACGCTTCCGGAAATGGTAAGACAGCCGGTAAAGGTCATAAAGGTCAGAAAGCTCGTTCCGGAGCACCAAGACCAGGCTTTGAAGGTGGACAGATGCCTTTATATAGAAGACTTCCAAAAAGAGGCTTCAAGAATAGAAACTCTAAGGACATCGTAGCAATCAATGTTGATGTTCTGAACAGATTTGAAGACGGTGCAGAAGTGACTGTCGAAACATTATTAGAGAACAGAGCAATTTCTCGTATGGGTGATGGTGTTAAAATTTTAGGAAACGGTGAAATCACGAAAAAATTAAACGTAAAAGTTAACGCTGTCAGTGAAAGTGCAAAAGCTAAAATTGAAGCAGCAGGTGGAACAGTAGAGGTGATCTAATGTGGAAAACACTTCAAAGTGCATTTAGAATCAAAGATGTCAGAAGAAGAATCTTATATATCTTTATGATGCTGGTAGTTGTTCGTATTGGCTGCCAGCTCCCCATTCCGGGAGTGAATGGAGAGTATATTAAACAGTGGTTTGAAAGTCAATCCAGTGACGCTTTTAACTTTTTCAGCGCATTTACTGGCGGATCTTTTGAGCAGATGTCAATTTTTGCTCTGAACATTACGCCATATATCACATCTTCCATTATCATGCAGCTTCTTACGATCGCCATTCCGGCATTGGAAGAGATGCATAAGGATGGTGAGGATGGAAGAAAGAAGATCACCATGATTACCAGATATCTGACAGTTGGCTTATCTTTATTCCAGTCAATTGCTATGGTAATTGCGTTTGGTCGTCAGGGTCTGATCGAGGCAATGGTTGAAGGCTCCGGTGCAAGCACATTTGAGAAAGTTATGGCAGGTATTATTGCGGTTGCCTGTCTGACTGCAGGTTCTGCACTTCTTATGTGGATCGGCGAGCAGATTACAGTAAAAGGTGTAGGAAACGGTATTTCTATTGTATTAACCATTAATATCGTATCCAGTATGCCGGGAGATTTTGTTTCTTTATTCCAGACATTTGTATTAGGTAAGACACTGGCTAAAGGAGCGTTAGCTGCATTTATTATTGTTGCGGTTGTTTTAGTAGTAGTAGTTTTTGTATTGATTTTAAATGATGGTATTCGTAAAATACCAGTACAATATTCCAAAAAGATGCAGGGCAGAAAAATGGTGGGCGGTCAGTCTTCTACCATTCCGATGAAGGTGAATACCGCGGGTGTTATCCCGATTATCTTCGCATCATCCCTGATGTCTTTCCCCGTTATTATTGCCAGCTTTTTCGGCAAAGGAAACGGGACAGGAATTGGAAGTCAGATCCTGAGGGCTATGAGTTCCAATAACTGGTGTAATCCGAATCAGCCGGTCTATAGTCTTGGACTTCTGGTATATATTGTATTAGTCGTATTTTTTGCTTACTTCTATACGTCTATTACTTTCAATCCGATTGAGATCGCGGATAATATCAGAAAACAGGGCGGCTTTATTCCGGGTATTCGTCCTGGTAAACCGACAACCGAATATTTGAATAAACTTTTAAATTACATTATTTTCATCGGAGCAGTAGGCTTGATTATTGTTGCCGTTATTCCAATTTTCTTTAACGGCGTATTTGGAGCAAAGGTATCCTTCGGAGGTACATCTGTTATCATCGTTGTGAGCGTTGTTCTGGAAACGTTGAAACAAATTGAGTCATTAATGCTTGTTCGCAATTATAAAGGTTTTTTAAATAACTAAAAGTTTTGTATGACGGTGTACCCATTTATTTGGGTACACTAAAATACTATAAGGATAAAAATACGCCTGTCAGTACAGCGAAAAGATTGTGCTGGAGACATTAATATGGAGGATTTGTATGAAAATCATTATGTTGGGTGCGCCTGGAGCCGGAAAAGGGACTCAGGCTAAGAAAATTGCAGAGAAATACGGTATTCCCCATATTTCTACAGGGGACATTTTCCGTGCGAATATTAAAAATGGGACAAAATTGGGTGAAAAGGCAAAAGCATACATGGATCAGGGACTGTTAGTTCCGGATGAACTGACCTGTGATCTGGTAGTGGATCGTGTACAGGAAGAAGACTGCCGTAACGGATATGTACTGGATGGTTTTCCAAGAAACATAGCCCAGGCGGAAGTATTAAAGGAAGCTTTAAACAAATTGGGACAGAAAATTGATTTTGCCATCAATGTAGATGTTCCGGACGAGAATATTATTAACCGTATGTCTGGAAGAAGAGCCTGCGTTGGATGCGGTGCGACCTATCATGTAGTATATAATGCGCCAAAGGTTGAAAATGTGTGTGATATTTGTGGAGAAAAATTGATTTTGCGTGAGGATGACACACCGGAAACTGTTCAGAAACGTTTGGGTGTTTACCATGAGCAGACACAGCCGTTGATTGCATATTATAAGGAAGCAGGCATATTAAAGAGTGTGGACGGCACTGTTGATATGGAAGATGTATTCCAGGCAATTACCGCTATTTTAGGAGCATAAAATATGTCAGTAACAATTAAATCTGCAAGAGAAATTGAACTTATGAGAGAATCGGGCAGATTGCTGGAACAGGTTCACAATGAACTGGCCCTGGCTATTAAACCCGGAATATCCACGTTGGATATTGACCGATTGGGAGAAAAATTAATCCGTAGTATGGGGTGTATTCCCAATTTCTTACATTATAACGGATACCCTGCTTCTATTTGTGTATCTGTTAATGATGAAGTCGTACATGGGATCCCCAAGAAAAAACATATTCTGCGGGAAGGAGATATCGTCAGTCTGGATGCTGGCCTGATCTATCACGGATATCATTCCGATGCAGCCAGAACGCATGGTGTAGGAGAAATCAGTCCGGAAGCACAAAAACTGATTGATGTGACAAAACAGAGCTTTTTTGAAGGACTTAAATATGCAAAGGCCGGCTGTCATTTATTTGATATATCAGCGGCTATTGGCAATTACGCGGAGCAGTACGGATATGGGGTAGTGAGAGATCTGGTAGGTCATGGCATAGGCACCAGTCTTCATGAGGATCCACAGATTCCTAATTTCCCTCAGAGAAGGAAAGGGCTTCGTCTGCAGCCGGGCATGACCCTGGCAGTAGAACCGATGATCAACATGGGACGTCCGGAAGTGGAATGGATGGACGATGACTGGACTGTTGTGACAGAAGACGGTTCTTTATCCGCACATTATGAAAATACGATTCTGATCACAGAGGGTGAACCGGAACTTCTGACACTCACGATGCAGGAGAGTTTATGAAGGAGTTAAAAGAAGGTATGTTGGCCAAATCTCTGGCCGGACATGATAAGGGTCAGATTTATGTGATAGAATCTATTGAGGGAGAATATGTATATCTGGCGGACGGAAAGCATAGATCTCTGGAGCGGACAAAAAAGAAAAACTTAAAACATATACAGCCCGTAAAACACATAGAGGTTTCGTGTCTTTGCAATGAAACCATAAAAAAAGTAATTAAAGAGTATCAACTCGGTCAACAAACAGGAGGTTAATTTATGTCGAAAGCAGATGTTATTGAAGTGGAAGGAACCGTACTGGAAAAGCTGCCGAATGCCATGTTTAAAGTAGAACTGGAAAATAAGCACGTAGTGCTGGCGCATATCAGCGGTAAGTTAAGAATGAATTTTATTCGTATTTTACCAGGCGATAAAGTTACCATTGAGTTGTCACCTTATGATTTATCCAAAGGAAGAATCATTTGGAGAGATAAATAATTTTATACTTGCATTTTCTGGATGTTGGTGCTATACTATATAACGAACTTTTGTGTTCGGCAAATTGGGTTAGTGCGCCTATCTATAGTACGCCCAACGCCGGAAACAGGCAACTTTTCAACGAATGGAAAGGAGGATCACCGATGAAAGTAAGATCATCTGTTAAACCTATTTGCGAAAAATGCAAAATTATCAAAAGAAAAGGTAGTATCAGAGTAATCTGTGAAAACCCGAAACACAAACAGAGACAGGGCTAATTTCGAGAAAATTGGCAGTTTTGTTTGTGAATTATTTTGTGCGGCTGCAGCATGAACCGCCCGGCGGCGTTGTTCATTGCTGATTTTATATAATGTATCAATCCATTTGCAGAAGCAAACGTTCTGCTGCATTATATTGCTTAATACCGGAGTAATCCGGAAAGGTCGCGGGATTTTAGTTCTGCGGCTGGATGTGTCCGTATCCGTCAATACGGCATATCTCAATTAGGAAAATATTAACCGGACCGCCCGAGAGTGCGCACACATTTCAGGCCCGTATACGGGAGCTGCGTAAGGCAGGGACAGGTTCCAAGAGAAAATGGAGGAAAATTACATGGCACGTATTGCTGGTGTAGACTTACCAAGAGAAAAACGCGTAGAGATCGGTTTGACTTATATCTACGGAATTGGCAGAGCAAGCTCAGAAAGAATTTTAAAAGAGGCACAGGTGGATCCGAATACCCGTGTCAGAGACTTAACTGATGATGAGGTTAAGAGAATCAGTGCTGTAATCGATGAGACTCAGGTTGTAGAAGGTGATTTAAGAAGAGAGATCGCTCTTAATATCAAACGTCTGCAGGAAATCGGATGCTACAGAGGTATCCGTCATAGAAAAGGACTTCCGGTTCGTGGTCAGAAGACAAAAACAAATGCAAGAACCAGAAAAGGTCCTAAGAGAACTGTTGCAAATAAGAAAAAATAATAGAGAGGCTGCATAGGCAACTTCTTTATGTTACTGATAACAAAGAATATCGAGAAAGTAGGTTAGTTTAAAATGGCTAAAGTTACCAAAAAAGTGACAAAAAAGCGTGTAAAGAAAAACGTTGAACGCGGACAGGCACATATCCAATCATCTTTTAACAACACCATTGTTACGTTAACAGATGCTGAAGGAAATGCTTTATCATGGGCAAGTGCCGGTGGTCTGGGATTTAGAGGTTCAAGGAAATCTACTCCATATGCAGCTCAGATGGCTGCTGAAACTGCTACAAAAGCAGCTTTAGTACATGGCCTTAAGACTGTTGACGTTATGGTAAAAGGACCAGGATCAGGAAGAGAAGCAGCTATCCGTGCGCTTCAGGCATGCGGACTGGAAGTTACAAGTATCAGAGACGTAACACCAGTGCCACACAATGGTTGTCGTCCACCAAAACGCAGAAGAGTCTAATAGGAGGGAATTTTAAATGGCAGTGAATAGAGTACCGGTTCTTAAAAGATGTAGATCTCTCGGCATGGATCCGATTTATTTAGGAATTGATAAAAAATCAACCAGACAGTTAAGAAGAGCAAACAGAAAAATGTCCGAATATGGACTTCAGTTAAGAGAAAAACAGAAAGCTAAATTTATCTATGGTGTTCTGGAGAAACCTTTCAGAAACTACTATAAAAAAGCTGATAAAATGCAGGGTCAGACCGGTGAAAATCTGATGATCATGTTAGAGAGCCGTCTGGACAATGTAGTATTCCGTTTAGGTTTTGCAAGAACAAGAAAAGAAGCAAGACAGATCGTTGACCACAAACATGTTCTGGTTAACGGCAAACAGGTTAATATTCCTTCTTATCTTGTAAAAGCCGGCGATACCATTGAAATCAAAGAGAAATGCAAATCTTATCAGAGATATAAAGACATTCTGGAAGTAACAGGCGGAAGACTGGTTCCGGAATGGTTAGATGTTGATCAGGAAGCTTTAAAGGGAGAAGTAAAATCACTTCCGTCCAGAGAAGTAATTGATGTTCCTGTAGACGAAATGCTTATCGTCGAGTTATATTCTAAATAATCATTGTTTTTAGAAGTAACCGGCAAACGTATCAAGTGCTCACAGCAAGGAGGGCTTTGAATGTTCGATTTTAACAAACCGAAAATTGAAATCGCAGAAATTTCTGAGGATAAAAAATACGGCAGATTTGTTGTAGAACCTTTAGAGAGAGGCTATGGTACCACACTTGGAAATTCTCTTCGCAGAATTATGCTTTCTTCTTTACCGGGAGCTGCAGTCAGCCAGGTGAAAATTGAAGGTGTACTTCATGAGTTCAGTTCTATTCCGGGCGTAAAAGAAGATGTGACAGAGATCATTATGAATCTGAAAAGTCTGGCGATCAAGAACAAGAGCGACAGCAACGAACCTAAAACCGCTTATATTGAATTTGAGGGCGAAGGAGTTGTGACCGCGGGAGATATTCAGGTAGATCAGGATTTGGAGATTATGAACCCTGATCAGGTAATTGTTACCTTAAACGGTGGGGCTGACAGCAAGTTTAATGCTGAGCTTACAATTACAAAAGGCCGTGGCTATATCAGCGCTGATAAAGGTAAAACAGACGACATGCCGATCGGTGTCATTGCTGTGGATGCAATTTACACACCGGTAGAGCGTGTGAATCTGACAGTAGAAAATACTCGTGTCGGCCAGATCACAGATTATGATAAGCTGACACTGGATATTTATACAAATGGAACATTGGACCCGGATGAGGCAGTAAGTCTGGCTGCAAAGGTATTAAGCGAGCATTTAAGTTTGTTCATTGATCTTTCTGAGAATGCAAAGACCGCTGAGGTTATGATCGAGAAAGAAGACAATGAAAAAGAAAAAGTATTAGAAATGAACATTGATGAATTAGAGTTATCCGTTCGTTCCTATAACTGCTTAAAGAGAGCAGGCATTAATACTGTGGAAGAACTTTGCAATCGTACCTCAGAAGATATGATGAAGGTCCGTAATCTGGGCCGTAAGTCACTGGAGGAAGTACTTGCAAAATTAAAAGAATTGGGCTTACAGTTAAATCCCAGTGATGAATAACAATTTATGGAGTTAGCAGCAATGTATCAGTAAGACCGAAGAAGCGTGATAGATTGTTCCACAAATGGAGGAAAATAAAATGGCTAAGTATAGAAAATTGGGCAGAACTTCTGATCAGAGAAAAGCTTTGATCAGAAACCAGGTAACCAATCTGTTATATCATGGAAAAATCGTTACAACAGAAACAAAAGCAAAAGAGATCCGTAAAATTGCAGAAGGCTTGATTGCTTTGGCTGTAAAAGAAAAAGACAACTATGAGACAGTTACTGTTACTGCTAAAGTTGCCAGAAAAGATGCAGACGGCAAGAGAGTAAAAGAAGTAGTGGATGGAAAGAAAGTTACTGTATACGATGAAGTACAGAAAGAAATCAAAAAGGATGCTCCTTCCAGACTGCATGCCAGGAGACAGATGTTAAAGGTATTCTACCCAGTGAAAGAAGTTCCTGTAGCAGCTGCAGGCAAAAAGAAAAATACAAAAGAAATCGATATGGTTGACAAGATGTTCAACGAAATCGCTCCAAAATATGCAGACCGCAACGGTGGTTACACAAGAATCATCAAGATTGGACCACGTAAAGGTGATGCAGCAATGGAAGTTGTTCTTGAGTTAGTGTAATGTAAAGATAAGATGTTAGTAAGCGTAGTAAATGATCAGCAGGTCGTTTACTGCGCTTTTACTCTACCAGGAAAGGAGAAAGTCATGGTCAAGAAACTATTGTTCATATTTAATCCGCGTTCCGGTAAAAGTGCCATAAAAGCAAAGTTGGCGGATATTATTGATATTTTTGTGAAAGGCGGTTATGAAGTTACGGCTTATCCTACCCAGGGGCATCTGGATGGGATGCGTGTCGCTGCTGAGCAGGGGGGAAATTATGACCTGGTTGTATGCAGCGGCGGTGACGGAACACTGGATGAAGTAATTTCCGGTCTGGCAAGAGGGGGACATCAGGTAAAAATCGGTTATATTCCTGCTGGCAGTACCAATGATTTCGCGAATAGTCTGAAGCTGCCGAAAACCATGATCGAAGCTGCAGAGAATATTATAGATGGTAATTTTTGCCAGTTTGATCTTGGATATATGAATGAGATGTACTTTGTGTATGTGGCCGCTTTCGGCCTGTTTACAGAGGTATCCTATTCCACGGATCAGGATCTGAAGAATATTCTCGGGCATGTGGCATACCTGCTCAAGGGCATGCAGAGTCTGCTGACAGTAAAGGCATATGATATGAAAGTAACCGGCAGAGATATCTCTTTTGAGGGAGAATTTATTTTCGGCATGGTTACCAATTCCACATCTGTGGGCGGGTTCAAACATTTAACCGGTAAAAATGTGAAAATGGATGACGGGCTTTTTGAAGCAACCTTTATTCGCCGTCCCAAGAATCCAATTGAGCTGCAGGAAACCGTGACAGCTCTTTTAATGGCGGAAGATAATACGCCGTTGATCGAATCGTTTAAAACAGATTTTCTTCACATTGAGTGCCGCAGTGAAATTCCGTGGACAATAGACGGTGAGTATGGAGGAGAGCTTGATCAGATTGATATCCGTAATCTGAAACATGCTGCTTCCATTGCGGTGAATCCGGAAAAAACACCTCCATTACTGGAAACAGAAGAATCCGGTGGGAATATGATAGAATAAAAGAATATAATCGGTGTGATATGAATATAGTTGCCATGGGGGAATCTTGTTTGCTGATGATTGCCCTGACAATGGATTCTTTTATATTAAGTTTTGCATACGGTATGAGTAAGTGCAGACCCAGGTTTGCAATTGTACTAATGATGAATGTCATCTGCAGTGCGTTGCTTGGGGCTGCACTTTTTGCTGGGCGGATATTGGGTGCATATATTCCGGTCTGGGTGACACAGCGGATCTGTTTTTTTATTTTGTTTGGTATGGGAAGCTACAAAATACTTTCCTTATGGCTGGGAAAGAAGGAAAGAACTTCGGATAAAGTTCCGGAATTGGCATACAGAGAGGCAGCCCTGCTGGCGTTTGCGCTTTCTTTAGATGGTCTGGCAGTTGGAGTCGGCGTCGGTATGCAGGGATTTTCTGTCGGTTTTCTGATTGCGGTATCTTTTCTTACAGGCGTTGCAGGGATGTTTATCGGATGGGAACTGGGATATCGCTCCCGTTTGCTGTTTTCCAAAGATATGAGCTGGATTTGTGGTTTATGTCTGATATTGCTTTCCCTTGGGGTTATGATAGGGTTATAATGCACAAAATTGGAGAATTTTTTTTAATTTGCTTGCTTTTTATAAATATTTCATGTATCTTAGTATCAGATTGTAGAGCAAGGGCGTTCCACTTTTGGTGGATACGCCTTTTTTACCTTTTTTGGGTCATGCGGATACAAAAAAAGGGAGGATACTAGTTTGCGGACATGGAATACTGATAGGGGAAAGGATGGTTTGTATGAGTGAATATTTAAATGTAGCAGAGATTTTTGGCCAGGATGTATTTAACGACGCTGTGATGCAGGAGCGTTTGCCTAAGAAGGTTTATAGAGATTTGAAGAAAACCATAGAAGAGGGAAAAGAGCTGACGCTGGAGATTGCAGATGTAGTTGCTCACGAGATGAAAGAATGGGCAATCGAAAAGGGAGCTACTCACTATACGCATTGGTTTCAGCCCCTGACAGGGGTTACGGCGGAAAAGCATGATGCCTTTATTACAGCGCCTATGGCAAACGGCAAGGTATTAATGAGTTTTTCCGGCAAGGAATTAATTAAAGGAGAGCCGGATGCGTCTTCCTTCCCTTCAGGCGGACTTCGTGCCACCTTTGAGGCCAGAGGATATACAACATGGGATTGTACTTCTCCCGCGTTTGTGAGACGTGATGCAGGCGGTGCCCTGCTTTGTATTCCTACCGCGTTTTGTTCTTATACAGGAGAAGCTTTGGATCAGAAGACACCTCTGCTTCGTTCTATGCAGGCTATTGATAAAGAAAGTATCCGTCTGCTACGTTTGTTTGGAAATACCACTTCTAAGAAAGTAATCCCATCTGTTGGCGCGGAACAGGAGTATTTTCTGGTAGACGCCGAGAAGTTTTTACAGAGAAAAGATCTGATCTATACGGGCCGTACCCTGTTTGGTGCGATGCCACCAAAGGGTCAGGAACTGGATGACCATTATTTTGGAACCATCAGACAGCGTGTAGCAGCTTTTATGAAAGATGTAAATGAGGAACTCTGGAAGTTAGGAGTATCCGCTAAAACACAGCATAACGAAGTGGCTCCTGCGCAGCATGAGTTGGCGCCTATTTATGCGGAAGTAAATGTTGCGGTGGATCATAATCAGATCATTATGCACACCCTCCGTAAGGTGGCTAGAAGACATGGTATGAAGTGCCTGCTTCATGAGAAACCATTTGCCGGTGTGAACGGTTCCGGTAAGCATAATAACTGGTCTATTACCACAGATGACGGTATTAATCTGTTGGATCCGGGTGAGACACCCCATGATAATGTACAGTTTTTATTGGTATTAAGCTGCATTTTAAAGGCAGTGGATGAATATGCAGATCTGCTTCGCGAATCGGCGGCTGACGTAGGCAACGATCATCGTTTGGGTGCGAATGAAGCACCTCCGGCTATTATTTCCATTTTCCTGGGAGCGCAGCTGGATGATGTGGTGGAACAGCTGATCAGCACAGGAAGTGCTACGCACAGTATGGAGGAGAGTATACTGGATACCGGAGTAAAGACGATTCCTGATTTTCTGAAGGATGCCACAGACAGGAACAGAACTTCACCCTTTGCCTTTACCGGCAACAAGTTTGAGTTCCGTATGGTAGGTTCCAGAGATTCTATCGCGTCACCGAATATTGTGCTGAATACCATTGTGGCAGAGGCTTTCAGTGAGGCCTGCGATGTACTGGAAAAGGCAGAGAATTTTGGAGATGCGGTACATGATCTGATCAAAGAAAACTGTGCAAAGCATCAGAGAATTATTTTTAATGGCAATGGATATTCAGAGGAATGGGTAAAAGAAGCCAAAAGAAGAGGACTGTCTAATATTAAGTCCATGGTAGATGCGATTCCGGCACTGGTTTCTGAAAAGTCGATTGCCGTATTTGAAAAATTTGGTGTATTTACCAGGGCTGAGCTGGAATCCCGCGTGGAAGTAAAATATGAAGCATATGCGAAGGCAATTAATATTGAGGCCAGAGCGATGATCGATATTGCGAGCAAGCAGATTATTCCGGCAGCAGTAAAATATACTACATCTTTGGCAGAATCAATTCTGGCGATCAGAGAATGTGGAGTAGAGCCGAGTGTACAGTCTGAACTTCTTGCAGAATCGTCTGCATTGCTGAAAGAGACAAAGGATGCCCTGAATACTCTGATGGAGACAGCAGATATAGCTGCAGTCATGGAAGAAGGGGAAACAAAGGCAAGATATTATTATACAGGAGTGATACCGGCGATGGAGGCCCTGAGAACTCCCGTAGACAAACTGGAAATGATCGTAGACAAAGAAATGTGGCCAATGCCGTCTTATGGTGATCTGATTTTTGAAGTGTAGATTTTTAGTATAAAAATACGATATAGCGGAAGAGAAAAAACTTTCCATGAAAAGCAAAGCGCTCCTCCTCAGCTAAGTGTCAAGACGCACCTAATACTCTCAGGAAAGCCTTCGAGTATAAGTGCTTACTAGACACTGGATCTTCGGACTCGCTTGTATAGATGCTTGTCATGGAGAGGTTTTTCTTTATTCAGAGTAGCGTATGTTTTATACTGATAATCTGTATATTTAATTGCGAAAACTTGGGGGAGAGTTTTGAAGTGCTGGATTGCAAAAACCTCCACTTTTCAAATTTGTGAAACTGGAGTATAATAGTACAAAAAGGAGGCACATAAGATGATAAAGGAATTGCAGTTTTTGAGTGAACAACAGGTGAATCCTGTTTTAATAGAAGCAGTTGAGGAATTTCGTGTAAGATATGAGGTGGATCCGGCGGTACAGTCCAGAGTGATTCAGCCGGCTATCCCGTTTTATGGAAGGGAAGCATTGGAAATGGCCATTGCCGCGCTTCTGCAGGGGGAGAATCTTTTATTAACAGGCGGTAAGGCCACCGGCAAGAATGTGCTGGCAGAGAATCTGGCATATATTTTTGGCAGACCTTCCTATAACGTGTCTTTTCACGTGAATACAAACAGCGGAGATCTGATAGGAACGGATACTTTTGTAAATAATCAGGTGGAACTGCGAAAAGGGAGCATTTATCAGTGTGCCCGTTACGGTGCATTCGGAATCTTGGATGAGATTAATATGGCGAAAAATGATGCCGTATCGGTACTGCATGCTTCTCTGGACTATCGCCGAAGCATTGATGTGCCGGGCTATGAGAAAATTGATCTGCATGAAGCAACTCGTTTTATCGGTACGATGAATTATGGCTATGCAGGAACCAAGGAGTTAAATGAGGCGCTGGTTTCCCGTTTTCAGGTGATTGATATGCCTGCGCAGACAGAAGAAACGCTTACGTATATTTTAGAAAAACAATTTCCGGATATGAAAGCAGAAGCACGCAGGCAGTGGATTGGCTTGTTTTTGGATCTGCAGCTGAAAGCTTCCAATGGAGAGATTTCTACCAAATCACTGGATTTGCGGGGCATGATGGGAGCTCTGAAGACGATTCGGCAGGGACTCACTCCTTCTTTAGCGGTGCGTATGGGAATTGTAAATAAGAGCTTTGATGCTTTTGAGAAAGAAATTGTACAGGATGTGGTCATGACAAGAATTCCGGAAGGATGGATGCCGGCAGATGTATTTCAATAAAGGAGATCTTAATGGAAGATATTTGGATGCTGGATCACCAGTATGAGATAGAAAATCGAATAAAGAATTTGGTGTGGACAGTAAGCAAAGATTATACGCTTTCCATTAAGCCGGATGTGGATTCTTATTATCGTTCTCCTTCCATCGCTTTTTATGATGGGATCAAACAGGGCGCTTTTGCCCGGTATTTTGATCGTGAGGCCCTGAGTCTGTATATATTGAAGAAAATGTATTATGAGGCTTTGGAAGGTCCTCTGATGACGATCGTACAGCTGTGTATAGATGAAGCCATTTTTCAGAAGATAGATCAGGAGCGTGCAGGTGTTGGAGAAATTCGCCAAAGCGCTTATGAGGCGGTGTTGGATACAGAATTCGCTAATCTCAGCGCTACACCGCTGGGGCATTTGAAAATAGCCCTTTTCCGGGAATATCTGGACGGGGCTTATAAGAGCAGGCAGGAGATTCAAAACTGGGCAGATCTGGTGCATACACTGCGGGATGCACAGGATACCATGGATATTATCCGTGTGGCGGATCAGTTATATAATGAAATAGTGGAGCCGAAATTTGCCAGTGAGAAGGCAAGTCTGGATGAAGTGCTGGCTGTTACCCTGGAGGAGTTGGCTGAGTTTTCCTGGAAGGATTATTTATCCGAAGAGGCGTATGAAAATACTCTGGAGACTTACCTGGAGAAAGTAGCGGAAAATGTTACGCATCTGGATCTGGAACAGATGGAGAAAAAGGCGGAGGATGCTCCCAATCAGGATGGACAGCGGAAAATCGTGGTGGTGGATCAGGAAGCCCTGGAAAAAATGTATACTTATGTACAGCGCAATTACGGTCTCAGCTATCTGACAGCCCCGGAAGCGAAGCGTATCAATGAACAGATATGCCGAGGGATACACGGTGACTGCAGCCTGTATTTTACCAAAGGAATCCTGAAAAATCCGGCTATGCGGAATTATCAGTATGAATATGCAAAAAAAATGAAGGATAAGAACCTTTATGAATATTACGATAATCATCGGATCGTAAAACGCAACATTGCTTTGCTGAGCGATATGTTAAGAAGAGCGTTTGCTATGCGAAGTGAGACGCAGGAAGTTTTGTCAGATCGGGGAAATATCATACCGGCAGCTTTGTGGAAAGTTGGAAGAAGCCGGGATCCCAAAGTGTTTAAAAGAGAAATGCATCAGGACGCTATGGATTTTGTTGTGGATATTCTGATTGATGCCAGCGGCTCTCAGCGTTCCCGTCAGGGCAAAGTGGCGCTGCAGGCATATATGATCAGTGAAGCCCTGAGCAATGTGGGGATTCTTCATCGGGTTATGAGTTTTTGTACCTTTTGGGATTATACCATTCTTCAACAGTTCAGGGATTATGAAGATGACCGGAAGGAAAATGCTAATATTTTTGAATATATCACATCTTCCAATAACCGGGACGGTCTGGCTATCCGAGCCGCCTCTCAGGCTTTGCTGCAGCGGGAGGAAGAGCAGAAGGTGCTGATCGTGTTAAGTGACGGAAGGCCTTATGATGTGGTGATCAATCGTCCCAATGCCCGTAATCCGCAGCCATATTTCGGAGATTATGCTGTGTTGGATACGGGACATGAAGTGCGGAAGCTGCGAAATCAGGGAGTTTCTGTGTTGGGAGTTTTTGCCGGTGAAGAAAAGGATCTGGATACGGAAAAGAAAATATTTGGAAAGGATTTTGCCTATATAAGAGATATCAGTAATTTTTCCAATGTGGTAGGGCGTTATTTGCTGAAGCATCTGGAGGATGACTAGAGGATGACTTGAAATAAATCGCTTTTTTTGTTATACTAAACCTCGTGGAGTGTGTCCGGAGGGCAAATGTTGTGGTATTCTTCGGATGTACTTTTCCAGTCGTATATAACGGAGAGGTTTTATGAGTCATATAGTAAGTGTGCTGGGAATGGAGATAGAGTGTCTTTATGCCAGCGAAATTATGGACAAAATGAATCATCAGAGGAAGGAAGACGGTTTCTTTACGTATGGAGTCGTTTCCATGAATTTGCTGATGGAAGCACAGCAGGATTTGGTACTGCGCCGGTATATTGATACCCTGGATGGCGGGATTATCAGTGAAATGGAAGTGCTGCGTGCGGCCGGAATGGAAGATGAGCAGATGATGCAGGAAGTAGAAGAAAGTGCGTTTTTTCGCAGCCTGCTGACCATGCTGGTAGAATCGCAATGTCCGGTGTTTCTATTAGGAGAAACGGAAGAAGAGGCAAATGGATTCGGAGAGTACCTGCAGGAGAAGCATATTGATTTTCCGGTTGCAGGTGTGGATTATCTGGATGTGACAGATGAGGATAATGTGGATCGGGTAATCAATGAGATTAACAGTCTGCTGCCGGCCATGGTCATTACCTGCGGCCAGAGTTTTTCCCTGGAGCGTTTTGTCGTAGAACACAGAAAAAAGATAAATACCCGCTTCTGGCTGGGTCTCGGAGGATTTTCCCGGATTGCCGAACAGCTCGGCATGAAAACAGGATGGCTGAGCAAGTTATTGGAAAAAGCAGCCTTTCGAAAATTGGTAAATCAATATAATAGTGAGAATGGGGGAACCTCTCTTTGAGAAACAGGAGGTTCCCTTTTTTGTGAAATATTGGCAAAAAAGCAAGTATTTTTTTGCCAAAGTGCTTAAAAAAACAAGATTTTCTCTTTTCTTTTTTGTGATTCTATATTAAAATATAAGCTAGGGTTTTTATTCTCAATTTGAGGAACGTTTGGGGAATATCATATAACACCAGATGACTTCCATAGGTTATAGTTAGAACTGTAGAAAAACTATATGATGAAAGAAGGAAACGAGATGATAGCAAATCAGGTACTGCATAATACGTTGGATGGGTTTAAAGGAATTACAAGAGCTGATTTTTGTGTAACGGATGCAGAGGGCAGTGTTCTGGCTTCTACTTTTGCACAGGAGATCTGTGACGAAAAGGAAGTTTTGGATTTTGTGGAATCACAGGCAGACAGTCAGGTGATTAAAGGATGTCAGTTTTTTAAGGTTTACGACGATCATCAGCTGGAATATGTGTTGATTGTGAACGGCAGCAGCGATGACGGTTATATGGTTGGCAAGATGGCAGTGTTTCAGATACAGAACCTGCTGGTTGCCTATAAAGAGCGTTTTAATAAAGACAATTTTATTAAAAATCTGCTGTTGGACAACCTGCTGCTGGTAGATATTTATAATCGTGCAAAAAAATTACATATTGACATAGATGTACGTCGTGTGGTATTTATTTTGGAGGCTGGACAAGATAAAGATTACGGATCGTTAGACAGCATTAAGAACATTTTGGGTAATAGAAACCAGGATTTTGTGACTGCAGTAGACGAGAAAAGTATCATTATCGTGAAAGAACTGGCTCCGGCAGAAGGTTATGCAGAGATGGATGAGATGGCTTATGATATTTTGTCCGGTCTTGGCCTTGATAAGAGGAGTAAGGCACATATTGCCTACGGAACCATTGTAAAAGAACTTAAGGAAGTATCCCGTTCTTACAAGGAAGCCCGCATGGCATTAGACGTAGGCAAAATCTTCTTTGACGACAAAGAAGTGATTGCATATAGTTCCCTGGGAATTGGCCGTCTGATCTATCAGCTGCCTATTCCGCTTTGCAAAATGTTTATCCGGGAGATATTTGAGGGGAAATCTCCGGATGATTTTGATGAAGAAACACTTACTACTATTAATAAGTTTTTCGAGAACAGCCTGAATGTATCAGAAACTTCCAGACAGCTGTATATTCACAGAAATACATTAGTATATCGTCTGGATAAGCTTCAGAAGAGTACTGGTCTGGATCTTAGAGTATTTGAAGATGCAATTACATTTAAGATCGCTCTTATGGTAGTCCGCTACATGAAGTATATGGAGACATTGGACTATTAAGCAGACAATAGGAGGAATAATATGATTGATTTAAAGGGCGTTAGTAAGTCCTATGCAAAGGGCCAGCCGGCCGTGGATGATGTGACTTTGCATGTGGACAAGGGTGAATTCGTATTTATCGTAGGTAACAGCGGTTCCGGAAAGTCAACATTAATTAAGTTGCTTTTGAAGGAATTGGATGCCACTTCCGGTCAGATTGTGGTAAATGGACAGGATCTGGGCAAGATGAAACACAGAAAGGTTGCCAAGTACCGTCGTGGGATCGGTGTGGTTTTCCAGGATTTCCGTTTATTAAAGGATCGGAATGTCTATGAGAACGTAGCCTTTGCACAGCGTGTTATCGAACGGCCTACCCGTGTAATCAAAAAGAGAGTGCCGGAAGTACTGACTGTCGTTGGTCTGGCAACAAAATACCGTTCCTATCCAAGGGAACTTTCCGGCGGAGAGCAGCAAAGGGTTGCTTTGGCCCGTGCGCTGGTAAATCGTCCGGCTCTGCTGCTGGCAGATGAGCCGACAGGTAATCTGGATCCCAACAATTCTTTTGAGATCATGAAGCTTTTAGAAGAAATTAACCAGCGGGGAACAACTGTACTTGTGGTAACTCATAATCGTGAAATCGTGAATGCTATGAAGAAACGTGTCATTACCATGAAGAAAGGCGTCATTGTGAGCGACGAAAAAGAAGGTGGATACGATGAGGCTTAGTACGATTTTCTATATATTAAAACAGGGCGTAAAAAATATTTTTAGAAATATTCGTTTTTCTCTGGCTTCCGTAGGAACCATGGCTGCGTGTATTTTCCTTTTTGGAATCTTTCTGGCTATCGTGATGAATTTCCGTTATATTGTGCATACGGCGGAAGAGGGCGTAGCGATTACCGTATTCTTTGATGAGGATACCAGTCAGGAGCAGATTGATGCCATTGGTCAGGATATCCGAAACCGTCCCGAAGTAAAAGATGTGGTATATATGTCCGCAGAAGATGCATGGGATCAGTTTAAGGATAATTATTTCGGCGAATCTGCAGATATGCTTGCCGAGGGATTTAAGGAAGACAATCCACTGGCTAATTCTGCCAGTTATGCAGTTTACGTGGAAAATATCGAAAGTCAGACGGACCTGGTGGAATTTATTGAAGGCTTAGAAGGTGTCAGAAGCGTAAATCAGTCCAAAGTAGCGGCAGATACCCTGAGTACGTTCAATACTTTGATCGGATATGTATCCCTGGCGATCATTGCTATTTTGCTGGCGGTTGCCTTTTTCCTGATCAGCAATACGATTACCATGGGTATTTCAATTCGAAGAGAAGAGATCGGTATCATGAAACTGATCGGTGCGACAGACTTTTTTGTAAGATCACCGTTTATTATTGAAGGAATTTTGATCGGCTGTGTAGGTGCAGCAATACCTCTGATTATTTTATATTTCCTCTATAATGAAGTGATTCAGTATATTCTGGAACGTTTTCATATGCTTGCCAATATTATGCAGTTTTTGCCGGTAGGAAACGTGTATGATTATCTGCTGCCGGTAGGATTAGGTTTGGGAATCGGCATCGGATTTTTGGGAAGTATTTTCAGTGTAAGAAAGCATTTACGGGTATAGTTATTTCATATAATGATACTAAGAAAAAGCTTCAAGGGGAAATTCCTTTTGAAGCTTTATTCGTTAAGGAGACCGTTTATGGAAAATAAGAAATTTGTCAAAGGATTTTTGCTGGGAGTTTTTATGACGGCTGTCATTGGCCTGGGTGTATATCTGTTTGTGTTTCCCAAAGCATCGCAATATCTGAAAACCGGAGAAGGCTCATCAAAACAGGAAGCAGAAAAAGTGGATCCGGATAGTCTGGAAGCCAAGGCTAAGATTGAGGCCCTGGAATATCTCATAGATAAGTTGTATCTGGACGATGTAGATAAAAATGCATTGACAGAGAGTATGTATGCGGGAATGGTGGAAGGTCTGGGAGATCCATACAGCCATTATTATACAAAAGAGGAATATGAAGCGCTTCAGGAGTCTACTTCGGGAGAATTCGAGGGAATTGGCATTATTATGCAGCAGGATCCGGATACCGGTATCATTACGGTTGCGCGCTGCTATGAGAATGCACCGGCAGCGAACGCGGGCGTTTTGCCGGGTGATGCTTTTTATACGGTAAATGGGGTACAGGTGACAGGCATGGAATTGTCTGCTGTATCAGATATGATCCGAAAGTCTGAGAGTCCGGTAGCTCATCTGGTATTGGTGAGAGAGGGAAACACCGATTATGTGGAAGTGGATGTAGAACGGGCTGTGGTGGAAGTACCTTCTGTTACCTATGAAATGCTGGACAATAAGGTGGGCTACATAGGTATTTATGAATTTACCAGTGTCACACCGCAGCAGTATGCCGATGCGTTTGAAGATCTGAAAAGCCAGGGAATACAAAAGCTGGTCATTGATCTTCGGGGAAATCCGGGCGGTCTGCTGACATCTGTGACCAGTATTCTGGAAACCATGTTGCCGGAAGGACTCATTGTATACACGGAAGATAAGTATGGGAACCGGAAAGAATTGACAAGTGACGGAGAATCTGTTCTGGATCTGCCGCTGGCAGTACTGGTGAATGAATACAGCGCCAGTGCATCTGAGATTTTTGCGGGAGCAGTTCAGGACTATGGCATCGGTACCATTGTGGGAACGACCACCTTTGGAAAAGGAATTGTGCAGTCCATTCAGACCTTGTCTGACGGCAGTGCAGTAAAGCTGACAATAGCCAATTACTATACACCTAAGGGAAGAAATATTCATGGAACGGGTATTTGTCCAGACGTAGAAGTGGAGTTGGATGAAGCCCTGAAACAGAAAATAGCGATTACCCATGAGGAAGATAATCAGCTGCAGAAAGCGCTGGAAGTACTGGGAGAGTAGGATAAGATACACAACAAGCAAAAAAGAAGTGTTCATTCCGTGTCGGAAGACCGGATGAACACTTCTTTCGGTTTTTGATTTTTTTATCTGCCGCAGCACTGTTTGTATTTTTTGCCGCTTCCACACGGACATGGATCATTACGTCCGATCTTTGGCCCTTTTACGATGGTTCCGGACTTTTTCTGCTCCAGATACAGTTCTTTTTGACGTTCCTCTGTAAAAATGTCATTCCAGGCAGGAAGTTTGTACAGCCAATCTGCTTTTGCATCCACCATGTTTTTGTATAACAGTTCTTTGTCAAATCCCAGATTCACAGTGGTGTCTTCTTCCAGCTCTTCCAGATTGTTTTTCTCTTTTAAGCTGTCATTAATGCCATCCAGGAAACCTACCATGGTCAGAACTTCTACGTTATATTTTTCAGCCAGTTCTTTTACAGTACCGGTTACGACTTCATCCGGATTAGCCAGCAACTGTTCGTAAATGCCTTTTTCAATTAAAAAATAATTTGTCCAGAACTTCTGTAATTTGCCTCTGTCATTCTGGTTAGCGTACGCAATATCTCTCCAGTTTTTTAATAATCCCATGTGTCTTACCACCTTTATTTTATATTCTTCTGTTATATGGGAGTTCCATGGCTCTGCCATGGAACTGTAACAGATATAGTATAAACGATGACAAGCTATTTTTCAATCCTTTTCTCGGGTTTCTTCTGTTCGATCAGCTTCCTGGTAGAGAGCATTTTATCGTCTACGTGTTTTCCCAAAACGGCACATTCGTTTAATTCACGAAAAAGTTCAGGATCATGTGCCAGAGCTTGTTTATAACGGGTACGGTGATCCAGGCGTGCCCAGAAATCCATAATGACTGTCCGCAGCTGTATTTCTACGCGGACAGGCTTTTCGCTTTGCGCAGAGGGCAGAGGAACTTCCGTGATAATATGCAGGCTGCGGTAGCCGCTTTTTTTCGGTTTTTTAATAAAATCTTTTTCTTTTACCACGTGAATGTCTTTCCATTTACAGATGCCGTCCCTCAAGGCATAGACATCATCCGTATAATCGCATACGATACGCACCCCCGCGATATCGTTGAGATGTTCCACGGCGTGTCTGGCGCTGATGGGGTATCCTTTGTGGCGTAATTTACGGATAATACTTTCGGGGGTTTTGATCCGGGATGTGGTGTATTCTGCAATTTCCCGGTCGTATTTTTGAGACAGTTCTGCAGCCAAAGTTTTCAGATGTGCCGATACGATGGTCATAGCCTGCTGATACTCTTCCAGAATTTTCTTTTTTTCAATTTCTTCCCGTAATTTTTTTTCCTGTTTTTTCAATTCTTTATCTGACACTTTATTCTTTATCCTTTTTACTAGGCTTACATACATGATTACCTATCGCTCTATTATTAAAACCTACATAATTATTATATCCTTTTTTCTGTTTTTTGCCATTCCCAAACAGTTAATAATTAGAAAAAAGAGGTTAAATATTTTGAGTGTGCAGGTGCCGGAATAGAATTTATATCCCTGGGAATGTTATATAGAAGCAATTTAAGATGTGAGAAACAGGAGGAATAAAATGGGCTGGAACCAGAAACAAAAAAGGCAGCGTTTTTTCACAATGATCTTTGGAGCGTTTATTATATTTTTTACCGGATATCCCCATATCTGGTCCGTGTATCAACCATATGTAATAACAGAAACTGGCTGGTCTGCCGGGCAGGCTTCCTACTGCTTTTAGGCGCCATGTTCTGTGGGCTTATGCCTTATTTTTTGATTTCTCCGGTTGCGCTGACGCTACAAATGGAACGGGGAACAGCCGCGGCTGTCTATGCCAGCGTTATCAGACCGAATAGGACGTACCCGGTGTATTCGATGGGTTTTAATTCTTGCGGCCGTACTTATGGTGACTTTTTTATTCCCCCGGCCTGTACTGACCATGACAGCGGTTATCTGGCTGTATGGTTATTATGGGGGGATTATGGGACTATTTCCATCTTATACCAGTTCCATATTCGGATTGCGTTATGCAGGAGAAAATTATGCCTATGTGCTGCTGGGGATGATATTGGCCGCTTTGGGAGCCTTGCTTTTGTCGGATATGGTTTTCAGTGGGGGCGGCACACAGGAAATACTATTTGTATTGGGAATGATATTTTCCGTTATTGCCTTAATATGTGTGCTGTTCCTTGACAGAAGACGCAAGAAGGCGGTAAAATAAGTGTCTTATTATAGAAAAGAAAAAAGGAGAGGAAATATGCCGGAAATTATTCTTATGGCAGCCGGAGTCTGTTGTGTGTTATATTATGTTGTTATTGTCCTGCATGCGGGAAAACAGGCTATATTTGCCCGGTTTTGGCTGACTTTAGGAATATTTCTGCTGTCCGCCAGGATTTGGTGGAGAATGTTGATGTTTTTGCCGCTTTGGGGCAAATGGCTTCTTGCAGGTATGATACTTGCAGCCGGAGTATTGTTTGTGATTACTCAAGTTTGTATCATCCTTGGGATGCAGCAAAAGACTGTTTCCGGTCTTTCTTATATCATCGTCTTAGGAGCCGGGGTAAATGGTACGGTTCCCAGCCGTTCTCTTCTTCGAAGAATTGAGAAGGCAGCGGAATATCTGCAGGCAAATCCGGATACAAAGGCTATTTTGTCGGGAGGTCAGGGAATCAGGGAAGACATTACGGAGGCTGCTGCCATGAAACAATGTCTTTTAGAGAGAGGAATTGAAGAAGAACGCCTGATTTTAGAGGGTGAGTCTACAAATACCTGGGAAAATATGAAATATTCACAGCAGTTTTTAGATATAGAGCGGGATGCAGCAGCGGTAGTGACCAATAATTTTCATGTGTTTCGCAGTATGGCTATCGGGAAAAAGCTGGGGTATCAGGAGCTTTACGGTCTTCCTGCCGCGTCGGACGGGGTTTTGCAGGCAAATTATCTGGTCCGGGAATTTTTTGCCCTTATAAAAGACAAAATAACAGGAAATATTTGAGTTGACAAAAAGATGGAAACGTTTATAATGTAAGTTACATAAAACAACACGATGACGAGACGAGTAAAATGTGGAATACTCCAGAGAAAGATGTGTATGCTGGGAGCATCTTAGTCAGGAAGCATTTGAAAACTACCTCCGAGTGGCCCCAATCCGGTCCGGCCGACACCGTTACCGTCGAATGAAGTGGTTAACCTGTTCTCGAAAGAGAGAACGTTATACAAGAAGGGTGGAACCGCGAGCTGAATTGCATGTATGCTCGTCCCTTACGAATTGCGGAGTCAAGTCGTAAGCGACGGGCTTTTTTGATCTATACGCTCCGCATGTATTTTATGTACTAAATTTTAGAAAAGGAGAGAAAAACATGATTATCACACTGAAAGACGGCTCTAAAAAAGAGTACAGTGAAGAAAAGGCAGTTATTGATATCGCTTATGATATTAGCGAAGGCCTGGCAAGAGCAGCCTGCGCTGCAGAAGTCAATGGAGAAGTAGTAGATCTTCGTACAGTAGTAAATGCTGATTGTGAGGTTAATATTTTAACCGCAAAAGATCCGGCCGGTCTGGCTGCACTTCGTCATACGGCTTCTCATGTATTGGCTGAAGCTGTAAAAAATCTGTATCCGGAAGCAAAATTGGCAATCGGACCGTCGATTGACACTGGATTTTATTATGATTTTGAACATGAACCTTTCTCCAGAGAGGATCTGGATGCCATTGAAAAAGAGATGAAGAAAATCATCAAAAAAGGCAATAAACTGGAGAAATTTACACTTCCGAGAAAAGACGCTTTGACTGCCATGGAAACGAAAGGGGAACCATATAAGGTAGAATTGATTCAGGATCTGCCGGAAGATGAGGAGATCTCTTTTTATGCGCAGGGAGATTTTACGGATCTGTGTGCCGGCCCTCATCTGATAAGTGTAAGAGGAGTGAAAGCATTTAAATTGCTTTCTTCTTCCGGCGCTTACTGGAGAGGTGATGAAAAGAATAAAATGCTGGCCAGAATTTATGGTACCGCTTACGGAACCAAAGAGGAACTGGCTGCACATCTGGAACAGATGGAGGAAGCAAAAAAACGTGACCACAACAAGCTGGGCCGTGAAATGGAATTATTTACAACGGTAGATGTGATCGGTCAGGGACTTCCGCTGCTGATGCCTAAGGGAGTTACCATCATCAAAGAACTGCAGCGCTGGATCGAAGATTTAGAGGATAATGAGTGGGGCTATGTCCGTACGAAAACGCCTCTTATGGCTAAGAGCGATCTGTATAAGATTTCCGGTCACTGGGATCACTACAAAGAAGGCATGTTTGTACTGGGCGATGAAGAGAAGGATAAAGAAGTATTCGCACTTCGTCCTATGACTTGTCCATTCCAGTATTATGTATACAAAGCATCTCAGCACAGCTATAAGGAACTGCCGCTTCGCTACGGAGAGACATCAACCTTGTTCCGTAATGAGGATTCCGGCGAAATGCACGGTCTGACCCGTGTACGTCAGTTTACGATTTCTGAGGGCCATTTGATCGTTCGTCCGGATCAGATGGTGGAAGAATTCAAAGGCTGTCTGGCTTTGGCAAAGCACTGTCTGCAGACCTTGGGACTGCAGGAGGATGTTACTTATCATCTGTCCAAATGGGATCCCAATAACAGAGAAAAATATATCGGTGAGCCGGAGGTATGGAATGAAACAGAGCAGCACATCCGTGAGGTGCTGACGGAACTGGAAATCCCATTTGTAGAAGATGTGGGAGAGGCTGCATTCTACGGACCGAAGGTAGATATCAATGCGAAAAATGTATACGGAAAAGAAGATACTATGATAACGATCCAGTGGGATGCGCTGCTGGCAGAACAGTTTGATATGTACTTTATTGACCAGAACGGGGAAAAGGTTCGTCCATACATTATCCATAGAACTTCCATTGGATGTTACGAAAGAACCCTTGCATGGCTGATCGAAAAATACGCCGGTCTGTTTCCGACTTGGTTATGTCCGGAGCAGGTACGTGTATTGCCGATTTCCGAAAAATTCCAGAAGTATGCGGAAGAAGTACAGACACAGCTGAAATCCAATGGAATTCGCAGCACGGTAGATAACAGAAGTGAAAAAATTGGTTATAAAATCCGGGAAGCCCGTATGAACAAAGTTCCGTACATGTTAGTAGTTGGTGGGAAGGAAGAAGAAGAGAATGTGGTATCGGTAAGAAGCCGTTATCTGGGTGACGAAGGTCAAAAACCGCTTCATGATTTTATTCAGGCAATCTGTGAAGAAATACGTACAAAAGAAATTCGTAAAATCGAAGTAGAAAACTGATGTATAGCTTCCGGCTGTCCGCGGCATACTAACTCTGATAAAATAAAGGAGGTAATGAATATGCCATTATTAAATTGTACAGCCAGAACATGCGTATATAACTCTGATGAGTATTGTTCCAAAGGAGATATCCAGGTAGATGGAGAGCGTGCTACAACAGTAGACGGAACCTGCTGTAAAAGTTTTAAGGAACGTACGAATGAAGCAGCGTCTAACAGCTGTGGATGCGGTTGTAAGACGATTGATGTGGATTGTTCTGTCAGTCAGTGTGTGTTTAACGACCACAAAAAGTGTAAAGCAGATAAGATCACCATCACAGGTGCAGCTGCCTGTCATAAAGAAGAGACAAGCTGCGGAAGTTTCCGGGAGAAATAGAAGGAAATGCAGGGACGGCCAATTTTCGGACGTCCCTGTGTTATAAGAAAAAATGCTTGACATGGGGTACAAATTGTGGTAATCTGTTTAAGGTTTAAAATGTGTAAAGAAAGCAGAGCGTCCACTCTCACCCAGGCATTTGACCCATGACCTGCGGTTTATAAAGATACTCATAATGGAGGATACGGTTGTATCTGTTTATGTGTGTAGTATGTGGATGGCCTGTGCCGTCCTTTTTTATTGTATAAAAGAGTATTATGCATCGGGACTTAAGCTTTACATATGAGGGCAATGAGTGGTAGAAAATTATCAATTTATGGAGGTGTACTACTATTAGCGAATTAATGATTAACGAACAGATCAGAGACAAAGAAGTTCGTCTGATTGGCGCAGACGGAGAACAGTTAGGAATTATGTCCGCTCGCGAAGCAATGTTCAAAGCACATGAAGCAGGTCTGGATCTGGTTAAGATCGCACCGACAGCAAAACCGCCGGTTTGCAAGATCATTGACTATGGTAAATACAGATATGAGTTAGCCCGCAAAGAAAAAGAGGCTAAGAGAAAGCAGAAGACCATTGACGTGAAAGAAGTACGTCTTTCTCCAAATATTGATACCAATGATTTAAACACCAAAACGAATGCGGCAAGAAAATTTATTTCTAAGGGTGATAAAGTAAAAGTAACCCTTCGTTTCCGTGGACGTGAGATGGCACACATGCAGGCCAGTAAGCATATTTTAGATGAATTTGCTGAGAAACTGTCAGATGTGGCGGTGGTTGAAAAGGCACCGAAGGTAGAAGGCAGAAGTATGACTATGTTTTTATGCCAAAAACGCTAGAATAGTAAGATAAGTTTAAGGAGGAATATACAATGCCAAAGGTTAAAACAAACAGAGCAGCTGCAAAGCGCTTCAAAAAAACAGGTACAGGGAAATTAGTGAGAAACAAAGCTTATAAGAGCCATATCTTAACAAAAAAATCTCAGAAGAGAAAGAGAAACCTGAGAAAAGACATCATCATGGACGAGACAAATGTAAAGTCTATGAAAAAGGTTTTACCATATTTATAAAATTGAGTGAGATTCATATAGGAGGAATTAAGAAATGGCAAGAATTAAAGGCGGCTTAAACGCTAAGAAAAGACATAACAGGACATTAAAACTGGCAAAAGGATACAGAGGTGCCAGATCAAAACAGTATAGAGTAGCAAAACAGTCTGTCATGAGAGCTTTAGCAAGTTCTTATGCAGGAAGAAAACAGAAAAAACGTCAATTCAGACAGCTGTGGATCGCTCGTATCAACGCTGCTGCAAGAATGAATGGTTTATCCTACAGCAAACTGATGTATGGTTTAAAATTAGCTGGTGTTGAAATCAACAGAAAAATGCTGGCTGATATGGCAATTAACGATGCAGAAGGTTTTGCAACATTAGCAGAACTGGCTAAATCTAAATTAGCTTAATGCAAAAATGTATAACGGTGAAAGCACTTATGTTAGTGATAACATGGGTGCTTTTTTCATGCCAGACTGCAGTCATATAGGAAATAGAAAGTGAGGGTTGTTTATCAGATATCAATTTTTTTAATGGCTAACTATGAAAAAATGGAGATTGGCAAATAAAAAATAGAGTGATATACTAGGTATATCGCATAGAAGTAAGAATAAAATAAAGAGCAACAAGACAGCAGATATGGAAACCGGTGTGAATCCGGTACGGTACCGCCACTGTGAGGGGGAGCCGCTTTCAAAGAGATGCCACTGAAATGCGTTTGGGAAGGCAGAAAGCAGCGTTGAACCTTAGTCAGGATACTTTCGTTGTTTTGGCAAAGCTACTTAACGAGTTATTAAGTGTTTTGTACATTCACAGGAATTCTGATACAGATGGGAATGTGGATACAGGAAGAGTATATCAAAAGACCTTTTTAACAATCGTTAAAAAGGTCTTTTTTGCATCGTAGGAACCCGAGTTTTTTGCAGGAATCATATTTTATTCGGGATGTCTGAATAAAGGGGGAAAAGGAGAATGTGTACGATTAGAATTGCATTTTACGGAAAAGGGGGTATTGGAAAGGCGATACTGTTCTCAATCACACAGAGTTATATGAGTACCGACACGGCAAAATGCTGATGCACTTTCGATTCGTCTTTGAATCCCTGACGGCGCTAAGCTGTCCCGGCGAATATATACGCTA
>JBMNRU010000006.1:0-143963 GCA_050944855.1 Lachnospiraceae bacterium
TACACAAAGCCCCCACGAAACTAATCGAAAATAAAGTAAAGTAGGATTTTGAAAAAATCTGATTTGCGACTTATTTTGAACTATGTTGGGTTATAGCAAGAATTGAAACGATGTCCTAAATCGTCCCAACAATGAAGTCGTTAGATGGTGTAAATAAGAAAAATGATGTAAAAAAATCAGCTTCTGAAGCACCTGAAAAAAATGTAGAAGCTGAGCCGGAAAAGATTGATTTCTCCAATGTGAAGATTGAGCCAATCTTTGAGGAAATGGTTGATTTTGATACATTTGCGAAGTCTGATTACCGTGCAGTTAAGATTTTGGCTTGTGAAGCAGTACCGAAGTCAAAGAAGCTTCTCAAGTTTACATTAGACGACGGTGAACGCAAAGACCGTGTGATTTTAAGCGGTATTCACGAGTATTACGAGCCGGAAGAACTGGTTGGAAAGACTTGTATCGCTATTGTAAATCTGCCTCCGAGAAAAATGATGGGCATTGATTCCTGCGGTATGCTGATTTCAGCAGTACACGAGGAAGAGGGAGAAGAAAAGCTCCATCTTCTGATGGTAGATAACCATATTCCGGCAGGGGCGAAGTTGTACTAAGAAGTAATTTTTGTACAAAGCATTTTCAAGCAATTTAGTAGGTGAAAATTTAAGACATCATTACGTATAGAGATATAGGTAGTGATGTCTTTTTGGTATATCAGGATGGTTTACAGTTGGGAGAACCGAAATAATAGAATTGTTCAAAGAAATTTACATTAGTTTTATCTAATTAAAAAAGAAAAGGAGGGAGTTTGCAATGAGTCAATTAAAAGCCAAAGAATACAAAAGATTTGAAGATATAAGGCATATTAGAGATGATGGAAGTGAATTTTGGTCGGCCAGAGAACTTGCACCAGCGTTGGAGTATAATAAATAGGAAAATTTTCATAAAATGATCAAGCGTGCCATGATTGCCTGTGAAAATAGCGGACGTATTATTGCGGACGATTTTCCTGAGGTCAGGAAAATCGTAAGTGCCGGTGCAACGAGTAAGCCTGTTGAGGATTATGAACTTACTCGTTATGCTTGACCCAAAATATAAGAGCACTTTTTAGGGTTAATCTAAGAAGTGCTTTTTTGTCCTGAAAAGATGTATTTTGGCAGTTGATTTTTGTAAATAAGAAAATTTAGATTGACAGAAAATAAAGGGAATCGTATTATAATAGTAAAGAGTGGGATTTCCCACCAAAAATAATTTAGTAGGAGGTGTTAGTGATGGAAGCAATGAAAGATTATGTCACTCATCTGGATAATAAAAAGAGAATTACTCTCAGAGGAGCTGCTTATCAGTATTATAATGTAAAAGAATACGAAAATGGCTGCATTATTCTGGAACCTCGAGAGTTGGTAGTGCCGGAAAGTATTTCTGCCAGAACGTTAGCAGATATGGATCAGGCGGTGAGCAATTTTAAACGAGGTGATGTTTCTTCGGTTATTGATTTGTCAGATTTTTAAGGAAATAAGAGATGAATTTTAATATACGAATGGGAATTCCTGAAATGCAGGAATTATGGTTAGATTTACAGGGGAAATACCGTTCCGGAAATATAAAAAAGAAGGAAGAACAGTTATATAAAAAGTGGGGAAAGGCTTTAAAATTGTTGGCAGTTGATCCAGGCTATCCAAGTCTTCAAACCCATGAAATTGAGCCATTATCCAGACGTTATGGAATGAAGGTGTGGCAATCTTACCTGGAAAACAAAACCAGCGGTGCGATGCGCATGTACTGGGTTTATGGACCGGATCAGAAAGACATTACGATTATTGGGTTAGAGCCACACCCGGAGGACAAAAAGAATGGTGCATACGACCGGATTTCACTGTCAGATATATAAGAGAGCAGCAATTGCTAAGTGATAGTGGTGGTGTTGGAGCATATCCTGCATACAATTTTGTTCGCACGTTTACGGAGAAGGATTCCGTCCTCCGTAAGCGTGATTTTTCTTTTCACGCGAATAAGCAGGGATTTAAGTTATAGAACCTCCTGAAATTCTATGGTATGGAACCGCAAAAAAATAGGAAGCTGTGATGGAACTCCGGTACCTTTTAAAGTGAAATGTGGAATAAGAAAGAATCCTTACCCCTTTATATAGCAGGAGGAGCTCGTCTTTGTGAATGTCAGCGAGAAAAACACAAAAAACAAAGCCATCGCTTTATAAACCTTTGTGTTTTTCGAGAAAGCATGTTATACTGAATCAGATTTCAAATACGTTGACTGTTTTTCTGCCAGTTACCGTCACTATTACAAAAAAGGATTTCAGAAACGAGGAATAGATATGACAGTGAGTTATAAGAAACTTTGGAAGCTGCTCATTGACAAGGATATGAAAAAGAAAGACCTTGAAAAAGCGGCAGGGATCAGCAATTATGTTATTTCAAAGATGAACAAGGGTGAAAACATTACCGTGGATATCGTAGGCAAGATTTGCAGTGCATTAAACTGTACCCCCAACGACATTATGGAGTTCAGTGATGACAGCATATAAAGGAGTTTTTTTCGATGAGCAATGTTTTAACAAAAATCACGCAAAGCGCGTGTTTCAAAAAGAAGGATAGAATCCCTTACATAAATGTTGTTGTTCTGATGGGACTGTTCACCTTTCTTTTTTTAGGTGCGGAATATCTATATGTAGATGTGCTTTCCCGCATGGTATCAGAGGATAAAACCGTCCTGGCACAGAATTATGCACTCGGAGTAAGTGCGGCAGGCTTTCTGCTGTATCCGTTATTGAACCGCTTTTGTAAAAACCGTCTCAAGGCAGTATGCTTCGTTATGATCAGCCTTGCATCCGTTCTGTGCATAGCCCTCATCTGTATGGGTACTGCTTATACAGCGACATTCATAGCGGGACTTGTTTTGTTCCTGCTTCTCGGTTTGTTCGGCAGCGCGGTTTTTTATGTTTCCATGCGTATGATGAAAACAGACAGATATTTGGCAAGGACTGTGGGTATTTCTTATGCGCTGGGTATCCTGCTCCAGTTTGCAAACAACAATCTTGTTCGTCTGGAAACGGCAGAAGCGATCATTTTATCGGTATTTTTGTTGCTGCTTGTTTGGATGCTGATAAAGAACGACCGTGTTTATTGTGAAGATAATGGTCAGAAGGCAGAAGCGTCATCGGATGAAGAAAAGAGCGAAAGCAATACCAGAGAACACACAAAGGGATCAATAGTCTGTATTCTTATGATTCTGCTTGTAGTGCTGATGACCTTTATTTTCAGTACACTTGACAGTGCGGTAACGCTTGTTCATGCAAACGGAACCGTTGACATAGGACAGTGGCCGAGAATCCTGCTTGCGCTAAGCGGTTTGGCGGCGGGATTTGTGTTTGACATAAAGAATCGCAAATATATGGGGCTTGTTATGTACTGCGTGATGGTGCTGTCAACCATATGTATCGTCGTACTGAAACTTGCCGGACCGTTTTTGGTAGGTCTGATTGTTTTCTATCTGTCGGCGGGCTTTTTTGCCGTATTCTTTACCTCCGGCTTTATGGAGCTTTCCCGTCATATGAAAACACCTGAGCTGTGGGCAGGCATGGGACGTGCGGTAAATAATATTACCGCCGCTGTCATTGCCAATCTCGTTTTAACCCTGCTGCCCTCCGACAGCAGTATTGCCGTCATTGTCCTTGTGTTGCTTTTGTTTGTGGCAGTCAGCATCGTGGCGGCTACATATACCTTTCAAAAGAAAGCATTTATGGAACAGCTTATTACAGATGCAGCTGATGCTGTCAGCGAGAAAGAAAAGCTGCGAAAATTCTCAGAAGTGTTTTCTTTCACGGAAAGAGAAACCGAGGTGTTCGGCTGTCTTGTCAATACGGAAGACAGCGTTCAGGCAATCGCTGAAAGCCTGTATGTTTCCAGGCGGACTTTGGAACGGTATATTTCCGCTATCTATGAAAAGACCGGTGTAAAATCCCGTGTCGGACTGCTCAATCTTTACAATAAATAATTTTTGATCCTGGTGTTCGCTTGACCGCCTTCCCTAAAACGGAAGGCGGATTTTTTATGCCCTTTTCAGAGTAAAAAATCGCTTTTTGCCCCGAATTTTAAGAATGGCAGACTTCCGCCACCCTATTTTCAGCAGAATGGCGGACTTCCCTTATATACAAACTGACCCTGCGCTATATAAAATAAAATAGATTTATGGTCGCTGAGAGAGGAAGGTTGATATAAACATAGGAAGCCATATATGGAATAAGGAGGGTTTAAGATCATGGAAAATATGCAGAATCCCATTCTGCAAGAAAATCAAACAACGAAAAGAATGCTCCCGTATATCCGACAGTATGTCATCGTTGCCATATACGAGGTACTGGAACAGGACAAAATCCGATACGAGAAAATAGATTCGTCAACAATCGTTTCCGAGATATCGGTATATGGAAACAAAAGCGTCTTTTCTATTTCTGTAAGCGAACAGGCCGATGGGACACAGTTGCTTGTCACAATGATGCGCCCATGTACACGCTTGTCCGCAGATGGAATACAGCGAGCTGTCACCGCTGTTGCCGACCGGATATCTCAATATCTGGAAAATGAGACAGTGCTGGCGAATGCGTCGCTGAGAAGATCAAAATTACAAGAGTCTGTTTGCAAGGCTTAGAAAATGGAGGAATCATTATGGAAAATCAAAAAAGACCAAACGCAAAATTAAGGAGAGAAATTGAAATGAAATTGAAAACAGGATTTTTGATGCTGCTCGCAGCAATAATCAGTTTTTCAAGTTTTTCAGGCATAATGACTGTAAATGCCGCAACAATCGGTGACGACGGACAGTATACGCTTATCCTGACTACTGACGACTGGAACGGCGACATTGACGGCGATTATGCAAAAGTAATAAGGTTTAATGTTGCCGATGGCGAAACAACGGTCAGTCTGTCCGAACTGACGGCGGGAATTATTCCTTTCAACGGCGAAACCAAATTTGCTTATTGGGGAAATGGTTGGCCTGATTATACGAAAGCTGACGAAGAATTGGCATTGGCAGATTTCACATCTGCCGGCAGCATTTGGTTGGCTGACGGTACTGAAGTCAAGTACTCAAACGGCCTTAGCCTTTATGCAACATTCTCCGATGAGGCGTTAAAAGGAACAGGCACATATTATTTAACGCTTGACGGCTTCGGCGGTACCGTAAATGGCAAGGCAAAACTGAGATTAACAAGCAGCTCAAGCGAGTATCAAACCGTCGATTTAACACAATATACGCCTGTAAGAGACGGCTATACCTTTGTCGGCTGGGATTTGGACGGAAAATTTGTTACTTCTATTGATTCCAGTTGCTTTGCTGAAAAAGACGCCGTAGCAGTTACGGCAACATATACGAAAAACACTTTCGAAGGCAACGACAGAGTACTTGTCTTAAATGCCAACGGCGGAACGATAGATAGTAAAGAATCAAATAAATACGATTATGTAGGCGGTGCTGATTCCGGAACTTCTATGTCACTTTTACCATATACGCCTGTAAGGGAAGGATATACTTTTACCGGATGGAATACAAAAAGTGATGGAAGCGGAAAAAATCTTACATATATATATTGGAGACTTTGGGATAAAGACAACGAAATTGAAACTGAAAAAGATACAGTTTTATATGATTCTGAGGGGTATATAGTATATCAAAACTTAACATTATATGCTTCTTGGGCTAAAAATGCAGATACACCGACAGAACCTGATGAACCAGTTACACCTTCGCAGCCGACTCAGGATACCGTAAAGAAAATTCAAAGCACAGGAGATATTAAGGCAAATATTGAATTTGCAGACGGAATCAATAAAGACTACAGATTAGACATTCAGGAGATAAAAGTCAGAAAAGAATTGGCAGATAAGAATGTTAAATTTATAGCGGACATCAATGTGATGGATGGGAATACCGTTGTAAAAATCAGCGATACCAAAATGAAAATCAGAATTGCGTTGCCAGAGGATGTAAAGGGATATGATAAATACGAAGTCGTATATATCTTGGATGATGAAATAAAAGAAACCATACCAGCGATGGTAGAAGACGGTTATATTGTATTTGAAACAAACCATTTAAGCCAATACGGAATCATAGCGACAAATACCGGCACAACTGCAGGCGGCAGCGAAACGGCCAACCCGCAGACCGATAATAATGGCAAAGCAACGCAGAATACCGACGCTACAAGCCCGCAAACGGGCGATAACAGCAATCTTGCCTTGTGGTTTGCCGTATTGTTCATTTCCTGTGGCGGTGTGATAGGCGTTACCGTTTACAGCAGGCGCAGAAAGCTGAATAAGCGATGACAGCGGAAGGAGAGGACTCACTGTGAAAAGGTTAAAAAGGCTTACGAGGGAAAAGTATAGAATTACGGCTTTGGTTTTAGCTTTGTGCATGACGCTTAGTCTGTTGCCGATAAGTGCGCTGGCGGCGGGAACTGACCTTGCGGGTAAGGCAATAGAAGAAGGTACTTTTGCTGCTACCGGCGGAAATGTGAATTACCGGATAGACGGCGAGGAGATTGTGATTACCGGAGGTGATGATACCGTATCGGAAATCGTTTTTCCAGATGAAATTGACGGAAAGCCGGTTACAAGAATTGAAGTAAGCGCATTTGGAAATTCGGGAGGACACAATGAGACGCTAACGTCTGTGATATTTCCAGCGAACCTTACCAGTATTGGCGGGTATGCTTTTCATGATGTTCCCGGATTAACGAACATAGATTTTTCTAAGTGTACGCAGTCTCTTACGATTGGAGAGTGGGCGTTTGCTGGGACGTCAGTTCAGTCAGTTACATTCCCGGAGAAGCTGGCTTCGATAGAGTCATATGCGTTTTTTCAGGATGAGTTCCTTACGTCCGTAGATTTTTCTAACTGTACGGAACTAACTTCCATCGGAGGACTTAGCGCATTTGCGGGCACGGGAATTACCGAACTGACCATTCCCGACTGCGTGAAGAGCATTGAAAACGGTGCATTTGGGAGTTGTGAAGATCTGACGTCTCTGAATCTGGGCAGTGTGGAGAGTATCGGAGTACAAGCATTTGAATATACGGGGATTACATCGCTGAACCTGCCGGATACGCTTTCAGAGATCGGGATGGGTGCGTTTTCCTTCTGTAAATCTCTGACCAGTATCGACTGGCCGCAAAATGAAAATTTTACGATTCTGACAGGGTTTGATAATTGTCAGGCGCTTTCTGACGCGGAACTGGAAAAGGCATTGTCGGTAGATAGCGTTACGGAATTAGGATATTATGCGTTTGACGGGTGTTTTTTCCAGAATGTGACGATTCCATCGAATATTAAAACTATAGGAGACAGTGCCTTTTACGGATGTATATATATGGCGTCACTTACCATTCTGCCGGGTGTGGAAACGATTGGTCCGCATACGTTCAAGGGATGCTGCGGACTGGCAGAGCAGAAGGTAGTCGTGCCTGCCACGGTAACGAAAATTTACGGCGGCGCTTTTGCAGACTGTACGAAGCAGTATGACCCGGCGGAAGGCGAGGAAGACTTTACCTACACAGGAATTATTGTAGAGTTTGCGAATCAGGATTTTAAACTAACGCCATATGATTCGGAAATGACGAGTTATGACAGGGTAACTATCGGAGATGTGGATTATGAAGACCCCTTTGCCGGTATAGCGACAATCCGGGCATATGAGACGGATTCAGAAGGGAATCCGTCCATGCTGAAACAGTTTTACGAGACGCAGAAGGACGTCATGGATGGAGCCCAGAAAAGATATACCTTCGTAGCTCTGGACGGGACGGAACAGACATTTACCGTGTCCGGAACGATTCATTCCGGCGCGAAGATAGTACTGTATCAGGATAATCAAGAAAAGACAGTGACGCTTACGGATAATCAGTTTTCTGTAAAAGCAGATGCCGGATCAAAAGTGACGGCGGAAGTTTCTAAAGACGGATATTACAGCAAGCATTTTATCCGGGCGTCGCTTGACGGAGACTGGGATTTGGGAGAAATTGCATTTTCAGACGGAGACAAATTACCGATGAATCGTGTGATGGAGGTGGACTTTGGCGAGGCGGCGGTAAATAGTTTCCGTAATCTGGAAATCAGCCTGAAGGCAGGAGAACGGGAACTGAAAGAAGGAACGGATTATATCCTGCAATATCCAAGTGTGGTGCTGGAGGATACTGTTATCGAAGAAAATCTGACATTGACCGTAGATGCAGACGCCCTTGGATTTACAGGCGGAAGCGTAACCGCAGACCGTGAAACAGGAGTGTTTGAACTTCCGCTGACCGCATGGGGTAAACTGGAACTTACCGCAAGCGGTAAATTCGCCGGAGACAATCACATTCTTGTGTTTGATAAGGCAGGGAAGCTGGTCGGCAAGAGCAAAATCGCAAAGGATGGCTTTTATCTGACAAACGGACTGAAGGCCGGAACTTATACCGTGGTCGCATATAACGCCAACGATAACTTCTCGGTGGTAGCATCCTTGGATGTTCTGGAGAGTATGGGGCTGACAGAAGGAATCGATTATGCGAAGGTAACTGCGGAGGTTTCCGATGGAGAGACGAATCCGGTGGAAATTACGGTTCCCCTGCTGAAAACAGACGTGTCCGGTATCCTAAATAAAGAGAAATGCTCGGTTGTTTCCGAGACGAGTTATGTGATTAGAGGACAGACTTTTGCGGTAAGAGTTTATTATGGTTTTGCAGAGGGTAAGAAGGGAACGGTATCGATTCTGCTTCCTGAGAATATGACGCTGAAATATGTCTGTTCAGAGACAGAACAGTTGGGAAAAGATGATTATACGGCTTCTGGCAATACGGTTACGATAAATAAAACAAAGCAGACGGGCGTGTTCTATTTGGGGTTTTCCTGCAGCAAGGCAGGGACATACAGTCTTTCTGCAGGTGCAACGGTGGGAAAGACGACGGCACCAATCGGAAGCACCTCGTTTACTGTCTATGATTATGAGATTCGCCCGGCGGCGGGAGACTTGAACAGTCTGACGGGGAATAAAGTGACTGTCTGTGCAGCGCCAAACAGTGATGTCACGCTACTGCTGGACGGGGAACCGGTGGGAAAAGGAAAAACCAATGGTCTTGGAAATGTGACATTTACCTATAATCTTCCGGACGATGCTCTTCCGGCACAGACATTTGAACTGACGGCAATCATCGGTAACGAACGGGTTTCTGCAAATGTTACCTATGCCAAAACAGTTGCGGTGTTAGAATCATGGAATTTTTATCAGACAAACCGCCCTTATAATGGAGAATACCTGTATTCAGCGTCACAGTCCTTTTATCCTCCGACATTTTATGGGTATTTATTTAATGAGGAAGCAGACAATGCATGGACCGTATGCGCTGCATTTGTAGGCGGATCAGCGCCGGAGAATGTAATCACTTATATGAAGACGCTGGACGGAACGGTACATACGATATCAATGCAGCTCTTCAAAACAGAAGAACTGACAGAAGGCGCAGGCTATCGGTTTAACTTTGCGGGAGAGATTATGCTTCCATCTGACGAAAGCGGAGTTGTTACAGAGGCGCAGCTCCCGGAAGAGTTTTCCATCGACTGGGTAGATCAGGGAGAGGCATTCACTTATGACGCAGAAACAGCCGAAAAGAGCCAGAAAAAGGCGGCGGAGATTACGAATGAGAGAAATAAAAAGAGTGAGAAATTAGCAGAGACTATTGCGGAAACTAAGAATCGGTATATGGAAGAATATGCGAAAACGAACAACCTTACCTATACGGAGGACCCGAATTTCGATGTGTCCGAATATATTTTTGGTGCAAAGTACCGTGCGTCGGAAACCATGCCGGAGTGGTTCGCAAAACAAACGCCGGAGGTTCAGGCGGCGTTCTACAATGCGGAGAAAGCAATTGATGAAGCGATGGAAAGTTTCTCCGAGATGATGGGATTGAAAAAGAACATCACAGAATACAGCTCATGGGAGGAAGTCTATGCGGATATGGGCATTACGATGAAGGAGAATACACGCACAGCAGAGGAACTCCGGGCGGATGGTTTTGAGGTGTGCGAAAACGCAGACGGGACATTTATCGCATTTAAGGATTATGCGGAAGAATCGGCAGAAGTGCAGGAGGAATTCAAGCCTGTGGCGCTTCGGGCGGTGGCAAATGCGCTTATGAAAACAACGAACACTTCTCTGGCTCGGGAAGGCGGCGTAAGCGGCATTACCGGAGGATTCGCCTTTATTGACGCCGACGGAAACGAAATTGATTATAACGGAGAAGCTGCCGGTAATTTTGATCAGGGAGTCCGTAATGCATTTATCGGTTGTTTTGGAAATGCGACGGAGGCACTGAATCAGGTAATGCATCTGCCGGGCGTGACGGACAGTCAGCTGGCACTGAATCTGACAGAGGGAATGTCCACAACCGTAGGACTTGTTGGGGCAGCAACAGGTATCGAAGGCGCAATGCAGGATACGGAAGCCTATGTGGACTATACAGTACGCGAGGCGGATATGCAGGGATACATTGACGAACTGAAGATGTTTGAGGAACGCTACAAGGATAAACCGCTTTGCTCCAATGCGATTATGAGAGAACGCTTTGTGGCAATGGATCTTAGACTGTACATGGGTCTGGAAAAGGATCGCTACTATGCCAATTCCTGGGTAGGTTCAATCTTTACAGTTGTCGGCGCAGCCGATAAAACGCCGATAACTACCGGGTTGAGCGCCATGTGGGACGGATGCTCCAACGCTACGGGTGTCCGCCGCGCTGCGGAGATTACAAGGCTTTCCGCTGAACTGGACAGGCTGACGAGGGAACGGAAGCAGAAGTGTGACGATACGGATATGGAACGCATTATGAAGAAGACCCAAAAGATTCAGCCGGTCATGGATCCGTCCGGTATTGTTTACGAGGCGGTGGAATCCAATACGGTATCAGGTGTTACTGCAACTGTATGGTATGCAGAGGATGCACAAGGCACGAATGCACAAGTATGGGATGCGGAGAATTATGAGCAGATTAATCCGCAGATTACGGACAACAGCGGGATGTTCGCGTGGGACGTTCCAATCGGCTGGTGGCAGGTGCGCTTTGAAAAAGAAGGATATGAATCCACAGCAACTGAATGGATGCAAGTGCCGCCGCCGCGGATGGGGCTGAAAATTGCCATGAAATCAACGGAAAAGCCTGTGGTTTCGTCGGTGGGCGCATATCCCGATTATATCGAAGTGATCTTTAGCCAGTACATGGATACGGCAAAAGAAATCACACTCCCGGCAGACATGACTGGTACCTGGCAGTCCGTGGACAGCGGATATTCAAAGATACTGCACATTACAAAGGCAGGCGGCTTCCAAAAAGGCAGCACGGTTTCCTTTACCCTCGACGGTGCACAGAATTATGCCGGAAAAGCGTTTGCTTTTTACAATAGCGGAGAATTAACCGTTTCCGCACGTCCGGCGGAACTTATCCTGGATTATGAGAGTGTTATTTTTGCAAAAGCCGGTACAGAAAAAGAGATTACGGTAAGGGTAAAGGATTCGGAAGGAAATTACATGGAAGGTGTTACCGTAGAGGCGGAGCTTGGAAATACCTTGATTGCTGCGCTGAATTCCGGTTCAGAAGTCACGGATGCGGAGGGAAAAACTGTTTTTACGGCAGATGCTTTGCTTCCGGGATATACAGATATTACGTTCCGGGCAGCGGGTACCAGCCTTGAAAAAACGCTTACGTTCCGTGCCGCCTTGGAGGAAAGACGTCCGAAGCGTCCGACGGCGGCGATTGGGGAAACTCAATTTGGAGAAAATTCTCCGAAGGAAAACTATATTACGGTAAAAGGCGGAGAGCAGCTTGTAATATCGGCTGAGGATGGCGTAACCATTTATTACACGACGGACGATACCTGTCCTTGCCAGAACAGCTCAAGCCGGAAAATCTATACCAACCCGATACCAATTACGGAAAATACAAAATTCCGTATTGCAGCATATAGGGATGGCATGGATTACAGCGAACGGCTGAATATCACAGTAACGGTAGATGATACGCACCAGCACAGCTATGGCAGTGAGTGGAAGTCAGACGAAAATGGACACTGGCACGAATGTAGCTGCGGGGCAGTCAGTGATAGAGCGGAACATGACTGGAAGGTAGAAAATGCAAAGGAAGCCACAGCAACTGAGTCTGGATATACAGGCGATAAGACCTGCAAGGTTTGCGGCTATGAGATGAAAGGAGAGGAAATCCCGGCCAAAGGAACAACGGAGCCTTCCGACCCGGCAAATTCGGATGATGACAACCCAACAAATCCTGTGAATCCGGATAACGATAAGCCGACCAATCCTAACGGAGATGGGAATCAAAATACCAACAGTCCCCAGACAGGCGATAACAGCAATCTTTGGATGTGGTTTGCAGTGCTGTTCATATCCGGTGGAATGCTGGTTGGAACAACCGTATATTTCAAGAAGAAAAAATGCTTCAAATAGGATATACCTGCTGGGAGTAGATTTAAAAATATAGGAGGCGTAATTATAGATGATTAATAGATAGGAGTGAAAGCTGATTATTATCTTCTCCTTAAACATAGTAGAACATGTTTCAGACTTAAATTGAATAAAAATTCTGGCAGCCTGTTCAGAAAGCATGAATAATCAAGAACTCCGGCACCCGGTATCATACTGAGCATCGGAGTTCCTTTTTATGATTTGGTTTCAGAAATGAATGCCAGCCATTTAGCACCGTAGGTATCTAGATAAAACCGATTGCCATATTCATTTTCAACAAAGCGGTCTTTTACATGGTACCATCCCCGCAGTTCTTTTCTCAAATCTGAGTCTGGGGAAATCGGCTCCAGCCAGAGTTGTTCCAAATCCTTGATATCAGAGAGCGTCAGTGGCCTGCCGGATGGAAGAACCGGCTCGGAAAAGAGCTGAGGAAGGGTGTATAATTCTCTACTGTCTGCGAAAGGGATCATCTGACCGTTTGGCAGCAACAGCACCCGGTCAATCGCATTGACCAGCAACCATCCATATTCCGCAGACCAAACGGGTTTACCGTGGAACACGGGCAGCGATTCCAAAGGGATTGGAGCAGTAGCTGACAGACCATTCTGTCCGGTTCGTCCCAGAAGAAAATCTGTGGTAACGCCATAGAGATCAGCCATGTGCTCCAGGCCGTCTATGGATGGAGATTTGCGTTTCCCTTCCCATGCGCTTAGCGTAGGCTGGGAGATGCCGAGCTTGCCGGCTGCTTCCGTCATTTTTAATTTGTTGATTTGTCTTGCTTCTTTGAATTGCCTCGGCATTTGTTCACCGCCTTTACTTGAGAATAATCCATTTTCCGCTTCAATCAGAACCCTCTCTCTGTAATATGCCCTTTTCTTTCAAGGAATTTATATTACGCTGGATGGTTCTGGGTGTTTTATGAAGGAGGGCGGCAAGTCCTTTCGCAGAGAGTTCCGGCGAAACCCGGAGGTGTTCAAGAATCGCATGTTCTGTAGCGGACAGTTGTTTTTCTGCGACACTATCTACGACACTATCTACGACGTTATCTGCGACATTATCTACGACATTTATACCGTTCCGAATTGTCGCATTGAGCATGAAAGCGACATCCCGATACTCAGGCGCTGGCAGTCCTGCCCTTTCCATTTCTAAGGAGTATAGAGATAAAGGAAAACGATTTTCTAATTGTCATATGCCATTGGATAGCTATACATTAGAATGGTTTTATAGATGTTTTAAAGGAAAACCAAGACGATTGGATAGCACAGAAAACATAAGCAGGGATCGAATGGGATCGTGGAGCAAAATATACTCAAAGAGGGATGAAGCAGTTATTAGTGCCGGCGACAGGAAATATTTAAAATATGAAGAATATCGGGACAATATTTCGGATTATTGTGAAGAAGTAAAGCTTTCGCCATTGGATCTGGAAATATACATATGGCCAAGAATGAAAAAAATAATGGCGGCAGAGGCATTCTTAAAAGCTTTTTCCGAGGGGGAATATTCCAGGGCCCAAAATATACAATGGGGAATCGAAAATCTGGACGACAATATAAAGCAGCTGTTGAATGAAGTGAGAAAGGTAATAGATTAGCTTTTCAAAAAGGCATGTATATTTTTTAGCATTTTATGGTGATGTGGTGATCAATAAGATTGTGAATTCCGGGATTTGTTCATAACATAGATAATGACAGAATTTTTAATCTGTGTTAAAATTTCTGGAGAAGGGGGTATTTTTATGAATAATCAATATATTGGAAACAGTTTATTTGAAGATATCCTGACTTTGCTAGATCTTCCTGAAAACAGTGAACTGGACCTTGTCAGCCTGCCTGCCGAAAAGCAGCAGGACGAATCCATTTCAGCAAATATGAAAACGGCCCTAGAAATAATCAATTTTATGGACGAGATGCCGGGTGGGTTTTTAATTTATTATGCTGAACGTGATGAAAAGATTATTTATGCAAACAAGGCGTTATATCGACTTTTTGGATGTAGTTCTTTTCGGGATTTTCAGGAATTAACCGGCAATTCCTTTCGGGGAATTGTACATCCGGAAGACCTGGATAGAGTGGAAATGAGTATATGGGAACAGATTGCGGAAAGCCAATATGATTTTGATTATGTGGAATATCGTATTATTCGTAAGGATGGAACCATCGGCTGGGTGGAAGACTATGGTCATTTTATTAAGAGAGGTTCTGCAGACGGAATTTTTTATGTGTTTATTGGTGATGCCACCGAAAAGCATCATCGACAGCAAATGGAAAGAAATGCTCTTCTGAATGCACAAAAGCTGGAATCTGAAAAATTACAGAATATCATTGATGATTATGATAAAGAGAAAAAGCTGATTAATCAGGAACATTTGCGGCGTCTTGAAGTCATTGATGGTCTCAGTGTAAATTACGATACTATTTTATATGCGAATCTGGATACAGATAAAGTCCTTCCGTATCGTCTCAGTGACCGGATTGCCCGCCAGTTCGATTATGAACACAAACCCTGTGAATTTTTGCAGTTTGTGTCTGACTATGCAGATACCTGGGTGCATCCGGATGACTGTCAGCGTGTTGTGGATGCAGTTTCACCGGATTATATTCGTGAAAAATTGGCGGATAATAAGGCATATTATGTAAACTATAGAGTTTTTTCGGAAAACATTACTCAGTTTTTACAGCTTCGAGTTATTGATGTTGGGAATGGAAACCACATTTCTCAGATCGTTATGGGCATTCGCCGGATCGATGAGGAAATTCTTCAGGAAATGGAGCAAAAGCAGATTTTGGAGGATGCGCTGAATCGAGCCAATGCTGCAGTTGCTGCTAAAAACACTTTTTTGTCCAACATGTCTCATGATATGCGTACTCCCTTGAACGCTATTTTTGGATTTATTTCTCTCGCAAAATCCAATATGGATAACCGGCAGTTGATCCAAAGTTATCTTGATCGGATGGAGGAGTCCAGTCATCAGCTTTTGGAACAGATTGAAAAGGTTTTGGAAATTGCCTGGATGGAATCCGGCGATGTTCACTTTTCAGAAACAAAGTGTAATTTAATTGACATTGCCCGGGAACTATATGATTCTTTCCGATCAAAAATAATGGACAAAAATATTTCCTTTTCGCTGGAATATGCAGAATTAAAACATCCGTATGTTTACAGTGATCCGGACAAACTGCGCAAGCTTATCAAATATTTGATCAACAATGCCATTAAATATAATAGAAACAATGGAAGGGTTCGTTTCACCCTGAAAGAATCTGAAGAGAACCTGGGAGAATATTCCCTCTATCAGATTGTAATCCAGGATAATGGCATCGGAATCAGTGAAGATTTTCTTGAACATATTTTTGAACCTTTTGAACGGGAGAAGAATACCACCTACAGTCAGACATTTGGAGTCGGTCTGGGACTTACGATTGTTAAAAGTATTGTTGACGGAATGGGTGGAGATATTGAAGTCAGCAGTGCCGTAGATAAGGGGAGTACATTTACCGTTACTCTTCATCTGCGTATACAGGAGGATTCCTGTACAAATGAGGATTCTGAAGATGATTTCTATGTCAATTTGCCCGGAAAGAGAATCCTGCTTGTGGAGGATAATGAAATTAATCTGGAAATTGAAACGGAGATTCTTCAGGAAATTGGTTTTGTTATCGAAACGGCCACAGATGGAAGTATTGCCGTTGATAAGTTGAAACATGCAGCTCCCGGATATTTTTCTCTGGTATTAATGGATATCCAAATGCCTGTTATGGACGGATACGAGGCGTCGAAGGCAATCCGAAAGTTAGAAGACCCTGTTTTGTCGCAAATTCCTATCATTGCATTATCGGCCAATGTGTTTGAAAGTGATAAGCAGATGTCTCTGGAAAGCGGAATGAACGGACATTTGGCTAAACCGATTGATATTCCGTTACTACTGAGTACCATTTCAAATATTTTTAAGAGCACAGAGAGTTGACTTCGTGGAAAGATTATAATATTTGCAGGAAATGGTGCTTATATTGTGATTAGCAATGGATGGTGAACAGGATGGAGAGGAACAAGGACATTTTCATTTCATACCGTAATGATGGGGTAGGAAGTAATTTTGCTACAAGAATAACAAATGATCTGAAACGTTCCGGATACAGTGTGTATTTTAACCCGGATGAAGCCCGGAGCGGTGATTTTCCGGAACGGCTGAAACATGCCATAAGTGTATGCAAAGATTTTATTTGTATTGTCACAGAAGGCTATCTTGATCAGTTAATATCGAATCACAAAATTTGCTGGATCAGGGATGAACTGCTTTGCGCAAAGGAATATGGGAAAAATATTATCCCATTGTTGATCAATGGTGTAACCATGACGAATGATGCATCTATACTTCCGGAAGAGATTCAGTTTTTCCCCAATATTGATGCCTATGTCTTTCCGGAACAGTATGTGAATTCACCGTATTCTATTCTTTGTGAAGTTTTGTTGTCTAAAAATGATGGAAAAAACGGATTTAGAGATGTATATAATTCCAGTAAGCTATTTGATTCGGATCAATCGTTGGAGGATATCTTAGCCAGAGCAAACGATGGAGACGAAAGTGCGATGCTTGGCGCAGGAATTTATTACTATTATGGGATAGCCGGCGGTAAGGATGAGCGCAAAGCTGCATTATGGTTTAAGAAGGTATCCGCTATGGAAGGCGAATATGCTCCTATTGCTGATAAATTTATTGCGCGTATGTATTATGCAGGCAGTATGCCCCGTGAAAATCAGTCATACGAAAAAAGCTATGAATATCATGTGAAGTCAGCGCGGGGAGATATCTATTCAGCTGGACAGGTCGGGTTTATGAGGAGCATTGGCAGCGGCTGTGAATATAACTATGAACAGACAGAAGCGTATTATCTTTCTATCCTGGACAAGATGGATAATCCCCGTAAGGATACACTGTGCAGTTTTTATATGGAACACGGGGAGTTTAAAAAGGCCGCAGATATTTATATAGAAATGGCAGACACCTACCCGAATGCAGCTTATCAGTTAGGGCTGATGTATAAGCGGGGAGTATTAAGGACACCGTTTGTGCCGGATTACAAAACAGCTGCATTGTATTTTCAGATGGCATTGGATAATGGTTTTATAACGGCTGCATTTGAATTGGGCATGCTTTATTTTAATCCCACGGGTTCTTTTAAAAAAGATTTTGTGAAAGCCCAAAAGTATTATCATATAGCGGCTGAAAAGGGTGATGTAAATGCCCAATATATGCTTGGATATATGTACCAATACGGACATGTGGAAAAAAATCTTGCATTGTCCATTGAATATTTTGAAATGGCTGCAAAACAGGGACATGTATTATCTGCAGCGAATTTAGCCCTTTTATATCAGATTCCGGAGATCCATAACTATGAAAAGGCCTTCAATTACTGCAAATATGCTGTCAATTGCGGAGATACGCCTTCGGAATTTGTTTTGGGTACATTGTATTTATCGGGAAGAGGCTGTGAGCCGGATGAGGATAAAGCGTATTTATGCTTTAAGCACGCTGCTGAGAATGGTGCCCCGGAAGCGTTATTGATGCTCAGGCAGATGGATGAAATGGGAATTTAGCGTAGGGAGCACTTTATTTAATAAAAAACAAAAACTGAAAAGGCAGGGCCGGATTTTCCGACCCTGCCTTTGCGGTGGTATTTCACAGCAGATGTCAACATAGGAATTTTTGCATTAATAAGAGAAAACAAGTGATAGACGATTCTCATAGCTTGCGTTATAATGATTATGTATAAGTTTACAGATGCAGGAAGCTTGTTCTTCCGTATCTGTCAGAAATGAAAATGGAAAATGATTATGAGCAAGACTGATTATAGATATCTTATAAATGAAAATGAGCGGGGAGAAATATTGCAGGCTGTCCGGATTGGTATTTGGCGAATTGAACGGATGACAGATCAGCTTCCCCGAATGTATGGTGATGCGAATCTGTATGCAATGCTGGGAGCAGAGCTGCAAATGCAGCCAGAGCAATTATATCGGTATTGGTATGAGGGATTCGGACCCTTATACTTTTTTAATCTTGAGAAGACAGCAGAGAGGCTGTATACAGAAGGACGTCCCACAGAAATAGAATATATATGGAATCACCCACAATATGGGAAAATATTGGTACGGTGGGAAGCAGCTTTAACTCCGTCGCAGGAAGATGGGGCGATTGTGATGCATGGAACTTGCCGGATCATCACAGATCAATTCGCAGAGAATAACGGGAACGAGCCTGGATATCAGATTGTTGACTATAATAAAATGCTTCATCTTGAAAAGTATTTAGCCAATGCGTATGAAGAGATATTTTCAGTGGATGTTGAAACGAAAAGCATTCACCGGGTGGCATACAGAAAGGATTCGTGTTCAGGCGTTGAAGACGGCAAATGCGTAGAGGATGTAATTGAAAAATGGATTTTCAGTGAAGACCGGAAAAGGGTATGCGATCTTTTTTCCGATGAATCCATCCGGGAAATACTCGCAAAGAAAGGTTCTGTGAGTATTGAATTTAGAAGAGAGCCAAGTCGCCAAAGAACGAAGTGGCTCAGAGGAACGCTGTATCCGATACAAAGCAAAGGAATGGATGAACTTCTGTTTGTCGTACAAGATATACACAGTGAGAATATGTTTCAGATGCTCAAAGAAGAGCAGGAGGATATCCTGGAGTCTGTGATTCATAATCAAGCTGTGGTATATGTATATGATGTAGAATCACAGCACCTGCAAATATTGAAATATGATGTCCAGAATATCCGTTCGTCAGTTGCTTCCGCGAAGCTGCAGCTGACGGATCTGGCTGAAAGGCTGTGCGTTTACTATATAGATCGTTCCGAATGGGCGAAGGCTAAGAAGTTTTTATCTTACCATAATATCAATAGCTGTGCGGAGCAAAAATGTAAAAAGTTTATTTCACTTCAATTGGATACCACACAGTTTCATTATGATTATGTAAAGCTTTCCATACTGCCTTCCGCCCGATTGAAAGCAAAGGTATATCTTGTGATGGAAATTATGGATCAGAAAGAGTGGTTATATCCGGTTTTAGAATCTCATATCCGGAATACCCTTGACCATTTCTATTATCTGGATTTGAAGAAGGGCCATTTTTTTCAGCTGGTCGGTGATGCAGCTGCAGATGAAATACCGCCTGCAAAAGGATATGACTATACGAGAGAACTGATTCGTTATGTAGATAAATTTGTTCCGGAAGAAGACAGAGCGCGTGTAAAGGAAAAGATGAGTCCGGAATTTGTCCTTCAGACGCTGGAACATGAGAAGGAATTTACGGTTGTTGAGAGTTTTGTGGGGGAAAATGGGGAGGTTCGGAAGAAGCTTTTTACCTACAGACCATTTGATCTTTCCAAGGGACATGTACTCCTGCAAAGAACCGATATTACAGATCAGTATCATAAGGAGCAGATGCTGGAAAAAGCGCAGTGGGAATCAATTACAGATCCGCTTACCCAGTTGTATAATCGGTTTGGCAGTGAAAAACTGATTAAAAAAGCGTTGTCTGAGACGGATGAGAGCAAAAATCCGGTTATCATTGTTCTGGATGTGGATAATTTTAAGGATGTGAATGATCAATTCGGGCATCCGGCCGGGGACCGGCTTTTATGCGAAGTTGCTCAGCAATTAAGGAAATGTTTCCGAACCGGAGATATTATTGGCCGTTTGGGTGGAGACGAGTATATTATTTTCTTACAGAGTATGCTTCATCATGATGATATCTATTCGGTATTGCAGCGAGTGGTGCAGGAGACGAGTCTTGTCTGTAAAGACGAAACAGAAAGCATTACAGTAACGGTATCTGCCGGAGCGACTTTTTACAGAGGACATTCTTATGAAGAATTGTACAGGGAGGCAGATATAGCCCTGTATCATGCCAAGAAGGAAAAGAATACATATTCCGTGTTTGATGATGTGAAGAAATAAAAGCATGATTAAGAAAAATACGATGGAGCGGGGGAATTATGGAAAAACAGAAAATATTAATTGTGGATGATTCGGAAATCAATCGTGCTCTTCTGGCAGATATTCTGGAGGGGCAATATGATGTTACGGAGGCAGAAAATGGCGCTCAGGCTGTGGAAATCCTTTCCCGGGATGAAAACGATTTTTGGTTTATGCTTCTGGATATTATGATGCCTGAAATGGACGGTTTTGATGTATTAAATTATATTAATAAACGGTTTTGGAATGACAGAGTTGTGGTCATGATGATTTCCTCGGATGATTCCCCTCAAAATATAAACCGCGCTTACAGTATGGGCGCTTTTGACTATATTGGCCGTCCGTTTGATCCTATGATCGTTCGTAAACGTATTGCAAACACACTGCTTTTGTATGCACGGCAGCATGACCTGGAAAAGGCCGTGAAAGAACAGTTCTATGAGCAGAAAAAAACAATGATCTGATGATTTCTATTTTGTCTCATATCGTGGAATTTCGTAATGGGGAAAGTGGCTTACATGTACAGCATGTTAAGATTATTACAGAGTTTTTGCTCAGGCAGCTGGTTCTGCTTACAGACAGATATTCTCTTTCGGGTGCAGATATTGATCTGATCAGTATGGCGTCAGCCATACATGATGTTGGGAAAATTGCTATTCCGGAAGAAATTTTGAATAAACCAGGCAAGCTGACGGCAGAAGAATTTGAATTGATGAAAACACATTCGGAGGTCGGTTCCAGAATGTTGTCAGATTTACCTGTTAATCAGGTAAATACGCCGCTTGTGAAAGTGGCTTATGATATATGCCGCTGGCATCATGAGAGATATGACGGCAAGGGCTATCCGGACGGACTCAAAGGGGAAGAAATTCCCATTTCCGCGCAGGTGGTTGCAATAGCTGATGTCTATGATGCACTGACAAGTGAGCGATGCTATAAAAAAGCATTTTCTCATGAGGAAGCGTTGACTATGATATTAGCAGGAAAGTGTGGTACATTTAATCCCCTTTTGCTGCAGTGTCTGAATGAAATCTCAGATAAGCTGAAAAATTTGCGCGTGCATGCGGATGAAAAGCAGAAGACGGAAGAAACACCGTCTATGAAAGAAAGCACAGAGGATGGGGAAGCGCCTTATGAGAGAAGACAGGATGTGTCCTTAACTCAGCCGGAATATATGAAGTTATTATATATCGATTCTATGACGGGTGCATATAACCGTCGTTATTATAAGGAATATATGCAGAACCTTCCCAATATGGAAGCAATTGCATTTATTGATGTGGTAAACCTCAGCCGGGTTAACAATGATTACGGGCAGAAAGCCGGTGATCTTGTGCTGCAGCGTACTGCACAGATACTTTTGTCGCTGATACGCAGAAACGATTTTTTGATTCGTTATGGCGGCGATGAATTTCTGATTGTATTTAGCAATATGAACGAAAATGTATTTGGGGAAAGGCTGGAGGAGATCCGGCACAGCTTTGATACACTGATCATTGAAGAATATCCCCGGCTGCATACCGCGGTGAGCGTCGGTGGTATCTATGGATCGGGAAGAGCAGAATGCTTTTTTGCTATGGCAGATAAGATGTTAAATCAGTCGGCATATAAAAAAGGGCAGGTAACCGTACGTTTTCTTGACAAAAACGATGCAGATAATATTTAAAACAGGAGGAGATGTGAGTATGGATCTAAAGGAATGTTATGTAAAATTTGGCGGAGATTTTGACGGAGTGATAGGCAGGCTGCAGCGTGAACAGCTTGTTGTGAAATTTTTATATAAATTTTTGGATGATAAAAGTTTTTCTCTGTTTGAGACCTCTATGAAAGAGCAGAATTATGAGGAAGCATTGAGAGCTGTGCATACCTTAAAGGGGGTTTGCCAGAATCTTTCCTTTACCAGCTTATATGAAAGCAGCAGTCAGATTACGAATGCGCTTAGGGAAAATAATTATGAGAAAGCGATAGAAATGTCCCCGCAGTTGGAACAGGATTATTATCGAATTGTTCACGCGGTGGAAGAATATAGACGTTCTGCGGAGGTATAACGATCATGGAACACGGTAAGAAAAGAAATGCCATAACGCGGTTTTTGACACGCAGCTTCATCGGGATTTTGATTGTCAGTATTTTTTCTTTCACCTGGCTGGGAATTTATATGAACAATAAAAGTCATGATGCCTTTCATCAGATAGGAAGTATCTATATCTCCGGAATGAGTGATCAGATATCAAGGCATTTTGAGTCTGTGATCGAACTGCGCTTTGACCAGGCCAAAGGACTGGTCTCTGTCGTGTCATCAGAGGGACAGACACAGGAGGAACTGTATGAGGAATTAGCTTACAGGGCAGATGTCCGGGGTTTTGATTATTTGGCGCTTTGTTCTCCGGAAGGAGTCTTTGAAACCCTTCGAGGGCAGTCGATACAGCCACTGAACCCGGATCCCTTTGTGGAAGCGCTGAACAGGAAAGAACGAAGAGTTGCCGTGGGCATGGATTCTGATGGAAATGAAGTGGTGTTGTTTGGGGTAGATGCAGATTATCCTATGTCAGATGGCAGTCTATGTACCGGAGTGGTATTGGCTGTTCCTCTGGAGTATATCACTGATTTCCTTTCTTTAGAGGATGCAGATCAGATGATGTTGTTTTGTATTATTCGAGACGACGGTGATTTTGTTATCAATAATCCTAATATGGGGTTTAAGAATTCTGATGAGAGACTGCCGGATCTTCTTCTGCCTTATGGCAGTGATTCTGAATCCGGGTATTCGGAGGAGGCGTTTTCTGCTGCCCTGCAGAACAATCAGTCGTATGCGGCGAATATTAACTGGAAGGGTGGAGAAGTGAAGCTTTATAGTATTCCATTGTCTAATTCAGAGTGGAATCTGATATCCTTCATGCCTTATAACCAGTTAAATGGTGTATTGGAAACATTAAACGAACAGCGTACAAGAGCTACCGTGCTGTCTTGTCTGACCGTTTTGCTTTTGATGCTGGTTGTATTTATCCGGTATTTCCAGCTGACGAATATGCAGATTCATGATCTGGAAATTTCCCGACAGCAAACCGCCCAGGCAAATAAAGCGAAGAGTGAGTTTCTTGCGAATATGAGTCATGATATCCGAACGCCTATGAATGCGATCGTGGGTATGACCGCCATTGCTACAGCCCATATTGATGATACAGAACAGGTAAAGAACTGTCTGAAGAAGATTGCACTGTCCAGTAAACAGCTGCTGGGGCTGATCAATGATGTCCTGGATATGTCTAAAATTGAAAGCGGTAAAATGACGCTGTCAGCGGAGAACACTTCTTTAAAAGACTTGTTTGATGCGATTGTCAGCATTATGCAGCCTCAGATTCGCACCAAAAAACAGAGTTTTAATGTGCAGGTGGATAATGTTGTAACAGAGAATGTATGGTGTGATGGCGTGCGACTGAATCAGGTGCTGCTGAATATTTTGTCTAATGCGACAAAGTATACGCCGGAGGAGGGATCGATCAAGTTATCTATTTCAGAAGAAGAATCTCCCAAAGGAGAGAACTTTGCCCGTATCCATATTGCTGTTAAGGATAATGGTATCGGTATGAAGCCGGAATTTCTGGAAAAAATATTTGAGTCTTATACCCGTGCTGACGGAGCCAGAGTTCAGAAGATTGAGGGAACCGGTCTGGGAATGACGATTACGAAATACATTGTAGATGCCATGGAAGGCTCCATTGAGGTGGAAAGTGAGCTGGATAAAGGCAGCGAGTTCCGTCTGACCTTCGATTTTGAAAAAGCGCCTTCGATGGAAGTGGATATGGTTTTGCCGGCCTGGAATATGCTGGTAGTGGATGATGATGAATTTTTATGCAAATCCACAATAGAAGTGTTAAAATCCTTTGGTATCCATGCCGAATGGACGCTGAGCGGAGAAAGTGCCATAGAATTGGCCTTAAAACAGCATCAGAAAAGGAATGATTACCAGATCATATTGTTGGATTGGAAACTGCCCGGTATGAATGGAATCCAGGTAGCCAGAGAACTTCGGGAACATTTGGGCAAGGAAGTTCCTATCCTGCTGATCTCAGCATATGATTGGAGCGAATTTGAAGCAGAGGCAAGGGAAGCAGGTATTAGCGGATTTATTTCCAAGCCGTTGTTTAAATCTGCACTGTTTTATAATTTGCGGAAATATATGGGCGTGGAAGAATTACAGGATCAGCCGCAGGATGAGACGATAAAATTGTCCGGACGCCGCATATTGCTTGCCGAGGATAATGAACTGAACTGGGAAGTAGCAAATGAGTTGCTGTCCACTTTAGGTTTGGAATTAGAGTGGGCGGAAGATGGTCAGTTGTGTCTTGAGAAGTTTGAAGCGTCATCGGTGGGATATTATGATCTGATTCTTATGGATATCCGTATGCCGCATATGACAGGATATGAGGCTACGAAGGCAATCCGTAAATTGGATCGTCCGGATGCAGCGTCTATTCCGATCATTGCCATGAGCGCGGATGCCTTTTCTGAGGATATCCGGCAGTGTATGGAATGTGGTATGAATGCTCATGCAGCGAAACCGATTGATATGGCAGAGATCACAAAGCTGCTGGAAAGGTATCTGGCATAAAGCAGGGGCTGCCACAGCAGCCGGAAGTGAAACAGGATTTAGAAAGATTTAATACGCAGGATTTTGGGGAGTGCCGCTGAATCATTGATCGATTCAATGATGGAAAGCGGGGCTCCCTTTTGGTGGTCAACAATAATATTGGTTCATTTTCGTTAAAAACAGATGATTTTACACGGGAAGCGTGATACAATAAAAAGACTAGGATATTGAGGAGAAGTGAAATGAATAAACAAAAGAAAAGAAGTAGTTTTTCCGGCAAAGTCGGTTTTGTCCTGTCTGCAGCCGGAGCATCCGTAGGATTGGGAAATATCTGGCGTTTTCCATACTTGGCGGCCAAGTATGGCGGCGGTATTTTTTTGCTGGTTTATATTTTATTGGCGCTGACGTTTGGGTATACGATGATTATCGCGGAAACGGCATTGGGACGTATGAAAAAGAAAAGCCCGGTGGGAGCTTTCACAGAAGCCGGAGGCAGCAGAAAGTGGAGGTTCGGCGGCTGGATCAATGCCATTATTCCCATGCTGATCGTTCCATACTATTCTACTATTGGCGGCTGGGTCATGAAGTATTTATTTGAATACCTTCGGGGCAGTGCGGATACAATGGCAGAAGACGGTTATTTTACGGAATTTATATCAGGCGGTACTTCTGCGGAAATCTGGTTTTTGGTTTTTGCAATAATCACGCTTGTGGTTATCTTTGCGGGTGTACGTAACGGAATCGAACGTGTATCAAAGTTTATGATGCCGATTTTGGTGGTATTGGCCATTGTGATCGCCGGATATTCTATGACAAGAGAGGGTGCACTGGAAGGTGTGAAATATTTTCTGATACCGGATCTGGAACGTTTTTCCTGGATGACGGTAGTGTCTGCAATGGGACAGATGTTTTATTCTCTTTCCATTGCTATGGGAATTCTGGTTACTTTCGGGTCTTATATGAAAGACGATGTTTCTATAGAAGGTGCAACCCGGAATGTGGAAATTTTTGATACGGCCATTGCAATTATGGCAGGGTTGATGATTATCCCGGCGGTATTCGCCTTTTCGGGAGGAGACATGGATACGCTGCAGGCCGGTCCGTCTCTGATGTTTATTACGATTCCAAAGGTTCTGGCAAGTATGGGCTTTGCCACGCTGGCGGGAAGCTTATTCTTTTTGCTGGTGTTTTTTGCTGCGCTTACCAGTGCCATTGCATTGACGGAGAGTGCCGTATCTACTTTTGAGGATGAACTTGGCTGGAACCGGCACAAAGCGACGGTTCTTGTGGGGTTGATCATTATGGCTCTTGGTACGTTATCTTCCCTGGGCTATGGACCGTTGGCGTTTATCCAGATTATTGGAATGTCATTCCTGGATTTCTTTGACTTTTTAACAAACTCAGTGATGATGCCGATTGCTGCTATGGCTACTTGCCTGTTGTTGGTGCGTGTAATCGGACTGAATCGTGTTGCGGATGAAGTACAAAAGGAGGGGGCTCCCTTTAAAAGGAGAAAGATTTTTGAGTTTATGATTCGATATCTTTGCCCGATTTTTGTGGCAATTATTTTACTGAGTTCTGTGGCAAATGTGTTTGGATGGATTTCAATGTAGCACGAAGCGGTATTTATCCTTATGTCGACAGGAGCAATAAGATAGTAAATATATGGATAAAAAGAGAGAGTGTGCAGTATGTCTAAAATTACGAAACTGGCGTTGGAAGCTTCGTTTAAGAAGCTTTTATTACAAAAACCTTTAAATAAGATTACCATCAACGATATTACAGAAGAATGCGGCGTGAGCCGTATGACCTTTTACTATCATTTTCAGGATATTTATGATTTGATCGAATGGATCTGTATAGAAGAGGCAGAGCGTGCTTTAGGTGAGAATAAAACTTATGATACATGGCAGGAAGGTTTTTATAATGTATTTAAGTGGGTGCAGGAGAATAAAGCATTTGTTATGAATGTATATCATTCTGTCAGCAGGGAACAGATCGAGCTTTATTTGTATAAAGTTACCTATCAATTGCTGATTAATGTGGTAGAAGAACGGGCAGAGGGAGTGCCTTTGCGCGAAGAAGATAAGGTTTTTATTGCACATTTCTATAAATATGCGTTCGTAGGTATTATGCTGGACTGGATTCGAAATGGTATGAAAGAGGATCCTCAATGGATCATCAGCAGACTAAACGTATTGGTTCAGGGAGATATTGCAAAAGCAGTTGAGAAATTTCGGACAGACAGAAGAGACGACGATTAATTTTATCAAAAAGCATGTTTTGATTAAAAAGTATACAAAATGAGGTACTGTGATAAATTTTTTATCACGGTACCTTTTTTGCTGATGGTAAAAATTTTCATGAAACCATATAGTATGGTATGTAAAAAGAAACAAGATGCGGCGATAGAATTAGAGGGAAGTCTATGTATTATTCAAATGGAAATTATGAGGCTTTTGCCAGGCCATTGAAACCTGCGGGAGTGGACAGTAAGTCTGCCTATATTATAGGAACGGATCTTGGAGCCTTAACGGCAGCCTGTTACTTAGTTCGCGATGGTCAGATGAAGGGAGAACGGATTCATATCTTTGAAAAAGATCCCATTCCCGACGGGGCATGTGATGGTTACCGGTATCCGGGGCTTGGTTATGTTATGTGGGGTACAAGAGGAATGGATGATCATTTTGAAGTTATGTGGGATTTATTCCGTTCTATCCCATCTCTTGAGACAGAAGGTGTCAGTGTCTTAGATGAATTTTATTGGCTTAATAAAAAAGATCCTAATTATTCTCTTTGCAGAGCGACGGTCAACAGAGGGGAAGACGCACATACAGATGGAAAATTTAATCTGTCAGAGGCCGGTGCGGCTCAGATCATGCGTCTGTTTTTTACTCCTGACGAGATGCTGTATGATAAAAAGATTACAGATGTATTTGATGACGAAGTATTTAACTCCAATTTCTGGTTATACTGGAGAACCATGTTCGCTTTTGAAAACTGGCACAGTGCTTTGGAAATGAAGCTTTATATGAAGCGATTTCTTCACCATATTGGCGGACTTTCCGATTTTAAGGCCTTTCGTTTTACAAAATATAATCAGTATGAATCCATGATCCTTCCCATGATTCGATATCTGGAGAGTCATCATGTCCGGTTTCATTACAATACGAAAGTGGTGAATGTAGAATTTGATATCAGTCAGGAAAGAAAAGTTGCAAGAAGAATAGAACTTTGCGTGGATGAAAGGACAGAATATATCGATCTTACAGAGAAAGATCTTGTATTTATTACCAATGGAGGCTGTGCAGAAAATTTTTCCTTAGGGTCACAGAATACACCGGTGGAATTTAAGACAGAGATCAAAGCAGGAGGCAGCTGGGATATGTGGCGTAAAATCGCAGCCCAGGATGATTCTTTCGGGCATCCGGATAAATTCTGTTTTGATCCGGAGCAGTCCAGCTGGATGAGCGCAACGGTGACGACACTGGATGATAAAATTGTTCCATATATTAAAAATATTTGTAACAGAGATCCGTTCAACGGAAAAACTGTTACGGGAGGAATTGTGACAGTGAAAGATTCCAACTGGCTGCTGAGCTGGAGCTTTAATCGGCAGCCGCAGTTTTGTTCCCAGTCTAAGGGACAGCTGGTAGGCTGGATCTGTGGGTTGTTTAGTGACAGGCCGGGGAATTATGTGAAAAAACCTATGAGAGAGTGCACAGGAAAAGAAATCTGTCAGGAATGGCTGTATCATCTTGGAGTTCCTGCAGTGGAAATAGAAACGCTGGCAGAAAACAGCGCGAATACGGTACCGTGTATGATGCCTTACATTATAGCGGCTTTCATGCCGCGAGCAGCAAAAGACCGACCTAAAGTGGTTCCAGACGGGTCTGTTAACTTTGCCTTTCTGGGTCAGTTTGCAGAAACACCAAGAGATACCGTTCTTACTGCAGAATATTCGATGCGTACCGGTATGGAGGCGGTGTACACATTATTAGCGATCGACCGCGGCGTACCGGAAGTATGGGGAGGTACCTACGATGTACGGAATTTGTTAGATGCAGCTATGAGATTAAGAGATAGAAAAGGGGTTTTGGGAAATGAATAAACTGAGAAAATTGATCGTGAAATATCGAAATGTCATTTTGATTTTTGCGATACTTTTACTGATTCCATCTGCATTTGGATATTTTCATACAAAAGTAAATTATGATATTCTTTACTATTTGCCGGATGAGATCGAGACTATGGTCGGCCAGGATATCCTGAAAGATGAATTTGGGAAAGGTGCCTTCGCAATGGAAATTGTGGAAGGGATGCCCTATAAAGATGTGGCCAGGGTGAAAGAGAAAATTGAAGCAGTAGACGGTGTGGAAGATGTGATATGGTATGATTCTATTGCCGATCTATCCGTTCCGGTCAATATGCTTCCTGACAAAATACAGGAGGTTTTTAATGCGGAAGATTCCACATTGATGGCTATTTTCTTTGAGGATACGACATCGGCAGACAGTACTATGGAGGCGATCAGTGAGATCAGAAAGATAACTAATAAGCAATGTTATCTGAGCGGAATGTCCGCCGTTGTTACGGATACGAAAGAATTATCAGAGAAAGAGACGCCGATTTATGTGATCATAGCGGTCATTCTTACCTGTATCGTACTGGCTGTATTTATGGATAGTTTTTTGCTGCCGGTGCTGTTTATGCTGAGCATTGGCATGGCAATTATATATAATCTGGGCAGTAATTATTTTCTGGGAGAAATTTCTTATATTACAAAGGCGCTGAGTGCGGTACTTCAGCTGGGTGTCACTTTGGATTATTCTATATTCCTGTGGAACAGCTATCAGGAGAACCAGAAGAGATTTCTAGGAGATAAAGAACGTGCTATGGCTCATGCCATATCCAATACGTTTTCTTCGGTAGTGGGAAGCTCTACCACCACCGTCGCCGGTTTTATTGCATTATGCTTCATGAGCTTTACCCTTGGAATGGATCTGGGCATTGTCATGGCGAAGGGAGTTATCTTAGGCGTAATCGGATGTGTAACGATTTTGCCCGGACTTATTTTACTTTTTGATAAGGCCATTGAAAAAACCAGACACAGAGCGATTTTGCCCGTCATGGATAAACCGGCGCATTTTATTTTAAAGTACAGTAAAATTTTCATCGTCGTGTTCCTGCTGCTTTTGGTCCCGGCTATCTGGGGATATGGTCATACGAAAGTATATTATAATCTGGATACGACACTTCCCAAGACGCTTCCCAGCGTGCAGGCAAATACAAAACTTTCGGATGATTATGACATGAACGCAACGCATATGGTGCTGGCGAGCAGTGATTTATCTCCGAAAAGCGGAAAAGCGATGCTGAAGGAACTGTCAGACGTCGAAGGGGTAAAATTTGCCCTGGGTTTAGACAGTGTTCTGGGTTCTGCTATTCCGCGGGAATTGATACCGGAGGACCTGACAGGAACGCTAAGCAGCGGCGACTGGCAGCTTCTGTTAATACAGTCGGAGTACAAGGTGGCGTCCGACGAGGTAAATCAGCAGTGTGATGAGATCAATACCATTATTAAAAAGTATGACGATTCGGCCATGTTGATCGGTGAAGCGCCATGTACCAAGGATTTAATTGAGATCACAGATAAAGATTTTAAGGTGGTCAGCGCTGTTTCTATTGTTGCCATCTTTCTTATCATAGTTTTTGTATTTAAGTCGATTTCGCTTCCGATTATTTTAGTAGCGGTGATTGAGTTTGCTATATTTGTGAATCTGGGGATCCCGTATTATACGAATACCACGCTTCCCTTTATCGCGTCCATTGTAATCGGAACCATTCAGCTGGGTGCAACGGTGGATTATGCCATATTGATGACGAATCGATACAAAAAAGAGCGATGCAGAGGAAAGGATAAGCAGGAAGCGATTCAAATTGCTTTATCGGTATCGATTCCGTCCATTATTGTATCGGCGCTTGGATTTTTTGCAGCCACCTTTGGGGTTGGCCTGTATTCCGATATTGATATGATCTCATCTCTGTGTACCCTGATGGCGCGGGGCGCAATCATCAGTATGTTTGTTGTTATCTTTATTCTTCCGTCCATGCTGAGCCTGTTTGACCGGGTGATCTGTGTGTCAACATGGGAAATGAGGAAAATAAAGAAAAAGAATCATAGATTAGAAAAGGTGGAGGTAGAATATGAAAAATAAGGTGTATTGCAGATTAATGGCAGCAGCGCTTGTGTCTATGCTTGTGGCCGGAAATTTTGATAATGTAATCAACGTATATGCAGCAAATGACAGTGAATTCCAGGAGCAGAATCCTGTAACGATCAAGAAGGATGAAACCGTTTATGTGGAAACGGATGCTTATGGAAAGAACGGCGATGTTATTGTTTCGGATCAGCTGAAAAATGTAGGAGGACTGTCGGAAATTTCAGATGTATCAACCCTTACTCAGATTGAGAATGTAAAGGGCGAGGAAGCATTTTCGCAAAGCGGAGAAGACCTTGTATGGCAGAAGGCTGAGAATTCTGAAATTTGTTACCAGGGTTCTGCAAAGCAGCAGCTTCCCCTGGGAGTTACAGTAAGTTATGAATTAGACGGAAAACCGGTGACGGTCGATGCACTGGAGGGAAAAAGCGGACATTTGAAGATCCGATATTCCTATGAGAACATGACAGATTCTCAGGGTGAATATACCCCGTTTCTTATGATTACCGGAATGGTGATGGATAATGAAAAATTCACGAATATTACAGTTGGGAATGGAAAACTGATTTCTGACGGAGAGCGGGATATAGCGATCGGTTTTGGGATTCCCGGACTTACGGATTATTTAGATCTGGAAAAAACAACAGAAGGCGGGAAGTCTCTGGAGATTCCGGAAGAATTTGTGATAGAGATGGATGTCACGGATTATGAAGCCATCACAGCCATGACAGTAGCAACCAACCAGGTATTCAATGAAATTTCAGAGGATGATTTTGACAGTATCGATGAATTAAAAGACTCTATGGAAGAGCTTCAGAGTGCAGCAGATCAGCTGGTGGATGGTTCAGGGCAGTTAGAAGACGGCCTGGGTACACTTCTGGATTCATCGGGGACATTAAAAGATGGAATCCGTGCACTTGTGGCAGGCGGTACGGAACTGAGCAGGGGAGTCTCCAGTGCGAAAGATGGTTCCGGTTCTTTACAGGCAGGCATCAGTCAGATCAGCAGCGGAGCAGGTGACATGAAGACACAGGTTACAGCTGGAGTCGGAGTGCTCTATCAGGGCGCCGGAGCAGTCGTGGACGGCATTGCAAAAGTGAAAGACGGGGCAGATCAGTTACAGGCAGGAATCGGTACAGCGGCAGCAGGAGCAGCAGATATTTCCACGGGTATTACAGCGGCAAAAGAAGGGGTTCAGGGCATCAACAAGCTGGCAGCCATAATGCAGGGAGCATTGTCCCAAACGGTAACCGATTCTGATTATCAGGTTTCTCTTTCTGTGGATAACAGCAGTGAAAGAGATGCTGTGGCATCCGTTCTGCGTGCAGCAGGAGTTGACGAAGATGTAATTGCGCAGTCTGTCGGTCAGATCCAGGATAAAACGGTAACAGGAACTACACCGGTTACCGTCAGTATGAATGCAGATACCTCAGAGATTGCAAATTACGCGGCGCAGATCGCAGGATACGGCAGCCAGGTAGAAGCAGGATTAGGAAAGCTGGAGGCAGGAGCTGGTCAATTGGAAGCTTCACTGAGTGAAGGAGGTGCCATTGCATCCGGAGCAGGCCAGATCGCTGCCGGCTTAAGTGCAGATGGGGAACTTTCTCAGGGAGCCCAGCAGGTGCAGAGCGGTATTGGTCAGCTGGGTGGTTCTTTGTCAGATGGCATGGATACCCTGCAGAAGGGCCTTGGAAGTCTGGAAAGCGGAAGCAATGATCTGACCGGTGGTCTAAAACGGCTGGAAACAGGAGCATTCACGTTATCCGACGGTCTGGGGACATTGCAAAATGGCTCCGGTGCATTGATAGACGGGGTTGTGCAGCTTTCCGATGGAGCGACAGAACTTCATGATGGTATGGTTCAGTTCAATGAGGAAGGCATTAAAGAACTGGTAAATGTATTTGGCGGTTCAGAGGATACGTTTTTGGATAAGATCAATGAAATGTTGGATAACTCCAGAGAATACAAAAACTTTTCCGGTATATCAGAGGATATGGATGGAGAAGTGAAGTTCATTTTTGTCACAAAATAAGCAGAATGTACGGATATTCTCTGCGCATAGTATAATTTAGGGAAAACATCGATTGCATTTTATCTTTTACCGTGTTATATTCTATATGTTATATAGGTTTGCAAATGGGCAAACGTTTCTACCGACTACCGTAATAGTTGACTATAACGCAGATAGTGCAATTTATTCGACGGTTGGTGGTTATCTATAAGAAGAATTAGGCTGTTGAATCAGGAAACACTGAGGATACAGCCTTTTTTATTATATGGAAAGGAAAGCGTAAGGAGAAATATGATGTATGATGTGTTGATTATCGGAGCCGGACCGGGAGGAATTTTTTCGGCGTATGAACTGGTGAAGGAGATGCCAAAGCTGAAGATTGCCATAATGGAGGCCGGAAATGAGCTGAGCAGGCGCCACTGCCCCATTGATGGAGAAAAAGTAAAAAGTTGTATCCACTGCAAGACCTGTGCGATCATGAACGGATTTGGCGGCGCGGGAGCATTTTCAGACGGGAAGTATAATATCACCAATGATTTTGGGGGAACTTTGTATTCTTATATTGGAAAGCGCAAAGCTACGGAATTGATGGAATATGTGGATGCGATTAATGTAAAATACGGCGGTGCCGGTACTAAGATGTATTCTACAGCCGGTACAAAATTTAAGAAAACATGTATGCAGAACAAACTGACTTTGTTAGAAGCATCGGTTCGCCATTTAGGGACGGATATCAATTATATTGTTCTTGAAAACATTTATAATGAATTAAAGGAAAAAGTAGATTTTTATTTTAACACGCCGGTTCGTAAGATCGAAGTGATGGAGAAGGGGTATCGTCTTTTGACAGATGATCATATATTAGAAGGGAAACAGTGTATTGTCTCCGTTGGAAGAAGCGGCAGCAAGTGGATGGAAACGGTATGTCAGGAGTTGGGAATCGCCACGAAATCCAATCGAGTGGATCTTGGAGTGCGTGTAGAAATACCCGCTGTGATCTTTGAACATATTACGGATGAATTGTATGAAAGTAAAATCGTGTACCGCACAGAAAAGTTTGAAGATAAAGTGCGTACCTTCTGCATGAATCCGCACGGGATTGTGGTCAGTGAAAATACGAATGGTATCATAACGGTCAACGGCCACAGCTTTGAAGATGCTCTTAAAAAGACGGAAAATACGAATTTTGCGCTTCTGGTTGCGAAGCATTTTTCTGAGCCATTTAAAGACAGCAATGAATATGGAGAGAGTATCGCCCGTCTGTCGAATATGCTGGGCGGGGGCGTGATCGTACAGAGATTTGGAGATCTGGAACGGGGGAGAAGAAGTACTCAGAGGAGGATCGAGGAGGGGATGGTGCGCCCAACGCTGGCAGCAACTCCCGGAGATCTGAGTTTGGTGCTTCCCAAGAGAATCTTAGATGGCATTATCGAGATGATATATGCATTGGATCATATTGCCCCGGGTACGGCAAATGATGATACACTTTTATACGGTGTTGAAGTGAAATTCTACAATATGGAAGTTGAATTGAATAACCGGTTGGAGACTCGATATCCGGGTCTGTATGTAATCGGAGACGGCAGCGGTGTTACCCATTCCTTGTCCCATGCATCTGCAAGCGGTGTTTATGTGGCAGAAAATATAATTCAGGGATTGCGTTAAAAGAAAATATTGAACATCTCGTATGAAAAGAGTATAATACAACGGAGTGTATACAAAAATATAATGTTCATGCAAGGAGGAAATTTACTTGATATATACAAATGTACTTGAGGCGCTTGGGAATACGCCGATGATCAGACTTTCCCGCATGGTACCTCCGGGCAGTGCGCAGGTTCTTGTAAAATATGAGGGCGTCAATATTGGCGGTTCCATTAAGACACGCACTGCATATTATATGATTTCGGAGGCAGAAAAACGCGGTATTATTAAGCCGGACACCATTATTGTTGAACCCACCAGCGGCAATCAGGGCATCGGCCTTGCTCTGATCGGCGCTGTAAAAGGGTATCATGTTCGCATTATCATGCCGGATTCCGTCAGCGAGGAGCGCAGAAAGCTGATTAAGGCGTATGGCGCAGAACTGGTTCTGATCCACGATGACGGTGATATCGGGGCTTGTATTGACGAATGTCTGCAGACTGCTCTCAGAATGGAGGAAGAGGATAAGAATGTCTGGGTTCCTCAGCAGTTTGAGAATCCGGATAACCCTATGGTGCACAAGAATTATACTGCCGTTGAGATTTTAGAGCAGGTAGACGGACCGATTCATGGATTTTGTTCCGGTATTGGAACCGGCGGTACGATTTCCGGTATCGGCAATACATTAAAAGAAAAGAATCCGGATATGATAGTATGGGCAGTGGAGCCGGAAAATGCAGCTATTCTTTCGGGCGGCAATATTGGTACGCATCTGCAGATGGGTATCGGCGACGGTCTGATTCCAAAGAATCTGGATATGAATATTTATCAGGAGATTGCTATCGTTACTGACGAGGAAGCGATCCAGACCACAAGGCGTCTGCACCGCGAAGAGGGCATTCTCTGTGGTATTTCCAGCGGCACCAATGTGGCAGCGGCACTTCGTCTTGCCGAAAAGCTTGGGGAAGGAAAGACAGTCGTGACTGTTTTGCCGGATACGGGAGAACGATATTTCAGCACAGAGCTTTTCGAGGATTAAGTGCAGGAATTTACAGGATGCCCTGGTGCACTATTACAGTAGAAAGAGCAGGAATGAAATACTATGGAACTTACTACCATCAAAGAATTATATAAAAACCGGGAACAATATTTTGATAAAGAAGTTACAGTAGGCGGTTGGATCCGCAGCATCCGTGACTCTAAAACATTTGGATTTATTGTGGTGAACGACGGTTCTTATTTTGAAACCTTACAGATCGTGTACCATGACGGTATGGACAATTTTTCAGAAATTTCTAAGCTGAATGTGGGTGCGGCCATCATTGTAAAAGGTATGCTGGTTGCCACACCTCAGGCAAAGCAGCCGTTTGAGATCCAGGCGACTGAGGTGACTGTAGAGGGTGCGTCCGCGCCGGATTATCCGCTGCAGAAAAAGCGTCACAGCTTCGAATATTTAAGAACTATTTCCCATTTGCGTCCCAGGACGAATACGTTCCAGGCGGTATTCCGGGTACGTTCTCTGGCAGCATACGCGATTCATAAGTTTTTTCAGGAGAGAGGATTTGTGTACGTGAATACGCCGCTGATCACAGGAAGCGATTGCGAGGGTGCCGGTGAAATGTTCCGCGTCACCACATTAGATCTGGAAAACCTTCCATTGAATGAAGACGGTACGGTAGACTATACAAAGGACTTTTTCAATAAAGAAACAAGTCTGACTGTGAGCGGGCAGCTAAATGGGGAAACCTATGCGCAGGCTTTCCGCAGTATCTATACGTTCGGGCCCACCTTCCGTGCGGAAAATTCCAATACCACACGTCATGCAGCGGAGTTCTGGATGGTTGAGCCGGAGATGGCTTTTGCAGATCTGGAAGATAACATGAATCTGGCAGAGTCTATGTTAAAGTATGTGATACGTTTTGTGCTGGAACAGGCACCGGAAGAGATGAATTTTTTCCATTCTTTTGTAGATAAAGGCTTATTACAGCGTCTGGATAACGTGGCAAATTCCGATTTTGCTCGTGTGACTTATACAGAAGCGGTGAAACTGTTGGAAAAGAACAACGATAAGTTCGAGTATAAAGTTTCCTGGGGCTGTGATCTGCAGACCGAGCATGAACGTTATCTGACCGAACAGGTATTTCAACGTCCGGTATTTGTAACTGATTATCCGAAGGAGATTAAAGCTTTCTATATGAAGCAGAACGGGGATAACAAGACAGTTGCAGCCATGGACTGTCTGGTGCCGGGAATCGGTGAGATCATCGGCGGAAGCCAGAGAGAGGATGATTATGAAAAATTATTGAACCGTATGCATGAAGTGGGATTAAAGCCGGAAGAGTATCAGTTCTATCTGGATCTTAGAAAGTATGGCTCCACAAGACATGCGGGATTCGGTCTCGGATTTGAACGCTGCGTTATGTATTTGACCGGTATGTCAAATATTCGTGATGTAATTCCATTCCCGAGAACCGTAAATAACTGTGAATTATAAAAGGGCAGCCGGGAGGTTTTAGACTGTAGACAAAGTTGGTGCTGGGAAATTTCCCAGCACCAACTTTGTCTACAGTCTGAATAGTACATGGTATTATTTTAATAGTTCCGGTGTATGTATTAATTCATATTAGAAGGGGGAAAAACATGTATGTAATCAAAAAGTTTTTAGGAGCTGAAAATCTTGAGCTTATCGGAAAGCAAAGAGAAAAAGTACGAGAAATAATGGGACATGCTCCAGTATGCTCTGATAAATATGCGGATTATTATTCTCAAATCAGTGTATTTTTTGAAAATAGCACCTGTGATATTTGCACAGCGGTGAGTTTTTTAAGTGAAGCGAATGAGGTATATTGTCCTGATGGATATGTGAAAACCATTCTTGTGGGAAAGGAGAACTATTTTGATTTGCGGCTGGATGATTATTAATTAAGAAAGTCACAGAGAATAAAATAATGGGGAATTGAATATTCCAGACTTCATTAGAATATGTAAAACGGGGAAGCTATTCAAAAAATGAATATCTTCCCTTTGATGTTACATTATTGTAAGGAGAATGACGGAATAATTTGTGTTAAAATGATGATAACAGGGCGGTGATCAGGATGAAGAAAATTGTAATTGTGGAGGATGACCGGGCTGTCAGCGCGGAATTGCAGGAGCTTTTGCGTAATGCCGGCTATGAGGCGGCAGCCATACAGGAGTTTACCCATGTTTTGGAGCAGATAACAGCTATTTGCCCAGATCTGGTTTTATTAGATATTAATTTGCCGATCATCAATGGAGAGGTACTTCTTCAGGAACTGAGAAAAGAAATCGATATTCCTGTCATTATGGTTACCAGCAGAATATCGGAGACAGATGAAGTTTTATCTATGAGCTATGGTGCGGACGATTACATTACAAAACCATATAATCCCACCATCCTTCTTCTTAGGATCGCAGCTATCTTAAAGCGGACGGGCGGGAAGGAAAACGGTGTATTCTACAGGGATTTGAAGGTGAACCCCGCCAAAGGTACGTTATCCAGGGAGGGAGAAGAGCTGCTGCTTACCAAAAATGAAATGCTGATTTTTCAGCAGCTTCTGGATAAGCAAAATCAGATCGTGTCCCGGGATGAACTTATGACGAATCTGTGGGATAATAATGAATTTATCAATGATAATACGCTCACGGTGAATATCAGCAGACTGCGAGCCAAGCTGGCGGATTTTGGCTATCCGGATGTGATTGAGACCAGAAAGAAACAGGGGTATCTGTTGTTATGAAAAGAAAAAAGTATATGAAAGACAGGCTGTTTGCAGTGATGCTGCGGTGCCTGTTTGTTGTGATGAGTCTGGCCCTTATGGTATTGTTTGATACGCCGTATGCACTGCAGATTATTTTTTTCGTACTATATGTGCTGACAGAGGGTATATTGTTTGCCTGGGACTATATCCGGCGCAAGAAATTTTATGATACGTTATTTTTTCATCTGGGAGAGCTGGATAAAAAGTTTCTGATACTGGAAACACTGGAAGAGCCCTCTTTTTATGACGGTCAGTTGTTATATGAGGTTTTATACGATGTGGATAAATCCATGTGCGAAAACGTGAAACAGTTTCAGCAAAGTGTGGTGGATTTTAAAGAATATATTGAAATGTGGATCCATGAGGTAAAGATTCCTCTGGCCAGTCTTCGGCTGATGTGTCATAACCATAAGCAGGAAATGGATAGGAAATATGTGGAGCAGCTCCGCAGGATAGACGATTATACAGAACAGGTTTTATATTATGTCCGCTCGGAACATACGGAGAAAGATTTCCTGATTAAAGAAACCAAACTGGATAAGTTGGTGACAAGGGCGGTCGTAAAGCAGAAGGATGATTTGCTGGCTTATCATATCGAGCTGCAGGTAGAACCCGGCAACGCCCTGGTGATGACAGACGGAAAATGGCTGGAATTTATTCTGAATCAGATTATGAATAATGCGATTAAGTACAGAGATTTAAAAAAAGCATCCCGTATTGTTATTACTGCGGAGGATTTGGCAGATAAGACCGTTTTGCATATAAAAGACAACGGGATCGGGATAGCAAAAAGCGATCTGGGGAGGGTATTTGAGAAATCTTTTACGGGAGAAAACGGAAGGCAGCGGGCGAAATCTACCGGAATGGGTCTGTACATTGCGAAAAAATTGTGCGAGCGCCTGGGGCATGGTCTGGATATTGAATCTCAGCAGGGGGAATATACGATGGTTTCTATTTCTTTTGGAAAAAATGATTATTATAAAATGTAAGATTACAAAAATGTAAGCTTTTGTAAGGTTCACAAAACGACAAAATCATGGATTTGAGATACGATTGTTCCGGAAAGGAGAGAAAAGGATGGAACAGATATTAAGAATTGTGCAGGCGGAAAAGTATTACGGGAGCAAATCCAGCCTTACAAAAGCGATTGATAATATTTCTTTTGCTGTGGAAAAAGGGGAGTTTGTTGCTATTATGGGAGCCTCCGGGAGCGGAAAAACGACGCTGTTAAACCTGATATCCACAGTGGATAAGGTTACTTCCGGACATATTTATGTGGGAGAACAGGATATTACAAAGCTGAGAGGAGATGGATTGAACAAATTCCGAAGAGACCATATTGGCTTTATTTTTCAGGATTTTAATCTGCTGGATACGCTTACCGCTTATGAAAATATTGCGTTGGCACTGTCTATTCAAAATATACCGGTCCAAAAGATCGATATGGAAGTAAAAAAAGTGGCGGCGCAGCTTGGAATCGAGGAGGTATTGAATAAATATCCCTATCAGATGTCAGGAGGACAAAAACAGCGGGTTGCTTCTGCCAGGGCAATCATAACTTCTCCTCAGCTGGTGCTGGCGGATGAGCCTACGGGAGCTCTGGATTCTAAATCGGCGAAAATGCTGCTGGAACGGTTTGCGTATCTGAACCGGGAGCTGGAGGCCACCATTTTGATGGTTACTCACGATTCTTTTACGGCAAGCTATGCGTCCCGTGTTATTTTTATTAAGGACGGAAAGCTGTTTCATGAAATAGAAAAAGGGCAGGATAGTAGGAAACAGTTTTTTGATAAGATTATTAATGTGGTCACATTGTTGGGAGGGGATGTAAGTGATGCTCTGTAAACTCTCCCTGAAAAATATACAGAAAAGTTTTCGGGATTATCTGGTATACTTTTTCACGCTGATTATCGGCGTGGCCATCTTTTATGTATTTAATGCAATTGATTCCCAGACGGTTATGCTGGATATCACAGAGTCCACTAAGAACATCATTAAATTGATGCTTGAGATATTATCCGGGGTCAGTGTGTTTGTTTCTTTTGTGCTGGGTTTTCTTATCGTATACGCAAACCGTTTTCTTATGAAAAGGAGAAATAAGGAGTTCGGGCTTTATCTGATGCTGGGCATGGGGAAACGGAAAATTTCTATGATTTTGTTTCTGGAAACCCTGTTCGTAGGCTGTCTTTCCATGGTAGCAGGATTGCTGATGGGAATAGGCTTATCTCAGCTTATGAGTGTTTTTGTAGCAGATATGTTTGATGCGGATATGAACCGGTTCCAGTTTGTATTTTCCATGTCGGCATGCAGGAAAACCGTATTGTACTTTGCTGTGATGTATCTGGTGGTTATGATTTTCAATACGTTTTCTATCAGTAAATGCAAATTAATTGATCTGCTGCAATATGCAAAGAAAACAGAGCAGGTAAAGATAAGAAACCCGTGGATCTGTACGGTGATTTTTGTGATCGCTGCAGGTATCCTGGGGTATGCGTATTGGTTAGTGAGCGGGAGCCTGGAAAATTTTGAAACACCGGAAAGTATTTTACAGCCGATTATATTGGGAATTGTCGCTACTTTTTTGATCTTCTGGTCACTTTCAGGATTGCTGTTAAGAATCATAATGACGTGGAAACGGGTCTATTACAAAGGATTAAACAGCTTTACGCTGCGACAGTTCAGCAGTCAGATCAATACCATGGTGATATCGGTTTCCGTGATCTGCCTGATGCTGTTTGTGACGATTTGTGTTTTGACTAGTGGTCTTTCCATCCGGAATTCTATGAGCGCTAATTTAGATAGTTTGGCGCCGGCAGATATACAGATTACAAAAAGAATTTATATGGATGATTCCTGGATGGAGGATGAATATACCGAAACAGAAGCAGCGATTGCCAATCTGGATGTCCGGGAAACGTATGCTTATATGGGAAATCCGCTGGATCAGTATCTGGGAGAATATGTGGAATTTTATACGTATCAGACACCGGAACTGACTATGGGGGATACCATTGGAGATCAGATCGAAGAAGTGAAAAAATCATTTTCCATGCTGAATTATGATTCACAGGAAGATATCGTAAAGATAAGCGACTATAATAAACTTGCCAAATTATATGGACAGGAAACCTACTCTCTGGAAGAAGACGAATATATGATTATTGCGGATTTCCAAGCCATGGCAGAGGTCCGGAACCGGGGACTGGCATCAGAACAGGAGATTACCGTCTGGGGGCAGACACTTCAGCCAAAGTATACGGAATGTAAACCAGGTATTATTGATATGTCATCCAATCATATTAATACAGGCGTTATTCTTGTGCCGGATGAAGTGGCAGAAGAAGGGTCTGCAGCAAGGAGTTATCTGGTTGCCAATTATAATGTGAAAGATAAAGCGGAAAAAATAGAGTTAGAGGAAGAATTATTTAATCTGGACACAGATATCGACAGAGAAATATATGCATATCTTGGTGTAAACACCCGTCTGGATATTGCGGAGGCAAGTACCGGACTGGGCGCTATGGGAACATTTATTGGTTTGTATCTGGGAATTGTCTTTCTGATATCCAGTGCGGCAATTCTGGCATTGAAACAGTTATCGGAAAGTGCAGATAATCGGGAACGCTACGGAATGCTCCGTAAATTAGGTGCAGATGAGAACATGATTCACAGAGCTCTATTTCTTCAGATTGGAAGCTTTTTCCTGTTTCCGTTAGTACTTGCCTTGATTCATTCCATATTTGGATTAAAATTCTGCAATACGGTTCTGGAAATATTGGGTAACGAACAGATGTGGGCTTCCTTCCTGATGACGATGGGAGTTCTTGTATTGATTTACGGCGGTTATTTTATCATTACTTATTTTTGCAGCCGGAATATAATCAAAGATCGGTAATTGAAAAGAAAGAAAAATAAGAAAACCATCAGGGTAATTGTTTTTAAATTTGCAGACAATTATTTTGGTGGTTTTGTCATGTAAAAAGCAGATTGACTTCTATTTTGCGGGAGAATAAAATGAAAACAAATACTATCAAATATTTGGACGGAGGCTGGAATGAAAGAATTAAGAAGTCAAAAAATGCGCCGGCTTGCACCGGAACTGGATCCTCTTCGTATAGGAACCGGATGGAAACCGGAGGATTTATCGAAACCGCAGATTATGATAGAGAGCACATCCGGAGACAGTCATCCGGGGAGCGGACACCTGCATCTTCTGGTAGAAGAGGTGAGAAAGGGGATTGCAGCTGCCGGGGGTCACGGAGCCCGCTATTATTGTACGGATATCTGTGATGGAGAGAGTCAGGGGACAGACGGTATCAACTACAGTCTGGCAAGTCGTGAAATGATTGCCAATATGATTGAAATCCATGCCAATGCCACACCTTTTGACGGAGGTGTATATCTGGCAAGCTGTGACAAGGGAATGCCGGGAAACCTGATGGGGCTGGCCAGAGTGGACATCCCTTCTATCGTGGTGCCGGGAGGCACTATGAACGCGGGTCCTGACATGCTGACGCTGGAACAGCTTGGTATGTACAGTGCAAAATATCAGCGGGGAGAGATCAAAGAGGAAGAACTGAACTGGGCAAAATGCAATGCCTGTCCAAGCTGTGGTGCCTGTTCTTTTATCGGAACGGCCTCTACTATGCAGATTATGGCGGAAGCTCTCGGTCTTGCATTGCCGGGAAGCGCTTTAATGCCGGCAATCAGTCCTGATCTTCTGGCCTTTGCCAGACAGGCAGGGGAGCAGGCGGTGAGGCTTGCGGGTATGCCGGAGATGAGACCTAGCCGGATCGTCACGCAGGAAAGCTTTGAAAATGCGATCCTTGTCCATGCGGCTATTTCCGGAAGCACGAATTGCCTGCTTCATATTCCGGCGATTGCCCATGAATTTGGCATAGAGATTACGGGAGATACGTTTGACCGGCTTCACAGGAATGCCCGGTATCTGCTGGATGTGCGCCCTGCAGGACGCTGGCCGGCGGAATGTTTTTACTATGCGGGCGGTGTACCGGCAATTATGGAGGAGATTCGTTCCCACCTTCATCTGGATGTGATGACAGTGACCGGAAAGACGTTGGGAGAGAATCTGGATGAATTAAAGAAAACGGGATTTTATGAAAGATGCGAAAAATGGCTGCAGGATTTCAATGCCCGTTATCAGGTTTCATTGAAAAAAGAAGACATCATCCGTCCTTATGAGCATGCCCTTGGCACAAATGGAAGCATTGCTGTGCTCAGAGGCAATCTGGCACCGGAAGGTGCGGTGATCAAGCATACAGCCTGCCCGAAGGAGATGTTTCGGGCTGTGCTCAGAGCCAGACCCTTTGACAGTGAAGAAGAATGTCTGGATGCGGTTTTGAAGCATGAGGTTCAAAAAGGAGATGCAGTGTTCATTCGTTACGAAGGGCCGAAAGGCAGCGGCATGCCGGAAATGTTTTATACTTCGGAAGCGATCAGCAGTGACAAAGAGCTTGGAAAAAGCATTGCGCTTATAACAGACGGACGTTTTTCCGGTGCATCTACAGGCCCTGTGATCGGACACTGCAGTCCTGAAGCAGTGGAAGGCGGTCCGATTGCTCTTGTAGAGGAAGGGGATCTTATCGAAATTGATGTAGAGGAAAGAAAGCTGAATATTGTGGGAATTGCCGGAGAGTATAAATCTATGCAGGAGATTGAGGCAGTTCTTCGGGAGCGGCGTAAAAACTGGAAGCCCCGGGAACCGAAATATAAAAAAGGAGTACTTCGTATGTTCAGCGAATATGCCGCAAGCCCAATGAAAGGCGCTTATTTGGACTACGAGTCAGGTAGCCGGAACAGAGGACTATAGAAGATAGAGGTATAAATAGATGAAGAGGATAAGAAAAGCATTACTTACCATGACGGTATTGTTTGCGCTGTCTGTTGTATTTGTTTCCTGCGGTGCAAAAGAAGATGTGCCGGAGGCTCCCATAAAAGAAGAAAAAGTTTCTGAAACAGAAGCGGCAGAGGAAGATGCCGCTGCAGAGGAAACACCGGAAGAAGGTCAGGAGTTGGAGGATACAGGAGAAGAAACAATGTCGGAAGAAGTAGTACAGGCAGAAGAGGTTTCAGAAGAGGAGTCAGAGGAGCCCTCTGTGCCGGAAGAAAGCAGTGAGAAGCTTTTGGTAGTGATTGATGCCGGCCATCAGGAGAAGGGAAACTCTGAAAAAGAACCGATCGGTCCCGGCGCTACAGAGATGAAAACTAAGGTATCCAGCGGTACGGCAGGCAGGACGACAGGGCTGCCTGAATATGAGCTGAATCTGCAGCTGGCGCTGAAGCTGCAGGCAGAATTGGAAACGCGGGGATATGAGGTCATTATGGTTAGAACGACCAATGATGTTAACATAAGTAATGCAGAACGGGCAGCGATTGCCAATGAAGCGAATGCGGATGCTTTTATACGAATCCATGCAAATGGTTCAGATGACACTTCTGTACATGGCGCCATGACCATCTGTCAGACCCCTGGCAACCCATATAACGGTGCGCTTTATGAGGAAAGCAAAGCATTGTCCACAGCCGTTCTTGATAAATTGGCAGAGGCCTCCGGATGCAGGAAAGAACGGGTATGGGAAACGGATACCATGAGTGGAATTAACTGGTGTCAGGTTCCGGTCACTATTGTGGAAGTAGGATATATGACGAATCCGGATGAAGATACACTTTTATCAGCAGAAGCATATCAGAATCAGATTGCTTTTGGAATTGCCAATGGAATTGATCAATATTTGCAGGAGTAAAACTTTGCCGTATCGGCATACAAACTCGGGCTGCCTTTGAGTTACCAAAGGCGTTCCGGCAGCTCGAGAGATGTCCTCGGTGTGTATTATTTTTTCTGCGCTTCTGCTCTTTCCCGGCAAATATCTGCCCATTTGGGAATTTTGGAAAGTGTTTCTGCCATTTCTTCCAGCAGTTCAGGAACGTTGATTTTCTGAGGGCAGACCTGGGTACAGTTTCCGCACTGTATGCAGGCAGACGGCAGTTTGTCTTCCGTCAGTGCGTCCAGACGCATGGCTACGTTGGTAGCCGGAGCGAAACGAAGTTCGTTATAGGTGGCCAGCAGCATAGGAATATCCAATTCTTGAGGGCAGCCGTCACAGCAATAGCGGCAGGCGGTACAGGGAATAGAGTTTTTCATTCCTTCTGCCAGATTCAGGAGCAGGTTTCTTTCTTCTTCAGAGAGTGGTTTTTCCTCGGTGAAAGTATGTACATTGTCCTGCATTTGTGCCATATCAGACATACCGCTTAATATCATAGTTACATTAGGCAGTTCCTGGAGAAAACGGAAGCTCCATGCAGCAATGGATTCCTCAGGCCGTTTTTCTTTTAGCCGGGTTGCTTCCTCTTCTTTTAATTGAACCAGGCGGCCGCCGCGGACAGGTTCCATAACCCATACAGGAATATGATGCTCGGTGAGGAGTTCGTATTTTTCCTTTGCTTCCTGTAAAGTCCAGTCCAGATAATTCAGCTGAATCTGACAAAATTCCATGTCTTCACCGCAGTAATCCAGAAATTCTTTTAAATTTTCCACACGTCCATGACTGGAAAAACCCAGATGTTTGATGCGGCCCAGGCGTTTCTGTTCTTTCAGATAGTCCAGAATTCCCCATTTTGGATCTTTATAAACATGGATGGAGTTTTCGTATACATTGTGCAGGAGATAAAAATCAAAATAATCTACCTGACATTTTTTCAGCTGTTCTTCAAAGATTTCTTCCGGATGATAGGTGTCACTGATCTGGTGCCCCGGATATTTGGTTGCCAGATAAAACTGTTCTCTTGGATAGTTTTTTAAAATACTGCCGATGACCCGTTCGGATTCTCCGTTGTGATAGGGATAAGCGGTATCAAAGTAATTGACCCCATGCTGTATTGCATAATCGGTCATGGCTTCCGTCTGCACGGTGTCGATCGTTCCGTCTTCCTTTAAGGGCAGACGCATTGTGCCAAAGCCTAAAAGAGAAAGTTTTTTTTCTTGAAAATTTCTATAAATCATGGATATCTCCTCCTTTTACTATTATTATAGACATGAGTGTATACTGCCAGCAAGTTATTTTTGTGTTATACTATTAAAAAAGATAAGGTTGAGAGGATGGTAATAGATGATAATTGAAAAATTAAAAATAGAAGATATGGAACAGGTTGCCGAATTGCATAAACTGATTGTACCGTTTGCACTGGATCTTGAGGAAGCGAAGAAAACGTATGCAAAGATGGCAGAAAATCCGGATTATCTGCTTTTGGCGGCAAAGGAAGAGGGTAAAGTTGTAGGTACCGCAACCGGGATTTGCTGTAAGACTTTGGCTACGCCGTTTCTGGTGATTGAAGATGTAGTAGTGAGCCCTGAGCAGAGAAATGAAGGCGTGGGAACGCAGTTGATGGAGGCACTGGAAGTTTATGCGAAAGAAAAACAGTGTGCGTATACGATTTTAGTATCTTCCGGACATCGAAAAGAAGCGCATAAGTTTTATGAAAAGCTGGGGTATACGGACAATGTAAAAGGATTTCGTAAGATCTATTAAGCCCCGAATCAAAGAGGAGGATGCCTGTGAAGATTAAAAATAATAAGATAGATATTTTGATAGAAGTGTTGTGTCTGATCATGCTGATTGGCACAGTACTGTACCTGATCGTGAGATGGTCTTCTCTTCCGTCAGAGCTTCCCATACATTATAATGCAGCAGGAGAAATTGATCGTTGGGGAGGAAAGGGAGAATTGGTCATTATGCCTGTCATTATGTGTTTTACCTATTTTCTGATTACGATCGTGGAGCATTTTCCTCAGATTTGGAATACAGGTGTGAAAGTAACGCCTTTGAACTGTGTGCGGGTTTATCGGACACTGAAATATATGTTAAGTACCCTAAAGCTTTTGTGTGTCGGTATTTTTGCGTTTTTAACGGTGTATTCTATGTCAGCAATACCATTGCCGATATGGTTTACTGCTGCATATATTGTACTGTTTTTGGGAGATATGGCATTTTGGCTGATCAGGCTGATGCGGGTGAAGTAATTTTTCGTGTCAGGCACTTTTTAGTTGACGTTATTTTGTTTGTAAGTTATAATGTAATTCCATCGGGGAATCGGTCTGATTCCCCTGGTATCATGCCATTTATGGCGTCTTATTTTTCAAGTTTCATGAAACAATCCCTAAAAGTGACAACTAAATCAGGCGTAATTGTGTAGGAACAACAGATTATGCAGTTACAAAGAGGTAAGCTGTGTCTTCTATTTTCGTGTTTATTGCGGACATGGGAAGTGTTTTTGGCATGGCTTTAAAAATCATGGACAGGAGGTAAAGATTGAGAAAAATGAAAAGAGCATCGGCGCTGCTTTTGATGATTGCCGTACTGTGTCTGGGAGTTTTGCCGGATATTGTTTTTGCAGAAGAGCAGGAACCGGAAAATGAGGCCGGTATCGTGGATTCCCATGTGTTATCGCAGGAAGAGATTGATGCAGGATATTCTTATCCCTCAGCGACAAAGGATAATACGCCGGGCGTCACGGTGTTTGAAACCCCGGAGGTTTTTTCTGTTAAAGGTGATAACATTTTGATCGGTTCCGGAGGCAGAGCGGAAGGTATGGTTCCTTTTGGTCTTCTTATGGATCGTATTACCGTAGCTTCAACAGAAAGGGTGGATACTTTTTTGAATACCGGATGCGATCCGTGGATTTCTACCAGTATTAAGTATGTGGCGGAAGATGAGACATACGGTGACAGCCGGGGACCGGACGGCAGCGTCAGGTGGCGGTATGTATATTGTATTGAACATGAAAAAAATGCTCCTTTGGATGCGACTCTTACATGGGATGGATGGTCCGGCCGCTATGTGAATCACATTATGTATTATGGCGCCATGTATTACTATGAGCTTTCCCGCAAGGAGTCTCATTCTACAGGCAACTGGAGATATGACTATCTGGCGACACATTTGGCTATCTGTGTTGCGACAGGACAGTTCTCTTTAGACCAGATTACCAACAGTATCAGGAATTCGCCGGCTTCTGCAGAGGATGAGCAGTTATTGATCCATGCGGTTACGAATATGGTGAACGATGCCTATGCCGATGGCGGCCTGACGGGATGGGACAGTGACGGTTGGTTTCGGATGGACACAGAGTATACGTCATTTTCCCTTGTAAAATCTTCCGATACATGGAAAAAAGGAGCAGATGGATCTTATTACTCGGATTGGATTACTCCCGTGCTTACTTCTCTGGGCGGATATTATGCCAATGCGGATATCATAAGCCTCACCAATACGGTGACAAGCGGAGTAACGATAGAGAAGAAATATACGGATTCTATACATTCTCCCTACCGGCTGAAGATAAGCAGTGCCCAGTTTCGGGACTGGCAGGCTACAGGAAAGACGATTACTTCTTCAGTGAAAATCCAGGTACCGTCCAAATGGGGATCTGCTGTCTATACTTCCGGTAATTCGAATCTGCAGAATGTATGTATGTCTTCGTATTCTTCTATCAGTGAGTATACGGAGTTTTCAAAGTCCGTTTCTATTGTGATACCGAAGGTCAGCGCAAAGCTTGTACTGGAAAAGTCTTCATCCAGACCGGATATTACCGATGGAAATGCCTGCTTTAGCTTAAAAGGTGGAGAATATACGGTATATCAGGAGGAGAACTGCAAAACCCCGCTGGGAGTATGCAGGACAGATGAAAACGGTAAAACCAATACGTTATCCTTACCCCTGGGAACGTATTATGTAAAAGAAACCAAAGCACCTGTGGGATATGCATTGAGCCATACTGTACATAAAGTAGTGTTGACTGACAGCCATGTTTTGGTCGCATATGTTTTAAAAGTAAAAGATACTCCAAAGCTAAATCCGGTATCGATTTTGCTGAAAAAAGCAGATGCGGATACCATGGAGTCCGCGCCTCAGAATACAGGGACTTTAGGCGGAGCGGAGTTTATTGTCCGATATTATGATGTGACGGGAGTGGTGGAAGATCCTGCCCAAGAAGGAAGAGAACCGATAAGGACCTGGGTATTTAAAACCGATGAAGAGGGGACGGTTTTTCTGGGGGAACCTTCCTGCTTTGTAAGAGGGGATGATCTCTATCAGGCAGAGAACGGGGAGGCAGGTTTTCCTTCCGGAACCGTTACGATACAGGAGACCAAAGCGCCGGAAGGGTATTGGCGTAATGATGCGGTTTATGTGGTGCCGATTCAGTTGGAGGAAACTGCGGGAAAAGTGATTGCTTATGTAAACCCCGTAATTTTAGAACGTCCTCTTAAGCTGCATATAACAAAAAGCGAGTATGGAACAGAGAAAGCGATTTCGAATGTAGTATTTCGGCATATCAGGCCCAATGGAGATACAGAAGAATTGTCCACAGATGAGAAGGGTGAAGTAACCCTTGCGGGGTTAGAGTGGGGCGATCATATCATAGAAGAAGTATCGGCGCCGGAGGGGTATTTGGTGAATTTTCATCCGATTGCATTTACAGTAGAACGGGATAATCCGATTGTATTTCAGTCGGATCCGGCGATTGTGGATGAAACGGGAAGTATTTTTCTTACGGTCAATCAAGAGGGAAATATAGAAGTGAAAGTGGAAGACAAAGCAGCTCCGTACTCGCTGCAGGTAATAAAGAGTAATGATAAAAAGAAGGCTTTGCAGGGGGCGGAATTTACTTTGTATGAGGATGAGGACTGCAGTCATACAGTCAGCACGCAGCTTACGGATGAAAATGGAGTTCTTAAAATGACAGGTTTAACAGTCGGGAAGACCTATTACCTTATGGAAACGAAGGCTCCTGACGGATATCAATTGCCGGTGGACGAAAACAACGTTCCGGTTGTTTATAAGATATATGCAGAGGCCTCACCGGTAGATGGGATATTCGATTTTTATATAAATGATGAGAGATTTACGGCAGATCATACGGCTCCTGACGAGAGTGTCTGTCTTGGCGGCACGGCCTCAGATCGTGTGATTCAGATCCGGATGGTCAATGCACCGGGTGTAGTGTTGCCGAATGCAGGTTCCGGCATGACACTTTTTTTGCTGCTGATGGGAGCTTTTTGCATGGTTTGGGCGTTATTTTCCGGTAAGAAGAAAGAATATGAAAAATGAGAAGAAAGAAGAAACGAAAAAAACGGACGAAAGGAGAAGTTGTCAGATCAGCTGTTTTTCTGATGGGGTTCATCCTGAGCGTATACCCTGTGATGAGCAGTCTGATGTACAAACAATATCAAAAGAATATGGCTGCAGTTCATAAAAATGGAGCAGCGGCACTTGCGGAGGCAGATAAGGGACGGATGAAGCGGGAAGCACAGGCATATAATGCTGCCCTGTATCAGTCACAGAGGCCTCTGTTAAAGGGAAAAGGACAGGAACTTCTGAGTGGGGATCATTATACGCAGCTGCTGAACATGAATGGAGATGGAATCATGGGCAGTGTAGAAATTCCTAAGATAGATGTGCTGCTTCCCGTTTATCATGGAACGGAAGAAGAGGTGCTTTTAGTGGCAGCCGGACATGTGGAGGGAACTAGTCTGCCTATAGGAGGAGTCAATACAAGGGCCGTCATAACAGCCCACAGAGGTTTGCCGAATGCAAAATTATTTACGCGGCTGGATGAATTGGAAGCCGGGGATTACTTTTTCCTTCGGGTACTGGATGTGATATTGGCGTACAAGGTTACAGGGGTTCAGGTGATTGCGCCGAAGGAGACAGAAAATATCAGGATTGTGCCGGGCAGGGATCTGGTATCTTTAGTGACCTGCACTCCCTATGGACGCAATACGCACAGGCTGGTGGTGACGGGGGAGCGGGTGGAATGCGAGGAGACCGGATATGACCGGATCAAAGAAGGAATGTTGTCTTTTCGGGAAATGATTTTTTTATGTGTTCCTTTTGTGTTTTTAGGGATCCGTTTTGTGACCATGAGAAAAAGAAAGGAGGCAGATACAGATGAAAAAGAAATTTTTTAGAGGTTTTTTGATGGCATGTATGCTGTTATTTACGTATTCCGTTTCGGTTATGGCCGATAGGATGGACAGTGCAGGAGAGGACATTATCAGCCCGGAAGAATGGAAAACACCGGGAAGTGTAACCGTAATTTTGGAAGACACACAAGAGGGGCTGTCAAAAGAAGGAGTTTCTTTTGGAGCGGTTATGATTGCCGATGTGGATCAGGGTGCATATGTATTGAAAGATAAATTTCAGGGGACAGAGATTGATTTGTCTGCTATTGTCACAGCGGAGGAGATGGAAAAAGCAGCAGAGGTATTTCGGGAAAAGGTATCCTCTCCTGAAAAAATCGCAAAGACCGATAAAAACGGGGTGGCAGTGATAGAGAATCTTCCGGTAGGAGCTTATTTGATCTACGCGGAGGATACAGCGGGGTATGAAACGGTTGTTCCGGCTCTGGTAACCATCCCCACCTTTGAGGAAAGCGAAGGAGTCATGTCTTATACAGTAACGATGCGGCCAAAACATTCTGCACTGTCTCCAAAGGAGACTGCGGATACCCGTATCCGTACGTTTCGTACCGGTATTGCTCATAATGGCCTGGAATATGCCGTTGCTGCCGTCTGTTTCCTGGGGTTAGCCGGTATGGGTTTCATAAAGGTCAAAAAAGATAAACGTTAGATGAAGAAATATATCCTTGCTGTATGTGGTTTGATTCTTCTGGGATTGTCTCTGTTTTGCGGGTATTGTGCCTATGTGGAGTATGAGCCGATTCTGACGGCAGAAATACAAAAAAGAAATTTAAAGAAAGTCGTAATCCATAAAGAAGGTTTTGATGAACCGATGCTTCGCAGGATCAATTTTGCGGCACTGCAGGAAATCAATAAAGATATCGCAGGCTGGATCTATATTCCGGATACATCAGTGGACTACCCCATTTTGCTGGGTGAGGATTATTTAGAAAAAGATATGGAAGGTAGGAGCAGCAAAGCTGGGTCCATCTTTGCTTACTCGGATACAGACGCGCAGCTGTTGGATGCAAGGGTTGTAGTATTTGGGCATAATATGAGGGAATCCAGTATGTTTGGAGAGTTAAAGTATTACCTGGACGAAGAATTTCGATCTGCTCATGGGAAATTGTATATTTATACGGCGGACAGAACGATGGAGGCAGAAATATTTTCTGTTTTTGTATGTGAAGAGACAGACCCTATTTTTGAAAATTGTGCAAAATCGGAGACGGCGCTGTATCGGGGGTTGCTGCAGGAACTGGATGACAGAAATATGTGTCAGGATATTGCCTTAAAAGACGTAGCCGGACAATATGAGAAGCAATGCTTTTCCATGGTGACCTGCAAGGGGAGTCCCGGCACTTCGAAGAGACTGATGGTAAATGGAATTGTGGTGCAGCAGACGTATGTACGAAAAAACTAGTATTTAGCCCGATCATAAGATATAATAAAAAAAGAGATTTTTTTAGGAGGATTGCGGCGATGAGTGTTACATATGAATTGTTGGGCGGCAAGGTTACGTTTGATGAAGATGTACAGAAATATGGACGGATAAAGAAAAATTTTAATTCGTACTATGATCAGTTAGAGCAGAAAGTAATTGCGTTTTATAGAGCTAATGTAAGATATGTAGAAGCTATGTATGCGCCGGAAGACCAGAAGTATGACTATACGTCCCGCCTTCAGGCAGAGATTTGTATGGAATTGAATGGTATCGTTACGGATATTATCAAGATTACAGAAGACAAGGGAATTAAGGGCAAGACAAGAGAGGATTATGTAAAAGACAATCCGGGGCTTGAACAGCTGTTTGAGATCAGCGGAATTGCTTTTGCGGCAAAGGTAGATCTGTGGAATCACGGTACTAAGATGGCTACCAGGAAAATGCACGGGGATCAGTACGAGGCGGTTCATGTGATTCAGAAGGATGCCTATGGGCATCGGGTGAGTGACGCGGGAGAAGCCCTTTTAAAAGAGATGAAAGAAGATTATGACAAGAAAGAAGCAGCAAAGCCGGTGCTTAAGAAGACGTCCGCAGCGGGCAAGGTAATTTCCAGGCTTGCGGATGACTGGTTTGATGCGCAATGGATGGAACATTTTCTTTTGTACTCAGAGAATGTTTTGACAATTATTTATAATATTCTGGACAATATTGTGGATCGCATGATGAAAAACTGTGTGGAGGCTGGATTGTTTTCAGCAGAGGTTGGAAAAAATGTGGATCTGAAACGATCCAATGAACTGCTGCATCAGGCAGATGGAGCAGCAGAAGAGGAGAAAAAGGAATTTCTTCGTCAGGCTTTAGAGGCGGATCCGTCCAACCGGGATGTCTATGTTAAACTGCTGGAAAGGGAGTGCCTGGAAGATGGTGTACTGGCATGTGCGAGAGACTTTGATCAGGCGCAGATGTTTCTGGATGTATTGCTGAAGGATGTAGATGCCCTATTGCATGATATTGAAAGAGATGATGCAGTGGTTGCAGAAAAGATACATGGAATTGCCATACTGCAGGGCAAAGAAGATATGGAGGTTTATCGCTCTTTGCATGGAGAAACCATTCAGGAGATTGAGGATGCGTATGCTTTTGCGAAGGCGGCTATTACAGATGATAAGAAGCTGGATCAGTGGATCAAGACTTATATTAACAGTTCCATAGCCCAGGTCGTTCAGTATTCAGAAGAGGAACTGAATGATAAAGTGGATGAGGCGTTGGATCGTATCATCGCTCCGGGTCTTTATAAGGAATTTAGGGAAAAAGAGTTATTATTGCCGGAGCATATCCGTTTGGAAGGCAGTACGGCAACAGAGCGAAAAGTGATTAACGGTGAGATTAAGGCGAAGCTGAAAGGTCCTCTGGATACTTATATGAAAGAGGCAGCAGTTCTTTGGGAGAAATATGTAAATACAAAGGAAAGGCTTCAAAAAGAAGAAAAAGTCAGAAAAGAGGAGATCGAAGAATTGAAAGTGAAAATGTCTAAGATCACTATTTTCAGCTTTACAAGGACCAGAAAATCAGATCTGATGAAGGAAATTAATGAAAAAGAGCATAAGTTATCCATGTATCGTGTCAGTAACAATCCTCAGGTATGGTTAGATCAGCTTGAAAATAAATATGGAGAGTCGTGATTGATATGGCGGCAGATGAATTATTTGAGAGTGGCTCTGTGCCCAAAGTGTATTTTCGTTTTGCGCTTCCCGTTGTTATGGGCATGGTGACTACACTCGTTTATAACATAGTAGATACTTTTTTTATTGCACAGACCGGGAATATGGAGCTGGTGGCCGGAGTGTCGTTAAGCGCCCCTATGTTTACCATGATGATTGGTCTGGGAGATATTTTTGGATTGGGAGGCAGTTCGCTGGTATCCCGTTTGTTTGGTCAGAAAAGGGACGAAGATGGTAAGAGGATCAGTTCCTTTAGCTTTTATGCCGCATTTGTTGTGGGACTGGTGGTGACCATTTTTTTGCTTCTTTTTAAGCCGCAGGTTCTGGCGCTGCTGGGAGCCGATGAGACCACTGTAAAATATGCATCAGAATACTATTTTTATCTGGTGTTGGGAGCTCCTTTTGTGATTTTGTCCTACACACCTCATAATCTGCTGCGTATGGAGGGGCTTGCAGGCATGTCTATGGCGGGTACCGTGCTGGGCGCAGTAGTGAATATCATTCTGGATCCGATCTTTATCTTTACGTTGGGATGGGGCGCGGCCGGAGCAGCCATTGCAAGTTCTCTGGGGTATGTATGTGTAGATGTATTTTATGTATGGGCGCTGGTGCGCAAGAGTAAAAGACTTTCTATCCGCCCTCGATATTTGCATGTTTCCGGGGCAGAACTGAAAGATATTCTTGTTATTGGTATTCCGGCTTCTGTGACGAATATTATGCAGACTCTGGGAACGGCAATTTTAAACCGTTTTCTTCTCGTTTATGGAACGACAGCTGTTGCCTCTATGGGAATTGCATTAAAAGCTAAGATGATTGTTACCATGGTTATGGTAGGATTTGCTTTTGGCCCGCAGCCATTGATCGGATATAACTATGGAGCAGGCAATCGGGAACGGCTGAAGAAAATTCTGCGTTTTTGTTATACATTTCAATGCAGCCTGGCATTTGTGATGAGTATTGTTCTGATTTTGTTTGCGCCGCAATTGATCCGTATCTTCATGGACGACAGTGAAGTCATTCAGTTGGGTGCCCCGATGCTGCGATGGCAGTTGTATGGTATGGTGTTTATGGCCATTGTTATGGTGACTACCTGTATCTTTCAGTCTACGGGGAAGGCTGTTGGAGCTCTTTTGTTATCGATCAATCGTCAGGGAATCCTGTTTATTATTATGATTGTTATATCCAACCGTTTTGCAGGATATACAGGCGTTATTGCATCTCAGGCAGTGACAGATTTACTGACAGCGGTTCTGGCAGTCGTTTTGTTTAAGAAAATGCTTTATAAAGAATTGATAGAATAAACCAATACCCACGGGGCAGACAGTAGTGCTCTGTGGGTATTGGTTTATTTATAAAAGATGATAAAAATTTTTAAGAATGTTATAGGCGAACACTGATGTTTTGTTCTTCAATATTGTGCTTTTTTGCATAGCCTGTAAGCAGCAGTGTCAGTGCGCCATCGCTGGTTACATTACATGCGGTACCGAAGCTGTCCTGAAGTGCAAAGATAGTAAGCATTAAAGCTGTACCTGCATCGTCAAACATCAGGACGCCGATGATGATTCCCAGAGAGGCCATTACCGTTCCGCCCGGCACACCGGGAGCGCCAATTGCGAAGATACCCAGCAGTATACAGAACAGGACCATAGTTCCTATAGATGGAATAGAACCATATAGGATTTTGGCAATCGTCATGCAGAAGAATACTTCTGTTAATACAGATCCGCACAGGTGGATATTAGCAAACAGAGGGATACCAAACTTCACCATATCTTTGCGAAGCGGTTTTGCTTTGTCTGCGCACTGAAGGGCAACGGCCAGTGTTGCTGCAGAAGACATGGTTCCTACTGCAGTCAGGTAAGCGGGTCCGTAATGTTTTACTACTTCCCATGGATTTTCGTGGGAATAGACACCTGCCAGAGTATACAAAAGCGCCATCCAGATGAAATGTCCTGCCAATACAATTAAGATAACCTGAATAAATACAGGGAACTGTTTTGTGATAGATCCTTCGTAAGCCAAACCGCAGAATGTGAATGCGATAAAGATGGGCAGAAGCGGAATCACAATTTTGCTTACCAATGAAAGAACAATTTTCTGGAATTCTTCTAAGATGGCAGTAATGGTTTTAGCTTTTGTCCATGTAGCTGCCAGCCCGATCATAACGGAGAATACCAGGGCACTCATAACGCTCATAATCTGTGGAATTGACAGTTCAAATATAACAGGAGGCAGTTCCTTCAGTCCTTCTACATCAGATACGATAGAAAGATGAGGAATCAGTGTGTAGCCTGCCGCCATGGAAAAAAGTGCAGCTCCCAGGGATGAAGTATAAGCAATGATCAGGGCTACGGTCAGCATACGGGATGCACTGCCGCCCAGTCTGGTGATGGAGGGTGCGATAAAACCAATGATAATCAGGGGTACACAGAAGTTAATCAACTGCCCCAGGATGTATTTCAGAGTTACGACAATATTTAAGATTGCCTTGGTTAGTGGTGCACCGTCTGTAGCATTTAATACAAGGCCCAGGACGATACCCAGGATTACGCCAACCAAAAGACGAAATGGCAGGCTGCTAAATAAGCTATTTTTTTTCACGAGAAAACTCCTCTCAATTATTAACATTGTTGATCCACGTCTACGCGGTCAATCATAACGTTAAGGATTTCTGTGTCAGTACTGCGCATACCAACACGTCCGATATATCCCATACTCTTAATTGTTTCTTCAATATCACCTTTGATAATTCCTTCGCCGGGAAGAAAGCTCTTATTCTGGATACTCAGCTGGAAAGCCATGAGAGCAGCATCCACGGAAGAAGCAATTTTAGCGGCACAGGAAGATTTGGCACCGTCGCATACGATACCGCCCACATTACCCAGAGTATTTACGATTGTCAAAGATACCTGCTGGTAATTACCGCCATACATATAAGTGATTCCGGCTCCGGCTCCGCAGGCTGCGCTGACAGCACCACAGTAGGCGGAAAGACTGCCGATATAGTGTTTTTGATGAATGGAGATCAGATTGCTGACTACCAGGGAACGATACAGTTTATCCTTGGATACTTCCCATTCTTCTGCGTAGACGATAACAGGCAGAGATACAGTAAGTCCCTGATTGCCGCTTCCTGAGTTAATGACAACCGGCATGGAGCATCCGCCCATACGAGCATCACTTCCGGCTGCTGCGCGGGCACAGGCACGGGTAGTAACACCTTTTCCCCATATGTGCATCAGTGTTTTGCCGATCTGAGCACCGTAATTGTTGTCCAGACCTTCCTGAGCGATAGCTGTGTTCAATGCTATCTGACGTCCGATCACTTCTTCGATATCTTCAAATTTAACAGTGTCAGCAAATTCCAGGATATCTTTTACAGTCAGAGTAGATTTGTCAATTCCGGCGTCATCTTCCTCTGCTTCTACCGGCTGATCCAGAAGGACTTCTCCGTCTTTTACAATTTTTGTGATATTTGTATGCTGGTTTACTACAGTAACTTCAGCAAAATGGTCTCCTTTTTTGACGGTAGCTCTGATATAAAGATTCGGTACGCCGTCGATCAGATAGCAGGAACAGATTTTTTTATCGATCAGTGTTTTAGTCTGTTCGATATGGTCTTCTGTAATTTGTTCCAGTACCTCCAGATCTTTGTCAGCATCGCCGCCTACGACACCCAGAACGGCTGCCACATCAATTCCTTTTAACCCGCCAGAATTAGGAACTGTAACACCTTTTGTGTTTTTGATCATATTGCCGCTGCAGTGCATTTCGATAGAATCTGGCATACAGCCTAACACCTGTCTGGCTTTTGCTGCTGCAAATGCGATTGCAATCGGCTCTGTACAGCCAAGTGCAGGAACAAGTTCATGTTTTAAGATATTCAGATAGTTTGTGTAAAGTGCAGAATTCATTTTTTTTCCTCCCTAATTGTTCTCAGAAACAGATATACTGAAACTGATTCTAACAGCATAATAATATTACTGGTATTATTATAATACATATTAAGGAAAACCTCAATTATTATTTATGATTTTTTGCGATATAAAATGTGGTATCGTATTGTGTCAGGCATGTCCGTCTGAATTGCGGTGTATTCTGTGGGACGGATTATACTTCTTTTAAGACATTTTCGTCAAAACTGGGTTCTGCATGATGACCGGGATGAACAACTAAGAAATCTTCCTCTGGCCAGTCCCCGTTTACCAGCTGCATTAACAGACAGTTGCTGCCCTGAAAATTTTCGTAAGACCAGCTTTTTTCCTGAGCAAGAGCCTGAGCGGATGCTTTATATCTGGGGATCTGGATCGTGGGCCAGTCGATATAGGTGACCTGTTTGTAACTGCTGGTATAGGCATCTTCTATTTCCATCATTCTTTTGGCACGTTTTTCATTTCCTTTGCTTTTTGCAAGAAACAATTCATAACGGCGCTGCCTTTGCTCTTCATCATTGAATCTGGTAAATTCTGCGAATCCAGGAGAATAATAAAAAGTGCCGGGATGTTTCATATAATAGTCCATATACTGCTCTTTACTTCCCATGAGCATGGTAACACAGTCGTGGGCCTTGGGAATGACCAGAGGATATTTTTTGCTGCTTAAGCCGGTCACCGCGTTGGAACACAGACCATATCCCAGCAAAATAGCGTCATAATCCCGTTCGTTTGTATTGTTGGAATAACGATGCTGGTTCGCGTCGATCTGGTCGATTTCTTCCTGTAAAGCCTTTTGCAGCAGTTTGGGTGTCTCATGCAGCTGCAGCTGCAGTGTAGTCACGTCAATGACATTATCCGTGCAGAAGGCAACACTGGCAATTTCCCGTTCCAGCGTTTTGCACCCAAGTAATTTGTAATACATTCACTAACTCCTTCCTTATATATATACAGCTTTATGTATATACAGATAAAACATAAAACGGTCTAAATTCAGTATATATTCGGAAACTTTGCGCGTCAAGAATGCAGAATACGAAATATTATGGTATTTATGCGGAATAGAACATCCGGTATGGGTATAGGAACTGGAATTTACTTTGTCTTTCTGGAAAAATGGAGGATAAGCTTGATATTCTACTTGACGAAGACCTGTCTCCGTGTTAAAATAAACAAGCGACATGGAAGTAGGTCTTTTTTTTATGCCTAAAACTGATTTCTTGTTCAGAAATTGTAGTAGGCTTTTTTAGACTGTTGCAAAATGACAGGACGTGACCTGTCAGCGATAAAGAACACATGGAGGTGGAAGTCGTGCGCGTAAGAATCACATTGGCATGTACAGAATGTAAACAACGTAATTACAACATGACAAAAGACAAAAAGAATCATCCTGAAAGAATGGAAACCAAAAAGTACTGCAAATTCTGTAAAACACACACAATGCACAAAGAGACCAAATAGTTTTGGTCACGTGAGGTGAGAGAATGACAGAAGTAGAAAAGAAAAGTAATGCTCCTAAAAAGAGCTGGTTTCATGGACTTCGAGCTGAATTCAACAAGATCATCTGGCCGGATAAGAAGACTCTGGGCAAACAGACAATAGCAGTGTTAGCAATTACCGCAGTGTTAGGTATTCTGATTACCGTTATTGATGCAGGAGTCTTACAGGTAATTGATTTCTTGATTAAGTAAGGACAAGGGTGATTGTATGTCAGAAGCAAATTGGTATGTTGTGCATACTTATTCAGGGTATGAGAACAAGGTGAAAGCCAACATTGAAAAGACAATTGAAAACCGACACCTGGAAGATCAGATTCTGGAAGTTCGTGTTCCTATGCAGGATGTTGTGGAACTGAAGAACGGTGTACAGAAACAGGTACAGAAGAAAATGTTTCCGGGTTATGTATTGTTAAACATGGTGATGAATGATGACACATGGTATGTGGTAAGAAATACCAGAGGTGTGACAGGATTCGTCGGACCAGGTTCCAAACCGGTTCCTCTTACCGAAGAAGAGATGAAACCGTTGGGTATTCATGAAGCAAATGTGCAGATTGACTTTGAAGAAGGAGACAGCGTAGTTGTCACCGGCGGAGTTTGGAAAGATACCACGGGAATTGTTCAGAGTATCCATGAGGGTAAACAGATTGTCACAATTAATGTTGAACTGTTTGGCCGGGAAACACCGGTGGAAATCAGTTTTGCGGAAGTCAAAAAAATTGAGTTATAATACTCATTTTGTAACAAGAAGAAAGGGTCACAAAGATTCGTGGCTCGTGGGAGGGAAATCCCCGACATTACCACAATATAGGAGGTGCCTAATATGGCAAAGAAAGTAACAGGTTATATTAAATTACAGATTCCTGCTGGTAAAGCTACACCAGCACCACCAGTTGGTCCTGCACTGGGTCAGCATGGTGTTAACATTGTACAGTTTACAAAAGAGTTCAATGCAAGAACAGCAGACAAAGGCGATTTGATCATCCCTGTAGTTATCACTGTATACGCAGACAGAAGTTTCAGCTTTATAACCAAAACTCCACCAGCTGCAGTTTTATTAAAGAAAGCTTGTAACATCAAATCTGGTTCAGGTGTTCCAAACAAAAATAAAGTTGCTACAATTTCTAAAGCAAAGATCCAGGAAATTGCAGAAATGAAAATGCCAGATTTAAATGCAGGTTCTCTTGAAGCTGCTATGAGCATGATCGCAGGAACAGCTCGTAGTATGGGAATCACAGTTGAAGAGTAAATCATAGAAATGTGGGAGGGAACATATCCCCGACATTACCACTAGGAGGTTATTGAATATGAAACATGGTAAGAAATATTTAGAGGCTGCGAAAGCAGTTGATCGTGCAACATTATATGATCCTGCAGAGGCAATTTCCTTAGTGAAGAAAGCCGCTGTAGCAAAATTTGACGAAACAATCGAAGTTCATATCAGAACAGGCTGTGATGGACGTCACGCAGACCAGCAGGTTCGTGGTGCCGTAGTTCTTCCTCACGGAACTGGTAAACAGGTTCGTGTATTGGTATTTGCAAAAGATGCAAAAGCTGAGGAAGCTTTGGCAGCAGGCGCAGAATTTGTTGGAGCAGAAGAACTGATCCCGAGAATTCAGAATGAAGGATGGTTTGACTACGATGTAGTTGTTGCTACTCCGGATATGATGGGTGTTGTTGGCCGTCTGGGCCGTGTACTCGGTCCGAAAGGCTTAATGCCAAACCCAAAAGCTGGTACAGTAACTATGGACGTTACAAAGGCTGTTAAAGATATTAAAGCTGGTAAGATTGAGTATCGTCTTGATAAAACAAACATTATTCACGTGCCAATCGGAAAAGCTTCCTTTACAGAGGAACAGTTAGCGGACAACTTCCAGACGCTTATAGATGCTATTAACAAGGCTAAACCAAGCGCATTGAAAGGAACCTATTTAAAGAGTGTAACTATTACTCCTACTATGGGACCTGGCGTAAAAGTGAATCCGGTTAAATTAGCTTAGTAAAACAAAAGGGCCGTTGTATGAAATCCATACAGCGGTCTTTTATCATTCTATGTAGATTAGGTAAGAAAAATATTGACAAGCATATGAAAAAGTGCTATAGTATTACACGGTCATGAGACCACTGCCGAAGACAGCAGGTACCGTAAGGTATAAGGAAAAAACGCCTGCCGAGGAAGAACAATTCTAGAATCAGAATTAAACTGCCTCTTTGTCTAAGCAAAGAGGCTTTCTTTTTTAAACGGCAGCACTATAAAAATAAGGAGGTGCACCAATCATGGCTAAAGTTGAACTGAAAAGACCGATTGTTGAAGAGATTTCTAATACAATCAAAGATGCTCAGTCTGTTGTATTAGTAAACTACAAAGGTATTTCCGTAGAAGACGATACGAAGATGCGTAAAGAGTTAAGAGAAGCAGGTGTTGTATACAAAGTATACAAAAACACTATGATGAACTTTGCATTCCAGGGAACGGACTATGAACCGTTATGCAAGCACTTAGAGGGAACAAATGCATTAGCAGTATGTGCAAACGATGCAACAGCTTCTGCAAGAATTCTTTCTAAATATCAGAAAACAGTTCCCACACTTCAGTTAGTAGCAGCAGTTGTAGAAGGCAACTACTACGATGAAGCAGGAGTAAAGGCACTGGCATCTGTTCCATCAAGAGAAGAACTTCTTGGAAAATTACTGGGAAGCATTCAGTCCCCAATCGCAAACTTTGCACGCGTTATCAGCCAGATCGCAGAAGCAAAAGAAGCGTAATGCAATGGAAGGCGAGCTGAAAGCAGCAGCCTGAAGAAATGAAGAATTTTTGAAAATAATATAATAATGGAGGAAATTGAAATGGCAAAATTAACAACAGCTGAATTTATTGAAGCTATCAAAGAGTTAACTGTATTAGAATTAAACGAATTAGTAAAAGCATGTGAAGAAGAATTTGGTGTATCTGCAGCAGCAGGCGTTGTAGTAGCAGCAGCAGGCGGCGCAGCAGAAGCAGCAGAAGAAAAAGATGAGTTTGACGTAGAGTTAACAGAAGTTGGACCAAACAAAGTTAAAGTTATCAAAGTAGTTCGTGAAGTAACTGGCTTAGGATTAAAAGAAGCAAAAGAAGTTGTAGACGGAGCTCCTAAGGTTGTAAAAGAAGGCGTTTCTAAAGCAGAAGCAGATGACCTTAAAGCTAAACTGGAAGCTGAAGGTGCAAAAGTTACACTCAAATAATTTTTGTAAATTCCATCCCCGGAGAAGCCTATATTTTAGGCATTTCCGGGGAGTTCTTTTTTTATTGCCAAAAATAGGAGGAAAATGAAAAAATTCTCTTGACATATTGAAAATCCTGTGATACATTTAAAAATGCACTATTATGGCAAGGTATGCCTGTTACCCTCGAGATAGGCGATTGTCGTAATAAATATAAAGAATACAAGGGGTGAAACGTCAATGGAGAAAAACAGAATACGTCCAATCACAACTGGAAATAGTATGCGGATGAGTTACCAGCGACAAAAGGAAGTTCTGGAAATGCCCAATTTGATTGAGGTTCAGAAAGATTCCTACCGGTGGTTTTTGGATGAAGGACTGAAAGAAGTCTTTGAAGATATCTCTCCAATCGCAGATTATAGCGGTAAATTGAGTTTGGAATTTGTTGATTTTACACTGTGTGAAGATGAAGTCAAGTATTCTATCGAAGAATGTAAGGAACGAGATGCCACATATGCTGCGCCTTTGAAAGTAAAGGTACGGTTATATAACAAAGAGAACGACGAGATTAACGAACATGAAATTTTCATGGGAGATTTACCGTTGATGACAGAAACCGGAACTTTCGTAATTAATGGTGCAGAGCGAGTAATCGTTAGCCAGTTAGTACGTTCTCCGGGTATTTACTATGCGATTGCGCATGATAAAATTGGAAAAACCCTATATTCCTGTACAGTAATTCCTAACCGCGGTGCCTGGTTAGAATACGAAACAGACTCCAATGACGTGTTTTATGTACGTGTTGACAGAACAAGAAAAGTCCCCATTACCGTTTTAATCAGGGCGCTGGGTTACGGAACCAATGCAGAAATTATCGATTTGTTTGGTGAGGAGCCTAAAATTACCGCAAGTTTTACGAAGGATACTTCGGAAGATTATCAGAGTGGCCTGTTAGAATTATATAAGAAAATCCGTCCGGGTGAGCCTCTGGCAGTAGAGAGCGCAGAGAGCCTGATCATGAGTATGTTTTTCGACCCCAGAAGATATGATCTGGCTAAGGTCGGACGTTATAAATTTAATAAGAAGTTGGCTCTTAAGAACCGTATTGCGGGTCATAAGCTGGCAGAAGATGTTGTGGATATGTCTACAGGTGAAATTATTGCGGAAGTTGATACCATCGTGACAAAGGAGATGGCAGATGAGATTCAGAATGCTGCCGTACCGTATGTATGGATTCAGTTAGAGGAACGTAAGGTAAAAGTTCTTTCTAATATGATGGTAGATATTACGAAGCATGTAGACTGTAATCCAAAGGAACTGGGAGTTACGGAGTTAGTATACTATCCGCTTCTGGAAAAACTGATGGAAGAAAATGAAGACCCGGAAGATCTGAAAGATGCGATCAAACGGGAAATTCATGAACTGATTCCAAAGCATATTACGAAAGAAGATATTATTGCTTCTATTAATTATAATATGCATCTGGAGTATGGTCTGGGCAACGATGATGATATCGATCATCTGGGCAACAGGCGTATTCGTGCTGTAGGTGAATTGCTGCAGAACCAGTATCGTATTGGTCTGTCCCGTCTGGAGAGAGTAGTACGTGAAAGAATGACAACACAGGATATTGAGGGAATTTCTCCTCAGTCTCTGATTAACATTAAGCCGGTAACCGCGGCTGTGAAGGAATTCTTTGGATCTTCCCAGCTGTCACAGTTTATGGATCAGAACAACCCATTGGGTGAGCTGACCCATAAGAGACGTTTGTCTGCATTGGGCCCTGGCGGTCTGTCCCGAGACAGAGCCGGTTTCGAAGTCCGAGATGTACATTATTCCCATTACGGAAGAATGTGTCCGATCGAGACTCCTGAAGGTCCTAACATTGGTCTGATCAACTCTTTGGCTTCTTATGCGCGTATCAATGAATACGGATTTGTAGAAGCGCCATACAGAAAAGTAGACAAGTCTGATCCGAAAAATCCGAGAGTTACGGATGAAGTTGTGTATATGACGGCGGATGAAGAAGATAATTATCATGTGGCGCAGGCGAATGAGCCATTAGATGAGAACGGATATTTTATCAATAAAAATGTATCCGGTCGTTATAGAGAAGAAACACAGGAATACGAAAAACACATGTTTGATTACATGGACGTATCTCCTAAGATGGTATTTTCTGTTGCAACTGCATTGATTCCATTCCTGCAGAATGATGATGCAAACCGTGCCCTGATGGGATCTAACATGCAGCGTCAGGCTGTTCCTCTGTTAATTACAGAAGCACCGGTAGTAGGTACCGGTATGGAAGCCAAAGCTGCAGTGGACTCCGGTGTTTGCGTGATCGCTAAGAAATCAGGTGTTGTAGAGCGTTCTACTTCGAAAGTGATCACAGTGAAGAATGATGATGGAACCAGGGATGAGTATCGTCTGACCAAGTTCCTGAGAAGTAATCAGAGCAACTGCTACAACCAGAAGCCAATTGTCTTCAAAGGTGATCGTGTGGAAGAAGGTCAGGTTATTGCAGATGGTCCTTCCACTTATAACGGTGAACTAGCATTAGGCAAGAACCCGCTGATCGGATTTATGACCTGGGAAGGTTATAACTACGAGGATGCGGTACTGTTAAGTGAAAGACTGGTTCAGGAAGATGTTTATACCTCTATTCATATGGAAGAGTATGAGACAGAGGCAAGAGATACAAAACTGGGACCGGAAGAGATTACAAGGGATGTGCCGGGCGTAGGTGACGATGCATTAAAGGATCTGGATGAACGCGGTATCATCCGCATTGGTGCAGAAGTCCGTGCCGGAGACATCTTAGTTGGTAAGGTAACACCGAAGGGTGAAACAGAGCTGACTGCGGAAGAGCGCCTGCTGCGTGCTATTTTCGGTGAAAAAGCCCGTGAAGTAAGAGATACTTCTCTGAAAGTTCCTCATGGTGAATATGGTATCGTCGTAAATGCAAAGGTATTTACGAGAGAAAACGGGGATGAGTTATCTCCGGGTGTAAATCAGGCAGTCCGTATCTACATTGCACAGAAAAGAAAAATTTCTGTAGGTGACAAGATGGCCGGCCGTCATGGTAACAAGGGTGTTGTTTCCCGTGTACTCCCGGTAGAAGATATGCCATTTTTGCCAAATGGCCGTCCGCTGGATATTGTATTGAATCCGTTGGGTGTACCTTCCCGTATGAATATCGGACAGGTATTGGAAATTCATTTAAGTCTGGCTGCAAAAGCCCTTGGATTTAACATTGCCACACCTGTATTCGATGGCGCAAACGAAAATGATATTATGGATACCCTGGATTTGGCAAATGACTATGTAAATACAGAAGATTTTGAAGAATTCAAGGAAAAATATAAAGACGAATTATTGCCGGAAGTTATGGAATATCTGGAAGAAAATAAAGACCACAGAAAACTGTGGAAAGGCGTTCCTATTTCCAGAGACGGAAAGGTACGGCTTCGTGATGGCCGAACCGGTGAATATTTTGACAGCCCGGTAACCATCGGTCACATGCACTACCTGAAACTGCATCATCTGGTAGACGATAAGATTCATGCACGTTCTACCGGCCCATACTCACTGGTAACACAGCAGCCGCTGGGCGGTAAAGCACAGTTTGGCGGCCAGCGTTTCGGAGAGATGGAGGTTTGGGCTCTGGAAGCTTATGGTGCGTCTTACACTCTGCAGGAAATCCTGACCGTAAAATCCGATGATGTGGTTGGTCGTGTGAAAACTTACGAGGCAATCATTAAGGGTGACAATATCCCTGAACCGGGTATTCCGGAATCCTTTAAGGTACTGCTGAAAGAGCTGCAGTCTCTGGGATTGGACGTAAAGGTACTGAAAGATGATATGACAGAAGTTGAGATTATGGAAACCATTGATTATGGCGATACCGATCTTCATTCTATCATTGAAGGGGATAGACATTCCAGAAAAGAAGAGTCATTCGAAGAGTACGGATTTGCCCGTCAGGAATTTGAAGGCGAAGAGTTAGTGGATATCGAAGAAGATTCCGATGAGGATGACGCATTTTTAGCGCTGGACGAAGCTTTTGACGATGATGAAGAAATGTAATTTGTAATTCATTTTTCAGATAACCCGTTAATATTGAAAGGAGTCCATAATGCCTGAAACAACAAATAATGAAGTATATCAGCCAATGACCTTTGATGCCATCAAGATTGGCCTGGCATCTCCTGAGAAGATTAGAGAATGGTCCAGAGGCGAAGTAAAAAAACCTGAAACAATTAACTACAGAACACTGAAACCGGAAAAGGACGGTCTGTTTTGCGAGCGTATTTTCGGACCCAGCAAGGACTGGGAGTGTCACTGTGGTAAATATAAAAAGATCCGTTATAAAGGCGTTGTCTGTGATCGCTGCGGCGTTGAGGTAACCAAAGCCAGCGTTCGTAGAGAGCGCATGGGTCATATTGAACTGGCAGCTCCGGTTTCTCATATCTGGTATTTTAAAGGAATTCCATCCCGTATGGGTCTTATTCTGGATTTATCTCCGAGAACACTGGAAAAAGTACTGTATTTTGCAAATTATATCGTATTAGATCCTGCTGATTCCGAACTGACCTACAAACAGGTACTGACAGAAAAAGAATATCAGGATGCCAGAGAAAAATGGGGATCAAATTTCCGCGTGGGTATGGGTGCGGAATCCATTCAGGAATTATTAAAAGCAATTGACCTGGAAGCAGAGTCTGAAGAACTGAAAAAAGGTTTGAAAGAATCTACAGGCCAGAAGCGTGCCCGTATCGTAAAACGTCTGGAAGTAGTGGAAGCGTTCCGTGAGTCCGGAAACAGACCGGAATGGATGATTATGAATGCGATCCCTGTTATCCCTCCGGATCTGCGTCCGATGGTACAGCTGGATGGCGGTCGTTTTGCTACCTCTGACCTGAATGATCTGTATCGAAGAATTATCAATAGAAATAACCGTTTACAGAGACTGTTAGATCTGGGTGCTCCGGACATTATCGTCCGCAACGAAAAGAGAATGCTTCAGGAAGCCGTTGACGCACTCATTGATAATGGTCGCCGCGGACGTCCGGTAACGGGCCCCGGCAATCGTGCTCTGAAGTCTCTGTCTGATATGTTAAAAGGTAAATCCGGACGTTTCCGTCAGAATCTGTTAGGTAAACGTGTTGACTATTCTGGACGATCTGTTATCGTAGTCGGACCGGAACTTAAGATTTACCAGTGCGGTCTGCCGAAAGAAATGGCAATTGAGCTGTTTAAGCCTTTTGTAATGAAAGAACTGGTTGCCAACGGCACATCACATAACATTAAAAATGCTAAGAAAATGGTAGAAAAGCTTCAGCCGGAAGTGTGGGATGTTCTGGAAGAAGTAATCAAAGAGCATCCGGTTATGTTAAACCGTGCTCCTACACTGCATCGTCTGGGTATTCAGGCTTTTGAACCGATCCTGGTTGAAGGTAAGGCGATTAAGCTGCATCCATTGGTATGTACTGCATTTAATGCGGACTTCGATGGTGACCAGATGGCAGTACATCTTCCGCTGTCCGTAGAAGCACAGGCAGAATGCCGTTTCTTACTGCTCTCTCCGAATAACTTACTGAAACCGTCAGACGGAGGTCCTGTTGCTGTTCCTTCTCAGGATATGGTTCTTGGTATTTACTATCTGACACAGGAAAGACCTGGTGCAAAAGGGGAAGGCAAGTATTTCAAGAGTGTAAATGAGGCCATCCTGGCTTATGAAAATGAAGTCATTACGCTGCAGTCTAAGATTATCGTTCGCTGCACAAAGAAGATGCCGGATGGAACGGTACTTATGGATAATATCCATTCCACTCTGGGACGTTTCATTTTCAATGAAATTCTGCCTCAGGATCTGGGATTTGTTGACAGAACGGTTCCGGGTAATGAATTATTGCCGGAAGTAGATTTCCATGTAGGAAAGAAACAGCTGAAGAAGATCCTGGAAAAAGTTATTAATACACATGGTGCTACAAAGACAGCAGAAGTGCTGGATAGTATTAAGGCCATGGGATATAAGTATTCCACAAGGGCGGCTATGACCGTATCTATTTCTGATATGACTGTGCCTCCGCAGAAGCCGGAAATGATCAAGCAGGCGCAGGATACGGTAGATATGATCACGAAGAACTTTAAACGTGGTCTGATCACAGAAGAAGAAAGATACAAAGAAGTTGTAGAAACCTGGAAAAATACAGACGATGCTTTGACAAAAGCGCTGCTTGGCGGTTTGGATAAGTATAACAACATCTATATGATGGCTGACTCCGGTGCCCGTGGTTCTGATAAACAGATCAAACAGCTGGCAGGCATGCGAGGCCTGATGGCAGATACGACAGGTCATACCATCGAGCTCCCGATTAAATCCAACTTCCGTGAAGGACTGGATGTATTGGAGTACTTTATGTCTGCCCACGGAGCGCGTAAGGGATTGTCTGATACTGCGCTGCGTACAGCTGACTCCGGTTATCTGACCAGACGTCTGGTAGACGTATCACAGGAACTAATCATTCGTGAAGTGGACTGCAGCGAAGGCAAAGATGAAGTGCCTGGCATGACAGTAAGAGCATTTACCGACGGCAAGGAAGAGATTGAAAGTCTGCAGGAACGTATTACAGGACGTTTCTCCTGTGAAACCATTAAAAATGCCAAAGGTGATGTTATCGTTAAGGCTAACCATATGATTACACCAAAACGTGCAGCCCGCATTATGAAAGAGGGCGTGAACGCAGTGGGAAAACCATTTGAAGAAGTAAAGATCCGTACCATTTTGACATGTAAATGTCATATCGGTGTGTGTGCGAAATGTTATGGTGCCAACATGGCAACCGGTGAGGCTGTACAGGTTGGTGAATCTGTAGGTATTATCGCAGCACAGTCGATTGGTGAGCCAGGTACACAGCTGACCATGCGTACCTTCCATACCGGTGGTGTAGCCGGCGGAGATATCATACAGGGTCTTCCTCGTGTAGAAGAGCTTTTTGAGGCCAGAAAACCAAAAGGTCTTGCGATTATTACGGAGATCAAAGGTGTGGCTACGATTCGTGACACGAAAAAGAAACGTGAAATTATCGTGACGGATGATGAAAGCGGAACTTCCAAGACGTATCTGATTCCGTATGGATCTCGTATCAAAATAACGGATGGACAGTATATTGAGGCTGGTGATGAACTGACAGAAGGTAGTGTAAATCCGCACGATATTCTGAAGATCAAAGGTGTTCGCGCCGTACAGGATTACATGATTCAGGAAGTACAGCGGGTATATCGTCTCCAGGGTGTAGATATCAACGATAAGCATATCGAAGTTATCGTACGTCAGATGCTGAAGAAAATCCGTGTTGAGAACAATGGAGACACTGATTTCCTTCCGGGAACTTTAGTAGATGTTCTGGACTTCGAAGAGAAGAACGAACAGCTCATCGCAGAAGGCAAGACACCGGCAGAAGGCGTACAGGTAATGCTGGGTATCACAAAAGCATCACTGGCTACCAATTCCTTCCTGTCAGCTGCTTCTTTCCAGGAGACAACGAAGGTTCTGACAGATGCAGCAATCAAAGGAAAAATCGATCCGCTGATCGGTCTGAAGGAAAATGTTATTATCGGTAAGCTGATTCCTACCGGAACAGGTATTAAGCGTTACAGTAATGTGAAACTGAATACCGATCAGGACGAAAGCCAGGAAGTTGGATTTGATGAAGATTTTCAGTTTGATATAGAGAAGATCAAAGATCCGCTGAATGCAGAAGATACACAGACAGATGAAATCGTATTAACAGAAACACAAGAATAATAAGCAGAGAAGGTATTCTGAAGTTATGAGATGACTTAGGGTACCTTCTTTTTTAAAAAAGAAGTCTATTATATTAAGATTTTGCCAGAAATTCCTTGACACGATCTTTTAAGAAAGATATAATATTCTAGCGTGCGAAGATAGCATGTGTTATTTTGCGCGCAAAATCAGGTTATCATCGACGTATAACCGGCAACCACATGTACTGCCTGGCTGTATGGGCCGGATGGCAGCAAAATTTCTATATCAGTTACGATAGGAAAAATAACACAGGAGGTGAAAGGAATGCCAACATTTAACCAGTTAGTAAGAAAAGGAAGACAGACATCCGTTAAGAAGTCTACCGCACCAGCTCTTCAGAAAAGTTTTAACTCTCTGAAAAAGAAAAGCAGCGATATGTCTTCACCACAAAAAAGAGGTGTGTGTACAGCTGTTAAGACTGCTACACCTAAGAAGCCTAACTCAGCTCTTCGTAAGATCGCCAGAGTTCGTCTTTCTAACGGAATTGAAGTAACAAGCTATATCCCAGGCGAAGGACATAACCTTCAGGAGCATAGCGTTGTACTGATCCGTGGTGGTAGAGTTAAGGATTTACCTGGTACAAGATACCACATCGTTCGTGGTACTTTAGATACAGCAGGTGTTGCTAACAGACGCCAGGCTCGTTCTAAATACGGTGCTAAGAGACCGAAAGCAGGTAAATAATTCCAAAAAGAAACAAGTAATTAATTATTGATAGATTCACAGAGACTATTTTTGTACCGGTATTCCAGTAACCTGGATTGTGGTTGCGGGTTTCGATAGAGAATTTACCGTGTGCGAACACATAGCAGATGTTGAGTGCATCATGTGAGTACCTATGATAATAATCGATATGATTAAGGAGGGAAGTAACGTGCCACGTAAAGGACATACTCAGAAAAGAGACGTTTTAGCTGATCCAGTGTACAATAACAAAGTGGTAACCAAGCTGATCAACAACATTATGTTGGATGGCAAGAAGGGTATCGCACAGAAGATTGTATACGGAGCTTTCGCTAAAGTTGAAGAAAAAGCTGGAAAGCCAGCTTTAGAAGTATTTGAAGAAGCTATGAACAACATTATGCCAGTGCTCGAAGTAAAGGCAAGACGTATTGGTGGAGCTACCTATCAGGTACCTATCGAAGTCAGACCTGACAGACGCCAGGCATTGGCTCTTCGTTGGCTGACCATGTTCTCTCGTAAAAGAGGCGAGAAGACAATGGAAGACAGATTGGCTAACGAATTATTAGATGCTATGAACAACACAGGAGCATCTGTAAAACGTAAAGAAGACATGCATAAGATGGCTGAAGCAAATAAAGCATTTGCTCACTACAGATTCTAAGGGAGGATTGACCGATGGCTGGAAGACAGTATCCATTAGAGAGAACTCGAAACATTGGTATTATGGCTCATATTGATGCCGGTAAGACGACAACAACAGAGCGTATCCTTTATTATACTGGTGTTAACTACAAAATCGGTGATACCCATGAAGGAACTGCTACCATGGACTGGATGGAGCAGGAACAGGAGCGTGGTATCACAATTACTTCTGCGGCTACAACATGTCACTGGACATTGGAAGAACAGACCAAGCCAAAAGCCGGTGCTCTGGAGCATCGTATCAATATTATTGATACCCCAGGACACGTAGACTTTACTGTAGAAGTAGAACGTTCACTTCGTGTGCTTGACGGCGCCGTAGGCGTGTTCTGTGCAAAAGGTGGCGTTGAACCGCAGTCTGAAAATGTATGGCGTCAGGCTGACACATACAATGTACCTCGTATGGCCTTCATTAATAAGATGGACATTCTTGGTGCAGATTTCTATGGCTGTGTTGATCAGATTAAGAACCGTCTTGGTAAAAATACGATTTGCTTACAATTACCAATCGGTAAAGAAGATGAATTCAAAGGAATCGTCGACTTATTTGAAATGAAAGCATACATCTACAACGATGATAAAGGCGATGACATCACTGTAACAGATATCCCGGAGGATATGCAGGAAGATGCAGAGCTGTATCATACAGAACTGATTGAAAAAATCTGTGAGTTGGATGATGACTTAATGATGGCTTACCTGGAAGGGGAAGAGCCAACTGTTGATGAACTGAAAGCTGTTTTAAGAAAAGCCACTTGTGAATGTCAGGCAATTCCGGTTTGCTGTGGTACAGCTTACAGAAACAAAGGTGTCCAGAAGCTTCTGGATGCAATCATTGAGTATATGCCGTCTCCATTAGATATCCCGGCTATTAAGGGTACGGATTTAGATGGTAATGAAGTAGAAAGACATTCTTCTGATGACGAGCCGTTCTCTGCGCTTGCATTCAAGATTATGACGGACCCGTTCGTAGGTAAGCTTGCTTATTTCCGTGTTTATTCCGGAACCATGAACTCCGGTTCTTATGTACTGAATGCTACAAAGGGCAAAAAAGAACGTGTTGGCCGTATCCTGCAGATGCATGCCAACAAGCGTGAGGAATTAGACAAAGTATATTCCGGAGATATCGCTGCTGCAATCGGATTTAAAGTTACCGGAACCGGTGACACGATCTGTGATGAGCAGAATCCGGTTATCTTAGAGTCCATGGAATTCCCGGAACCGGTTATCGAGCTGGCTATCGAGCCTAAGACAAAAGCCGGTCAGGGTAAATTAGGTGAATCTCTTGCAAAACTTGCAGAAGAAGATCCGACATTCCGTGCTCATACAGATCCGCAGACAGGTCAGACCATCATCGCAGGTATGGGTGAGCTGCATCTGGAAATTATTGTAGACAGACTTCTTCGTGAGTTCAAAGTAGAGGCCAATGTAGGTGCACCTCAGGTTGCTTACAAAGAAACCTTTACAAAACCGGTTGAAGTGGACAGCAAGTATGCAAAACAGTCCGGTGGTCGTGGACAGTACGGTCATTGTAAAGTTAAATTCGAGCCAATGGATGCCAATGGTGAAGAAATATTCAAATTCGAATCTACCGTTGTCGGCGGTGCGATTCCGAAGGAATATATTCCTGCAGTTGGCGAGGGTATCGAAGAGGCAATGAAATCCGGTGTTCTGGCTGGATTCCCGGTTGTTGGTGTACATGCTAATGTATACGATGGTTCTTACCATGAAGTTGACTCCTCAGAAATGGCATTCCACATTGCCGGTTCTCTGGCATTTAAGGATGCGATGAGCAAAGCTTCTCCTGTATTGCTGGAGCCGATCATGAGAGTGGAAGTAACCACACCGGAAGATTACATGGGTGATGTTATCGGTGATATCAACTCCCGTCGTGGTCGTATCGAAGGTATGGATGATATCGGCGGAGGCAAGATGATCCGTGGATATGTTCCGCTGTCTGAGATGTTTGGATACGCAACAGACCTGCGTTCCAGAACACAGGGTCGTGGTAACTACTCCATGTTCTTCGAGAAATACGAGCAGGTTCCAAAATCTGTACAGGAAAAAATCATCAGCAATCAAGGTAAGTAATCTTAAAAGAGTATCTATATAAATTTTTCTTGCAAATATCCTTGCTATGCCATATAATCAAGGATAGCAGGTCTTATGAAAGATAATATATGCCCATTGGGCGCATTGTAATTAAGGAGGACATTCAAAATGGCAAAAGCTAAATTTGAAAGAACAAAACCGCATTGTAACATCGGTACCATTGGACACGTAGACCATGGTAAAACTACTTTAACAGCTGCTATCACAAAAGTACTTTCTGAAAGAGTTGCTGGTAATACAGCTACAGATTTCGAAAATATCGACAAAGCTCCAGAAGAGAGAGAACGTGGTATTACTATTTCTACCGCTCACGTAGAATATGAAACAGACAAGAGACATTATGCACACGTTGACTGCCCAGGACATGCTGACTATGTTAAGAACATGATCACTGGTGCTGCTCAGATGGATGGTGCTATCTTAGTTGTAGCCGCTACTGATGGTGTTATGGCTCAGACAAAAGAGCACATCCTTCTTTCCCGTCAGGTAGGTGTACCTTACATCATCGTATTCATGAACAAATGTGATATGGTTGATGACGAAGAACTTCTTGAATTAGTTGAGATGGAAATCACTGAAGTACTGGAAGAGTATGAATTCACTGATTGCCCAATCATCAAAGGTTCCGCTCTGAAAGCTCTGGAAGATCCTTCTTCTGAATGGGGCGACAAGATCATGGAATTAATGAGCACAGTTGATGAGTATATTCCGGATCCAGAACGTGATACAGATAAACCATTCCTGATGCCAGTAGAGGACGTATTCTCTATCACAGGCCGTGGTACTGTTGCTACAGGTAGAGTAGAGCGTGGTGTTCTGCATGTATCTGATGAAGTTGAAATCGTTGGTATCAAAGAAGAAACACGTAAAGTTGTTGTTACAGGTGTAGAAATGTTCCGTAAACTGTTAGACGAAGCTCAGGCTGGTGATAACATTGGTGCATTACTTCGTGGTGTTCAGAGAACTGAAATCGAAAGAGGACAGGTTCTTTCCAAACCAGGTTCTGTAACTTGCCATACAAAATTTACAGCACAGGTTTACGTATTAACAAAAGATGAAGGTGGACGTCATACTCCTTTCTTCAATAACTACAGACCACAGTTCTACTTCAGAACAACTGACGTAACAGGTGTTATCGAATTACCAGCTGGTACAGAAATGTGTATGCCTGGTGATAACGTAGAAATGACAATCGAACTGATTCATCCAATCGCTATGGAGCAGGGTCTTACTTTCGCTATTCGTGAAGGTGGACGTACTGTTGGATCAGGCCGTGTTGCTACAATCATCGAGTAATCTGCGCGAAAGCAATGAGATAAGCGCCTGAAAAGGTGTAATAAAGAGCCGCTTCATGTTTGCATGAAAGCGGCTCTTTTTGCGGCTTTATATCGGAGTATTTGAATCCATATGCAGCCTTGTTAAGGCGAATATTTAGTTTTGTACTAACTCAGTTTTTCCATATACTGTTTTTTCATAACAGTCATATGCTTCCAGCATAATCGTATTTTCCAGATCTATTTTGTTCATAATAATTCTTTCTTTGTATGTCCCGTTTTCCTGCCGTTCAATACCGGATCCTCCAATAAATTCGCAGGCCTGGCCATTATCATCCAGTAATCGGAAACATAGGCCTTCATCCAGTACGTCGTCGTGCCTGTTGGTATAGAAGACATCAATATAAGTACCCAGATCTGTCTGGATCACTTCTGCCTTTTCGATGGTATATTTTTCGTCTGCAGAGGCACCAGACTGAGGAATATAAGATATCCGTGTTGTGTCAGCCATATTTTCCAGTGTAAAGTGAATGGTCTTTCGCATAATATTGTCTGTTGTAGCCTCTTGCGTACGAATTGCTGCAGTTGCCATGCAGGTAACGTCAACCGCTTCCACGCTGCTTTCCTTACCGCTTCGTACATAAATGTTCATAACATCATCTTCTGCGGAGCGAAAAACCATAGAGGATTCAATAATACCAAGTTCATCGCGGTTTACGATTCCTCCACCGATATTTACAAGCTCCAGCCCTTTTTCTGCTGCATAATCCGCTGCTGTTTTTCCGGTAATATCGCTCCACTCCGACATATCATCTTCCGGGAGTGCATCTTCGGGAATGAATAGATATTTTTCGGACTCTTTTGCGGATACTTCATAAACAATAGTAATGGTCTCGCTGTCACAGAGTGCTTCTTTTACGGTACAGTCCATAATGGCTCCATCCGTTTCGTCTGTTACAGTCTGATCTAAATTCGTATCAATTAGATTTGTCGCTTCTGCGGGGACTTTTTCCTGTAAATGATCGGAAAAATCCAGTATTCCAAAATATTTGCCCGCAGCATACGCAACACTGCCTATGCTTATGAGGCAGAATAGTGCAATTGCCGCCGCGGAAGCTCTGTTCCATCCTGTGTGTTTCTTATTTTGTTTTTTCATGTCACTTACCTCCAAGGATATCATTTCGGAGGATGCAAGCTTGTCAAAAGTTTTCTTATATTTTTCCTTGTTAGTCATTCAGCCATTCCTCCTTTAATACGTCTTTCAGCATTTTGCGCCCTCTTGTTAATCTTGTCTTTATATTACTTTCGCCAATTTTCAGAACCTCGGATATTTCACGTATGGTTAAGTCTTCGTAGTAAAATAGATGTATTACAATTCGATATTTTTCCGGGAGATTCATAACTGCTTCAAATAAATGGGTTTCCTCGGGATTTTCAAATGGTAATATTTCTATATATTCTTCCAATGGTACTTTATGTTTGTGCCAGAAAGAACGATTGATATCTTTGGCTTTGTTGACAGCCACGCGAAATAGCCATGCACGTAAATGCTGTTCATCATTAAATTGTTTTCCAGATATATGATATTGAATAAAGGTATCCTGAACCACATCTTTTGCATCCTCTGCATTTTTGCAGATATGAAAGGCGGCTACAAACAGGTTTTTTTGATATTCATCTATCAATAATCCGATTGGTTTTCTCATGAGTAGTTCCTCGTTTTCTTATTTATTGAAAGGCCCTTTCATTTATAACACGATGGAAGAACATAAAAGGTTACAAAATTTTGGTTTTCTATTTTACTTGCATTGCAAAACAGGTAGGGTATAATGATATATAATTGTATATTTTATGTAGGATAATGGAGGAGAGAGGCATGGCGATAAAAAAATATACAGTAAATACATTATCAGATTATATAAAGTGCATCAATGATTTGCGAGGCAGTAGTGATATATTGTGATATCGTGGATATGCAGATGAAGATAGTTTATTGTACTAATTACAATATGCAACCTGATCTTGGCAAATACAGGAGGAACTTATGCGTACACTACAAACAATAATCAGCAGATATATGTACCGGGTTAGTGGGATTTTAGTGGTTTTGATACTTGGAATTGTCTTGATGATTGAGCGAACCAATGAGCGGGATCTGGTTTGCGAAAGTACTATGAGAACTTTTTCCCAGATGGAGCAGATTTTAGAGGAAAACCAGGAAGATCTTGAGGAGACCCAGAAAGAATACAGGCAGACATGCCTCCATAATGCAGAGATCATTGCCCGTATTATTGAAGGGGAACCAGGGGTATTGGAGGATGTGGAAGAACTGAAAAAAATTGCGAAGTCCTTAGAGGTGGATGAGATACACATTTTTGATGATACGGGTCGGATTTTTGCCGGTACACATCCTAAGTATTACGGCTATACCGTTGACTCCGGTGAACAAATGGAATTTTTTAAACCGATGTTGGAAGACAAGGATTTAAAGCTTGTTCAGGACATTACTCCAAATACGGCTGAGGGAAAACAGATGCAGTATTCTGCACTTTGGAATAACAGCGGAGAATTTATTGTTCAGGTGGGAATGGAACCGGTGAACGTGATCAAAGTTACAAAAAAGAATGAACTGTCTTATATTTTTTCTTTATTCCGGGTAGACACGGGGATTAATTATTATGCCGTTGACAGCAAAACGGGTGCAGTTGTAGGCTGCACGGATCAGAAAATGATGGAGCGTAATATTTCAGATATTGGTCTGGATTTTGCGAATATCAAGGGTGGTGAAGAGGGATTTGATGCAGAGATTGATGGGGGAAATTCCTTTTGTGTATTTAAAAAAATAGGAGATAATTACATTGGCGGTGTGATTTTGAAGTCCGATCTTTACCGGAGACTTCCTACATCCATGTTCCTTCTTTTTTGCTGTCTGGCTGTAATCGCCATTATTCTGTCAAGGGCTGTGATCCGTTATATAAATAATTATGTGGTGGATGAAATCCACAGTGTAAATAAAACATTGAAAGCAATTGAGAATGGAAATCTTGAGGAAACGGTGGACAGCAGGTCAAGTATTGAATTCTTTGAATTAGGTAAATATATCAACAGGATGGTAAAAAGCCTGGTGGACAACAATAAAAAAATATCATATGTTTTAAGCAAAACAGATATGCATATTGGTGTGTACGAATACGATCAGAACGTAGGGAAGTTCCATTTTACAGATTATATTTCTAAAATACTGCCCCTGGATAAAGTGAATCCGGAAAAATTGTTTTCAGATGTGGAGGAATTTAAGAAATTATTAAATGAAATACGTGCCAATCCTACACCGGATGAGACTGGAATATATGAGGTGGGGGAACGGTATATCAAGGTAGAGCAGATAGAGGAAAATGATAGGATTCTAGGTGTTCTGACGGATAGGACTGCTGAAATTATCAGACGCAGAGAGATTGCGAAGGAAAGGGATATCGATCCGCTGACAGGACTGTATAACAGACGGGGACTGGACAGAAAGCTTTCTGCCTTATTTAAAAACCCGGAGCAGCTTGGCTTAAGCGTTATGATCATGATCGATGCGGATGACCTGAAGGAAGTCAATGATACATACGGACATGAGATCGGAGACATTTATTTGGAAAAAATGTCCGGGCTTATCAGGAGTTTCGGAACCAAAAGCAGTATCGTAGCCAGACAGGGCGGCGATGAATTTGTATTGTTTTTATATCAGTATGAGGATGAAGAGTTACTTCTCAGAGAAATCGAAGCTTTTACCCAGCTTCAGGATCACAATTTTATGCAGCTTGGAGAAAAAGTCAAAGTACCGCTTAGGTTTTCCTTTGGCTGCTGTTTAAGAAGGGGAAGTATTGACTATCCGGAATTATTAAGAGAGGCTGACCAAAAAATGTATGAAAATAAGCAGGAACGGAAGGCAAAATCATTTTTCGGTTAAGGTTTCATTTTCTTACAGAAACTGTTATACTATTGCAAGTGGAATACAAGTAGGATGATTATCTTTTAGGAGTGAAATATAAAATGCATAAAGAATTTTTAATGGGAAATGAGGCAATTGCCCTTGGAGTGTTGGCAGCCGGTGTCAATCTGGTTGCAGGTTATCCGGGTACTCCTTCAACAGAAGTGCTGGAGACAGTAGCCAGGCACAATCCGGGGAATGTTTATGTAGAATGGTCGGTTAATGAGAAGGCCGGTATGGAGGTTGCAGCCGGTGCAGCGTACAGTGGCGCCCGTGCGATGGTGACGATGAAACAAGTTGGTTTGAATGTGGCATCGGATCCGCTGATGAGTTTGGAATATATCGGTGTAAAAGGCGGTATGGTGGTAATGGTTGCAGATGATCCCGGTCCGATTTCCTCTCAGACGGAGCAGGATACGCGTACTTTTGCTGCTTTTGCCAAACTGCCTTTGTTTGATCCGTCATCGGTACAGGAAGCTTATGAAATGATTCAGGAAGCATTTACATATTCCGAGCAGTATCATACGCCAGTATTCTTCCGTTCTACCACACGTGTCTGTCATGGATACGCTTCTATTGATGTGAAGGATCAAGAGGAATATTACGTAAATTCTCCCGAGGGATTTATTAAGGATTCGTCAAAATGGGTGATATTTCCTCGTCTGTCAAACAGGAATCATAAAAAAATAGAGGAACGCAATGAACTTTTGTCTGATGTGTTCTCAGAATATAAGCGGAATTTTATCTGGAAGGAGTCTAAAGGGGCTCCCCGTCGTGGTATTGCCACGCATGGCATCAGTTATGCGTATGCCATGGAGCATATGGATGAGGAGAACCATGTCCGTCTGCTCAAGATTACTACCCCGTTTCCATTTCCGGAGAAGCTGGCCGTTTCCTTTTTGGAGGGTCTGGATGAAGTTCTCTGTCTGGAAGAACTGGATCCGGTTATAGAACGTGCACTCACCTATATTTGTGGAAAATATGGAATCAAAACAAAAATTCTTGGAAAGTTGACGGGAAATGTAGCCAATGCCGGTGAAAATTCTATGGAATCGGTTGGCAAGGCGATTTCTGATTTCCTTGGAGGTTCTTCAGAAGCAGCAGAGGCTGTGGATATGCCGCCTCTTCCGGTACGACCTCCGGTGTTGTGTGCCGGTTGTCCCCACCGTGCGTCCTTCTATGCCGTAAAGCAGGCGATGCGGGGAAGAAAGACGATTTTCTGCGGTGATATCGGCTGTTATACGCTGGGCAATGCAGCGCCCCTTGACATGGTGGACACCTGTCTGTGTATGGGCGCGGGCATTAATATTGCCCAGGGGGTCGGACACATAGAGCCGGACACGGTGTGTTTTGCGTTTGTGGGTGATTCTACATTCTTTGCTTCCGGTATTACCGGTGTGATCAATGCGGTTTATAACCAGGCGAATATGACGCTGATTATATTGGATAATTCCACTACTGCGATGACCGGTCATCAGCCGCATCCGGGTACCGGACATACCATGATGGGAGAAATCGTGGAAAAGGTCAATATGGAGAAGATTTTGCGGGCTATCGGACTGACAACAGTGGAACGTGTGAATCCACTGTGCTTGGATGAAGCGGTTGCGTGTGTGCAGCGCGTTGCGGATCAGCCGGGAGTGAAGGCGATTATCTTTCAATCGCCGTGTATTGCGCTGACAAAGCCTGCGGGCAAGTCGGTGGTAGATGCTGACAAGTGTATCGGCTGTCAGAAATGTATTCGCGAACTTGGATGTCCGGGTCTGATTTTAGCAGACAAAAAGGCAGTTATTGATCCGTCCCAGTGTACCGGATGTACACTGTGTGAGCAGGTCTGCCCGTTAGGTGCGATTTCCGGAGGTGGCAAGAATGAATAAGAATATTATTTTGTGCGGTGTAGGCGGACAGGGGACTGTCCTGGCCTCTAAACTGATCGCTGCGGCGGCAATGGAGAAAAATATTCCGGTTATGACTGCGGAAACAATTGGTATGGCGCAGCGGGGCGGCAGTGTATTCAGCCATCTGCGCATGGGTGAGGGACTGTATTCGCCGCTTATTGGTAAAGGTTTGGCAGATATGATTATTGGTTTTGAACCGGGAGAGACAGTGCGTATGCTGCCCTTTCTCAGAAAGGGTGGTTCCGTGGTAGTCAGCAGCCGGGCCATTATGCCTGTCAGCGCTACGATCGGAGATTCTGCGTACAGCGCAGAAGATATGATAAATTATCTCCGTCAGAAGGTCAGCCATCTGACGATCATTGACAGTCAAAAGGCTGCCTGCGATCTGGGCTCTTCCAAAGTTTTGAATGTTGTTCTTCTGGGGGCTGCTGTGAGAAGTGGTGAGCTGGGGCTGACATTGGAAGATATTCAGACAGCAATCCGAAATAAAGTGCCGGAGAAATTTCAAAAGTTGAATATAAGAGCATTGGCTTATACAGAGTAATTACATAGAAAGGTGACATAACTTAAAATGAAGATAAATCAAACACAATTGGATCTGGTGAATAAACAGGTTTCCCGCCTGGTTGCCACAGATAGTTTTTATGGAAAACGTCTCAGGGAAGCGGGAATTACGAAAGTAGAGACGGTAGAGGATTTTACTAAGCTGCCATTTTCAGAAAAAAAAGATCTGCGTGATGCATATCCCCTTGGACTGATGGTGGTGCCGGAAGAAGAGATCGTCCGTATCCATTCCTCCTCAGGAACAACCGGCCTTCCGGTTATCATTCCCTATACGGAAAAGGATGTGGATGACTGGGGCGAAATGTTTAAGCGCTGTTATGAAATGGCGGGCATTACCAATCAGGACCGGATTCAGATTACACCCGGTTATGGTCTGTGGACGGCCGGTATCGGATTCCAGAATGGTGCGGAAAAGCTGGGGGCGATGGTGATTCCAACAGGTCCAGGCAATACCAACAAACAGCTTCAGATGATGGCGGATCTGAAAACTACTGTTTTGTGTGCAACTTCTTCGTATGCTCTGCTTTTGGCCGAGGAAATTGAAAGACGGGGCATCAAAGACCAGATTCATCTGAAAAAGGGCGTCATAGGTTCAGAACGCTGGGGAGAAAAGATGCGTAACCATATTTCCAGCGAGCTTGAGATCGAATTGTATGATATTTATGGTTTGACAGAAATTTATGGCCCCGGCATCGGGATCAGCTGTAAATATGACACCGGTATGCATTACTGGGATGATTATGTATATCTGGAAATCATTGATCCGGTCACCGGCGAGCCGGTACCAGATGGAGAAATGGGTGAAATTGTGATTACCACATTGGTAAAAGAAGGTGCACCGCTCATTCGTTACCGTACACATGATCTGTCCCGTATTGTTCCGGGCGAGTGCCCGTGCGGAAGCAGATTCCCGCGTATTGATACCATTATGGGCAGAACAGATGATATGATGAAGATTAAAGGTGTCAATGTGTTCCCAAGTCAGATCGAGGAGATTCTGCAAATGTTCCCGGAGGTTTCCGGAGAATATCAGATTCGTATTTCTCATTTGGACAGCAGGGATACCATGCGTATTTATGTGGAAACCAACGGACATGTAGATTTTAATGATCTTAGTAAACGTATTGCAGAAACGGTAAAGAGTAGAATTGGCTTTACACCGCTGGTAAAAGTAGTTGAAATTGGCGTTCTGCCCCGCAGTGAAAAGAAAACACAGCGGGTTATTGACGAACGTTACGACTAATCTGTAAAGTTTAGAGATACAGACAGGAAAAGTCACTCTTGCCTTTGACGAGAGGGACTTTTTGCTCTATAAGGAAATTTGAATGGAAAAAATAAAGTTACTTACGGCCATGGCCATTGTGGGAACAATTGGTATTTTTGTGAATGAAATACCGCTTTCCTCTGCTGTTATTGCGTGTGCCAGGTCAGTGCTGGGCACTGCGTTTATCGCTGTGGTGATGGTTTTTTCTCATAAAAAACTTCACTGGGATGCGATAAAGGAAAATGGGCTGCTGCTGCTTTTGTCCGGGGCGGCGCTGGGATTCAACTGGATTTTATTATTTGAGGCATATAAGTATACCACAGTTGCCATTGCCACATTGTGCTACTATATGGCACCGGTATTTGTTATTATTCTTTCTCCGGTTGTGTTAAAGGAGAAACTTACATGGAGAAAGTGTATATGTACTGCGGGCGCCGTTTTTGGTGCCGTGATGATCTCCGGGGCGCTGGGCGGCAGTATGCAGGGCGGCAGAGGAATCTTTTTGGGGCTTTGTGCAGCAACATTGTATTGTTTTATTATTTTGATGAATAAGAGTTTGCATGATATCGAAGGTTTGGAGAGAACCCTTTGTCAGCTGGGTGTTTCCGCAGTGGTTATGGTATTATATACGATGATGACAGTAGATATCCGTGCCTTGGAGTTTACCCGGCATTCTGTAGTTCTGCTGCTTGTAGTGGGAATTATTCACACGGGTATCGTATATATGTTTTTCTTTTCTGCAGTGGGGAAATTGCCGGCGCAGACTTCTTCTGTGTTAAGTTACATAGACCCGATTGTGGCGGTCCTTTTGTCCGCCGTTCTTTTGCATCAGTCTATGACAATCATGCAGATAATGGGAATGGTGTTGATTCTGGGAAGTACTCTGATGAGTGAACTATTGCCGGAGAAGGAGAGGTAAAGATGGATAAGGAAACTACATGGTTGATCCGTAAGGCATCTGTGGATGAATACAAGGCGGTCAGGAAATTTTATCATGATCTGATCGATCGGATGCAGGATGCCCAATATGGACCGGGATGGGAAAAAGAGGTGTATCCTTCGGATGCTTATCTTAAGGAATCTCTTGAGAAACAGGAGCTCTTTGTGGGTATCCAGGATGGTCAGATCATCGCAGCTATGATCATAAATCACAGCTGTAATGAAAGCTATAAAAAGGTACAGTTTTCCACTACATTTGCAGAAAATGAGGTTATGGTGATCCATGCGTTGGGAGTCCTTCCTGACTTTGGACGGAACGGATATGGAAAGAAACTGGTGGAAAAAGCCGTTTCTTACGCAAAAGAATACGAACAGAAGGCACTTCGTCTGGATGTGCTGGGAGGCAACCTGCCGGCAGAGAAGTTATATACCGGCATAGGATTCCGGTATATCAGTACGATTCCTATGTTCTATGAGGATACCGGATGGACAGAGTACAAGGTCTATGAATATCTTTTGTAAAAGGTATGAGGATGATATCATGAGTAGGAAAAGCAAAAAAAAGTATGAAATAGATATGTGCAGCGGTTCCGTATTGAAAAAGCTGCTGCTTTTTGCGGTACCGCTTATGTTTTCAAGCATGCTTCAGCTGCTGTTTAATGCCGCAGATATTGTTATCGTGGGACGGTTTGCGGGGGATAATTCTCTGGCGGCAGTGGGATCGAATACAGCATTGATCGGTCTGATGACAAATCTGTTTGTGGGCCTGTCCGTAGGTGTTAATGTGCTGGCTGCCCGGCTTTACGGAGCAGGAGAAAAAGAAGAGCTGAACAGAGCAGTCCATACGGCAATGCTGTTAAGTATGATCAGCGGCGTTTTATTGACTGTTATCGGCATTTTTATGGCAAAGAAGATTTTGATCTGGATGCATGCACCGGAGGATGTGCTGGAATTGGCGGCCGTCTATCTGAGAACATATTTTTTTGGCATGCCGGCCATGATGATCTATAATTTCGGAAGCGCCGTTCTGCGTGCTGTGGGAGACACAAAGCGACCATTGTATTATCTGTCTGCGGCGGGATTGATCAATCTGCTTTTGAATATGCTCTTTGTAATCGTACTGCATTTGGATGTGTTTGGTGTAGGACTGGCAACAGTAATCTCACAAAGCATAGCGGCATTTTTGATGGTACACTGCCTGTTAAAGGAAGAAGGTGTATTAAAATTAACGCCGGGGAATCTTCGTTTGGATAAAAAAGAACTGCTGCATATCCTGCGGGTGGGAATACCTGCCGGCGTGCAGAATATCCTATATGACATGTCTAATGTGGTGGTACAGGCGTCCATTAATATTTTTGGTGCCGTGGTAGTGGCGGCAAATTCTGCTGCGGAGAGTATCGAAAACTTTGTTCTGTTTGGGATGATGGCATTTAGTCAGGTAATTCTTTCTTTTGTAGGACAAAACATAGGCCGTGGGGAAATGAAGCGTATTGGCCGCGGTGTACTGGTGGGAATTCTTTGTTCTGTCGGAGCGGGATTGCTGCTGGGAGGAGGCGTATTGATTTTTGGCGAACAGCTGCTGGGCCTCTATACTTCCAGTGATGACGTGGTCCGAGAGGGGATGATCCGTTTACAGCTGATTCTTCTGGCTTATCCGCTGTGCGGTGCCCTGGACGGACTGGTGAGTGCTATGAGAGGCATGGGACAGGCTTTTATCCCTACAGGGATTACTCTTTTGGGTGTCTGTGGCCTGCGTCTGATTTGGATGGCGACTGTGTTTCAGACAGCGGCATTTCATCGAGTAGAAACCATTTATGTTGTCTATCCCATTAGCTGGCTTGTTACATTGTGCGCACAGTTTATTTGCTTTATTGTGATAAAGAGAAAAGTTACAAAAGTATTTGCAGAAGCAAACATATGATAAAAGAAACAGAAAGGAGATATCTATGAAAGCGTTATTTATTGGCGGAACGGGAACCATCAGTACAGAGGTGACAAAATTATTTGTGAAAAACGGCGGAGATCTGTATCTTTTAAACCGGGGACAGAGAAAGCGTCAGATTCCGGAAGGAGTAAAAGTGCTGATTGGTGATATCAACGATGAAGAAGGTGTTGCGAAACTTCTGGAAGGTCATTTCTTTGATGTGATTGTGGACTTTCAGTGTTTCAACGCGGAACAGGCAGAGAGGGATTTTCGTCTGTTTCATGGAAAGACAAAGCAGTATATTGTCATCAGCTCTGCGGCCGGCTATATGAAGCCATGTGCGAATTCTCCAATCGTGGAGAGCATGCCTCTGCGCAATCCGTACTGGGAATATGCCCGTGACAAGATTGCCCTGGAGACTGTAATGCACCGGCATTTCAGAGAGGATAATTTCCCGGTAACGATCGTACGTCCAAGCCACACCTACGGGGAACGCAATCAGGTGGTAGACTGCTGGACAGTATTGACCAGAATCCGAAAAGGAAAACCCGTCATCATTCATGGAGACGGCACCACTCTCTGGACATTAACCCACAGCCGCGATTTTGCAAAAGCATTTGTGGGATTGATGGGAAATATCCATGCAATCGGTGATACCGTACACATTACCTCTGACGAAGCGCTGACCTGGAATCAGATTTTTGAGATTATTGCAGATATCTTCGGGGTAAAATTAAACGCCGTGCATGTATCGACGGAATTTATCGCAGATACCAGAGAAGAGTTGAGAGGCGGATATTTTGGAGACCGGTCCAATAATGTGGTTTTTGATAATTCCAGAATTAAGAGTTATGTTCCGGATTTTGTGGCGAAGATCCCATTTGCAGAGGGATATAAGGAAGTGGTAGCATACTATCTGGCACATCCTGAACTGCAGGAAGAAGATCCGGATTACAGTGCATGGTGTGACGCCGTGGCAGAGGAACATCAGGCTGCTATTGAACGGGTAAATAAAAGACTGGGGAATTTAGTGTATTCAAAGTAAAAGCAAGAAGAAAGGGGCTGCTACGGCAGCCTCTTTTTTCTGTGCGATAAATTGACAAAATATAAGAGAAAAAATATAATGTACATGTTATATTCAGGCATTTTACGAAGAACTTTTGAGTAAAGGACAGCAGAAAAATGGTGGGAATCGGAACAATCGTAAATGGTGCGGCAGTGATCGCGGGAGGGATCATCGGCCTTTGTTGTAAGAAAGGCATGAGCCAGCGATTTCAGGATATTATTATGCAGGCCGCAGGCCTGGCAGTGTTGTTTATCGGCATTTCCGGGGCATTGGAGAAAATGTTCGCAGTGCAGGATGGCAGTATCAGCACCCATGGAACGATGATGGTGGTGCTTTCCCTGGTGATCGGTGCGTTTATCGGGGAATTGTTAAATATTGAGAAACATATAGAAGATCTGGGAGAGTGGCTGAAAAAGAAATTGAAAAGTGAAGGGGATTCTCTTTTCATGGAAGGATTTTTAACCACATCCCTGACTATTTGCATTGGTGCTATGGCTGTGGTGGGTTCTTTACAGGACGGGCTGTTGGGAGATCCTTCAATGCTGTTTACAAAAGCAATATTAGATGGTGTGATTGTCATCGTATTTGCAGCTGCATTTGGAAAGGGTGCGATCTGCTCTGTAGTTCCCCTTGTATTGTTTCAGGGAAGTATCACTTTGTTTGCAAAGTTGATAGAACCATTTTTGACAAACAGGATGATTGACGGTATGTCGATGATCGGCTCCATGCTGATTTTCTGTGTGGGATTGAATATACTTTTCCCAAAGAAAATGAAGGTAGCGAATATGCTTCCGTCATTGGTGATAGCAGTGATTTATGTAGTGCTGGGCTTTTAATGGGAGGATGAACTATGAAAGAACGTGATGGCTGGAATTATTCTTTTCCCATCGGTGATTTGGAGATAGAAGCGGATGGCACGGGGATAACTTATATCGGTTTTTTGAAACAGGACACAGAGCCAAACTGCAGAAGGCGGGAAACGCCCATGATTGTGGAGGCGAAACGGCAGTTAGATGAATATTTTGCGGGCAGACGGAAAGAATTTGACTTTCCCTTATCCATGCAGGGCACGCCATTTCAGAAAAAGGTATGGAAGGCTCTGCGGCAGATTCCCTATGGGGAAACCCGTTCTTATCAGGAGATTGCAGAGGCAGTGGGAAATCAGAAGGCCTGCCGTGCGGTGGGGATGGCGAATCATCACAATCCGGTACTTATCGCGGTGCCCTGTCACCGCGTCATTGGAAAAAATGGAAGCCTGGTAGGATATGGTGGTGGCCTGGATGTAAAGAAGCAGTTATTAGAATTGGAAAAGCAGTTTACATAAGAAATAGACGGAATAGGAGAAGTGTGATGGACGAGAAGAAATTATGGGAGAAATGTGTAGAGTTTCATGGCCATGAATGCGGCGGTCTGCTGATTGGATTTCAGGCAGCATTGTATGCCCGGCAGCTGTTGGAGATTGATTTTTCTCAGGATGAGGATTTGGTATGTATTACAGAAAATGATGCCTGCGGTGTAGATGCCATTCAGGTGCTGCTGGGATGCAGTGTGGGAAAAGGGAATTTGTTGTTTAAGCTGAGGGGGAAACAGGCGTTTAATATTTTTGATCGGAAGAACAAAAAGGCAGTCCGTCTGGTTTTAAAAGAGGTGGATGATCTTTCCCGGGAAGAGAAGATGCGCTTTCTTAAAGAGAGCAGACCAGAAGAATTATTTATGGTAAAAGAGCCCAGCTGTCAGATACCGGAAAAAGCAAAAATATTCGGAAATATTTACTGTGAGTCCTGTGGAGAAAAAACAGCGGAAAATATGATCCGTATACAGGGCGGTAAAAAGGTGTGCTTAGATTGTTTTCAGGGATACAGCCGGTTTTTAGAATAACCATGTGCAGCAGATAACAAAGAAATAGAAAAAGGAGAAAGCTTATGAATCGATTGTTTATAGAATATCCGAAATGTTCGACTTGTCAGAAAGCAAAGAAACATCTGGAGACGGAAAAAGTTACATTTACAGACCGTCATATCGTAGAGAATCGGCCTACAGAAGAGGAATTAACGGAGTGGATCAAAAGAAGTGGTTATCCGGTGAAGAAGTTTTTCAATACCAGCGGTATGAAATATAGAGAACTGGGGCTGAAGGATAAACTGCCCACTATGACAGAAGAAGAACAGATCCGGCTGCTGGCATCGGATGGAATGTTGGTAAAGCGTCCGCTTTTGATTGAAGATGATCGGATTCTGGTGGGATTTCGGGTAAAGGAGTGGACATTTTAGCCGTGAAAGATCCGGTAAAAAAGGATGATCTGTACCAATAAAATGGTGGGAACACCCAGTCGGAATTTTGCTTTTCTTGTTTTATGGCGGAAAGTATACATGCCTGCCAGTGCACCGACAGAGCCTCCGGCAATGGCAAAAAGGAGCAGAGTGGCTTCCGGGATACGCCAGAGATCGCGGCGGGCTTTGTATTTGTCCAGACCATACAGGAAGAATGTAAATAGATTGATGAGCAGCAGATAAAGCAGTATGTATTTCATGATAACCTCCGCAGGATTTTCTGGCTGTAATCATACAGCAATCTGCGGAGAAAGTAAAGGATAGAAAATGAGTGATATTATCGTAGTTGGTGCGGCAATCCTGGATGTGCTGGTACAGCCGGCAGGTCCCGATGTGTTTGTCAAAGGATCTTATCCGGCAGAGCGGATTATGATGTCTACAGGCGGCGATGCCATGAATCAGGCCGCAGTACTGGCAAGGTTGGGATGTCATCCGGCGTTGGTTGGGATCATCGGTGCAGATGAAGCAGGCGGAAGTATTCTGGAGCATTGCCGGAAACTGGGCATCGATGCCAGGGGACTGCATCAGAAAGCAGGTCTGGATACAGGAATCAATGTAGTATTAATAGATGAGCAGGGAGAGCGGCATTTTCTCACCAATCCTCATGGGAGTCTGCGCAGGCTGACACTGGAAGATATACAGATGGAGATCGTACCCGATACGAAAATATTAAGTTTTGCCAGTATTTTTGTGTTTCCTTTGCTAAAAGATGCACAGATGGCAGCCTTGTTTCAAAAAGGAAAGGAGCAGGGTCTGGTGATATGTGCGGATATGACAAAATGCAAGAATCAGGAAACGACGGAAGATATTGCCCAATCTCTGAGATGGATTGATTATCTGTTTGCCAATTACGAAGAGGGCAGTATGGTGACCGGCAAGACGGATCTCAGAGAAATAGGGGAAGATTTTCTGGCACATGGCGTAAAGAATGTGGTACTTAAGCTGGGCGGGGAAGGCTGTTTTATCAAAAATCAGAAAGCAGAATATCAGATCCCGGCATATGCCGATGCGCACTGTGTAGATACTACCGGAGCGGGAGACAGTTTTGCCGCCGGATTTTTATTTGCCCTGTCCGAAGGATATACGTTAGAAGAATGTGGCAGATGGGGCAATGCCTGCGGATCTCTTGCAATAGAACAGGTGGGAGCGACTGTGGGAATTACAGATCGGGGGCAGGTACGCAGCCGTTATGAAAAATTGTTACGAAAATGTAAGTATACTTTTGAACAGAATTGTGGTATAACCATAGACAGATGGAATAAGGAGGCATAAGCAGATGTACGGTTCCACGTATGGAAATATTTTCAAGATAAGTACCTGGGGTGAGTCTCATGGAAAGGGCATTGGTGTGGTGATCGATGGCTGTCCGGCGGGCTTGGAACTGTGTGAAGAAGATATCCAGAAGTACTTGGATCGTAGAAAACCGGGTCAGTCTAAGTTCACAACTCAGAGAAAAGAGGCAGATCAGGTAGAAATCCTATCAGGTGTCTTTGAGGGAAGAACAACGGGAACGCCTATTTCCATGGTTGTGTATAATACGGACCAGAAGTCCAGAGACTATAGTGAGATTGCCGGTTATTACCGTCCGGGACATGCGGACTGGACCTATGACAGCAAGTATGGTTTTCGGGATTACCGGGGCGGCGGACGATCTTCCGGCAGGGAAACCATAGGCAGAGTGGCGGCAGGTGCCGTGGCGGCTAAAATTCTGGAAGCATTGGGCGTGGAAATTCTTACCTATACCTTATCCATTGGTTCGGTAATGATTGACAGAGCTGCCTTTGATGCAGAAGAAATCTATCGAAATTCTCTGTATATGCCGGATGCAAAAGCAGCACAGCAGGCCTCCGATTATCTGGCCGGATGCATGGAAGAAAAAAATTCCTCCGGCGGAATGATTGAATGTGTGGTAAAGCACATGCCTCCTAACGTAGGGGAACCGGCCTTTGAAAAGCTGCATGCCAATCTTGGCAAAGCCATTTTATCCATTGGCGCTGTGAAAGGGTTTGAGATCGGAGATGGCATGGCAGCAGCACAGGCTACCGGTCTGACCAATAATGATGCGTACCGCTATGATGAAGTGGGCAGAGTCTGTAAAGTAACCAATCATTCCGGAGGTGTTTTAGGAGGCATCAGCGATGGCAGCGATATTATCCTGAGAGCGGCCATTAAGCCGACTCCATCCATTGCGGCAGCGCAGCAGACGGTGAATAAAAAAGGTGAAAATATTGAGGTTGAGATTAAGGGACGCCATGATCCGGTTATTGTACCAAGAGCCGTGGTAGTTGTGGAGGCTATGGTAGCAATCACATTGCTGGACGGGCTGCTGGGCAGCATGACCAGCCGTTTAGATAGGATTTTGAGGTTCTTTAGAAATTCTTTCGATTAATGTGTGGGGAGTCTTTAGACTTCCCATTTATATTTTATTTTGTAGTAAGGAAGGGGAAGCCACATGGAAACAAATAATATACTAGTTGTAGAAGATGACAAGGACATTCGTGCGGGTGTGGAAATTTATTTAAAAAGTCAGGGATACACTGTGTTCCAGGCAGCCGATGGCGTGGAAGGACTGAAAATTATTGAACAGGAAGAGATCCATCTGGCCATTGTGGATGTTATGATGCCCAGAATGGATGGGATTACTATGACATTAAAGCTGCGGGAACATTACGACTTTCCGGTCATTATGCTGTCTGCAAAATCAGAAGAGGTGGATAAGATTACCGGACTCAACATTGGTGCTGATGATTATGTGACAAAGCCTTTTACTCCTATGGAACTTCTGGCCAGAGTGAATTCTCAGCTGCGCCGTTATCGGCGTTTTATGGAGAAACTGGAAAATAAGGAAAGCGTACATGTAATCGGAGGACTGGAGTTGAACGAAGATACAGTTGAAGTATCCGTTGATGGCACTCCTGTCAGACTTACCCCTATTGAATATAAAATCCTGTTACTATTGATCAAGAGTCCGGGACGGGTGTTTTCAGCAGAGGAAATCTATGAACGGGTATGGAACGAACGGGCCATTAACACAGATACCATTATGGTGCATGTGAGAAATATCCGCGAAAAGATTGAGATTAACCCGAAGGAACCAAAATATTTAAAGGTGGTGTGGGGAGTTGGATACAAAATTGAAAAACAGGCATAGTATTGCCGTCATACTTATGATTCTTGTCGTACTTCTGCCTTCCATTGGGATGATCTGGATGTATCCCTTTTTTGAAGGGCAGGTAATCGAAAGTAATAACGACAGAGAAATGGATGAGGAGTTCCTCTATGGAATTACTAGAGGAAACTTTGTGTTGTATGTAGAAGGAGTACAGCAGGAGGCGGAGGGCGTTTCGTCTCTTTTGGATATCTTCTATCCCAATGCAAAAGATACGGAGTCTGTTACAGACGATGATTCGGATCTGTATGCCATTGCCAACACGATGCGAAATGATCTGTACAGCACATTTGATGTCTGGTCCAGTAATTTTTCCTATATTCGTGATTTTGTGGATTATCAAATGGTGGATGCAGAGGGAAAAACCCGGATCAGCAGCGTTCCCGGTATCAATATGAAAGCCAGTATAGATGCTGACGATTATTATGTCTTTTCGGTTAAGATTTCTTACGATGCCGGTGGAAATGCTACCGTTACCGCCGGAAAGGGGAATCATTCCGCAGCGGCTGTGACCGCAATTTCTAAGATCGTGCGGGATTTGCCTCTGCTGACCTATCCGGAGGCCGCGGAAGATTACGGAGACGTGGAATACAGCACGGATTATATGGAAAACTGGGAATTTCAGAATCCTCAGAATTGTACCTTTTATTACGGTATGACACAGGAACAGTATGCTTCTTATTTTGAGAATGATTCTTACTGGTCTTTTAATTCGTATTGGCGGTATTCTTCTCTGGTACCCATTTCCTTTATTTTTATGGGAATTGTAGCAGTGCTTGCCTTGCTCCTGCCTTGCATTCCGGGTATGTCGCTGGGAGAAAAGAGAATCTTCCAGGTATCGGCAGAACCGGTATTGTTTATTTTAGCAGTAGCCCTTGGCGCTTATGCCGGAGACGGAATGGTGCTGCTGACGCGTATGGGCAACGAGCAGCGGGTATTTCATGCACTGCGGCGACTGAATTTTCCATCTTTTCTGGCAGAAGGATGCAGCTTTTTGTGGCATTTGTTCTGGTGGGCGCTGCTTTTTGGTATTGTTTACTGGAGTATCACTTGTCTGCGGGCAGTATTTACCCTGGGAATCCGTCGGTATTGGAAAGAAAGAACCTGGATATATAAGATTTATGCGTGGGTGAAACGCCAGTTGATAAAACTATATCAGTCGTTTTCGAATTTTGATTTCCGGGATAACGGAAATAAGATGCTGCTGAAAATTGTAGGCGTAAATTTTCTTGCCCTGATCCTTGTCTGTGTCATGTGGGTGTTCGGGATCACCGTTTTAATCATATATTCTGTCGTTTTATTCTTTATTTTGCGCAATTACATGACAGATCTGCAGAAGAAATATAATCGTTTGCTGGAAGGTACCAGCGCCATTGCGGAAGGCAATCTGGATGTGAATATAGAGGAGGATCTGGGTATTTTTAATCCGCTGAAGGGAGAACTGCAGAAAGTACAGAAAGGTTTTAAAAAGGCCGTAGAAGAAGAGGTAAAAAGCCAGAAAATGAAGACAGATCTTATCAGTAATGTGTCTCATGATCTGAAAACGCCACTCACTGCAATTATCACTTATGTAAATTTGTTGAAGAATGAAAATATTACGGATGAGCAGAGACGCAGTTACGTGGATATTCTGGATCAGAAGTCTCTGCGGTTGAAGGTGCTCATTGAGGATTTGTTTGAAGTGAGCAAAGCGACCAGCAATAATGTAACACTGCATTTTGCAGAAGTGGATGTGGTGGAATTATTAAAACAGGTAAGCTATGAGCTGTCAGATAAAATGGAAGAAAGCAGTCTGGATTTTAGATGGAGACTGCCGGATGAGAAAATCATGGTATCTTTGGACAGCCAGAAGACCTATCGGGTGTTTGAAAATCTTCTGACAAATATTATAAAATACTCCATGCCTCACACTCGTGCCTATATCCAGATCGAAACGCAGGGAGAACAAGTAGTGATTACCATGAAAAATATATCGGCAGGAGAACTGGAATTTGATCCTGAAGATATTACAGAGCGTTTTGTGCGAGGAGATGCTTCCAGAAATACAGAGGGAAGCGGCCTGGGCCTTGCCATTGCCAAAAGCTTTACGGAGCTGCAGCATGGACAGATGAAGATAGAGGTGGATGCCGATTTGTTTACGGTTAAGATCAGCTGGCCATATACAGAAAAAAAGTCTCTGGTACAGCAATTTGTAAATATGATATAGGATTGAGCAATTAGGAAGAAAATGTCCCTGAAAAAAGCATTTTGGCTTTTTTCGGGGATGTTTTGTTGTATGGTGTTATCGATTGCAGTAAAATGGGAATGAGAGTAAAATAAAAGAAAACCCAAAAAGGAGATGCCGCCCATGCCTATTCGTTTTAAACCGGTGAATTGCAAGAATTGTTACAAATGCGTACGTAACTGCCCTGTGAAAGCGATTAAGATTAAGAATCATCAGGCGCAGATTATGGTAGATGCCTGTATTTTGTGTGAGAACTGCACCATTGTCTGCCCGCAGAATGCGAAGGAAGAGAGAAATGAGATTCCCCGTATCCGTGAGTTGATGCAGGAAGGGAAAAAAGTGATTGCCAGCGTGAATTCTGCATATATTGCACAATACCCGGTGGAAAATTTTGAACAGATGCGGTCTGCCCTGAAGCGTCTGGGGTTCACCGATGCAAGGGAATCTGCAGAAGGAGCTTATCTGGTAAAAAAGGAATACGAGAAGATTCTCGGAGAAGGGGATGTGGAATTTGCTATATCCTCCCGTTGTCCTACGATCGTACAGCTGGTTGAAAAGAAGTATCCGCAGCTGATGAAGTATCTGATGCCGGTTCTGTCCTATTACAATGCCCATGCAAAGTACATAAAGAGCCAGGAGCCGGAGGCGGTTGTGGTGTGCATCAGTCCCTGTATTTCCACCTGGTCGGAGCTGCAGGAGCCGACCAATGCCATTGATTATGTGATCAGTTTTGAAGAGCTGGAACAGTGGATGGAGCAAGAGCAGATTGCTTTTACAGAGGAGCAGGACGATTCTCACTATTTATCCCGGATCGCAGTACTTTCTAACGGATTTCTGGATAGCATGGAGAAGAACCGGAAGTATGACTATATCGGTGTGGATGGAATTGAGAATTGCAAAAATGTTCTGGAAGAGATCGCGGCCGGCGGTATGGAACATTATTATGTGGAATTAAGTGCCTGCCACGGAGGCTGCATCGGCGGTCCTTCTTTCAGAAAAAAGAAGCAGAGAAACCGTTTGGAGGGAACATTGGCGATTCGAAATTCTGCCATAGACAGGGGTGTTGCCCCGGAATGTGCTCCGGATTATGATATTAACTGCGACTTGGATCTGAGCCGACAGTTTATGAGGAGCGGAGTTCATGAGGAAATGCCTACAGAAGAGCAAATCCTGGAAATTCTTCAGAAAATGGGAAAGACGGCTCTGGAAGATGAATTAAACTGCAGTGCCTGTGGATACAACACCTGTCGTGATAAAGCCATTGCTATTTTTCAGAACAAAGCAGAAATTTCCATGTGTATTCCTTATATGCGGGAAAAGGAAGAACAGTATGCCAATAAGATCGTGAGTGCTATGCCGGGGCTTCTGGTGACAGTAAATGATGAGCTGCAGGTAATTCAGATGAATCGGGCGGCGATGGATCTGTTTGACATTAAGAGAAAGAAAAATATTATCGGACAGCCGGTTTCCATGATTATGGACGATTATGAGATCGTCAATATGCTGGCTTTTGATAAAAGCTTTGCTCAGGACAAACTGTATCTGGAAGAAGAAAATGTATATCTGGAGCGGGTCTTTACCCGGGACCGTCAAAATGGACTGATCATCTGCGCGATGAAAAATGTGACAAAAGAGACTCTGTATCATCAGGAAGTTCATAAAATGAAGGTAGCAGCCGCAGAGATGGCAGATGAACTGGCGGTAGAACAAATGAAACTGGTACAGCAGATCGCCGGTTTGTTGGGGGAAACAGCGGCAGATACTAAAGTAGCTGTAGAAAAGCTGAAAGAAACGATTATGCTGGATCCACAGACGCGAAAAAAATAGGAGGGCAGAAAAATGAAAGCAGAATTCTATGATTGTTTTGTGGATTTCGGTCATATCAGCCTGAATAAGAAAAAGGAAACTCTCTGCGGAGACCATTATATCCTTCAGGAAAATAAAGATGAGGCGGTGCTGGTGCTCTCTGATGGCCTGGGAAGCGGTGTGAAGGCGCATATCCTGGCTACTCTTACTTCTCAGATGCTGAGTACGATGCTGATTAAACATATGCCGCTACAGACAGCTGTAGAAGCGGTGGCCTGTACGCTGCCTGTGTGCAGTGTGCGGAAAATGGCATATTCCACTTTTACCGTGCTGCGTATGGATGAACAATATGCCTATCTGGCACAGTATGATAATCCTCAGGCGATCTGGCTGAGAGACGGAAAAAGTGTGGAGTATGGGGATGAGAGACATATCATAGATGGGAAAGATATACGGGAAAGTGTGCTGTCTTTAAAAGAAGGCGATATGCTGATCCTTATGTCCGATGGAGTTACGAACGCCGGTATGGGCAAAACCACAGACGGAGGATGGGGAAGAGAAGAAGCCGTGAAGTTCTGTGAGAAGAAATATCGCAGAGGGATGAGTGCCCAGAGCATGGCGATTGCCCTGGCAGATGCCTGTGTAGACCTGAATCTGAATGAAACGGATGACGACATCACGGTATTGGTATTAAAGCTTTGTCCCCATAAAGCAGTGAATCTGATGATCGGTCTTCCGGCAGATACGGAGAACGACAATCTGTTGTTAAAAGTATTTTTTAAGAAAGAGGGGAAACATGTGGTCTGTGGTGGAACCACAGGACATTTTGTGTCCAGCTATCTGAATAAACCATTGATCACGTTGTCCGAGACCGCATGCAATGATGTGCCGGCAATGTCCAGGCTGGAAGGCGTTGATCTGGTGACAGAAGGCTATCTCACCTTGCTGAAGCTGAAAGAATATCTGGATGAATATCAGAAAGATGCCATGATGCTGAAGCGGCTCCGGAAAGAAAAAGACGGGGCGGCCCAGCTTGCCAGGATGCTTCTGGAAGATGCGACGGATATCAATATTTTTCTGGGACACGCCCAGAATCCGGCTCATGATATTTTGCGCATGGAGGCACAGGCTAAACAAAAACTGGTGGGAGAGATCAAAGAGACGCTGGAAGCGATCGGACGAAAAACAAGCATGAGTTTTTGGTGAAAAATAATGAAAAACAAGTTATTTTCTCAATTTTATTGTGAAAATTCTAAAAAGATAGTATAATATATACTATGTTGTGAGAGCGATAAATTAATACATAAAGGAGGTATTCATATGTTGGATCAGTCATACTATGACAAAGCAGACGAGATTATCGAACATTATGGACGTAAACCAGGCTCACTGATCCCTATTATGCAGGATATCCAGGGGGAATATCGATATCTGCCGGGAGAACTGCTGACCTATGTGGCACAGCAGATCGGTGTAAAAGAGGCAAAGGCGTATAGTGTAGCAACTTTTTATGAGAATTTTTCTTTTGAAGCAAAGGGAAAATATATTATTAAAGTTTGTGATGGTACGGCATGCCATGTGCGGAAGTCCATACCGGTTCTGGAATCCTTCTGGAAAGAGCTGGGTCTCAGCAAGAAAAAACGTACCACTGACGATATGATGTTTACTGTGGAAACGGTTTCTTGTCTGGGTGCCTGCGGATTAGCGCCAACATGTATGGTGAATGAAGAAGTACATCCTAATATGACACCGGAAAAAGCGGTGGAATTGATTGCACAATTACGGGAGGAGGAATAGTAATGATAGCTTCTAAAGAAGAATTATTAAAAACCCGTGAAGCCGCTTTGGCGGAGATCGAGGGAAGTGCCTGCCGTATTCTTGTCTGTGCGGGTACAGGATGTGTTGCTACCGGTTCCAATAAGATCTATGCGAAATTTCAGGAGATCGTGGACGGTGCAGAAGGCGTATCTCTGGTATTTGCTCCTCATGATGAGGATGAACATGTGGGTGTAAAGAAAACCGGATGCCAGGGACTCTGCGAATTAGGACCGTTGGTCAGAATCCAGAAGGGGGACCAGGTAATACAGTATGTAAAGGTACAGCTGGATGACTGCCAGGAAATTTTTGATAGCAGCGTAAAAGGAAATGAAATTGTAGAGCGTTTATTATATCACGAAGGGGAAAAAGCTTATCAGGGTCCGGATGAAATTCCGTTTATCGCAAAACAGACACGTGTTGTTTTGGAAAACTGCGGTAAGTTTGATGCGGAATCCATTGATGAATATATTGCCGGCGGCGGATACAGCGCATTATCGAAGGCTATGTTTGAAATGACCCCGGATGAAGTCGTTGACGAAGTTGACAAATCCGGTCTGCGCGGACGTGGCGGCGGTGGTTTCCCCACAGGTAAGAAATGGAAACAGGTTGCCCGTCAGCAGGAAAAGATCCGTTATGTGGTATGTAACGGTGACGAGGGTGATCCGGGTGCCTTCATGGACGGCTCCGTAATGGAAGGCGATCCGTTCAAACTGATCGAAGGTATGACGATTGCGGCTTATGCGGTAGCTGCACAGCATGGTTATATTTATGTACGTGCAGAGTATCCTCTTTCTGTTGCACGTCTGAGAAATGCCATTGCACAGGCGGAAGAAAGAGGACTGCTGGGCGATAATATTCTGGGAAGTGATTTTTCCTTCCATATGCATATCAATCGCGGTGCCGGTGCGTTTGTATGTGGAGAAGGCAGTGCCCTGACAGCTTCTATCGAGGGTGACAGAGGTATGCCGAGAACCAAACCGCCTCGTACTGTAGACAAAGGTCTGTGGGCTAAGCCAACCGTATTAAATAACGTTGAGACTTACGCTAACGTTCCTAAGATTATCTCAAACGGCGCCGAGTGGTTCCGTGGAATCGGTTCGGAAGGCAGTCCGGGAACGAAGACCTTCTCTATTACCGGTGCGATTCAGAACACAGGTTTGATCGAGGTTCCCATGGGAACTACATTGAGAGAGATTATTTTTGATATCGGAGGCGGTATTAAAAATGGTGAAGAGTTTAAGGGCGTACAGATCGGCGGACCGTCCGGCGGATGTCTGACAACAGAGCACCTGGATGTGGGTCTGGATTTCGATTCTGTTAAGAAATACAATGCCATTGTGGGATCCGGCGGTCTGGTTGTCATGGATAAAAATACCTGTATGGTAGAAGTTGCCCGTTTCTTTATGAGCTTTACTCAGAGAGAATCTTGCGGTAAATGTATCCCGTGCCGTGAAGGCACCAAACGGATGCTTGAGATCCTTGAAAAAATCGTAGCCGGCAAAGGAGAACTGGAAGATCTGGATCGTCTGTCGGAACTGGCTGAGATGGTTCGTGCCATGTCGCTGTGCGGTCTCGGCAAGAGTGCTCCGCTTCCTGTTATCAGTACATTAAGTACGTTCCGTGACGAATACATAGAGCATATCGTAGATAAGAAGTGTGCATCCCATACATGTAAGGCTCTTAAAGTTTATAAGATCGATCCTGATAAATGTAAAGGCTGTACGAAGTGTGCAAGAAACTGTCCGGTTGGTGCGATCACCGGTGAAAAGAAACAGGCACATACCATCGACACTGCCAAATGCATCAAGTGCGGTGCTTGTATGGACGGCTGTAGTTTTGATGCGATTTATACCGAATAGGAGGGGCGATTATGGGAATGATTACAATTGACGGTAGACAAGTGGAATTTACCGATGAAAAAAATGTCCTTTCTATTATCAGAAAGGCTGGTATCGACGTACCTACATTATGTTACCGACCAGAGCTTTCCATTTACGGGGCCTGTCGTTTATGTACGGTAGAAGATGGCAGGGGCAAGTTATTTGCTTCCTGCTCTGAAGAACCGAGAGATGGTATGGTGATTTATACTAATTCTCCAAAAGTTAGAAAATACAGAAAGATGATCGTGGAATTGCTTCTGGCTTCTCATGGCGGCGACTGTACTACCTGCGATAAGAGCGGTGAATGTGTACTTCAGGATCTTGCCAAGAGAGTCGGTATCAAAGAAGTTCGTTTTGAGAATACAAAAGAGAGACGTCCGCTGGATTACAGTTCTGCATCGGTTGTCCGTGATCCGAACAAGTGCGTACTGTGCGGCAACTGTGTACGTGCCTGCCGTGAATTACAGGGCGTAGAAGCGTTGGGTATTGCCTTCCGTGGTCACGAAGCAGAAGTAATGCCTGCATTCAATCATGATCTTGCTTCCACACAGTGTGTGGGCTGCGGACAGTGTCGTGTTGTATGTCCGACAGGTGCCATTACGATCAAGTCAGATATTGAACTGGTTCAGGATGCACTGGCAGATCCGAATACCCGTGTGATCGCGCAGGTAGCTCCGGCCGTTCGTGTGGCGGTTGGCGATGCTTTTGATCTGAAAAAAGGCGATAATGCCATGGGACAGATCGTCAGCTTCCTGCATCGTCTGGGATTTGATGAAGTATACGATACGATCTTCTCTGCAGACCTTACGATCATGGAAGAATCCGCAGAATTCCTTGACAGAGTACAGAATGGCGGTCCGCTTCCATTGATGACTTCCTGCTGTCCTGCATGGGTGAAATTCATTGTAGATCAGTATCCGGATTATAAGAAAAATATTTCTACCTGCCGTTCTCCGGAGGGTATGTTATCTGCTGTGGCAAAAGAATGGTATCGTGATCCGGAACGTGCAGACGGAAAACGTACCGTAATGGTATCCTTTATGCCATGTACAGCGAAAAAGATGGAAATCAATCGTCCGAACAGCTATACCTATGGAGAAAAAGATACGGATCATGTCATCACAACGACAGAGTTGATTCAGATGATTCACAGTTCCGGTATCGATTTTGCAGGTCTGGAACCGGAAGAAAGCGATAAGCCATTTGGATTTGGTTCCGGCGGCGGTGTGATCTTCGGTGTTACAGGCGGTGTAACAGAAGCTGTTCTGCGTCGTCTGGTTCCGGAAAATGATGAAGAGACACTGGAAACCATCGCAAGCTGTGGTGTCCGTGGTTCTGAACCAATCAAAGAGTTTACGATTCCTTACAATGGAATGGATATTAATATTTGTGTAGTAAGCGGTCTGGCACATGCACATGAAGTAATGCGTCGTGTGGAAAATAAAGAGGCGAATTACCATTTAATCGAGGTAATGGCTTGCAGCGAAGGCTGTGTTATGGGAGGCGGACAGCCTACTAAGTTAGGTACTTCCATTAAAACAGTCAGAAGCCAGGGACTTTACGCAGTAGATAAAGCATCTGCAGTTAGAAAATCCAATGAGAATCCGGATGTATTAGCCCTGTATGATGGAATCTTAAAGGGCAAGGTACATGATCTGCTTCACAATGACAGCTATTAATTATTGAATCTTATGACGCGTTTCGCCCTGCCTTTTACGGCAGGGCGAAATTTATGTATTATTAAAAGTTCAGCCATGCTTCACAAAATGGGCGAATCATGCTCGCATGAATGAGCACATTCTGTGAAGCGTGAGATGAGCGCCCGTATATGAGCAAAAATGAGCTGTGCCAGCAGCGGAGAGCGCTGTAGGCGCGGTTTTGCGAATAGCGCGGGCTGAACGGACATTAACTTTTTTTATAAAAACCTTATATAGCATCTCCCCGTTCTTTTACCAGTTCATAACCGATGGCACGTACCTGTGCCGCCAGGCTTGCTCGGGATTCTGCGGCTTCTTCCTGGGTACAGATTTTATTATCGTACAATTCGTATTGTTTCCGGTGATTCAAAGGAGACAGATTGGGCATTACCACATTAGCGCCTACGGACAGACCTTTTTCTCTGCCGTGCGGATCCAGAGTCCCCAGAGCTGTCGTTGCAGGAAGCAGTATTTTAGGCAGCATGATGCGAATGACAGACAGCAGAAACAGTGTCATTTCTATGCTTCCCGCTTTTTCATTGGCATACGGGGTATCGTGATGAGGGATAAAGGGTCCGATTCCTGCCATTTCCGGGGAAAGTTCTTTCAGAAAAAGAAGATCTTCTGCCAGTTCCGCATGGGTCTGGCCGGGGGAACCTACCATAAATCCGGCACCTACCTGGTATCCAAGGGATTTCAGGTCATACAGGCATTGTTTTCGGACAGCCAGGCTCATATTTTCCGGATGAAGGGTTTGATAATGGGCCTCTGAAGCTGTTTCATGGCGAAGCAGATAACGGTCTGCGCCCGCTTCCCGGAAGCGTTTATAGCTGTCATAGGATTTTTCGCCGATGGATAGGGTCAGAGCACAGTCCGGGTAAGCGGATTTGATGGAATGGATGATATCCAGCATGCGTTCCTCTGTGTACCAGGGATCTTCACCGCCCTGGAGTACAAAAGTGCGAAAATCCAGCCGATATCCATTTTCACAGCAGGAAAGGATTTCTTCTTTTGTCAGGCGGTAGCGGGCTGCATGGTGGTTTCCTTTCCGGATACCGCAGTAATAGCAATTATTTTTACAATAGTTGGTAAATTCGATCAGCCCACGGGTGTAGACTTTGTTTCCGTAATAGCGGCGTCTTATTTTTACTGCTTCGTCCGTCAGGAGTTTTACCGTATCGGCATCCTGGTAATGATCCAGAAGATGGATAAATTCTTCCTTCGTCAGAGTTTGCTGTGCAATTAATTTTTCTGCGAGATTCATAGTGCACCCCCTATTCATTGACTGTTTTATCTGTATTACCTTTATCATAGAGGAAGGAAGAAAAATAGTCAATGAGGGAGAGGTGGCTGTGATTGACTTGTGAGAGAAGTATCTATAAAATAGATAGTATCAGACAGAGTATGGGGTACTGTATGTGATTTGATTTTAGAATTGTGCATGATGGGAGGAAGAATCATGGATTACGAAAGATATATAGAATGGCTGCTGCAAAAAGGAGCCGATATGGCCAAAGTGGTTGACGCGGATACCGTGGCTACTGCCGCCTGGGTGGTATACAAATGCAAGTTCAGCTGCAGTGCTTATGGAACCAACCGCTGCTGTCCGCCTTATGCACCGACTTATCAGGAAACCCAGGAAATGCTGAAGGATTATTCCAAGGGAATTTTGTTCAGAACGCATGATATCGATACGGTTACTCCCCTGGCGGTAGGCTTGGAAAAGGAACTGTTTTTAGATGGCTATTATAAGGCTCTTGCATTTGGAGCCGGCAGCTGTTCCAGGTGCAAGAAATGCAATATAGAACGCTGCAATTTCACGAGAACTACGGTTCCCTCTATGGAAGCCTGCGGAATTGATGTATTTGCAACCGTTCGGGCCAATGGGCTGGAAATACATACACTTCGGGAAGAAGGAGAATGTCAGAACTGTTTTGGTTTAGTTTTAATCGCATAGGGAAAGAAAGAGAGGAGAGTGCATCATGAACTTAAATAACACACCATCTGCGGATCGGGTACATATAGGTATCTTCGGAAAACGGAACGCGGGAAAATCCAGTATTATCAATGCCATCACAGGTCAGAGCCTCGCCATTGTCTCAGATGTGGCGGGTACGACTACGGATCCGGTGTTAAAGGCCATGGAACTTCTGCCTTTAGGGCCGGTAGTGATGATCGATACCCCGGGTCTGGACGATGAAGGCGAACTGGGGAAGCTTCGAATCCAGAAGTCCTACCAGATTCTGAACAAAACCGACATTGCCGTGCTGGTCATTGATGCCTGTGCAGGCATGAGTCAGGAAGATCAGGAAATTTTAAAGCGGATCCGGGAGAAAAAAATCCCCTGCATTATTGTCCGCAATAAGATCGATCTGTGTCCGGACGGTATATCGGAAGCGGGCATGGAACACGTTACAGAGCCCTGTATCGATGTGAGTGCCGCTGCCGGAAAGAATATCTATGAACTGAAGGAATTGATTGCCAGATCCGTACCGGCAGAAGATATGACGAGAAAAATTGTGGGGGATCTGCTGGAGCCTGATGATTTTGTGGTTTTAGTAGTTCCCATTGATTCTGCGGCGCCCAAGGGCAGACTGATCCTTCCGCAGCAGCAGACGATCCGGGATGTGCTGGAGGCGGGAGCGGTTTCTGTTGTAACCAGAGAGAGCGAATTGGAAGAAACGCTTGCCCATCTGGGCAGGAAACCGAAACTGGTGATCACAGACAGTCAGGTATTTTCCTCTGTGTCGGCCATGACGCCGTCTGACGTTTTTCTGACTTCCTTTTCTATTTTATTTGCCAGATATAAAGGGGATTTAAAAGCAGCGGTACAGGGAGCACGAATGATCGACCAGTTAAAGGACGGCGATCAGGTGCTGATCTCGGAAGGCTGTACCCATCACCGACAGTGCGAAGATATCGGAACAGTAAAGATTCCCCGCTGGGTGCAGAATTATACCGGAAAGAAACTGGAATTTCATTTTACTAGCGGTACGGAATTTCCGGATGATTTGTCCAGGTACGCATTGATCATCCATTGCGGCGGATGTACGTTAAATGAGCGGGAGATGAAATATCGCCTGAAATGTGCGCAGGATCAACGGATTCCTATGACAAATTACGGAACTGCCATTGCACATATGAATGGAATTTTAGAGCGGAGTCTGGAGCCGTTTGGTGATTCTGTTTAAAAATTGAAAAGAAAGATAAAAGCAGCCCTGACCTTTTGGGATCGGGGCTGCTTTTTATGCGTCTATTTTGCCTCCCACCGTCCGGAAGCGCCGCAGGGCAGTATTAATCCGCTTTCTTTTACCGGAAGTCCGATTTCCTGAGAATCTACGGTACCATGAAAAGGCTTTAATTCCGTGGCGATCATATAGGTCAGTACCGCAGGCGCAAGTCCCGTGGTATAAGAGTTTACCAGGAAAAACAGCGGATCCTGGGAAAGCAGTTGTGCACATAGCTTGATGAGTGGGTGAATAGCTTCTTCAATCTTCCAGATCTCACCTTTTGGTCCCCGGCCATAGGAGGGTGGGTCCATAATGATGCCGTCATAGTGGTTTCCGCGGCGGATTTCTCTTTCTACAAACTTTACACAGTCATCCACGATCCAGCGAATCGGTGCGTCTTTCAGTCCGGAGGATACTGCATTCTCCTTTGCCCAGGTTACCATACCTTTGGAGGCGTCTACATGGGTTACGCTGGCGCCCGCAGCAGCCGCTGCCAGTGTGGCTCCGCCGGTATAAGCAAACAGATTTAATACTTTAACAGGGCGGTCTGCGCTGCGGATCTTGTCACCGAACCAGTCCCAGTTTACGGCCTGTTCAGGAAAAAGTCCGGTATGCTTAAAACTAAAAGGTTTCAGGTTAAAGGTCAGGTTTTTATACTGAATGCTCCACTGCTGGGGCAGATGAAAAAACTCCCATTCTCCTCCGCCTTTTTTGCTGCGGTGGTAATGTCCGTTTTTCTTCCGCCATCCGGGATGTTTTCGGGGTGTATCCCAGATTACCTGCGGATCCGGACGAACCAGCAGAAAATCTCCCCAACGTTCCAGTTTTTCTCCTTTAGAAGTATCTAAAATTTCATAATCTTTCCATTCATCTGCAATCCACATATGGGATAACCTCTCTTTTCTCATAATCTCAAATATTATACCATAACAATTCTATCTTGCAAACCTCAGGCATACATTGGGATAGGTATGTCCGGGTCCGCACAGTTTGCTGTGCAGCGGGGCAGAAGAGTAACATGGGAGGTGCGTATGTATGAAACATACAGCGTTCCGCAGCTGGAACGGGAATGGGAAACAGATCAAAATAGTGGATTAGCCGGTTCAGAGGCAGAAAAACGGTTAAAAAAATACGGAGAAAATGTACTGAAGAAGGGAGAGGAACAGACAGTATGGGGAATGATTTTAGAGCAGCTGAACGAACCCATGATCTTTATTTTGTTTATGGCGGCAGCAATTTCCATGCTTTTACGGGAGTTCAGCGACACGCTGATTATTTTTATCGTCATTGTTTTGAACACTGCCGTAGGCGTGATACAGGAGGGAAAAGCCAAAAGGGCGATAGAAGAATTAAATAAACTGACAGCACCTGCGGCTCTGGTAAAGCGAGACGGGCAGTATCAGGAAATACCGGCCAGTCAGCTGGTGCCGGGAGATGTGGTAAAGATAGAAGCCGGTATGCAGATTCCTGCGGACATTCGTCTGACACAGGTTCGGGGATTACAGGTAAATGAATCGGCTTTTACGGGAGAGTCCATGGCGGTGGAAAAGTGCAGTGTGTCCGTTGTCGGTGACAGCGTGCCGGTATCTTATACGAATATGGTTTATATGTCTACGGAGGCCATGAGGGGGCAGGGAGAGGGAATTGTGACGGCCACCGGCATGGGAACACAGCTGGGCCGGATTGCCGGGCTGATCAATGAAACAGAAAAAGAAATGACTCCGCTGCAGAAAAGGCTGGGAAGTCTGGGGAAGGTTTTAAGCATACTGGCTGTTATTCTATGTGCGGCATTGTTTTTGATGGGAGTGATCCAGCACAGAGATCTTTTACAGATGTTGCTTCTGGCTATTTCCCTGGCAGTGGCGGCCATTCCGGAAGGACTTCCGGCGGTAGTGACCATTGTGCTGGCCCTGGGAGTATCCCGAATGGCAAAGGCCAACACTATTATCCGAAAATTACCGGCAGTAGAAACCTTAGGTTCCGTGGGCGTGGTTTGTTCCGATAAGACGGGAACTTTAACGGAAAATAAAATGACCGTAGTACAGTTTTATGGGGACGGCCACCTGTCATCTGCAGATCAGCTGGATCAGGGGCAGCACCAGGTACTTTTAGAGGGGTTTATGCTTTGTAATGACAGTGCGCAGGGAGCAGAGGATATGGGAGATCCCACAGAACTGGCCCTGTTGTCTATGGGGCGGAAGCTGGGGCTTAAAAAGGAAGAGTTGGAGCGTAAAAAGCCCAGAAAAGATGAGATCCCCTTTGATTCTCATCGAAAATATATGGTTACGCTGCATCGGGACGGCAATCATAACGTTTTATATGTAAAAGGAGCCTGTGATCGGATTTTGGGCAAATGCAAAAGCGAATTGTTTCATGGGGTAATACGGCCCTTAAGTGAGATCCAAAAAATGAAAATCCGGGAAGCAATGGAAAGTATGGCAAAGGATGCCCTGCGGGTGTTGGCTCTGGCCATGAAGCCATCCGTATCAGAGCTTACAGAAAATCATTTGGAAGACGGACTGGTTTTTGTGGGAATGGTAGGAATGATGGATCCGCCGAGAGAAGGGGCCAGAGAATCCGTGGAGGCGCTGCATCGGGCCGGCGTCCAGGTGGCCATGATCACCGGCGATCATCAGGAGACAGCGTATGCCATAGGCAGATCCCTGCGTATTGCCAGTCATCGGGATGAGTGCATCAGCGGAGAAGAACTGGAGCAGATGGATGACAAACGGCTGCGGGATATCATTGGCGGCATCCGTATTTTTGCCAGAGTAACGCCGGAACATAAGGTGCGTATCGTACGGGCGTTTAAAGGAAATGAAAAAATCGTTGCTATGACCGGCGACGGCGTGAATGATGCGCCCTCCCTTCATGCGGCAGATATCGGTATTGCCATGGGGAGAAGCGGAACCGATGTGGCAAAAAATGCAGCGGATATGGTGCTGACCGATGATAATTTTTCTACGATTGAAAAAGCTATGGAAGAAGGAAGAAGTATTTATGTAAACATTCAGAAGTCCATTCTCTTTCTTTTATCTTCCAATTTTGGCGAGATTATCACCATGTTTGCGGCAGTCCTGTTGGGTATGCCCACACCGTTAAAAGCCACACATATTTTATGGGTGAATTTAATTACAGACTCTTTGCCGGCACTGGCTCTTGGCGTGGACAAAAATGACAGAAAAAAACTGATGGAGGAGCCGCCCAGAAAGGCCCAGGAGAGCTTATTTGCAAATGGAGGCTGGTTTTTGACCATATTTTACGGCATGGTTATCGGCGGAATCACTTTATTTGCCTATACTTTAGGAGGCCAGACATATGCCTTTACGGTTTTGGGCGTGTCCCAGCTGTTTCATGCCATCGGCATGCGTGACGTGAATCGGTCTGTTTTTCGTATGAATCATTTGGAGAATCTCGGAATGATCGGCGCCTTTTGTGTGGGGCTGGGACTGCAGGCTGTCGTCACAGAAATCCCCTGGTTTGTGGAAGCCTTTCAGACGGTACAGCTGGATCTTTTTGCATGGCTGCAGCTGCTGGGACTGTCTGCAATTCCCCTTCTCATGCACGAGCTTTTTGTTTTTGCAAGAAAATTAAGATAAAAATGCATAATATTACCGTTTCTGGGAAAAATCCTAAATTATTCCCAATAAAATGCAAGAAGGCATTGACAAAACATCAAAACCTGTAATAGAATAACGGCAATGGCATAAAGGCAGAATAAGACAAGAGGTTTTTTGAATAAAAAACATAATGATAAAAGGCTAGGAGGAAGTATAGAATGGTACCATATGCTAAGAGAAGCAGAGAAGAACTGCTGGCTATGAAGGCAGAATTAGAGAAGGAATTTGAAGCGGTTAAGGCTAAGGGTGTCACTTTTGATATGTCCAGAGGAAAACCTGCTGTTGCGCAGTTAGATATTGGAATGGGAATGATGGATGTACTGAACAGCTCTGTCAGTATGCAGTGTGAAACCGGAGAGGACTGCCGTAATTACGGTGTACTGGATGGTATTCCGGAGGCAAAAAGACTGCTGGCGGATGTAGCAGAAGTATCTCCGGAGCAGATCATTATTTTTGGTAATTCCAGTCTGAGTGTTATGTTTGAGACCGTTTCCCGCTCCATGACACGCGGTGTATGCGGAAGCACACCCTGGTGTAAACTGGATAAGGTGAAGTTTTTGTGCCCGGTGCCGGGATATGACAGACATTTCTCTATTACAGAGTATTTTGGGATTGAGATGGTAAATGTTCCTATGACGCCTACCGGTCCGGATATGGATATGGTAGAGAAGCTGGTGAGTGAAGATCCTGCAATCAAGGGCATCTGGTGTGTGCCAAAGTATTCTAACCCGACGGGAATTACGTATTCTGATGAGACAGTAAGACGTTTTGCGAGGCTGAAACCGGCGGCGGAAGACTTCCGTATCTATTGGGATAATGCGTATAGTATTCATCATTTATACGATGATGATCAGGATTTTCTGATTGAGATTTTAGATGAATGTGCGAAGGCCGGCAATCCGGATCTGGTTTATAAGTTTACGTCCACTTCAAAGGTAAGTTTCCCAGGTTCCGGTATCGCTGCCATTGCGACTTCTAAGAGAAATCAGGAAGATTTTAAGGCTACCATGAAAGTACAGACCATTGGTTACGATAAATTAAATCAGCTGCGTCATGTATTATTCTTTAAGGAATTGCGGAGTTTGAAGGAGCATATGAGAAAGCATGCCGCGATTCTGCGCCCAAAGTTTGAAGCGGTGGTAAATGTATTAGAGGAAGAACTGGCAGGAACAGGACTGGGAAGCTGGAATCCTCCGAAAGGCGGGTATTTTATCGCATTTTATGGAATGGAAGGATGCGCTAAGGCAATTGTGGCAAAGGCGAAAGAAGCCGGTCTTATTATGACACCTGCAGGGGCTACCTTCCCATACGGCAAAGATCCTAAGGACAGTGTTCTTCGTATTGCACCGTCTTATCCAACGCCGGAAGAACTGGCAGTTGCAACAAAAATTTTTGTATTAAGTGTAAAATTAGTCAGTATTGATAAAATTCTGGAATCAAAATAATAAAAACGGGAAAAGAGAGCACGGGCGAGAGAGCAGGCTCTCTTTTCTTAAGTAAGTATTAACCATCGTTAAATTTTTGTGAAAGGGGTTTAAAAAGAATAAATCGGGTGTTAAAATGGGACAATGGAAGACACACAGACACCAAAGGGGAAAATAGGGGACATGAATATGAAGGGAACGAAGAAAAAAACAGGAAAAAAGCAGTCGGGAGAGAAGCAGAAAAAGAGGAGAAAGATCCTGCAGATCGTTCTGCTGGTTTATCTGTTTCTGGTGGCAGCAGCTTACATAGGCGGGGTGGTCTACTACAGCAGATATTTTTTCAGGGGCTCTACGATTAATGGGATGGACTGTACCGGCAAGACGTTGGCGGGGGTCAAAGAGAGTATTTCCGATGAAATTCTTTCTTATACCCTGACGATTGAAGATCAGGATGGACAAAAGGAAGTTATTACAGCTCCGCAGATCCGGATGGCTTATGTAGAAGACGGAAAACTGGATGAACTGAAAAAACAGCAAAATCCATTTCTCTGGTTCTTAGCTTTTGCCCATGAGAATGATTATGATATGGCCGTTACTACAGAGTTTGATACGGCAACCTTAAAGCAGATCGTGGACGGTCTTCCGTTTTTGCAGGAAGAAAATATGACTGCGCCGCAGGATGCCCATCTGCAGCAGAATGAACAGGGAGTTTATGAAATCGTGCCGGAAGTGATGGGAAACCAGCTGGATTACGAAAAGACACTGGAATGTATTGTTTCGGCAGTAAAAGAAGGAAAAACAGAGTTATCGTTAAAGGAAGAGGACTGTTATATAAGGCCTGCCGTTTACAGTGATGATGAATCTCTGAACCAGAAAATGCAGCAGTATAATACATATTTGTCCTCCAGGATCACATATGATTTCGGAGGCCGTCAGGAAGTGATTGACGGTAATACGATTCTGACCTGGCTGGCAGAAGATGAGCAGGGGAATGTATATCTGGATGAAGAGAAGGTATTGGCTTCTATGAAAGAGCTGGCCATCAAGTATGATACGTTTGGTTTAAGCCGGCAGTTTACGACCTCTCACGGTGAGACGATTACATTAAAGGGCGGTGATTATGGATGGTGCATGAACCAGAAAGAAGAAGCCGCCGCTGTTATGGAAATTGTTCAGAACGGACAGTCAGAAGAAAACCGCCAGCCGGTATACCGATATTCTGCGAAGGATCGTTCTGCCAATGATATCGGAGGAACCTATGTGGAGGTAAGCATCTCTGAGCAGAGAATGTGGTGCTATAAGGATGGAGTCTGTATTGTAGATACACCGGTAGTAACCGGAAATGTTTCGAAACAGTATGACACGCCGTCGGGAGGCTGTTGGGCGATTGATGCCAAAAAGAAGGATGCCGTGCTGAAAGGCGAGGGCTACAGTACGCCGGTAACCTATTGGATGCCGTTTAACGGCAATGTGGGTATTCATGATGCGGATACCTGGAGGAGTCAGTATGGCGGCGACATTTACCTGACCAACGGATCGCATGGCTGTGTCAATACGCCTTATGTGAATGCAGAGAAGATTTTTAACGCGGTGGAGATCGGAACCGCAGTTATTGTATACTAAAATGCAGGGACACCGGAAGATTTTTCGGTGTCCTTTTCAAGTTGACAAAAATTTTAGCTTGCTATACTATTAATAGAGTGAAACTATATAAAATTGCCGGGATGACATGTTTGTTGGCAGAAAGGATTGGCGCCTTACAGTGGCGGATGAGGAGAAGATAACATGAATATTGTAGTATTGGCGGGAGGAATTAGCACCGAAAGAGATGTTTCTATTGTATCAGGAACAGATGTATGCAGGGCACTTAGAAGCAAAGGCCACAAAGCGATTCTTATGGACGTATATTTCGGAAGAGAGGATTTGGGGAAGGTAATTTTTCCGGAAGAATATGACGTTGAAGAAGCAGCTGCTTACATGAAGAGCTTTAACGATAAAGTAGAAGAGACGAAAAAGAACCGGAAAGAGTTTTTTGGTTCTAATGTCATTGAAGTATGTAAAGAAGCAGATATGGTATTTCTCGCTCTTCATGGAGAGAATGGAGAGAATGGTTCTGTGCAGGCGGCATTTGACCTGATGGGAATCCGTTATACGGGTACCGGTCACTTAAGCAGCGGTATGGCAATGGATAAGGGAATCACAAAAGATATCTTCCGTTGTCATGGTGTTCCGACTCCGATCGGCACAGAGATGGTAAAAGGAGAGGACAGTACGGTACTGGCAGACCATGGTCTGGAGTTACCTGTGGTCATCAAACCATGCTGCGGGGGTTCCAGTGTTGGCGTATTTATCGTACATACACAGGAAGAGTATGAAAAAGCTCTGCAGGAGGCATTTACTTATGACAATAAGCTGATCGTGGAGCAGTATGTAGCCGGAAGAGAGTTTTCCATCGGAGTTCTGGACGGCAAAGCGCTTCCGATCATCGAGATCGCACCCATTGAAGGCTTTTATGATTATGTTAACAAATATAAAGCAGGTTCTGCAGTGGAAACCTGTCCTGCAGAACTGACAGAAGAGCAGACAAAGCAGATGCAGAAATATGCGGAAATGGGATTTGATGCTTTAGGTCTGCAGGCATATGCAAGACTTGATTTCTTAATGAATGAAAAAGGTGAGATGTTCTGTCTGGAGGCGAATACACTTCCGGGTATGACACCAACCAGCCTGCTGCCCCAGGAAGCACAGGCAGTGGGAGTGGACTATCCTTCCCTTTGTGAAGAGTTGATCCATATTTCTATGAAAAAATATAAGTAATTGTTGGGAGTAAGACATGAAGAATCTGACATTAGAGGCGATTGCGCAGGCCTGCGGCGGAACGTATATAGGAGACGCTGCTTATAGCAGCCTGTGTGTGACAGCGATTACGACAGACAGTCGAAAAGTGGAAAAAGGCTGTTTGTTTGTTCCTATCGTAGGCGAAAGAGTGGATGGCCATACCTTTATTCCGGAGGTGATGGAAAAGGGGGCTTATGCCGCTTTATCCGAACGGGACTTGGAGAAAGTAGCCTATCCGTATATTAAGGTAGAGTCTTCTCTTCAGGCGATAAAGGATATTGCCAGGTATTATCTGGAGCAGCTGAAGATTCCGGTGGTAGGGATTACCGGCAGTGTGGGCAAGACCAGTACGAAAGAGATGGTTGCTGCTGTTCTTTCCCAGAAATACGATGTGTTAAAGACACAGGGCAATTTTAATAATGAACTGGGTCTTCCGCTGACCATTTTCAATTTGCGCGATCATCATGAGATTGCCGTACTGGAGATGGGAATCAGTGCATTTGGAGAGATGCATCGGCTGGCTGAGATCGCTAAGCCCGATACTTGTGTCATTACCAATATCGGCACCTGTCATTTGGAGTTCTTAATTGACCGGGACGGTGTGCTTCGCGCGAAAACAGAGATCTTTGATTTTCTGAGAGAAGACGGCCATATTGTTTTGAATTATGATGATGATAAGCTGTGCACGGTAAAGGAAGTCAAAGGCGTTGCACCACTATTTTTCGGAATTCATGAAAAGACGTTTATCTATGCAGATGAGATCGAAAGCAAAGGACTGAAAGGGATTGCCTGTCGCATCCATGTGGGAGAAGAATCTTTTTCTGCGTTAATACCGATTCCGGGACGACATATGGTATATAATGCACTTGCAGGTACTGCAGTGGGTTATATTTACGGTCTGACCCTGGATGAGATCCGTAAGGGAATTGAAAGCCTGCAGCCGGTGAGCGGCCGTTTCCATATCATAGAGGCCAATGGTCTTACCATCATTGATGATTGTTACAATGCCAATCCTATTTCCATGAAGGCTTCCTTAGAGGTACTCCAGGATGGCTTGGGACGAAGGGTAGCTATTTTAGGAGATATGGGTGAATTGGGTGAGCAGGAAGCAGAGCTTCATGCGCAGGTAGGAACCTTTGCTGCACAAAAAGACATAGATGTGCTGGTATGTGTGGGAACGCTGTGTAAGCATATGGCAGAAGCAGCCGGTAAGGAAAATGCGGATCTGCAGGTGATTCATGTGGACAGCAGAGAAGCGTTATTGGAACAGCTGCCTTTGCTGGTACAAAAAGGGGATACTGTTCTGGTAAAAGCCTCACACTTTATGCAGTTTGATAAAATAGTAGAAGTATTAAGTAAATAAAAAAAGGCCGCTGTATTTGTCTGCAGCGGCCTTTGCTGTGTTTTCTTTTAGATCATCTCTGAATGTTTCTTCAGCATTTCTAATATAATGTTCTGGGTATATTTTCCTAAAAATTTCTTTTCTTCGTTATCCAGTTCTTCCGGATAGATCGGTTTGCCATATTCTACGATGACCTTTACCGGTTTGATCCTGGGGAAATGATCCTCAAAAATAGCGGAAGAGTTGGTGATGGCAATGGGGATAATAGGGCATCCCGATTTTGTGGCTATTTTGAAACTGCCGTCATGGAAAGGCAGCATTTCTAATTCTGACGCTCCTTTGTTGCGGGTTCCTTCCGGGAAAATACAGATAGATATGCCGTTTCGGATATATTCAATAGCTTTTAAAATGGTTTTCAGCCCTTCTTTAATATTGCTCCGATCGAGAAAGAGACAATATAAATACTTCATCCAGTTGGAAAGAAGAGGGATAGATTCCATCTCTTTTTTGGCAATATAACCGGTGAGTCCGGGGCACTGTACATAAGTAAGAGGGATATCAAAAAAACTGCGGTGATTACAGATATATAACACAGGTCGATTCGTGGGTACATTTTCATGGCCGAGGACCGTAACCTGTATACCGGAAGTTTTCAGGCAGAGACGAAAAGCGGACTGGACGCAGTGCAGAGCCCATTCATCCTTTTTTTGACGATTGAATTTCCCCCATATGGCGCTTCCTAAAAGAAATGGGATGGATAAAATAAGATATCCGATCACAACGATACAGGTAAGAAGAAAACGGATCATAATAAAATACTCCTTTGGTTTCCATAATTTTAAGAATCTTGTTTCATTATAGGAGAATTTTTCCGGGGTTGCAACCATTCTGATAGAATAATTACATAAAACGCACATAAAATATGGATAAGAATGTATAACAGGCGGCAGTATGAAAAGATGGACAATAATTGCAGCAGCACTGGCGGTATTGGGGCTGCTGCTGGCTGGATGCAGCATTACAAAAGTCAGTTCTGCCAATGCTGAGACGTTAGAATATACGATCATGAAAGCAGAGGATTATCCGGAAGAGGTGGCAAAGCTTTTAGATGAGAATAAAGAACAGGAATTTCAAATGACCTATCAGGACGGCCAGTATCTGTATCTTCTGAAAGGGTACGGCAGACAGGAGACCGGCGGATACAGTATACAGGTGGAAGATGTTTCCCGCTGGGATAATGCGGTACATTTAAAGACGATGCTGATCGGACCGCCGCGGGAAGAGGAGCTGACAAAGGAGCCGTCTTACCCCAGCCTGGTCATTAAGATGGAATATCGGGAAGATCCGGTAATATTTGAATAGAAAAGAGGGATTTGCGTGAAGATTATTAAAAAACAGACGCACAGTATGGCTGCAAAATGTGAAGCGATCAGCCAGATTACATTTGATGAGGATATGAATGTACCGGATGTGAAGCCGGATGTGGGCCGGATGATCCAGAAAAAGGGAGAGGTTCAGATCGATGAAATGCAGATTACCGAAGGCCGGGTATTTATTAAAGGAATTCTGGCAGTACATTTGTTATACGTGGGAGACAGTCAGGAGCGGCGGATTCACAGCCTGACAGGAAGTATTCCCATTGAAGAGTCGTTGAATCTGGATGGTTTGGAAAACGGGGATAAAGTGCGGCTGAAATGGGAGATTGAAGACCTGAGTCTGTCTCTGATCAATTCCCGGAAACTGAATGTAAAAACCTTGCTTACATTCCAGGCCGTGGTAGATGATCCAGTTGATCTGCAGCTGCCCATAGGACTGGAGGAAGAGTCTATCTCTCAAAAAAAGCAGAATGTGAATATTATGAGCCTTATCATACATAAAAAGGATACCCTGCGACTAAAGGAAGAAATTACGCTGGCTTCCAATAAGCCCAATATTTATGAGATTCTCTGGCATACCATTGAAGTCAGAGGTATGGATATCCGCTGTACGGCAGATCATATACTGGTGAAAGGAGAACTTTTCATTTTCGTGCTGTATAGCGGAAATGATGAAAATAATTCTCTTCAATGGCTGGAATACTCCATTCCGTTTTCACAGGAGGTAGATTGTGCCGGATGTACGATGGAAATGATCCCTAACATTGAACTGTCTATGCAGCAGGGAGATCTGAAGATCAAACTGGATGCTGACGGAGAAGAACGGATGCTGGGCGTGGAAGTCGTGCTTGAGCTGGATATTAAGGTGTACGACGAGGAAGAAATTTCTTTGCTGCGGGATGTATATACTCCTTCCAAAGAATATATACCCCACTGCAGTACACGGATTTTGGAAAGTCTCCTGGTTAAAAATTTCTCCAAATGCAAAGTAAACGACAGAGTCAAAGTGGAGGAAGAACAGGGAAAAATTCTGCAGATCTGCCACAGCGAAGGCGCAGTTAAGGTGGATGATTCTCAAATTGTTGAAAATGGTATTCAGGTGGAAGGAATCGTACAAATTCGTATTCTGTATATTGTGAGTGACGATGAGATGCCGTTTTATTCTATGAATGCTATGATTCCGTTTTCCCATTTGATTGAGGCTCCGGATATTGATGAAGACTGTCAGTATCATTTGCGTACAGATCTGGAACAATTGTCTACCACAATGATTGACAGCGATGAAATAGAAGTGAAGATTGTCATGAATTTGAATGCCCTGGTAGTGCGGCAGCAGAGCATGGAAATTATGGATGATATCGAAGAACAGGAGCTGGATCCGGAGAAGATAAATCAAATGCCGGGAATTATCGGTTATATGGTGCAGCCGGAGGATACCCTCTGGGATATTGCAAAATCCTTTTATACTACCATAGATACGATCAAGACATTAAATAATCTGGAGACAGAGGAAATACGTCCTTATGATACTTTGATTTTAATGAAAAAGATCGAAGGATAAGACTTGTAAATAAGCAAAAAATAGGTATAATAATTTGTATACAAAGTGCAATGTGTGCGGGGGAAAATACAATTTTGTCTTTTTCTCCTGCGCACAGCAGAAGAAATAATGTGAGGGTAACAATGAAGATAAAAGCGCTTGCTAAGATTAACCTGGGACTTGATGTGGTCAGACGAAGAGAGGACGGATATCATGAGGTACGTATGATTATGCAGACCATTCATATGTATGATCAGCTGGAGATGTCGGTAAAGTACAAGCCTGGTATTTCTCTTAGGACAAATCTGTCTTATATTCCCACCAATGAAAATAATCTGGTGTACAAGGCAGCAAAGCTTTTGATCGATGAATTTGGAATCAAAAAAGGGGTTTCTATATCCCTAAGAAAAGTAATTCCTGTTGCAGCAGGACTGGCCGGAGGAAGTTCAGACGCAGCTGCCGCGATGGTAGGAATGAATCGTTTGTTTTCTTTAGGATTATCCAAGACGGATCTTATGAAACGGGGAGTAAAGATAGGTGCAGATGTGCCATATTGTATTATGAGAGGAACGGCATTGGCGGAGGGGATCGGTGATGTGCTGACTCCGCTGTATCCTATGCCTTCTTGTTATATTTTGATCGGGAAACCGCCGGTCAGTGTATCTACAAAATTTGTATATGAAAATCTGCATGCAGATCAATTACACTTTCATCCGGATATTGATGCTATGGTCCGGGGACTTAAGGAACAGGATCTGGCGGTCATTGCGGAGCAGATGGGAAATGTATTGGAAACCGTGACAATTCCCCGTTATCCGGTGATCCAACAGATCAAAGAAGTTATGTTAGCGCATGGAGCTGTCAATGCTATGATGAGCGGCAGCGGTCCTACGGTATTTGGTATTTTTCAGGATAAAAAAGCCGGTGAACGGGCGATGGAGGAACTGCGGAAAACGGGCCTGGCCCGTCAGGTGTTTTTGACCACACCTTATAACACCGATGGAGGTTATGCGAATGACAAATGATTTTCAAATACAGATGGATGAATATTTGCCGCTGCGGGATGTGGTATTTCGAACACTCCGCCAGGCGATCTTAAGAGGGGAATTAAAGCCGGGAGAGCGATTAATGGAGATTGCTCTGGCCAATAAACTGGGAGTAAGCCGGACCCCTATCCGGGAAGCGATCCGTAAGCTGGAACTGGAAGGTCTGGTAATTATGATACCCCGCCGTGGTGCCCAGGTAGCTTCCATTACGGAAAGAGATTTAAACGAAGTTCTGGAAGTGCGGCAGGGGCTGGAAGCGCTGGCGATTCGATTTGCGTGCGACAGAATAACCCAGGAGCAGCTGTATGCTCTGAAAAAGGCAAAAGAAAAGTTCGAAAAGCTTCAGGAGAAAGGCAATCTGATGGAACTGACAGAAGCAGATGTGGAGTTTCATGAAGTAATCTATCAGGCCACGCATAATCAGCGTATGGTACAGATGCTGAACAATCTGCGGGAGCAGATGTATCGTTACCGAATGGAATATCTGAAGGACCCCAAAGTGACCCATGATCTTATCGCAGAACATGAGGGGATTTATCAGGCTTTAAAGAAACGGGATAAGGAACTGGCTGTAGCATGTGTCAGCCGGCATATAGAGAATCAGCAGCAGGGAATTATTCAAAGTCTCTGGGGAAAAGAATAAGAAATTAAATATTGCAGATAATGGTAGAAGATGCGGGAGTGTCTTCTACTTTTTTTGCCCTGTGGATTATTGTTCGTGCTTATAAAACCACCCCTGCCTGTGCCATGCCACAAAACAGGACGCTCCTTCTCAGCTAGCCGTCAACACGCACTAAGCCTCTCAGGAGAGGCTTAGGTGTATCTTGGCTCATAGTTGAAGGGAAGCGTTTTGTATTTGCAGGGAAGGAGCAAGGACATTTGCACGCCGAACGATAAGGGATGTCTTGTAAAATACAGACCATAAATGATGGTAAAGGAGGGAGTTCATGAAATCCAAACAGTCCATATCATTTGATATACAGGAAAATGAAAGCTACATTCGAAAACGTCTGGCCGGCTGTGATGATATTATCATTCGTCCCATGCTTTTGGGAGAGGATAAGAAGCTTCGCTGCGTTGTTGTTTATATAGAAGTGGCAGTCAGCAATATGATGCTGGAGGATTCACTGATCGGTAAATTAATTAATAATATGTGGGAGATGCCGCAGGAAGAGATTCGCCGCTATGTGGAAGACAATAGCCTTGGCATTTCTGATGTGCAGACACTGTACGACATGGAGGCGGCATTTACTGCTATGCTGGCCGGAAATGCCATATTTTTTCTGGACGGCTATCCCTATGCTATAAAAATAGCAAGCAAAGGCTATCCCAGCCTGGGTGTGCAGGAGGCAGAACGGGAGCAGGTTTTGCGGGGATCCCGGGAGGGATTTTCGGATGCAGTAAAAAGTAATACTGCCCTGGTGAGAAAGCGGCTGCGCACATCAAAGTTCAAGGTAAAGCAGCTGGAAGTGGGTGTGCGTTCTCATACGGTACTCAACTTGCTCTATATTGAGGATCTGGCAGAAGAAGCTTTTCTGGAAGAGATCCAGAACCGGCTGGAATCTTTTGAGATTGACGGAGTGACAGACAGCGGCATTGTAGAACAGCTGACAGAAGAAGTGTGGTATTCTCCCTTTCCCCAGTTTCAGACCAGTGAGCGTCCTGACAAGGTGGCTATGGAGCTGCTGAATGGGCGGGTGGCGCTGCTTTGCGATAACACGCCTATTGCCCTGCTATTGCCCACTACTTATAACGATTTTCTTCAGGTGTCGGAGGATTGGTATAACCGGTTTGAAATGGTCAGTCTGATTCGCTTTTTGCGCTACGCGGCGGTGTGTATTACCATGTTGTTGCCGGGCCTTTATCTGGCGGTGACCGATTTTCATACACAGGTGCTGCCATCGGATCTGATTCTTTCATTTTCCGAGGCGCGGCAGGGAGTGCCTTTTCCCAGTATGCTGGAAATTCTTTTAATGGAGCTGGCTTTTGAACTGATTCGGGAGGCAGGGGTACGTACTCCCGGGCCTTTGGGGGGCACCATCGGTATCGTAGGTGGTCTGATCGTGGGACAGGCTGCTGTGGAGGCGAATCTGGCAAGCCCTATGGTAGTCGTAGTGGTGGCTGTTACAGCCCTTTGTTCTCTGGCGATTCCCAATGAAGAGTTTTCAGCGGCATTTCGGCTGTTAAAATACGGTTTTGTGATTCTGGGGGGATCTCTGGGAATTTACGGGATTGCTTTGGGGGTATATTTGGTGCTCAGTCATTTATCCGGTTTGTTAAGTTTTGGTATTCCTTATTTGATGCCGTTTGTTGCCACATCGTTTACCAGAGACAGAAGTGTGAAGGACGGTATCTTCCGGGGACCTATCTGGACGCTGCGCAGCCGGCCTTTTTATGCAAATCCGCAGGAGAGAATACGGCTTCGGAGAAAGGAGAAGTAATATGCTTGCAAAAAATCAAAAAATTTCTCACAGTCAGCTGTATTGCCAGATAGTACTTACTTGTGTGGGAATTTATCTTTTGTGTATTCCGGGATGGGAATCCATGCTGGGACGATGCGGTATTTTGGGGCTGGGGATCGCGCTTATCGTATTTTTGTTCTGCAGTATTTTTTTAGTACGGATCAGCTATGTGTTTACTTCTATGCAGAAGTATTTTGGGGTATGGGGAAGTATCGTTGTATCTTTGTTTTATCTGGTATTTCTCCTACATTCCGGTATTTTTCTCCTGCTGCGCATGGAAGAAATCATCCGTCATTATCTGGTCAACGGAGTGGCTTCCTGGATAATAGAAATACTGACCATTCTGGTTTGTTATATGGGCAGTGCAAAAGGGCTGCAGAGGCGGGGAAGATTGGCTCAGGCGTGTGTGCCTGTTTTATTGGCGGCCCTTTGTCTGATGTTTTTTCTGGGTATATTTCAGACAGAGCCCCGTTATCTTGCGGTCCATGCCCCGTTATCCTTTGAGACGTTGTCAAAGGGAAGCTATGGCATGTTTTGCGCTTTTGTCCCTCTTTTTCTTCTGCCGGTTACGCTAAAGCAGGTAGAGAAGCCCTACAGTACCATCGGCACCGTTTTTGTGGCAGTGACTACTCTTGCAGGAATTCTGGCGGCGGCAATGCTGCTTTTGCAGGGTACTTTTGGTCTGTACGGAACCAGGGCACATACGTATCCTATGATCGATCTGATGGCTGGTGTGGGGCTGCCCGGCGGTTTTATGGAACGTATGGATGTATTCTGGATCATATTTGTAGTTTTTAGTTTGCTTTTTGCACTGGGCAGTACCTTTTTTTATTGCGGAGAAGTGCTGGACAGGATAGGGGGAAAGCAAGTTTCATTTTTAACAATGGCTGTGGTATGGATAGGGACAGTGATCTTAAAAGGACAGGAAAATGCTCTGTGGTGGTATGGGGAAATGCTGAGGTATGTTTATATTCCTGTATTTTTGCTTATCAGTGCAGCCGCGGGAATTCTGGGAAGAAGGAGAAAAGCAATATGAAAAAATGGTTCTGTCGGGGATTTTTCATAGGAATATCAATGGCAGCTGTATCTCTGTTATCCGGCTGCGCTGCTATTGAGCCGGAAGAACGGGCCTTTCCTCTTATTATTGGGGTAGATTATCAGGAAGAACAGTTCCGGGTCATGTATGGCATGCCCAATATGGCTCTGGTCACAGGACAGGAGAAAGCAGATGTGAATGGGGCAGAGGAAGAACAGATAATCATGTATACGGGAAGTACGCCAGAGGAAGCAAGAAACCGGTTTGATCTGAGTCAGGAAAAATATCTGGATCTGGGTCATGTGGAAGTATTGGTGCTGGGGAACGGAATCATAAATGAGCAGGAAAAAATGGAAGAATTGTTAGCCTATTTGGAAGCCATCCCTTCGGTTGCCGGAAATTTGTATGTATTTAGCACGGATCAGCTTTATGAGCTTATGGCGCTAAATGGAAGAGATATAGATTCCCTCGGCGAATATCTGACGGGAATCATTGAAAATAAGCCGGGTTCTGTAGAGAAAGAGATACCGCAGCTGTACGATCTTTATAATGCCTGGCACAATCAGGAAAAGTATCCAAAGCTTATAAACATAGGGGTAGAAGGCAGAGTTGTATTTTTGGAATAGAATGGAAGATCCAGGGCCATACTTCTGATAAGGAGGTTGTATCTATGAAAAAAAGAAAATATTCTTATAAAATATATGCCCTGGCAGCTGCCCTTTCCATCGGCCTGACAGGAGCGATCACAGCAGGAGCCGCAAGACAGGGAGAGATACAGGCAGAGCAGGTATCCGCACAGGCGATCCAGCAGGGCATCGCCAGGGAAGTGCTTCGTTTCCATGTGCTGGCGAACAGTGACAGCGAGCAAGACCAGCAGTTAAAATTGCAGGTGAAGACGGCGGTGGTTTCTTATCTGGAAGAAATCCTGGGAGAAGATGCGACTCTTGCGGACACGCGTGCGTGTGCAGCTGCCCATCTGGAAGAGATCGGTCATGTGGCGGAAGCCGTTATGCAGGAAGCAGGCCAGACCTATCCGGTAAAAGTTTGTCTGACCCAATCTTATTTTCCTGAAAAAACCTATGGGGACTGTACTTTGCCTGCCGGAGAATATGAAGCGCTGCAGGTGAAAATCGGAGAAGCACAGGGCAAGAACTGGTGGTGTGTGCTTTATCCCAGTCTGTGCTTTCTGGATGAAACCTGTGCTGTGGTAACCCAGGAGAAAATGGAGGATCTGCGTCATGTACTTACCGTAGAAGAATACGAAACCATTACCAAAGATGCAAAAGTAAAAATACGTTTTAAATGGCTGAAGAGATAAGATTTGTCTTGAATTTCCCCGAAGGGCAGAGTACAATATTCCAGGAATAAGTGATACAGCCCTCGGCAGACTGCAGAGGTGTCACGCTTGTATTCATGAAAAGGAGAATTACCATGACAAAACAGGTATTGATCAGTATTCGGGGCATGCAGCTTCTTCCTGATTCCATCGAAATGGAAGAACCGGTGGAAATTGTCACAGCCGGAGAGTATTATTTTCAGAATGGCCGTCATTTTATCAAATATGAAGAAATGATAGAAGGATTTGATGAGACCACACAGAATATGATAAAGGTGAAACCCGATGGGGTTGAAGTGAGAAAAAAAGGTGTTGCCAATGTACATATGGTATTTGAAGAGAATAAAAAGAATCTGACCTATTATCAGACACCATATGGTGTTTTGCAGATGGGAATATCGGCTACAAAGGTGGATGTTTCTGAGTCAGAAGAAAATCTTGACATTTCCGTAGATTACGCATTGGAAGTAAATGACGAACATGTGGCGGACTGCAACATTATGATCAATGTAAAACCGCAGGGAGCAAAGGATTTTACTTTAATGACACATTAGAAAAAGGCCATATCCTCAATTTGAGGAAATGGCCTTTTACAGATTCTGCTTATTTTCCGTCAATGGTCTTCATAGTCCAGCGACGCAGTCTCTGTCCCAGAGAAGGTTTGCCGGTGGGGGTATCCAGAGCCCCTCTTAAGCCTTTTACACGTATAATATACATTCCGCTTACTTCCGCTTTTACTTCCTTTTTCAATGGAATCAAATCGAAAATCGCTTCATCACAGACCAGTGTAAAAATCTTAGGTCCGATCTTAGCCTTTACAACCGGAAGTTTGGAACGGCGTAAATACCAAGGTGTGTTGTCAATAACCATTTGCGGCAGTCCGGATTTGTTCATCGGCATCCGCTTCTTATCAATAATCAGCATTGTGGTTGTCTGCTTAGCTGCTTCCATTTCCGCTTTCTGCTGATCCCGCTTTTTCTGTGCCCGTGTTCCCACAAAATATAACACCGCGATAGTGGCGATGATGACCACAGCAATAATGATTAAGCTTACCCAAAAGTTCATAAGTTACCTCCTAAATTCCTTTCTTTGGCATTCCTATAGAGAAATGCCCTCCCTGATAGCAGGAATTTGTTTTATACATAACAAATATTGTAGCATCCTTTAAAAGAAAAGGCAAATATTTCTTTTTCAAATGCGGCTATAATATACTGTTTTGAGGAATTCTTTTCGTACCTGCAAAACGAGCGGAGGGGAGATGCTATGAAAAAACGATATTTGCTGATGATGGGGTTGCTTGCGGTGGGAATCTTATGCCTGACACGGCAGATAAAAGAAAGGGCAGAAGGTATCGTGGCGGCAGGAAATACTCCTATGACAAGAGAAGAGGTTCTGCAGACGGCAGACCGTATGGCAGCTTCTTATGATTATGATAACGCTATCATCCTGCTGCAGAGCCTTCCGGGATACCAGCAGGACGTGGGGTTAAATCAGAAGGTGCAGGGATACGAGATGGCTCAGTCTGCATGTGTGGCGATCCGTCCCCAAGAGGTTACTCACATTTTTTATCATTCTCTGGTGGTGGATCCCGGTCAGGGGTTTGCCGGCGATCAGGGAGCGGGATTCAGTCAATGGATGACTACCCTGGAAGAGTTTAACCGTATTACGCAGCAAATGTATGACAATGGTTATGTTTTGGTGCGTATGCGGGATCTGGTGGAGCAGACCGTTGATGCGGACGGAACGGTACATTTTACAGAAAAAGAAATTTTGCTGCCGCCGGGTAAAAAGCCTTTTGTCCTGTCTCTGGATGATCTGTGCTATTATCATAGCTATGAAGGTCATGGGATGGCAGATAAAATCGTATTAGATGAAGAAGGAAATCCAAAGTGTGAGTATATACAGGCAGACGGCACGGCAGCTGTAGGAAATTATGACTGCGTACCTCTTCTGGACGCTTTTATAGAAGCCCATCCGGACGCGTCTTATCGTGGGGCAAAAGGAATGATCGCCCTCACCGGCTATAATGGAATCTTGGGATACCGCACCGACAGCAGTTATCGGGATCAGCCGGAAGATTTGTATGAGGATAAGAAGGCATGGCTTGCAGCCCATCCGGACTATTGCTGGGAGAACGAATGTGAGCAGGCCCAAAAAGTGGCGCAGGCGATGATGGAGGACGGCTGGGAGTTTGCCAGTCACACCTGGGGCCATCGGCACATTGCACAGATTACCCTGGAAGAACTAAAGGAAGACACTGAGAAATGGATGGAAAATGTGGCACCTCTTATTGGAGGAAGCGATACGATTATTTTTGCCCACGGAGAGGATTTGGGAGACTGGCATGAGTATTCTCCTGATAATGAAAAATACAGATATCTGAAAGAAATGGGGTTCCATTTTTTTTGCAATGTGGATTCCAGCCCGTATTTTCTCCAGATACGGGATGACTATGTGCGCCAGGGACGAAGGAATCTGGATGGATACCGCCTGTTTCAGGATAAATATGGAGACCAGAACCGCACCATAGATTTGTTTGATGTCAATCAGGTATACGATGAGAGACGGCCGCCGGTACCGGAGTTGTCCTGAGCAGCGTTTTGCTAAAAGTCGGGGTATATCTAAGATAATCCATGAAAAAACTATGAAAAATTAGTGAAAGCCTTTCTATTTTGTCATATTTATTATATAATCGTTTATGTATGACAAAAAGGGCGCAGTCCCATGAAAGAAAGAGGAAGTAATATTATGAAGAGAAGAGTAGTAGCGATGTGCCTGGCAGTGTGTCTGGCATTTACTATGACAGCATGCGGAAATTCCGATAAAGAAGGAAAAGGCGGAGACAATGAAAGTGCTGCCAGTGATGAGGAATCAGCATCCCAGGTTCTGAAAGCCGTAGATTTGGAGGATTTAAGTCAGTATTTTACTCTGGGAGAATATAAAGGATTAACGACTACGCGTACGGTCTATGATATTACAGATGAAGATGTAGACTATCAGATACAAAGTGCGTTGGAATATAATGCAACAGCTGTAACGGACCGTCCGATCCAGGAAGGCGATATTGCCAATATTGATTATGTGGGAACCATTGACGGTGAAGAATTTGAAGGCGGCAGCGGCTCTAACTATGACCTGACGATTGGATCCCAGACCTTTATTGAAGGCTTTGAGGAAGGTCTGATCGGTGTGTCTTCAGGAGAGGAAGTGGATGTAAATGTGACATTTCCGGATCCTTATGAGAATAATGAAGAGTTGTCCGGAAAGCCGGCAGTATTTCATGTAACGGTGAATGGTATTTATGAAATCCCGGAATTAACGGATGAGTGGGTACAGGAAAACACAGAGTCTGCAAATGTAGAGGAATATAAAGCACTGGTGCGGGAACAGCTGGAAGCAAACAGCGGGGAACAGGCTGATTATGAAGTAAAGACCGCGTTGTTTGAACAGGTGTTGGCAAATTCTGAGGTAAGTGAATATCCGGAAGAACTTCTGGAAGCAGAAACAGAGGCATATAAAAAACAGGTTGAAACTTTGTATGCTACGAATTCCGGAATGACGCTGGATGATTTCATTACAACACAGGGATTCACGGTAGAGCAGTTTGAAAATATCTGTGAGGAAGGTGCCAAGACACGTCTGCAGCAGAAGATGGTAGTACAGGCTATTATGGATGCGGAAGGCATTGAGATTACACAGGGTGAATACGAGTCCATGCTGGAAGAATATGCATCCTTCTATGGTTTTGAGGATGGAGCTTCCATGGTAGAGACTTATGGGGAAGATATGGTGAAGTTTAATATCCTTTGGGATGAAGTGTGTACCTTCCTGATTGATAATGCGGAAGTAACAGAAACAGAGGATGCAGGTACGGCAGAAGGAACAGAGGAACCTGCAGAAGAACCGGCGGAAGAAACACCGGCTGAATAAAAATAGAAGAAAACAACGGGACGGATGCCTGGGTTAAGCCTAAGCAGCAGTCCCGTTATTTTATTGCATTAAATAATATGATAATGTTTCAGTGCCTGATAAATACCGTCTTCTAATACGTCAGAAGTCTGATAGGAACAGTAGGGAAGGATCTCCGGCATGCTGTTTCCCATGGCAATGGCATGGGAAACGAATTTCAGCATGGACAGGTCGTTGGTGCTGTCGCCGATGGCATAGCAGTTTTCCAGAGGAATATGCAGATAATCCATCATATATTGAATGGCAGTTGCCTTGGAATAGTTTTTTTGAATGATCTCTCCCATATTTTGTCCCCGGTCGATATAGGTCAGTTTATCATGGATGGCACGAAGGAAGCGTTCCTTATCACAGCCGGGAAGGAAATAAACAATGAATTTGTCAAAGGTAGCCGTACTGTCATCTTCAAACACATGGCAGGGGATGCCTCTTTTTATTAAAAAATCCATCATTTTCTTTTCCAACCGAGGAAGGGACGGAAGCCGGGGATCCTTATAGATATGTCCATTTTCTTCAAAAAAGGCAGAAACGCCACATTCTCTCAATAATTTCAGGAGCTCTACACAAGTCTCATGAGGAATTGTGTGGGAAAAAAGCAGGGTATTATGGTAATAGAGATAGGTACCGCATCCGCACAGATAGCCGTCAAATCCCAGGTCGCGAAGCTCTTGTTCGATATTGAAATACGTTCTTCCGGTGTTGATAAAGGTAAGATGCCCGTTTTGTCTGGCTTCTGCAAGGGCCTGACGAACACTGTCCGGCAGGATCTGTGTTTTGTTGGTGATCAGCGTGCCGTCAATATCGAAAAATATCATTTTCACGGGATTGGTCTTCATATAAGCATGCAAAGCCTGAATAATTTCCAAATCTGCCGGAAGCCAGTCCACATCATCTAATTCACTTTCTGTTACCCAGCGTGCTGCGCTGTGTTCCAGCAGTGTGAAGTCGTTATTTTCCAGGCGGCACAGATAGCAATCCATAACCAGATGAAAAGTGGGATAGTCATATTCTAAAGTATAAAAATGGCGGAGAATCTGAATCTGCGCGTCTAGTTCTTCGTAGATTTCCCGTACCAGGGCTTCCTGCGCTGTTTCACCGGGTTCCAGTTTACCGCCGGGAAATTCCCAGTATCCGCTGTATTCGCCATGTGCCCTTTGGGTAGTAAGGATACGTCCGCCGTCCTGTATGATAGCGGCGGCAACATGAATGATTTTCATAATGATACTTCCTTTTTCTGTATTATAATTATTAGAATAGTGTTATTTTAACATAAAAGCAAGGATATTTGGCTCCTTTTGCGGGTATTTCTTGCGCCGGGGTTTATTTGTCATTATAATAGGATCATGTGTGAAAGTCAGTATGCCTGCAGGTATATTAGCCTGTCAGAGTATTTTAAATGGCGGAAAGAATGGGAAAAATTATGGAAAAAAATATTGAACATATGACTACCTTGTGTTATATCGAACAGGATGCGTGTTATCTGATGATGCACCGGATATCCAAGAAAAATGATCTGAATCAAGGGAAATGGATAGGCGTGGGCGGGCATTTTCAGGAAGGGGAAAGCCCGGAAGAGTGTTTGCTGCGGGAGGTAAAGGAAGAGACAGGACTTATGTTAACTTCCTATCGGCTCCGCGGAATTGTTACTTTTGTTTCCGATGAATGGGGATGCGAATATATGTATCTGTATACGGCGGATGCCTATGAAGGAACATTGGAAGAGGCCGATATGGAAAGCTGCAGTGAAGGTGTACTGAAATGGATTCCGAAAGAGGAGGTGCCCCGGCTGCATCTGTGGGAAGGCGACCGCATTTTTCTGGAACTTTTGCTGCAGGAAAAAGGCTTTTTCTCTCTGAAACTGGAATATCAGGGAGATACACTGGTGCGTGCTAAAAAGCGGATCTACTAGACAGTAAACCCGCTTTTTTGCTGTTATTCTTCTTCAAATTCTTCTTTACCCATTCCGCAGATCGGGCATACCCAGTCTTCCGGAAGGTCTTCAAATGCGGTTCCCGGTGCAATGTTGTTTTCCGGATCGCCAACTTCTGGATCATAAACATAACCACATGGTCCACAAACATATTTTTTCATATTGATTACCTCCATTAATAATAGTAATTATTATCGTTATTAACAGTATATGACAGATAGAAGAAAAAAGCAAGGGGTTTGCGTATGATTTTCTCCGAAAATAATGGAAAACCCATAAAATGCTTGCGATAGGCAGGTGGGTATAGTATTATAATTTCCGAATATATGTTTATAGATACGGCAGCGTACAAAAGAATATGAGAAAAGAAAAGGTGAGTGTATGAAAGGTATTGTTCAAAAATGGAACGGTGTTTCCCTGATTCTTCGTATTGTCATTGGTCTTGCGATTGGTGCCATTCTTGGAGTGGTCGCTCCGCAGGCAACTGTAATTATCATTTTAGGTGATATTTTTGTAGGAGCATTAAAGGCGATCGCCCCAATTTTAGTGTTTGTACTTATTATCAGTGCCCTGGCAAATGCCAGTACGGGTATCGGTTCCCAGTTCCGTACCGTTATTATTTTGTATATGATGTCAACCTTACTGGCCTCCGTCGTATCGGTGCTCGCAAGCTATATCTTCCCGGTTACATTAGTTCTGACAGATGCGGTAAATAATGAAGCGCCGTCTGGTATCTGGGAAGTGCTGAGAACCCTGTTGACGAATATGGTACAGAATCCGATCACGGCCATGACTAATGCAAATTATATTGGTATCTTGACCTGGGCAGTGATTCTGGGCGTTGCACTTCGATCCATAGCTTCCGATACAACAAAAAGTCTGTTGGTCGATATTTCTGATGCCGTTTCCACTGCGGTTCGCTGGATCATTAGTCTGGCTCCGTTTGGTATTATGGGTCTGGTGTTCAATTCCGTGTCTACAAGCGGCCTGAGTATTTTTATGGATTATGGCAAGTTACTGCTTGTGCTGGTTGGCTGTATGCTGACCGTAGCATTTATTATGAATCCGATTATTGTATTTATCATGCTGAGAGAAAATCCTTATCCGTTGGTGCTCCGCTGTTTAAAAGAGAGCGGCGTAACAGCATTCTTTACGAGAAGTTCAGCGGCTAACATTCCGGTCAATATGCAGCTTTGTGAGAAACTGGGATTGGATAAAAATATTTATTCGATCTCGATTCCTCTGGGCGCTACGATTAATATGAGCGGAGCAGCAGTTACGATCGCTATTATGACGCTGGCAGCGGCTCATACCTTAGGCGTGTCCGTGGACTTTCCGTCTGCATTGATCCTTTGTGTGATGGCGACTTTAGGAGCATGCGGCGCATCCGGTGTGGCCGGCGGTTCGCTGTTGTTGATTCCTATGGCGTGTTCTTTATTTGGCATCAGCAATGATATTGCCATGCAGGTAGTAGGCGTTGGCTTTATTATCGGAGTCATTCAGGATTCCTTAGAAACTGCACTGAATTCTTCCGGTGATGTCATCTATGCGGCTACAGCAGAGTTTTACGAACGTAAAAAACAGGGAAAAGAAATTCATTTTTCATAATATTCGTATAAGTTGTGCGGGAGACATTCCTCATATATAGCATTAGAGTATGTGATATATGGGAATGTCTTTTTGGCATTATAAGAAACTTTTTTTTCCATGAGATGAAAAATTCCGGGAGGATATGTATTTGTACAGGAAAAAGATATCAGGCCTTTGCTTAAGTATATTTGTTTGGATTTTAGGAAACATTCTTATACATAAGAAAAGGAGAAAAAATATGAAAGACAAAGTTTTTAGCATTTTACAAAGAGCCGGAAGGAGTTTTATGCTACCCATTGCCATCCTTCCGGTGGCTGGGCTTCTGCTGGGAATCGGAAGCTCTTTTACCAATGAAACTACGATTGTGATGTATGGCCTGGAGAAAATTTTGGGAAATGGAACAATTCTGCATGCCATGCTGGTGATCATGAATAAAGTGGGGAGTGTAGTATTTGACAATTTGCCTGTTTTATTTGCCGTTGGTATTGCCATTGGCATGGCAAAGAAGGAAAAAGAAGTGTCTGCACTATCGGCAGTTGTTGGGTATTTGGTTATGAATACCGCCATTTACGCGATGCTGACGCTCCATGGCGAGATCCTGGAAAATGGGGATATCGTATCGGATGTTTTGGAAGGAACGATTACTTCTTCCTGTGGAATTCCCACCTTGCAGATGGGCATATTTGGCGGAATTATCGTGGGTTTGGGAGTAGCTTCTCTTCACAATCGTTTTTATAAAATTGTACTTCCCAATGCGCTGTCCTTTTTTGGAGGAACTCGTTTTGTACCGATTATTTCTACCATTGTATACATGTTTGTGGGTATTTTTCTGTATTTTATCTGGCCGCCTGTGCAGAATGAAATCTATGCTCTGGGCGGTCTGGTCACGGGAAGCGGTTATCTGGGTACGCTGCTCTTTGGCCTGATCAAGCGTGCGCTGATCCCATTTGGTCTGCATCATGTATTTTATATGCCCTTTTGGCAGACTGCAGTGGGAGGGACCATGGAAGTTGCCGGAGAATGGATCCAGGGAGGACAGAATATCTTTTTTGCTCAGCTTGCGGACTCTGCCAATGTGATGCATTTCAGCGCAGATGCTACGAGATATTTTTCTGGTGAGTTTATTTTTATGATCTTCGGTCTTCCGGGCGCTGCGCTTGCCATGTATCATTGTGCCAGACCGGAAAAAAAGAAAGCCGCCGGCGGATTGTTTTTGTCGGCTGCTTTGGCCTGCATGGTGACTGGCATTACTGAGCCATTAGAATTTTCTTTCCTGTTTGTCGCTCCGGCATTGTTTGTTGTGCAGGTGATACTTGCCGGTTCTGCTTACATGGTTGCACATATTTTAAATATAGCCGTAGGCCTAACCTTTTCCGGTGGTTTTCTGGATTTTTTCCTATTCGGAATCCTGCAGGGAAATGATAAGACCAGCTGGCTGTTGGTGATTCCGGCAGGTATTGTGTATTTTATCCTGTACTATGTGATTTTTAGATTTATGATTTTGAAGTTTGACTTTAAAACTCCGGGACGTGAAGAGGATGATGCAGAAATAAAGCTTTATACAAGAGCGGATATAAATGCGCGCAATGCAGATACCGGTCAGAGAAACGACGGTATGGATGAGGAAGATTTATTCAGTGCAGATATTATACGGGGGCTTGGCGGGAAAGGCAATATTAGTGATGTAGACTGCTGCGCCACACGACTGCGATGTACCGTATATAAGGCGGAACTGGTAAACGATGCGGTGTTAAAGAATACCGGAGCATCCGGTGTTTTGCAGAAAGGAAACAGTGTGCAGGTCATCTACGGCCCGCATGTAACGGTAATTAAATCAAATCTGGAGGACTATCTGGAAAAGGTATCGGACGTGGAAATGGCGGATGTACGGGAAGAACCGGTAAAAGAAGAAATAGCTGCCGGGGAAAAAGAAGCCAAGGTAGTCCGGAGCATCCTTATTTCAAGTCCGGTTACCGGAACGGCAGCAGACCTGTCAGAGACACCGGATGCGGCCTTTGCAGATAAAATGATGGGTGACGGCGCTGTTGTCATGCCGGAGGATCCTTTGATAAAAGCACCTGCAGATGGGGAGGTGAATTTTGTATTTGATACAAAGCATGCGGTCGGTTTTCTAACAAATGAAGGGATTCGCATACTGATTCATGTGGGTATTGATACAGTAAAGCTGGGCGGAAAAGGTTTTGAGGTTTTGGCAAAAGAGGGACAAAGAGTGAAAAAAGGGGATCCTTTATTGCGGGCAGATCTGGAGTATTTGAAAAAACATGTACCGTCTATCGCAACTCCGGTGGTATGTATGGAATTAGAGGACAATCAAAGAGTCAGATTGTTGAAGCAGGGTAAGGTGCAGGCAGGAGAGGCATTGTTTGCCGTTGATATTCTGGAATAATTAAAATGGAAACGGACGTATTGTGCTAAAACATACGTCCGTTTCTAAAGTTTATACAGTTAATTCTTTATATACTTTCTGGATGATAATTGCCGAAATTACTGCTGTTAAGACATCTGATACCGGCATCGAATAAAGCACACCGTTAAGTCCGAAAAAAAGCGGCAATAGAAGAGCAAAACCAACACCGAATACAATTTCACGAATCATAGAAAGCATTGTGGATTCTGCCGCTTTGCCCATCGCCTGTAAAAAGATAAAAGTTGCTTTATTCACGCAGGCTAAAATGATCATACAAAGATAGATCCGAAATGCCTTTACAGCAAAATCGGTATAATAAACACTTTCGTTAGCAGCGCCGAAAATTTGTATCAATATACTTGGGAAGAACTCTACAATGATGAATGCAGCCGCGCCTACGCAGGCTTCTGCAGTTAAGAGTATGGTGAATAAATCTTTTATTCGTTTTGTAAGTTTGGCCCCCATATTAAAGCCTATAATGGGAATACATCCCGCTGCCATACCGATAACAATAGAAATGATAATCTGGAAAAATTTCATAACGATGCCGACAACCGCCATAGGAATTTGTGCATACTGTTCCTGACTGAAAATTAGATCCATTGCACCATATTTGCGGATCATGTTGTTGATTGCCATCATTGCCGCAACAAGCGAAATCTGTGCAAGGAAACTACAAAGGCCAAGGGACAGTGTTCTGCTCAAAATTTTACTGTTCCATTTCAGGTCGCTGATGTTCGGCTTAATTATCTTTGCATGAAATAAATACCAGACAGCAAAGACAGCTGTGATAATTTGACCGGCCACAGTTGCGATAGCCGCGCCCATCATGCCCCATTTGAAATAGAAAATGAATATCGGATCAAGGATTATGTTAATTACTGCACTGGCAATCGTGGACAGCATGGCAAATTTCGGACTTCCATCGGCGCGAATAACGGGATTCATCGCCTGGCCAAACATATAGAATGGCAGGCCAAGGGCAATCCAAAAGAAATATTCTTTTGACAATTCAAAGGTTTCTGCATTCACCCTGCCGCCAAAAGCTGTAAGTATTGGTTTTGCAAAGATAAGATATAGAATGGTTAAAAGAATACTGCTGATGATACAAAGCAAGATAGCGTTGCCGACGCTTCGAGTTGCATGGTCTGTTTTCTTTTCTCCAAGCGAAATGCTGACAAAAGCACAGCATCCATCACCGATCATAACGGCGATGCCGAGAGCAATGACTGTTAACGGGAACACCACTGTGTTTGCAGCATTTCCGTAAGAACCGAGATAGGATGCATTTGCAATAAAGATTTGGTCTACAATGTTATACAACGCACCGACTAAAAGAGAAATGATACAGGGCACTGCATATTTGCCCATAAGTTTGCCCACCTTTTCAGTGGCAAGATAGGATTGATTTTTTTCCATTTTAATTACCTCCTAAAAAAGCGCAAAAAAATAATGCGTAAATCCTAAACTGGACTTACGCATTTTCTGCTACTCGTTGCACTTACTGTAACACATAGTCAAAATTTTTTCAAAGTCTTTTTTACAATTTTTTTGGAATTTTATGCTATAATTATATGGTAGCAAAGCTACCAGGAGAGTGCATTTCAGCCGACATTTCGACGGCAGCCGTTGTGTCAAACGCAAAGTTTCGCTCGAACATCTCTCTGCATTATAGGTCTAATATTTCTGCTGTAATGTATTGAACCAAAAGGAGGTGTGATTATGAAACGTGTTAAAGCTGCGTGTATTCTTCAAACATTGGTTTTCGCACAGAAGCCTGAAATGGGTTATAGAAAAGAGCGTGCGCTGCAGATCAACAAAGAAGAAATTGAGCATTACAGGGCGACTCTTGAACGTAGCAAGACCAGATATTAGATTCTGACAAGTGTGTATTTTTTTCTATTTGAAAAGTCAAGAGTTAGATTATGAAATAAAAGAGATTGGAAATTCGCGAAATTTATATGGTCTTTTCTGAAACATGTAACAGGCAAATCCGTAAATAAGTATTGCTATTACGTTAACGTAATAAATTATACTTAGACATATGGAGAAAGGAAAGATCGTAATGAAAAAAATCAATGAAGTAAGTCGGTTTGTGGGGGTAAGCAAGAGAACCCTGCAATACTATGATAATGAGGATATTCTCCTTATTGAAAGAACATCTGATAATCATAGAGTATATGACTATCATAAATTGGAGCAGATCTGGAAAAATTCATATCAAAAAGGCCCTCGGCATACACTGTAAAAACAGTGTCTTCGGGGGCTTATCCTTGAAAGAATATATAGAAGAACGGGCAGTGGAGATTGCCAGCTATATCATTGAAACAAAAGCAACAGTCAGGCAGACCGCAAAAAAATTTGGCGTCAGCAAGAGTACGGTACATAAGGACGTAACAGAGCGTCTGGCTCAGATCAACCCCTCTTTAGCCAGTCAGGCCAGGGAGGTTCTGGATGTCAATAAACAGGAACGGCACATACGGGGAGGAATGGCTACAAGGGAAAAATATCTGAGGCTGGAAAACAGTTGAAGAATAAAGTGCGGGGCATGAAAGTGCTTCGCATTTTTACTTGTACTCTGAAAAAGAAAGAGGTACAATAAGGATGTTGTAATTTGGCGAATGGTGGAGAATTTTGTATGGAAAGAAAGATGCAGAAGCGTAATTCCGAGGGAATCCTGTTCCGGATGAAAGCGAGTATAGGAGGACTTTTAAATAGAATAAATAAGAAATGGGCTATTTTGGCGGTTGTCGTAGTACTCATTGTTTTGATCGTGTTGGGAGTCAGAGCTGCCTGGCCAAAGGAGGATACCGGTGTTGCTCAGGGTGTTTCCCATCTGAAGGAATTGGAAGCAAAGGATATGGTAGCTGTGGAAAAGGAAGTAAAGCAGGTGCGGAAAGAAGCCCGTGCGGAAGCCCTGGCGAATGGAACGCTGCCTGTGTGGGCTCAGTTTAGTGATTATGTCATTTTTGGCGATTCCCGGACAGTGGGATTTTCTTATCATGAGTTTTTGGATGAGCAGAGAATTTTGGCTGACGGCGGCCTTACGATTGCTGATATTCCCAACTATATGGATCAGATGAAGACACTGAATCCATCTTATCTGTTTTTATGCACAGGGCTGAACGACGTAAGTATTGGATATTGGAATACACCGGAAGAATATGTGACTGCATTTGAAGAGCAGATGCAGGCGCTTATGGAGCTTCTTCCTGATACTCAGATTTATATTAACTCTATTTTTCCGGCACAGGATCCGGCGTTTGAAAGGTCAAGTGCCTGGAGAAATATTCCGGATTATAATGTGGCGGTAAAAGCCTGGTGTGAAGAAAAGGGCTATCATTATATTGATAATACACAGGTCTATGAAGAACATAAGGATCTGTATGATGAAGATGGAATTCATTTTAAAAAGGAATTTTATGAGTATTGGGCAATGAATATGCTGACTGAGGTAGAAATGTGATGGAACAGTTTAAAAAAGGTATCAGTTTTATTAAATATGTATTGATTGTTTTGCTGCTTGTATTTATTGTGAGTCTTTTGAGAGGCGGTGATATCAGCAATGCCCAGATGGCGGACGTGGACCGCGCGGTGACAAAGGCTATTGACATGGAAGGGCTGTCAGCAGCGGACAATCGTATGATAAAACGGCTGTATGGTATTAATGGAAATGATTATGCAGATGTGATGTTGTATGTGTCCGGCTCCAACATGGAGGTGGAAGAGGTGCTGCTTGTGAAGCTGAAGGATACGGCACAGGCAGAAGCTGTGGAGATGGCAGTGAATGAGCGATTGGACAAGCAGCTGGAGAGCTTTGAAGGATATGGACCGGAGCAGTGTAAGCTGTTGGAGGATCATGTTTTGGATATTCAGGGAAATTATATTCTGTTTGTAGTGCATCAGGAAGCAAAAGCAGCAGATAAAGCTTTCCAAAAGAGTTTATAGGATAGAAGGAAGAAAAAGTTATGATATTTAGCAGCGTCTTTTTTATGTTTGTATTTTTACCAATTGTCCTTCTGGCATACTTTCTTGTCCCGAGGGTGCTGAAAAACACTGTGATTCTCATTGCGAGTCTGATTTTTTATGCCTGGGGAGAACCGGTATATATCCTGCTGATGATCTTCAGTATTATATACAATTATGTGGCAGGCGTGGAGATTGATTATCACAAGTCAGAAGGTCGGGATAAGCAGGCGAAAATTGCTTTTTGGATGGCCATTGGCGTGAATCTGGGAATTTTGGGATTCTTCAAATATTATGGATTCCTTATCGAGAATCTGAATGCAATTCTTCCTGTGGATATTCCGTACCGTCCGCTTGCTCTGCCGATTGGTATTTCATTTTATACGTTCCAGACGTTATCTTATATTATTGATGTATATAAAGGAAAAGTGGCAGTACAGAAAAATCCCATTTATTTTGGAACCTATATTTCTATGTTCCCTCAGCTGATAGCCGGTCCAATTGTCCGCTATGCAGATGTGGAGCAGCAGCTGGCCAACCGCCGGTTAACCATTGCAGGATTTGGTGACGGAGCAGCCTGGTTTCTTCGAGGTCTGGGAAAGAAGGTACTTTTGGCCAATAATATTGGTATGGCCTATGATGCCATTGCGGCTTTGCCGTCAGGAGAAGTGTCGGTGCTGACCGCGTGGATTGGCGTTGCTGCGTATACGTTCCAGATTTATTTTGACTTCAGCGGATATTCGGATATGGCCATTGGTTTAGGTAAAATGTTTGGCTTTGAGTTCATGAAGAACTTTGATTATCCCTATACATCCGGTAGTGTTACAGAATTCTGGAGAAGATGGCATATTTCCTTGGGATCTTGGTTCCGGGAGTATGTGTATATTCCTCTGGGAGGCAATCGTGTCAGTACCCAAAAACAGATTCGGAATATTTTTGTTGTATGGCTTCTCACCGGTTTCTGGCATGGAGCGGCATGGAATTTTATTTTCTGGGGGCTGTACTATGGAGTAATCCTGTTATTGGAAAAGTTTGTATTGAAAAATGTACTGGAACATTTGCCGGGTGTGGTGAAACACATTTATACGATGTTTCTGGTTATGATCGGATGGGTGCTGTTCTTCTCGCCAAATATGGGAAGTGCGTTAAGTTATATGGGAACTTTGTTCGGAATCGGTGCAAATGGCCTTATGGATGGAACCGCATGGTATTATTTATCTAATTATTTTGTGCTTTTTCTGGTTCTGATTTTATGTTCTATACCATATACTTATAAGAGATTTGCTCAGTGTGCTGTGGGAGGAAAAGTGAGCCGAAGTTTTGTTTTAGTGGTTTATGGTTTGATTTTCATCTTATCCGCCGCATATTTGGTAAATGCTACATATAATCCATTTTTGTATTTCAGATTTTAGGAAGGGTCGCTGGAAATGTCACTGAATGAAGATAGAAGAACCGAACGACGGAAAATACGGGGAAGAAGACTGAATCAGGTGTATTCCCGCTTGGCGATAATTTTCGCAGTCGTATTGCTTGTTGTTCTTATAGTTAACATAATAAAACCATCCACGGATTTTTCAACATCAGAAAACAGAGTATTGGCGCAGAGACCGGAATTTACCTGGGAATCTGTAAAAAGCGGCAAGTTTATGTCGGAGTTTGAAAGCTATGTGTCTGATCAGTTTTTTATGAGAGATCAGTGGATCACATTAAAATTATATGAGGACAAGCTTTTGGGCAAGAAGGAGTCCAATGGTGTATATCTGGGAAAAGACGGTTATTTGATGGGTGTACTGGGTACGCCGGATTGGGATAATGTGAATAAAAATGCCCAGAGCATCGGAGAATTTGCAGCGAGACATGCAGATATTCCGGTTTATATGGCTTTAGTGCCGAATGCAGCTTATATTTTGGAAAGTAAGATGCCGTCCGGAGCTCCGGTAAGGGATCAGGCGAAGGATATTGCGGATGTAATGTCGGCAGCAGGCAGCCAGGTGAAGCCTATTGATGTCATAGAAACGCTGAAAAAGCATGCAGAGGAAGATATCTACTATAAGACAGACCATCACTGGACAAGTCTTGGAGCTTACTATGCATTTTATGATGTGGCAACAGCCATGAATATTTCCGGTCCTGAGACTGAATATAATATTTATACAGTGGCGGATGATTTCCAGGGGACATTGGCATCTAAAAGCGGTTATCATGGTTCCAAAGACCGTGTGCAGATCTATGAGCCAAAGAATGTAAACCCAGATTATATTGTTCTTTATACGGAAGAGGGAGAGAAAACCACTTCCATTTACAGCAGCGATGCGTTGAAAGAACAAGATAAATATACGGTGTTTTTCGGGGGCAACCACGCCCGTATTGAGATCAGTACAACACAGAAAGAGCAAAAGAATCTGCTTTTATTCAAAGATTCTTATGCCAACTGTTTTGTACAGTTTTTACTGCCTTACTATCAAAATATTGTAATTGTAGATCCCCGGTATTTTTACGATGATGTAGACAGTATCATCGAAAATTATGCAATTACGGATGTGTTATTCCTTTATAATGCGGACACATTTTTAAGTGATAATTCTATCGCCGATGTATTGGCAGTGGAAGAAACAACAGAAGAAACGACAGGAGAAGGTGCACAGTAATGAACAAAAAGACACAAGTTGACAAAAGCAAGTATTTATTTAGTAATAAAGCGTTAATTGCATTAATTGTTCCATTGATCGTGGAACAATTTTTGCAGGCATTTGTAGGACTTGCGGATTCCATCATGGTAGCCAGTGTGGGAGAAGCGGCCGTATCCGGCGTTTCCCTTGTAGACACGGTCATGATTTTGTTGATTAATATATTTGCTGCACTGGCCACAGGAGGTGCTGTGGTAGCAGGGCAGTATATCGGAAAAAAACGCCCGGAGATGGGATGCAGGGCAGCTAACCAGCTTATGCTGGTTACTTTTTTTTCCTCCGTTGTGGTAATGATTCTTGGCTATATGCTCCGTAATTTCATTTTACATGTAGTATTCGGTCAGATCACGGAGGAGGTTTTGTATAACAGTAATCTGTACTTGCTCATTGTATTTGCCTCCATACCGTTTATCGCATTATATAATGCGGGTGCGGCGATCTTCCGTTCTATGGGTAATTCTAAGATTTCCATGAATACAGTATTGCTGATGAACAGTATCAATCTTGGAGGCAATGCGCTGCTGATTTATGGCTTGGGCTTTGGCGTAGAAGGGGTGGCGATTCCTACCCTGGTATCCCGTGTGGTTGCCTGCGTGGTAATCCTGATGCTGCTTCGGAATGAAAAATATCTGATTCACTTTCCGCGTCCAATATCCTTTCATCTGGATAGGATGCTGGTAAAGAAAATTTTATATATCGGCGTCCCCAATGGTCTGGAAAACAGTATGTTCCAGCTGGGAAAAATTCTGGTGTTAAGTGTTGTATCCGGTATGGGAACCGCATCCATTGCGGCGAATGCCGTTTCCAACAATATCGCCACGTTTGCGGTTCTGCCGGGACTGGCAGCAGGATTTGCGCTGCTCACAGTGGTATCTCAGTGCGTGGGCGCCAATGACTATGCACAGGCCAGATATTATACCAAGAAAATTATTTCCATCGTATATGGTTTATTCATTTTGGTTAATCTGGTGGTGATTGGCCTGCTTCCCGTTGTGATGAAAATTTATAATCTGTCACCGGAGGCCACAGAATATGCAACGAGGATTATTATTTATCATTCCCTTTGCGCTGTATTGATCTGGCCCTTGGCCTTTACGCTGGCCAATACTCTGCGGGCAGCCAACGATGTGCGTTATACCATGGTTTTATCCATCATTTCCATGTGGACTTTCCGTATCGGTTTCAGTTACATTCTGGGAGTGTTCCTGGGCTGGGGTGTATTTGGTGTCTGGGTGGCAATGACGATAGACTGGGTTTTCCGAACCATTTGCTTTGTGACCCGCTACATTCGCGGAAAATGGCAGCATCAATATATTGCCTGACGGAAAAATTTTTTCTTGTCAATGCGAAATGATAGGAATATAATACCCAAAGGGCATCCCGTAATACATGCCCTACAGGCGGGCGCGCATAGCGCGGCAAGGTATACCCCCAGGGCATCCCGTAATACATACCCTACGGGCGGGCGCGCACAGCGCGGCAAGGTATACCCCCAGGGCATCCCGTAATACATACCCTACGGGCGGGCGCGCGCAGCGCGGCAAGGTATACCCAAAGAGCATCCCGTAATACATGCCCTACAGGCGGGCGCGTATAGCGCGATAAGGTATACCCCCAGGGCATCCCGTAATACATGCCCTACGGGCGGGCGCGCACAGCGCGGCAAGGTATACCCAAAGAGCATCCCGTAATACATGCCCTACAGGCGGGCGCGTATAGCGCGATAAGGTATACCCCAGGGTATGCCGTAATATTAAAATAAAAAAGATATGAAGATACAGAGCAGACAGGAGGAGCAAATATGAAAAAAGAGACAGTAATTGTACTGGATTTTGGCGGTCAGTATAATCAGCTGATAGCAAGACGTGTGCGGGAATGTAATGTATACTGCGAGATCTATTCATACAAAACGGATATCGAAAAAATCAAAGAAATAAAACCGAAGGGTATTATTTTCACCGGCGGACCAAACAGTGTTTATCTGGAGGATTCACCAAAATATGCAGAGGAAATCTATGAACTGGGTGTGCCGATCCTGGGTATCTGTTATGGATCACAGCTTATGATGCATCAGCTGGGCGGCCGCGTATGCAAAGCTCCTGTCCGTGAATATGGAAAAATTGAAGTGACCGTAGATACTACTTCTAAATTATTTGAACAGGTGTCAGAGAAAACGATTTGCTGGATGAGTCATAACGATTATATAGAAGAAAAAGCACCGGCATTTGATATCATTGCACACACACCGGACTGTCCGGTAGCTGCAGTTCAGGATGAAAGCCGTAAGTTATATGCGGTGCAGTTCCATCCTGAGGTACTTCATACCCGGGAGGGTAAGAAGATGCTGTCAAACTTTGTATATAATATCTGCGAATGTGTGGGCGACTGGAAAATGGATGCCTTTGTAGAAGAATCCATTGCGGCGATCCGTAAAAAAGTCGGGAACGGCAAAGTGCTTTGTGCTCTTTCAGGAGGAGTGGATTCGTCTGTAGCTGCAGTTATGTTGTCCAGAGCAGTGGGCAATCAGCTTACCTGTGTATTTGTAGATCACGGTTTGCTCCGTAAAAACGAAGGCGATGAGGTGGAAGCTGTATTCGGTCCGGATGGAAACTACGATTTGAATTTTATCCGTGTCAATGCGCAGGAACGCTTTTATAAACGCTTAAAAGGTGTGACAGAACCGGAGGACAAGCGTGCGATCATCGGGGAAGAATTCATCCGTGTTTTTGAAGAGGAAGCAAAGAAAATCGGCGCCGTAGACTTTCTGGTACAGGGAACCATTTATCCGGATGTAGTAGAAAGTGGTGTGGGCGGTGAATCCACAGTAATTAAATCTCATCATAATGTAGGCGGTCTGCCGGATTACGTAGACTTTAAAGAAATCATAGAACCGCTTCGTGATTTGTTTAAAGATGAGGTGCGAAAAGTTGGATTGGAACTGGGAATTCCAGAATACCTGGTATACAGACAGCCATTCCCGGGTCCGGGTCTGGGCGTCCGGATCGTGGGTGAGGTGACTGCAGACAAAGTAGCGATGGTGCAGGATGCTGACGCCATCTGGCGGGAAGAATTGGAGAAAGCCGGTGTACACAAGGAACTGGGCCAGTACTTTGCAGCCCTGACCAATATGCGTTCTGTTGGTGTTATGGGAGATGAGAGAACCTATGATTACGCTGTGGCGTTAAGAGCCGTGACGACGACAGATTTTATGACGGCTGAGTTTGCTGAGATTCCGTGGGAAGTAATTGGAAAAGTGTCCAGTAGGATCGTAAATGAAGTAAAACACGTAAATCGAGTCATGTATGATTGTACCGGGAAGCCACCGGCGACGATTGAGTTCGAGTAGCTTGAAAAATCGCGGAAAAGCCCATAAATAAAGGCTTTGCGGGGTGTCGAAAAGACCAAATGGAGTGCAAATGGAGTTTAAAAATTATTTTTTTCTCTTGTTTATATTCCAGATT